>JBKHJN010000015.1:0-59492 GCA_046538075.1 Desulfobacteraceae bacterium | reverse complement strand
CACGTCCAATATGCCGCCTGAAAAGTTAATCAATTAAACGCTCTGAGTAATAATTATGATGGAATTTGGAAAAGAGAAGCTGGAGACACAATAATACTAGAGGTAAAAACCAGCACTTGGCCAATTGGTAGTGTAGGGCAATTAGGGGAATATATCGAGAAATTTTCAAAAAAAGAAGGCACCAAAAATATTTTTGGCTTATATGTAATTGGGAAGGGAGAAATTCAACCTCTAATAGAGCAGATACTAGGCAGCAAGTACAAAGACATAATGCGATTAATGCTATATACGGACCTGATGGAACTATTAGGTTTAAAAAAAGGATTAGAACCAGCCATTGGTGATAAAGAGGCTATAGCTAAAGTTCAAAATATTCTTTTGCCGATAGAAACCATTAATCTGGGGAATATTGTAACACTTATAATTGATATAGCCACAACGAAAGCAACTACTGCAACAGGAGGGGAAGGTGTAGGAGTAACTGGAGAAGATAACGGTGGAGAATTGCCTGAACCATGGACAAAAGCCGAGCTTATCCCATACCTGAAAGGTGCATCGCCTTATACAAGATTGCTCCTGGCCGCTCTATCACAAGTTGACAAGGAACCCACAAGGAGCAAGACCGTAACTTTTCTAATGAATGAGATTGCTAAAAGGAGACCTTCGGAAGGCATAAATAAGGAGATAACTGGTAGAGATATTGCTGGAGCAAGAGGGGGTTTACACATGAGAAGAAAGCCTTTAAATAAAGAGGATATTATTGAAAGTTCTTGGAGTTCTGAAGAACAACAATATATGTATAAAATTAAATCTGAATATAAACAGAATGTAATAGACTGGGTAAAATCTGAAGTGCTATGGATAAAAGAAGAAATTGGATAGAACCTAACATTATAAATTTAAGTAATTCCAGATTGATGTTAATACTGCGAGCGGCTTTAAAGAGCAGAAAGTTATGTAATACACTCTCTTTAAGGCTGTGAGGAAAAATTTTGGGAGACCGAGGACACCAAAAACCCTGGCAGGGGCGTTTTACCGCCCCCACCGATACCCGGGTGGAAGAATTTACGTCGTCGCTGCATTTTGACCGGCGGCTGTATCGCTACGATATTATCGGCTCTAGCGCCCACGCCTGGATGTTATCCCGCCAGGGAATCCTGACTGCGGAGGAGGCGGATACCATCATCCGCGGCCTGGAGGCCATCCGGCAGGAGATCGACACCGGGGCCTTCGTCTTTGATCCGGCCGCCGAAGATATTCACATGGCCATTGAGGAGCGGCTGATTGCCCTGGTCGGGGAGGTGGGCCGCAAACTCCATACCGCCCGGAGCCGCAACGACCAGGTGGCCCTGGATGTGCGGCTTTATCTGCGTGATCAGGTGCAGGAATTGATCGCCGCCTTGCAAGAACTGCGGCGTTGCGGGGCCCGCCTGGCCCGGCGCCACCTGGGGTTGAGCATGCCGGGCTACACCCACCTGCAGCGGGCTCAGCCCGTTTTATTCTCCCATCATTTGCTGGCCTATGATGAAATGTTCCGCCGCGACCAGGCCCGTCTGCAAGACGCCCTGGTCCGGATCAATGTCCTGCCGCTGGGGGCCGCGGCCCTGGCCGGGACCACATTTCCTATTGATCCGGCCTATACCGCGGAATTGTTGGATTTCCCGGCCGTAGCCCCAAACAGCCTGGATGCGGTCAGTGACCGGGACTTTATTGTCGAATTTCTGGCCAGCGCCTCTTTGATCATGGTGCATCTGAGCCGGCTGGCGGAGGAGTTGATCCTCTGGTCCAGCGCCGAATTCGGCTTTGTGGAGATTGCCGATGCCTTCTGTACCGGGTCGTCGATCATGCCCCAGAAAAAGAACCCGGATGTGCCGGAACTGATCCGCGGCAAAAGCGGCCGGGTCTTCGGCCACCTGATGGGCCTGCTGACCACTTTAAAAGGCCTGCCGCTGGCCTATAACCGCGACCTGCAGGAGGACAAGGAACCGTTATTTGATACGGTGGACACGGTGCAAGCCAGCGTGCGCCTCATGGCCGGGGTGCTGGCCCATCTTAGGTTGCGCCCGGAACGCCTGGCCGCGGCCTTAGCTGGCGGCTTTCTGACTGCCACCGATATGGCCGACTATTTAGTCACCCGCGGCGTCCCCTTTCGCACCGCCCACGCCCAGGTGGGTCAGACGGTGCGTTTTGCCGAGTCCCAAGGGAAAGAGCTGGCCGAATTGACCCTGGCGGAAATCCAGCAGTTTGCCCCTCAGGCCGAGGCTGATCTGTTTGAATGGCTCAAGATAGAGCAGGCCGTGGCTCGGCGGCGGTCGCCCGGAGGCACCGCCCCGGAGCGGGTGGCTGCAAGGCTGGCCCAGGTGGAGCAGGAGTTGGGGCTGGAACCCGCTAAATAGTGAAAAGATTTCATAAGAGGAGTATAGTCGGCGGCAACGGCATCTTGCCCAGGCTCTAAAGTGAACCATGGGAACAGCCCTTAATAAGCTTTGCGGCTCTGTCTGGCGAGTTGTAGTATTGATGCTTATTCTCAGCGCCATCAGTGCCTGTGGCAAAAAGATGTCTCCCATCCCACCGGATTCCTTGCTCCCGGGTCCGGGGCGCGATTTTACTGTGCGTCAGCAAGGGCGCAGCCTGGTGCTGCACTGGCTTATCCCCCGGGTAAACATTATGGGTCAACCCCTGACCGAAATCCAAGGCTTTCGCCTGTTGCGGGCCCACGAGCCGCTTGACCGGCCTTCAAGCTTATGCCCGCCGCAGCTCAACGAACTGGTGGAGATCGACCTGGCCTATCCCCGGGCAGGGGAGGTACGCGGGGAAGCGGTGGCCTACCAGGACACCGACTTGGAGCCGGGGAACCGTTATTATTACCAGGTGGTAGGTTATGATCGAGAAAGGCATTTGGGGGACGTCTCGGCAATTGTGAAACACAATTGGGAGGTTTTGCCCCAGGCCCCACAAGGCTTGCAGGCCGGCGCCGGGGACCGGGTGGTCAACCTGGACTGGAGCCCGGTGACTCGGCTGGTGGACGGGAAGCCAGTCCCGGGAATAGTTAATTATCGGATTTACCGGCGGACTCCGGGGAAAGATTATCACCTGGTAAATCAGACTCCATTAACGGATATTCGTTTCCAAGATATAACCGTTAAAAACGATCTAGAATATACCTATGTAGTGCGGGCGGTGCGCCAGGTGGGGGAAGATTTTTTGGAAAGCCTCAACTCTTCGGAGCAGCAGGCCCGGCCGCAGGATTTGACCGCTCCGGCGCCGCTGTTGAATCTGGTGGTGGTGCCCACCCGGCAGGGAGTGGAATTGCGCTGGGAACCCAGTCCCGAACCGGATCTGGCCGGTTACCGGGTATACCGGCGGGCCTCAGATGAACTCGAATTCGCCGTCCTCCATTCGGGATTATGGTCCCAGCCTTATTTTGTGGATAGTCGGGTCGAAAAAGGTCAGCTTTATTTTTACTACGTTACCGCGGTGGACAATGCTCCCCGGGCCAATGAAAGCTCGCCCTCGGAAGTAGTCGCAGTCCGTTATTAAAAAATTTAACGGTTAACGCCCATGCACCATTTTCATTATCAGCAAGGTGAGATGTTTTGTGAACAGGTGGCGGTGCAGGATATCGCTGCTCAGGTCGGCACCCCTTTTTATCTTTACAGCCATGCTACTCTTAGCCACCATTTTCGGGTCTTTGATGCGGCTTTTGTGGGAATTTCCCACCTGGTCTGTTTTTCGGCCAAATCCAATTCCAACCTGGCCGTATTGCGCATTTTTATCAATCAGGGGGGCGGAGTCGATATTGTCTCCGGCGGGGAGCTCTACCGGTCGCTTAAGGCCGGGGCCGATCCGGCCAAAATCGTTTATTCCGGGGTCGGCAAGCGCCCGGATGAAATCTGCTATGCCCTAAAGCAGGACATCTTGTTGTTTAACATTGAGTCCTCCCAGGAATTGCTGAACCTCAATCAGATCGCCGCCGAAATGGGCCAAAAGGCCCGCATTGCCTTAAGGGTCAACCCAGATGTTGATCCCCAGACCCACCCCTATATTTCCACCGGTTTGAAGCGCCATAAATTCGGCATCAACGTGGAACAGGCTCTAAAGGATTATCGCCTGGCCCAGCAATTGCCTTATGTGGAGGTGGTGGGGGTGGACTGCCACATCGGCTCCCAACTGACGGAACTAGGGCCGTTTATCGAGGCCTTGCGGCGCCTGAAAGAATTGATTCTCCGTCTGGAAGAGGAAAAAATTCATATTCAGTATCTGGACATCGGCGGCGGCCTGGGCATTCAGTATGATCAAGAGACGCCGCCGCATCCCCGGGAATATGGCCAGGCTATTTGCCAAGAGCTGAAAGGCCTGGGCTGTACCCTGATCCTGGAGCCGGGCCGGGTGATCGTCGGCAACGCCGGAATTCTGGTCAGCCGGGTGCTCTATACCAAGCAGGGCGAGGGAAAAAATTTTATTATCATCGACGCGGCCATGAACGACCTGGCCCGCCCCAGTCTGTACGGCTCCTACCACGCCATTCAACCGGTGGTGGAAAAGGCGCGGCCAGAGATTATGGCCTCATTGGTGGGGCCGATCTGTGAATCAGGAGATTTTTTGGCCAGAGACCGCCAGATGCCAGCTTTTGAGCCCATGGAGTTGGTCGCCCTGATGAGTGCCGGGGCCTATGGCTTTACCATGAGTTCGAATTACAATTCCCGCCCCCGAATCCCGGAAATTTTAGTGCATCAGGATGAGTTTTATGTTATCAGGGAACGGGAGACCTATGAACACTTGGTCTGGGGGGAGCATATTCCGGATTTCCTGCAGCGCCCCTCTGGATAATCGAGAAGGCGATAATGGAACGGATTCCGTTCTGGAAGATGCACGGCAGCGGCAATGATTTCGTTCTGATCGATCATCGCCGCCCGGTGGTGGCCGAAGCCGAGCGGTGCCAGTTTGTCCGCGCCGTGTGCGCCCGCAAACTCGGAGTAGGGGCGGATGGGTTGATTTTTATCGAGCCTTCGACTAAGGTAGATTTTCGCTGGCGGTTTTTCAATGCCGACGGCTCCGAGCCGGAAATGTGCGGCAACGGCGGGCGCTGCGCGGCCCGGTTTGCCCACCTCAACGGTATCGCTGAGGATAAAATGGCCTTTGAAACCCTGGCCGGCATCATCCATGCCGAGGTCAAGGGCCGGCAGGTCAGACTGGAAATGGGCGCGCCCCAGGATCTGAAGCTTAATTTGACCATCCCCTTGCCGGGGCAAACCTGGACCGGGCACTTCGTCAATACCGGCGTGCCCCATGTGGTCCTCATGGTGCCGGACCTGGAAGCCGCGCCGGTAGTGGAGGTGGGGCGGGCCGTCCGCTATCATGCCATGTTCCAGCCGGCCGGCACCAACGTCAATTTCCTCAGCCGCTCAGGACCCCGGGAGATTGCCCTGCGCACTTATGAACGGGGGGTGGAGGACGAGACCCTAGCCTGCGGGACCGGCGCGGTGGCCGCGGCCCTGGCCACCGCTCGTCTGGAGAGACTTACTTCCCCGGTCACGGTGCGTACCCGGAGCGGGGAGCGGCTCAAGGTCTTTTTTGAAAACCAGGGCGACAGGTTTTCGGCGGTCGGCCTGGAGGGAGAGGCCCTGGTGGTCTATCAGGGCGAATTATGGACTGAAGAATTGCAGTAAGGAGGAAAAACCATGTTTCAAGGGGCTATTGTGGCCATCGTAACGCCGTTTAAGAATGGCCAGCTAGACGAAGAGGCCTACCGGCAACTGATCGAATTCCAGATCGACAACGGGACGCATGGAATCGTACCCTGCGGCACTACCGGCGAGTCCGCTACTTTGTCCCATGCGGAGCACAAACGGGTAGTGGAAATCTGCCTGGATCAGGTAAAGAAACGGGTGCCGGTGATCGCCGGTTCCGGCTCCAACAACACCGCCGAAGCCCTGGAATTGACCAAACATGCGCAAGACGCCGGGGCCGACGCCGCCCTGATGATTACTCCTTACTACAATAAACCGACCCAGGAGGGTCTGTACCAGCACTATAAAAAAATTGCTGAGGCTACCAAGATTCCCATCATTGTTTACAATGTCCCGGGCCGCACCAGCCTCAATCTACTGCCCGAAACCGTGGCCCGGCTGGCCGAGTTCCCCAATATAGTGGGAATTAAGGAAGCCACCGGAGATCTCAAGCAGGGGGCCAAAGTCATCGAGCTCTGCGGCGATAAAATTACCGTGCTGTCCGGCGATGACTTCACCGCCTTGCCGCTGATGGCCATGGGCGGCAAAGGGGTGATTTCGGTCATCTCCAATGTCGCTCCCCGGGATATGGCCCAGATGTGCGATGCCTTCCTGGGAGGAGATTTGGCCCGGGCGCGGCAGTTGCACTATAAAATGTTGCCGCTGATGGAAGCCATGTTTTTCGAGACTAATCCAGCGCCAGCCAAGACCGCCCTCCGACTGATGGGCAAAATTACCGGCGAAGTCCGGCTGCCGTTGTGTGCCATGTCACCGGCCAATGAGGAAAAACTGCGCCAGGTGATGGTTAACTATGGATTAATTCAATAAATTGGGGAGTGCATATGATTAAGGCCATAGTGGCAGGCGCGGCCGGGCGCATGGGCGGCCGCATCATTCACCTGCTGGAGGCGGCCGACGGCATTACCCTGGGGGCGGCCTTTGAAAAGACCGGCCACCCGGCCATTGGCCGGGATGTCGGGGAAGTGGTCGGCCTGCCGCGCCAGGGGCTTCCGATAGCCGGGAGTCTGACCGAGGTGCTGGAGCAGGGCGAGGTGGTTTTAGATTTTACCCAGCCGGAGGCGTCGCTGGCCCACCTTAAACAAGCGGCCCCGGCCGGCAAGGCCATGGTCATCGGCACCACTGGGTTTTCCGCGGCCCAATTGGCAGAAATCCAACAATTGGCCCAGAAAGCCCGGGTGGTGCTGGCCCCCAACATGAGCGTCGGAGTCAACCTGATGTTCAAGATGGTCCAGGATGTGGCCCGGGTCTTGAGCTCCGGCTATGATGTGGAGATCATCGAGGCCCACCACCGCCTGAAAAAGGATGCCCCCAGTGGCACGGCGATGAAGCTGGCCCAGCTTCTGGCTCAGAGCCTCAACCGGGAACTGGATAAAGTGGGGGTTTATGAGCGCCGGGGGATGATCGGCGAGCGTTCCCCGGAAGAAATCGGCATCCAGACCATCCGGGCCGGAGATATTGTCGGGGAGCACACGGTAATCTTCGGTGGGGTGGGGGAGCGCCTGGAAATCATTCATCGGGCCCATAATCGGGACAACTTTGCCCGCGGCGCGGTGCGGGCGGCACAGTGGATCGTGGCGCAGCCGCCAGGTTTTTACGACATGCAGGATGTCCTGGGGCTGAAATAACTGATGCGGATAGTTCGATTTGCTGATCAAGGGAAAACCCGGTATGGGATTCTCCGAGAAGACTATATCTGGCCCCTGCAAAAGCCGCCTTTTGACGGACTCAGCGAGTCCGGAGAGACTATCCCGTTGGCCGCGGTGCGGCTGTTGGCGCCCTGTAAGCCCAGCAAGATTGTCGCCCTAGGGCTTAACTATCGCGACCATGCTGCTGAGCTGAAGATGCCCCTGCCCGCCGAGCCCTTGATCTTTCTCAAACCCTCGACCGCGGTCATCGGCCCTGAGGCGGAGATTGTCTATCCCTCGCAGTCAAAGCGGGTGGATTATGAGGCGGAGTTGGGGGTGGTGATCGGGCGGACGGCCTGCCGGGTTTTGGAGGGGCAGGCCCGCGGCCATATCCTGGGTTATACTTGCTTTAATGACGTCACCGCCCGGGATCTGCAGAAGCAGGACGGCCAGTTTACCCGCTCCAAAAGCTTTGATACCTTCGCGCCCTTAGGCCCCTGGATCGAAACCGAGATCCGCGACCCGGACTATCTGGCCGTCGAAGCCTGGGTTAACGGCGAGCGCCGCCAGCTAGGAAATACCCAGAATATGGTGTTTCCGGTGCCGACCCTGATCAGCTTTATCTCCCATATCATGACCCTGCTCCCCGGGGATGTCATCGCCACCGGCACCCCGGCCGGGATCGGCCCCCTGCAGCCCGGCGATGTGGTCGAAATTGTGGTGCAAGACATCGGCACGTTGCGCAACCGGGTGGCCGTTGACAGGCATGGCCAGCCATAATAGTCTCATGCCAAGACGCAAAGACGCTGAATAGTAAAAAGATTCTTAGCGCCTTGGCGTCTTGGCGTGAGAAGAATTAATCTTTCCGGGAGGATAGTTGATTCATGCCCCCCTTTGAATTCTCGGAGCGTCTGCAGCAGTTGCCCCCATATCTCTTCCGTGAGATCGATCGCATGAAAGACCAGGTCAAGGCCCGGGGGGTAGATATCATTGATTTGGGGGTTGGGGATCCGGATCTGCCTACCCCGCAGTTTATTATCAAACGGCTGCAGGAGGCGGCCCAGGATCCGAGTACGCACCGCTATCCCTCCTACTCCGGGATGGATGATTTCCGGGTGGCGGTGTCCCAGTGGTATCGGCACCGCTTCGGGGTTGAACTGGATGCCAAACGGGAAGTAGTCACCCTGATCGGCTCCAAGGAGGGCCTGGCCCATATGCCCCTGGCCTTCAATAACCCCGGTGACCTCAACCTGATCACCAGTCCGGCTTATCCGGTCTATCACATCGGCACCCTGTTCGCCGGGGCGCAGTCTTATTTTTTGCCCTTGCTGAGGGAAAATAACTTTTTGCCAGATCTAAGCCAGATCCCTCCCGAGGTCGCTGGCCAGGCCCAGATGCTGTTTTTCAACTATCCCAACAACCCCACGGCCGCGGTCGCCGATAAGAACTTTTTTGCCCAGGTCGTCGAATTCTGCCAGGCCTATCAGATTATCGCCGTGCATGACGCGGCTTATACCGAGCTGGCTTATGATGGCTTCAGGCCGCCTAGCTTTCTGGAAATGCCGGGAGCCAAGGAAATTGGCATTGAATTCCATTCGCTGTCCAAGACCTTTAACATGACTGGCTGGCGGCTGGGGTTCGCGGTGGGCAACGCCCAATTGGTCGAGGGTCTGGGTCTGGTGAAGAGCAATATCGATTCCGGGGTCTTTAATGCCATTCAATGGGCCGGGATTACCGCCCTGAACTCGGACCAGGCACTGGTGGCGGAACGGCAAAGTTGCCGGATCTACCAGGAACGCCGTGACATCCTGGTCCAAGGCCTGCAAAAACTGGGCTACGAGGTGGAGCTGCCCAAAGCCACTTTTTATGTCTGGCTGCCGGTGCCGCCGGGCTTCACGTCGGCCCAGTTCACCGCCCGCTTGCTGGAGCAGGCTGGAATCGTCACCACTCCCGGCAACGGCTTTGGAGCGCCGGGGGAGGGTTATGTTCGGCTAGCTCTGACGGTGGATAAGGCCCGGATAGAAGAGGCCCTGGCGCGGCTGGCGCGCCTAGGTTAACTCTTGGGGTATTAGCCATTTCGTTTTAGCCAAATAAAGAAATCAGATAACTGGAAACTCAAAACTCAAAACTCAAAACTCAGCACTGGCATATTGCCTACATCGGCTTAGGGTCAAATCTGGATGACCCCGCCGCCCGGCTGGATGAGGCCCGGCAGCGGTTGGCGGCCGCACCCGGGATAGAGATTGACCGGGTCTCCGCTTACTACGCCACCCCGCCAGTTGGCGTCAAGGAGCAGCCTTGGTTTATCAACGCCGCCGCCCGGCTCCACACTCGACTCGATCCAGAGGCGCTGTTGGCGACCCTGTTAAGGATTGAGGACGAAATGGGCCGGGTCCGGAACCTCCATTGGGGCCCGCGCCGCATTGATTTGGACCTTTTGTTATATAATGATATTATCATGGAGACGCCGACGCTTATTCTGCCCCACCCCCAGATGCACCGGCGGGGCTTTGTGTTGGTGCCTTTGGCGGAAATTGCTCCGCAGGCCTGGCATCCGCGGCTGCGGCAAACAGCCACCCAACTTCTGGAACAACTGGACCCGGTGGAGCGGGTGGCCCATAAACTTTGAGGTCAGGTTTTGCTACTACGCTATTTACTTTTAATCCTGTTGGGATATCTGGGCTATAAAATAATCAGAAGATTCAGCCACCTGTTCATTCCTCCACCTGAAGCTAAATCTCGCCGGGAGGAAGTCCGGGGCGAGGCTCTGGTCCAGGACCCGGTCTGTAAAACTTTTATTCCGCGGCGGGAGGCATTGAAGGCTGTGCATGATGGCAAGGACTACTATTTCTGTTCCGAGGGCTGCCGCAAGCGTTTCCTGAAAGAACCGCATAAATTTGTCTCAGAAAGGAGCTCAGAATGAAATTCTTCATTGATACTGCTGACTTCGACGAAATCCAGGAAGCTTACCGGCTTGGCTTGGTAGACGGCGTCACCACCAATCCCACCCTTTGTTCCAAGGCCGGCTGTCATGACATTGCCGGTTTTCAAGAGCAGATTAAACGCATCTGCGAACTGGTTCAGGCCCCGGTCAGTGCCGAGGTGTTGAGCACCGCCAGCGACGACATGGTACCGGAGGCCCGGAGATTAGCCAGTCTCCATCAGCAGGTGGTGGTCAAGATCCCCATGACCGTGGAGGGCCTGAAGGCCACCCGGATTCTGGCTTCGGAGGGCATCAAAGTCAATGTTACCCTGGTCTTCCAGGCGGTCCAGGGGTTGCTGGCCGCGAAAGCGGGGGCGGCTTATGTCAGTCCGTTTATCGGCCGCCTGGATGACATTAACCATACTGGCATGGAGATCGTTGAACAACTGATAACCATCTTTGATAACTATGGATTTGATACAGAAGTGATCGTGGCCAGCATCCGCCATCCACTGCATGTGCTGCAGGCGGCCCTGGCCGGTGCCGATATCGCCACCATTCCTTACAAAGTATTGATGCAACTTGTCCATCACCCCCTGACCGACATCGGCCTGCAAAGATTCATGGAGGACTGGGAGCGGGTGCAAAGATTATAGTTATGAGGCCGAATTCAGTGTCATTCTGGAATCTTCCCAACACTTTGACCAGTATCCGGGTAGTGGCTATTCCAGTACTTATTGTGCTGTTGAGTTTTCCCGGCGAAGCCCCCAGTTTTTTTGCCGCGGTGTTTTTTTTAGGGGCTGGATTGACCGACCTGCTGGATGGCTTTTTTGCCCGTCGGCAAAGGCTGGTCAGCCGTGGCGGGAAATTTATGGACCCTTTGGCGGACAAACTCCTGGTTTCGGCGGCGCTGATCATGCTGATTGCGCTGGACCGGGTGGCAGCCTGGATGGCCTTTGTGATCATTGGCCGGGAACTGGCGGTTACTGGACTACGGGCGCTGGCCGCCGCCGAGGGGATTTTCCTGGCGGCCGACCGTTGGGGAAAAATCAAAACCGCGCTCCAGATGAGTGCGCTGTTTGCCCTGATTTTGCACTTCCCCTATGGGGGGATAGACTTCCATCAGGTTGGCACCATCCTGCTGTGGCTGGCCCTGGTGGTAACCCTGACCTCGGGCGTCGGTTATTTTTTGACTTTTTATCGCCAGATTACCTAAAAGGCCATGAGCGCCGTGCCGGGGAGACCTGGGCTTGGTCATGGGCGTCTTTAGATTTTAACAGATGCGCGGTAATTGTTCGCCGCTGGCCAGGTCCAGGCGGCGGGTGGTGCCGATCGGGGTCTTTAGGGTGAGGCGGCCGGGGGTTGATTCGAACACCCGGCCGATAATTGCCGCCTGGCCCCCCAGGGCATGGCTTTGCATCAGACTCAAGGCCCGATCGGCCTGGGAGGGCGGGACCAGGGCTGCGAACCGCCCCTCACAAGCAATATAGAGCGGATCCAGACCCAGGAGCTCACAAGCCCCTCGAACCGCCGGGTTGACGGGAAGACAATTCTCTTCCAGGTCAACCTGCACTTGGGCGGTTTGGGCAATCTCCAGCAGGGCGCTCACCAGCCCCCCGCGGGTCAGGTCCCGCAGGCAATGGATTTCTATTTCGGCCTCCAAGAGAGTCAGGACCAGATCAGCTAACGGCGCGGTATCGCTCTCTATCGGGGTCTCAAAGGTCAGTCCCTCCCGCACCGCCATCACTGCTATGCCATGGCGTCCCAGGTCGCCGTTGACCAGCACCAGATCACCGGGGTGCACCCTGGCCGGGGCGATCTGCCAGCCATGGGAGATAAGCCCGATCCCGGCGGTATTAATATAGAGGCCATCGCCTTTGCCTCGATCCACCACCTTGGTATCGCCGGTCACCAGTTGCACGCCGGCCTCTTGAGCGGCCTCTTGCATGGACTGCAGCAGCCGCCTTAAGGTAGCCAGGGGCAGGCCTTCCTCCAGGATCAGGCTGCAGCTCAGATAAAGCGGCCGGGCCCCGCACATGGCCAGATCGTTGACAGTGCCATTCACCGCCAGCCTGCCGATGTCGCCGCCCGGAAACTCCAAGGGGCGGACCACATAGGAATCAGTGGTAAATGCCAGTTTTCCGGGGGACAACTCAACTACAGCGCCATCATGGCGGGCCGCCAGCCAGGGGTTGTCAAAAGTGGGCAGGATCAATTGTTCTAAAAGCTGATGCATCAGGCGGCCACCGCCGCCGTGGGCCATGGTAATTGCCGGGGGCTGAGCTACCTCCATCAATCCTTGCCTTTCTGGGATCTAAGGTTATCGGGCGATTCGGTTAAGCGATACTGATAATAGGCGGCACAGGCTCCTTCAGAAGAGACCATGGGGGCCCCCAGCGGATGGCTGGGGGTGCAGCGGCAGCCAAAAGCCGGGCACTGGTCGGGTTTTTTAATCCCCTGCAGAACCTCACCGCTGATGCACTCGCAGGCCGCCTCGGGGGTGAACTGGACCGCGCCAAAGCGTCGCTGGGCATCGAATTTTTGGTATGGCTGCCGAAGGCGCAAGCCGCTGGCCGGGATTTCCCCTAAGCCCCGCCAGTGGCGCGATTCTAACTCAAAGACCTCCCAGATCAAGGATTGGGCCTTAAGATTGCCTTCTCGGCGTACCGCCCGTAAATATTGGTTTTGCACAACCGCGTGTCCGGCTTCCAGTTGCCTGGCGACCAGATAGATGCCTTGCAGCAGATCCAAGGGCTCAAAGCCGGTTACCACCATGGGCACCTGATAATGCCGGGCCAGTGCCTCATAATCGGCATAGCCGGTAACCGTGCAGACGTGGCCGGCCAGCAAAAAGCCATGCAGGTTATGAGCCGGGCTGTTGAGCAGGGACTGGATAGCCGGGGGCAGAATCACTTGGGCCATCAAAACCGAAAAATTTGCTAAACCCTGTTGTTGCGCCTGTAAAACCGTAAGAGCGGTAGCCGGCGCGGTGGTTTCAAAGCCGACCGCGAAAAAGACCACTTCCTGCTGAGGGTGGGTCTGGGCCAACCTGACCACCTCCAGGGGAGAATAGACCAGACGCAAATCAGCCCCGGCAGCTTTAGCCCCCAGCAGATGGTCCTGGCTGCCCGGCACCCGCAGCATATCTCCGAAGGAACAAAAAATGACCCCGGGCCGGGCGGCAATGTCGATGGCTTTATCAATCAATGCCACCGGGGTGACACAGACCGGGCAACCCGGGCCATGGGCTAGATGTAGCTCGGCTGGCAACAGCTGATCGAGGCCGAATTTCACCAGGGCGTGGGTCTGGCCGCCGCAGACCTCCATGATGGTCCAGGGCCGGGTCACCAGACCCCGAATGGCCCGGGCCAGACGGGCAACGGCCCCGGGATGGCGATATTCATCGAGATATTTCATTAACCGAAACAAGCTGGCAGATGGATATTTTTCAGTGGCACCGGCTGTAAGCCTGGCTTTTTTATGGCTTATCCAACTGCTGCAATAAATCCCAGGTCTGTTGGGCGACGGCGGGGTCCAGGATATTTAAGGCAAAACCCACGTGGACCAGGACATAGTCGCCTACCTGGGCCTGGGGCACGCAGGCCAGGCTGACCTCTTTGACCAGGCCGCCGAAACTCACCCGCGCCGTGCGGTTAAGCGGCTCCTCTCCGGCAATGCTTAAAATTTCACCGGGAATCGCCAGACACATGATCTTTCCTCTGGGATAATATTCGCTGGGCCGCCAGGATTTGCCCCATTGCCAGGCCGCCGTCATTGGGAGGAATAAGGCGGTGCCAGTAAGTTTGGAAGCCCGCGGCTTGCAGATTTTCAACGGCTTTTTCAGTAAGATAGCGGTTCTGGAAGCAGCCGCCGGTGAGCACTACCCGGCGATAAGGGAAGCGTTTCGCCACCGCCACCATGATGTCGACCAGAGATTGATGAAACTTGGCCGCCATCAGGCCCACCCCCTGATTTTTCGAAAGGTCTTCCAGAATACCCCGGACCAGAGGTTCCCAATCAATGGCCAGGGGAACAGAATTTCCCTTGATTTGGAAGGGATAGGCAGCCTTGCAGTTCACCTGCTCACCGGCAAATTGCAGTTCCATGGCGGTTTGGCCCTCGAAACTGGCCCGTTGCCGCAGGTTCACCAATGCCGCCACCGCATCGAAGAGCCGCCCGGCGCTCGAGGTCCGCGGAGAATTGAGACCTTTCTCCAACATGGTGACCAATATTCGGCGTTCGGCCTTCGAAAAGCTTTCCACCGGGGCCAATTCAGTCAGTTCCAGCAAGCGGGGGCCAAAAATTTCATAGAGCAGACCCAGGGCAGCGCGCCGCGGTTCTTTGATCGCGGCTTCACCGCCGGGCAGCAGAAAAGTCCGGAAACTGGCCATCCGCTGAAATGAGGTGGCATTGACTTCCAGAAATTCGCCGCCCCAGAGAGTCCCGTCCAGTCCATAGCCGGAGCCGTCCCAGGGGATTCCCAACACCGTCCCGGTCAGTTGGTGTTCGGCCATGCAAGCCAGCACATGGGCATAGTGATGCTGCACCGGAATCAGCGGCAAATTGAGGCGCCTTGCCTCCTGGGTGGAAAAATACTCCGGATGCAGATCAGTGGCCACTGCTTCCGGCTGGCCGTCATAAAGGTGGATCAGAGCTTTTCTTACCTGTTGGAAGCGTTCGCCCGCCAACCAGGTATCTAAATCGCTGATATGCTGGCTGAGCCAGATTTCTTGCCCGCCGGCCAGGGCCAGGGTACTTTTCTGTTGTCCGCCGACCGCCAGCAGCGGCGGCATATTCACCGGTACGGCGATGGCTCTGGGGACATAGCCCCGCGCCCGGCGCAGCAGTTGTTCCTGCCCCCTCACCACCTGGAGGATGGAATCATCCAGGTGCCGGGCGATCAGACGATTGTGCACCAGGAATAAATCAGCGATCTCACCCAATTGCTGCAAAGCTTCAGCCGGAGAGATACACAAAGGCTCTCCGGCCCGGTTGCCGCTGGTAGCCACTACCGGCCTTTGCACCAAATCCATCAGCAGATGGTGCAGGGGCGTATAAGGCAGCATTATCCCCAGATAAGGATTGCCGGGGGCTACAGCGGCCGCGATTTTAGTAAACCGGGGCGCATCATCCTGAAATTTTCGCCTCAGTAAAACAATAGGAGCCTCGGAGGAGAGCAGCAAGGACTCTCCCAACGCTGTCAGTTGGACATGCGCCTTGACCCACTCCAGGGAGGGATACATCAGGGCCAGGGGTTTTTCCGGCCGGGCTTTGCGTTGCCGCAGGCGCTGCACTGCCTCGGGTTGAGTGGCATCCACCAGCAACTGAAAGCCCCCCAATCCGAGCACCGCGACGATGTCACCCTGTAGAATAGCCGTGGCGGTTTGCTGGAGGGCATCCTCGTGGGTGGCCATAACTTTTCCCTGGCGGTCCCAGAGCTCCAGATGCGGCCCGCACTGCGGACAGGCAATGGCCTGGGCCTGAAAACGGCGGTCCGCCGGGTTATGGTATTCGGCCAGGCATTCCGGACATAGGGGGAAGTGCTTCATGGTGGTCTGGTGGCGGTCATAGGGAATGCCCTCCATAATGCTGAACCGGGGGCCGCAGTAGGTGCAAGTGGTAAAGGGATACCGGTAACGCCGATTGTCGGGGTCAAAGGTTTCTGCCAGGCAGTCCGGGCAGGTGGCCAGATCCGGAAGCACCTGGGCAGTTTTGGGGCCGGGGGTCCGGCTCTGGTGGACAGCAAAACCGGCGCCACCCAGCGGTTCCAGGCTTTCGGAGTGGCAATATTGAATCGCTGCTAAAGGAGGTTTCCCGGCCACCAGGCGCTCCTGAAAGGCCTCTAAGCGGGCCGCCGGCCCCTCGATCTCCAGTTCGACCCCCTGGGTAGAATTGATCACCCAACCGGAGAGCCCCAATTCAGTGGCCAACCGGTAAACAAATGGGCGGAAGCCGACCCCCTGGACGACCCCTTGCAAGATGATACGCTGGCGACGCTGAAAAAGCGAAGGAGCAAGTTTGGCTGGCCGCGGTGGACAACTCATTTATTCTTCCAACTCCAAGTTTTCCAGGACAACATCCTGGGCCTGGGGGTGAGTAACGTCCTCAAGCACCCTAATATTCAATTGAGCCCCTTCGGCCGCCGTGCCCACCGCGGCCAGCAGAAAATGATGGCGTAGGTGTTCCGGGGAAATATGCACTAGGGGGCCTAACCGGAGAGTGAGGGCCACGACCCGGCAGGCCTGATGTTCCCGGACCAGGGCTTCGATCTTGCCGATCAGATCATCGATCAGGGACAGCTCATGCATAAACTATCATACCATACCAGGGGCTGCCGGCCAAATATTGGCATTACCCTGCCAGTTGGCAACCCCTGGGCCTCTCCTACAGTCTATCTCTTGAGGCATTTGAATTCTTTTAAAATCCGCTGCACCACTTCCGGGACGGCCAGTTCGACTTCGGGTGACAGCCCGGCGTCCAGGCGGTAATTTTGTCCGGCAACCCCATAGATGATGAGATAAGGAGGAAGACGCTGTAAAACGCGGCCCAAGGCCACGGCTTCCGCCACCCCCCAGGCGTGGGTGGAACAGGCCGGAAACAGCTCTGCCGGAAGCGGCTCGGCATGGGCGGCAAAGCGATAGATCGTCCCTGGGTCGGCTTTGACATGGACGGCATCGACAATAATTACGGCCGGGGCTTCCTGCCAGGCATGCAGCAAATCGGCGGCATGGCCGGACATTTCCCGAACCGTTAGCTGGCCGTGGCCATGCTGTCCGAGGTGGCGGGCTACCTGCAGGCCAACGGCATCATCCCCCCGCCACTCCTGTCCTACCCCAATGACCAGCACCCGGTTTGGGCCAGGGGTTGACATTCTTGTTTAGTCGCGTTCCAGGTGAATCTTCAGGAAATGCACCGAACAAGAAATACAGGGGTCGTAGTTGCGGATGCTTTGTTCACAGAGCCAGGTGAGTTGATCTTCCGGCAGATGGAGATTTTGGCGCGCCACCTGGTGGAGATCACTTTCGATGGTCTTTTGGTTCTGCGAGGTCGGGGGGACGATTTTAGCGTCTTGGATAACCCCCTGGTCATCGATCTGATAACGATGATAGAGGCTGCCGCGAGGCGCTTCCGTGATCCCCCAGCCCACTCCAGCCCGCGGTTCGGCGTCAACATAAGGGCGGTCGGGCATCTCATACTGATCGATGATCCGCAGGGCTTCCTCGCAGGCATAAAGGATTTCTACACTGCGGACGATGATACTCTGGAAGGGATTGCGGCAGAAGGAGGGCAGACCCGCCTCCTGGGCCGCGGCTTGGACTGAGGGTGGGAGCAGATCCAAGTTGTTGTTGTAACGGGCCAGGGGACCGACATAATAAGCACCGCGGGCCTTGTTGATCGAATGCAGGGCCGTGGTATAAGGCACGTGTTCTTCCTCGAAGTGGTCCTCGAACTCGCGGACGGCAATATCCAACCCCCGGTTGGACACCAGCCGCCCCTCATTAAAGGGATATTCCTGGGGGTGGCCCAAGGAGACAAATTCATAATCCGGTTCCAGGGCCGGAAAGTCGAAAGTCCCCACCCAGCGGACGGTCTCCAGGGCGGCGTCGCGGGCCCATTTCAATTTTTCGGCTAAGGGAGCCAGGTCCTTTGGCCGCGGCACGCTATAAAAGCCGCCGACCCGGACATTGATGGGATGAATTTCCCGGCCTCCGAGCAATGCCACCAAGTCGTTGCCGGCCTGTTTGATTTTCAGCCCCCGTTCTACCAGGCCGGGGTAATCCCGGGCCATTTGGATGGCGTCGGCATAACCCAAAAAGTCGGGAGCATGCAGCATATAAACATGCAGGCCGTGGCTTTCGATCCATTCGCCGCAGTAAATCAGGCGGCGCAAATCCCGCAACGGTCCTTCCACTTTGAGCCCCAGGATCTGTTCCATGGCGTGCACCGAACTCATCTGGTAGGCGATGGGGCAGATGCCGCAGATGCGCGCCGTAATATCAGGGGCTTCGGTAAACTTGCGGCCCTTAAGAAAGGCCTCAAAGAAACGGGGCGGCTCAAAAATTTTGAGCTGCACCTTAGTTACGGCATCATCTTTTATGCGGATATAAAGCGCGCCTTCGCCTTCCACCCGGGCCAGGTAATCGACTTTGATGGTTTTACTCATGGGCTTCACTCTCCAGGCGGAAGGGTTCGTCATAAGCGTTGAAGGTCCGGTAGAGCCGTAGCAGATCATCTTGGGAAACTCCCCACCGGCGCAGCCAAACGCTTAAAGAAGCGGGGTTGGGAGTTTCTTTGGGCCCATAACAGCCGTAGCAGCCCCGCTGATAGCTCGGACACAAGGCCCCACAGCCGGCATGGGTTACCGGTCCCAGGCAGGGAATGCCCTGAGCCACCATGACGCAGATATTGCCCCGCATCTTGCATTCTAGGCAGACGCTGTGCGGATGGATATTGGGCCGGCGGCCCTGTAGAAAGGCGCTGATCAACTCCAGCAATTGAAATTTGTTAATGGGACAGCCGCGCAATTCAAAGTCTACCGCCACATGGTCAGCAATAGGAGTAGATTGGGCCAGGGTGTGGATATATTCCGGCCGGGCATAAACCAGCGGGATATATTCCTTAACGTCGGTAAAATTGCGCAGGGCCTGAATGCCTCCGGCAGTGGCGCAAGCCCCAATCGCTACTAAATATTTTGAAGCCCGGCGGATTTTTTGAATCCGGTCGGCATCATGGCTGGTAGTGATCGACCCCTCCACCAGGGATAAATCATAAGGCCCCCGCACCACGGCCCGGGAGGCCTCCATAAAATAGGCAATCTGTATTTTTTCAATAATGGCCAGCAGTTCATCTTCGCAGTCCAACAGACTCAACTGACAGCCGTCGCAGGAGGCGAATTTCCAGACGGCCAGCTTGGGACGACGCTTCATATTAGATTTCTCGCAATTCAAACCACTTCTGAATCCGGTCAAAAGCAAATACCGGCCCATCCTTGCAGATAAAATAAGGACCGAGCTGGCAGTGGCCGCATAAGCCGATGCCGCACTGCATGTTGCGTTCCATGGAGATGTAGATATTTTCCTTTTTGACCCCGCGCTTTAAGAGTTCCTGGACCGAAAAGCGCATCATTACCCCCGGCCCGCAGACCAGGGCCACGGTATGCAGGGGGTCAAAGCGGGCCCGGGGGATCAGGGTGGTCACCACCCCGACATTGCTGCGCCACTCCGGCCCGGCGCTGTCGACCGTCACATGCACCCGGAAATCAAAGCGGCCCCGCCACTTTTCCAGCTCTTTGTAATAAAGCAAATCACCCGGGGTGCGGGCGCCGACGATCAATTCAAAATTGCCGTACTCCGGACGGTGGGCCAGAATATGGTAAATTGCCGGACGGAGCGGCGCCAGCCCCAGGCCGCCGACCACAATTACCATATCATGGCCGGTTGATTCCGCCACCGGCCAATGGCTGCCGAACGGTCCGCGCACCCCCAGGACGTCGCCCGGCTTTAATTTTTGGATAGCCCTAGTCACGTCGCCGACCGCACGAATGGTATGGACCAGAGTTTGGGTATCGGCCGGATCGCCGCTGATCGAAATAGGGACCTCTCCCGCCCCAAAAGCATAGAGCATATTAAACTGGCCGGGCAAAAAGGCAAAAGCGCCAGCACCGGCGGGGGGCTGTAAATTCAAGGTAAAGGTGTCCGGGGTTTCTTTCTTGACCCGCCGGATCACCAAAGGTTGCGTGAACATGGGCTCTGGCCAGGCTGCGGCTGGCGGCACCAGGCCTGCGGGGTTAGACGCCATAGATATCCACCAATTGGAATTTGAGGAAACGGATACTTTGGGCCAGTACCAAAGCAAAGCGTTTCATGAATTCGTAGCCTAAATCATGGTCGGCCTCGCAATGGCGCAAGACACAGGAAAAATCCAAGGCCAGGGCCCGGGTCAGTTCCATGGCGCGGGCATCAACATGCCAAGTGGGGGGCGATACAATCCAGGACCACCCCAAGAATTCGCCCTCCCCGATGGTGGCCACGGTAATGGCCCCCCGCCGGGCAGTATGGATTTCCAGGGCCACCCGGCCATAGCGGATCAGGTAGAAGTGAGTGGCGACCTGGCCTTCGGTATAAATCATCTGGCCCGGGTTGAAGGTAACCTGAGAAGTACATTCGGCCAGCCGCTGCAAATGTTTTGATTCCAGACCGGCTAAAAAGGGGTGTTCGGCCAGGATCGGCTCCAGCGTTTCCATGGACTACTCCTTTCCCTCGCTTTCCCGGATGGCCCGGACTTCTTCGGTGATATCGATGCCGACCGGACACCAGGTAATACAGCGGCCACAGCCGACGCAGCCGGAACAGCCGAACTGGTCTATCCAGGTAGCCAGTTTATGGGTCAGCCACTGGCGATAACGGGCCTTGACCGAGGATCGGATGCTGCCGCCGTGGATATAGGAATGAGCCACGGTAAAACAGACATCCCACCGCTGCCAGCGTTCGGCCAGCTGGCCGGTTAAATCAGTGCTATCTTCGATGGCATGGCAGAAGCAGGTGGGGCAGACCAAGGCGCAGTTGCCGCAGGTGAGGCAACGGCGGGCGACCTCCTCCCAGCGGGGGTGGTCATAGTTGCGATAGAGCAGCTCCTTAATGCCGGTGGTATCAAGATGGCGCCCCATCTGCGCCGCGGCCGCCTGCACCCGCTCAGCTGCCTGCCTCTGGACCTCTAAAGACGCAGCTTCATGGGGCACCTCCGGCATAACCTCAGCCCCGCGGCTGCTCCCCACTTCCACCACGAAGTAATGATCGGCTCCGCTGAGGATTTCGGTCAGGGCCAGATCAAAGCCGGAGGTGGCCTGGGGGCCAGTGCCCATGGAGGCGCAGAAACAGGTGCCGCCGGCCTTAGTGCAGTTTACCGCCACGATAAAAACTGCCTGCCGCCGGGAGCAATAAACCGGCTCAACATATTGGCCCTCCGAAAAAATCCTGTCCTGGACGGCTATGGCCTGCAGGTCACAGGCGCGCACGCCGACAAAGGCAAATTTCGGGGCTTCCTCTTGGTGGGGCAGAATCTCAAAACTGTTGCCCTGGCGTTTGGTCTGCCACAGCAACCGCCGGGGTAAAAACACAAATGATTTCCACGAGTGTTGCCCTCCGGCAAAGCCAAAAAACGCCTGATCGCTCCGGGTCTTGAGGCGAAAGGTCCCGGCCTCTTGGTCATCCGTCCAGCCAATCGGCAAATCTTTACTTGAACTAAGCTCAGCAAGTACCAGGTTGCCGTTGTCCAGCATCGGCCCGATCAAGGTAAAACCCCTCTTACGCAAGACCTGCAACAGGTCGTCAAGCTGCGAAGCGGCAATTACCGCTTTATCGCCGGCAGATAAGGGGGCGGCTGGCATGTTGGTCATGTTCTCCGGTCAGCTTGCCTTAGATGATCGGGGCTAACAGCCCGACTCAGGCAATTAACAGAATGGTCAGGGAAAAGAATCAGTACCTTGGATGCTGAATATATAGCAGTCCCCAACATAACATATTTTCCTCTGAGGATAAAGTATTAAGAACTACTATAACCCCTGACAGATAAATTTGTTCTGCCAGAGCCGAGCAGAATACTTGGGTTTTTATGACTTGACAGTAAGCTGAAATATGTTATTTCACTAAATACCTGAATTTAGCATGGCAGGTGCAGACGGGCCGTTCGGCCTGTGCTATATTTTTTATCCGGCTAAGATTTAGATAAAGGAGGAGCATTAGTTGGAAAGACATCGCTCGGCCATGAAGCGGGCCCGACAAAATAAGGTGCGCCGCTTGCGCAATAAGAGCCGCAAGACCCGGGTAAGGCAATTAGTCAAGGAGGTCCGCTTGGCCGTGGCCCGCAATCAGCCTGAAGAAGCTCAAGAAGCCCTGAAAAAAGCCATACCGGTCATTGACCGGGTGGCGGGCCGGGGCACCCTACACTGGAAAACCGCGGCCCGGAAAATCTCCCAACTGACTCGCCAGGTAAATTCTCTGACCGCCGGTTCCTAAGAACTGGAGGGACAGAGTTCTAGGATTATTTTTTCTAACCAGAGTTGTGCCGGGGCAGTACCCGATTTCATGCCCTGATCCGCCAGGTGCACGGTATAAAGGTGTGACCGGAGATCGGCAACCCGAAAATGTGCTGCCTGACGTTGTAATTTTCCCACCACAGACCGGGGGAGCCCCAGATGGCTGGCAATTTCATCCACTGCAGCGGGACCCTGATATTCCTGGAGGCGGATAAGCAGGCGGAGTTGCCGGGCCAGCATGACCAGAATCCTGAGAGGCGGTTCACCCATCTCTAAGAGGCGGTTCAGAACCTGCAGGGCCTGGGAGGGCTGCTGTTGGCCCAAGGCGTCGACCAGGGCAAAGATGGAATAACTGCGGCTCGGACTGCTCAGGTGGCCAACCATATCGGCAGTTATAGTTTTCTCCGGATCCATATACAGGACTAGCTTTTCTAGTTCCTGGGCCAAGTCCAGCAGGTTGTCTCCTACGCTCTCAATCAGCCGCTGGGCCGCGGCCGGAGCCAGAACCTTCCCCAGGCGGTTAGCCTCCCCCGCCAGCCAGCGAGGCAGCGCCGTTTCTTTGAGACGAAAAAATCCCAAAGCCGCGTCTTCATCCTGCAACCGCCGCCAATAGGGGTTCCGCCCCACCTCTTTGGGCTTGAGGCCGGGGGCGGTCAGCACCAGACAGGTGTGGGGGGCAGGAGCGTCGAGATACGCCTCCAACGGCTTCAGCTCAGTGGCATTATACCGGTCGACGTTATAGAGAATAATAAGCTGTTGCCCGGACCATAAAGACGGGACCCGGGCCTGGCTCAGGACTTCCGCCAGGTTGGTTTCTTCGGCCTCCAGGATCGTTTTTTCGGGCCGCATATTGTCACCCGCCCCCAGCCCTTCCTGGAGACGCGCCAAGGCCCGGCGGATCAGCAACTCCTCTTCCCCGTAAAACAGATAAACCGGGAGGATGGTGTGCTTTTTGAGGTGGCGTTCCAGGGTGGGGTGGGACATCTTCTGACCTTAAAGAATCATTAAAATCTCATCATGGACTCGCCGGGCCAGGGTGGCCGCTGCCTTGCTGATGGACATCTGGCGAGTGGCTTCCCCATAATGATAGTCAGGATTGACCACATAATCGGCGTCAATGGCCTTTGCCTGCTTCCAGATGACCTTGCCGGACTGGCGTTCCTTGAGGACAAAATCAATGGATATGCTCACCCGCCGCACCAGGGAGCGGTCGATGTCCCGGTAGGCCAAGGACCTGTTTTCCACGGTGGTGACGTCTCCCTGAAGTATCAGATCCGCTTGATTTTCCTTGGTAGTCACCTGGGCGGCTTTGCTTTGGGAAAAAGTGCCGATCAAGGCGTTGGCAAAAATTGCTTCCAACCCCACCTCATTGGAACGATTGGTGAAGAGGGGAATGGCCAGTTTAGGTTGCATGACAGAAGTGGTCGGGGTGCTCCCCAAGACATGGTAGCCGCAGCCTGCCAAATTAATCAGGCCAAGCATTGCCAGAAATAGGATTGGTCGGGACATCGTGCTAATCTTTCATATCGGCGGCATTTTAGTCCATTTTCTTTATATGACAATATTAACCAACTTCTGTCGCGCCACCACCACTTTTTTGGGCTTCTTCCCCTGGATCAACTCCTGAATGCGAGGGTCTTCCAAAGCCCGTTGCCGCATTTCTTCCTCCCCGGCCTCCACCGGGACCTCGATCTTGCTCCGCAGCTTGCCGTTGATCTGGATGACCACCAAACGACTTTCCGCCTCCAGGGCTTCGGGCTGCACCTGGGGCCAAGAGGCCAGCAGAATCGAGGTCGAGTATCCTAAAGCCTGCCACAGTTCTTCAGCAAAATGGGGCACCATGGGGCTCAACATCAACAGCAGGGCATCGATGGCCTCGCGCCACACCGAGGCGGCCAGGTTACCGGCTTGCAGGTTCATTTGCTGTTGATCGCGGGCCAGATATAGTTCATTTACCAATTCCATCATGGCGGCGATGGCGGTATTGAAATGGAACCGGGATTCGATATCGGCGGTAACCTTGTCAATAGTTTGGTGCACCTTGCGGCGCAACTGGCGCAGGCCCGGCGGCAGTTCTTTCCCGGGTCCGGAGTAGGGTTTGACCCCGGCCAACTGGCCCTGCAGTTCGGAGATCAGGGTCCAGGCCCGATGGAGAAAGCGGGCGCAGCCTGCCACCCCCTGTTCACTCCACTCCAGGTCCCGTTCCGGCGGAGAGGCAAACAGGCAGAACAGTCGGGTGGTATCAGCTCCGTATTCCCGGATCATATCATCAGGATCTACCACATTACCTTTGGATTTGGACATCTTGGCCCCGTCCTTGAGGACCATGCCCTGGGTCAGCAGCCGGTTAAAAGGCTCATCAATGTTAATCAATCCCAGATCGCGCAGCACCTTGGTATAAAACCGGGCATAAAGCAGATGCAAGACCGCATGCTCAATGCCCCCGATATATTGATCCACCGGCAGCCAGTAGTTGACCCGGTCCGCATCCAGAGGTCCTTGGGTGTAGTCCGGACAGGTGTAGCGCAAAAAATACCAGGAAGATTCCACAAAAGTGTCCATGGTATCGACCTCCCGCCGGGCCGGGCCGCCGCAGGACGGACAGGTGGTATGGACAAAGGAGTCCTGCTGGGCCAAGGGAGAGCCGCCGGCCACATTTATATTGACATCCAGGGGCAAAACTACCGGCAGGTCGGCTTCCGGCACAGTTTGAACCCCGCAGCGCTCACAATAGATGATCGGAATCGGCGCTCCCCAGTAGCGCTGCCGGGAAATACCCCAATCCCGCAGGCGATAGTGCAGAGCCGGACGCCCTTTCCCCTGTTCTGCTAGATATCGCACAATGGCAGGGCGGGCCTCTGGACTGGAAAGACCGTTAAAGGGTCCGGAGTTGACCAGGGTGCCTTCCTCTTCATAGGCTGCCGTTATGGTGTCAGCGGACAAAGTCTGCCCGGGGGGCTGGATAACCACCACTACCAGCAATTGATACTTCTGGGCAAAATCGAAATCCCGCTGATCATGCGCCGGAACTGCCATTACTGCGCCGGTGCCGTATTCCATCAGGACAAAATTGGCGACGTAGATGGGCATCCGCCAGCCGGTCACCGGGTTGAGGCAGTAGCGCCCGGTAAAAACCCCTTCTTTGGTCAGGTCTTCCAATGCCCCGCGACTGCGATCCTGCTGCCGCCAGCGCTCCACAAATTCCCGAACCGCCTCTGCTTGCGGAGTTCCCTGGGCTAAAGTGAGAGTCAATGGGTGTTCCGGCGCCAGGCTCATAAAGGTGGCGCCGTACAAGGTATCCTGGCGGGTAGTGAAAACCGCAATGGACTCATCGCTGCCTGTTAGCGGAAAATAGATTTCGGCGCCCTCGGATTTGCCTATCCAGTTTTTTTGCATAGTCAGGACCCGCTCCGGCCAGTGGGGCAAACGGTCGCAGTATTCCAGCAACTCTTCAACATAATCGGTAATTTTAAAGAACCATTGCTCGATTTCCCTCAAGCTTACCGGCTGATGGCAGCGCCAGCAACAGCCCCCTTCGACCTGTTCGTTGGCCAAAACTGTCTGACAACGCTCACACCAGTTGACCGCCGACAGCTTTTTATAGGCCAAACCGCGTCGGTACATTTCGATAAACACCAACTGTTCCCAGCGGTAATACTCTGGGTCGCAGGTGGACAATTCCCGGGACCAATCATAGCTGTAACCCAGCGATTGGAGCTGCTGGCGCATATAATTGATATTGTCCTTGGTCCATTGGGCCGGATGAATGTTATGGGCCAGTGCGGCGTTTTCCGCCGGCATGCCAAAGGCATCCCAGCCCATGGGATGCAAGACCTGGTAGCCCTGCATCCGTTTGTAGCGGGCAATTACGTCGCCGATGGTATAATTGCGCACATGCCCTATATGGATCCGGCCGGAAGGATAAGGGAACATCTCCAGCACATAATAGTTGGGTTGATCAACCCTTTCCTGAACTTCAAACAACCGCTGTTCTAGCCAATATCGCTGCCATTTAGCCTCAAGCCGGGCCGGGTCGTAGCACACTTCCATCCCTTGCTCCTGAGAAATCTGGATTAACAAATACTTTATACCATACTATAGCATGAGGGCAAGCCTGATGACTAGGGACAAGACAAGCAGGTGCAGAACAAGGGTCAGATGCGGGCTGAGAAAAAAGCGTTATTATAGGGTTACGGCTGCAAGGCAATTGCCTGGTTTGGCATTTATCCCCGGTTATGCTAAAATTCGGAAGGCAAGTAAAGATATTATTAATACTATGATTTTTTAAGCTAATTTGGTATTATCTAAAAATTCCCGATCCTTTGTTGCTGATCATGACGCGCTCCAAGAAGAATAAGAGTAAGAGAAAGTCTAAAACCGTAGCGCCTAAACCAGTCCGGAAACCGGCGGCCCCACCGCCCGGGCGGCGTCTGAGCCAAGAGATAATCGCCCTGCTGTTGCTGGTGATGGACCTGCTCTTGTTAATCAGTCTGCTTTCTTATAGTTCCGGTGATCCCTCCGGAATGGCTGCGGTTGGACCAGTGTCCAACTGGGGGGGCAAAGCCGGGGCCCTGATTGCCGACTATCTCATCCAGGGTTTGGGGCTGGCGGCTTTCTGGATTCCCGTTATCTTGTTTTGGCTGGCTCTAAAATTCTACCAGGGTGATCCCGGCCTCCGCTACCCCTGGCAGTGGCTGGCTTATTTGGGACTGCCGCTGGCCACTGCCGGGCTGATTGCTATGGGTTGGCCCATGGTCCATTGGGGCGGCAGCCAAATCCTGGGCGGCGGCACCCTGGGGTGGCGGCTGTTAGTGGCGTTGACCCCCTGGTTCAATCTGATCGGGACTGCCCTGGTACTGGTGGCGGTTTTGCTGGTGAGCTTCATGGCGGTTACCCGAATCTCTTATATAGCCTTGTTAAATCTGATCCAGCACCAATTGCGGGCCCTGGCCCAGGCCTGCTTTACCCGCCGGAAAACCACAGAGGCCTCTCCTTCTCCGGAGACGCCGCCGTCTTCGCTGCTACCGTCCTCACCGGAGGATCCGATTATTCCACTTAATGCTGCTTTAAGCCCCTCTCCCCCGGCCGAACCCTTGCCGCGGCCGGCGGTGTCGGCCTCGGCGGAAACCGTCTCCCGCCGGGAGAAACCGGTCAAAGCCCTGCCTCTGAGCAGCTTTATTTTGCCGCAGCTTGATTTTCTGAGTCCGCCGCCGCCCTGTGATTTCCAGGTCCAGGAAGAAGCCTTGTTGGCCCAGGCCCGGAAATTAGAAAATACCCTGCAACACTTCGGGGTGGAAGGCAAGGTAGTGGCGGTACGGCCCGGCCCGGTGATCACCATGATAGAATTTGAGCCAGCATTGGGGGTCAAGATCAGCAAAGTGACGAGCCTGGCTGACGACCTGGCCCTGGCTCTGAAGGCCCTGTCGATTCGCATTGTCGCCCCGGTGCCGGGCAAGGCGGTGATCGGCATCGAGATCCCCAACGCCAAACGGCAACTGGTTACCATGCGGGAAATCCTGGCCCATGAAATCTATCGCCAGTCCCGTTCTCCCCTGACCATCGCCCTGGGCAAGGACATCATGGGCCAGCCCGTGGTCAACGATTTGGCCAGGATGCCCCACCTATTGATCGCCGGAGCCACCGGCACCGGCAAAAGCGTCGGGCTGAATGCCATGATTGTCAGCATTCTTTACAAAGCCAGCCCGGAGGAAGTGCGGTTTCTGATGGTTGATCCCAAGCGCATCGAGTTGTCCACCTACGAAGGTATCCCACATCTGCTCCATCCGGTGGTCATCAATCCCAAAGTCGCAACCACGGCCTTGCGCTGGGCTGTGGAGGAAATGGAGCGCCGTTACGGCCTGCTCTCTGACCTGGAAGTGCGCAATATTGAATCTTATAATGTCAAAATCCTTAAGACCCCCAAATTGACCAAAAGCGAGGAAGAAGAAGATCGTTTGCGGCCTCTGCCCTACATTGTCATTGTTATTGATGAATTAGCCGATCTAATGATGGTCTCGGCCCGGGAGACCGAGGAATATCTCATCCGTCTGGCCCAAAAAGCCCGGGCCGCCGGCATCCATCTGATCCTGGCCACCCAACGGCCCTCGGTCGACGTCATCACCGGATTGATCAAAGCCAACTTTCCCACCCGGATTTCCTTTCAGGTTTCTTCCAAGGTCGATTCCCGGACCATCATGGATACCGCGGGGGCGGAAAAGCTGTTGGGATTGGGTGATATGCTGTTTTTGCCCCCGGGCACTTCGCGGCTCAAGCGGATTCACGGTCCCTTCATAACTGAGGAGGAAGTCAGGCGGGTGGTGGATTTCCTTAAGGCCCAGCAAAGTCCCGAATTTGACCCCAGCATTTTGGAGATCCAGGAGGAGAAGGCCGATACAGAAGAATTGGGCGACAAGGATGAAAAATACCAGGAAGCCCTGGACATTGTCGCCGAAACCCGGCAGGCCTCCATTTCCATGCTGCAGCGCCGCCTGCGGGTGGGCTATAACCGCGCCGCCCGGATCATTGAGATGATGGAAAAAGAAGGGCTGGTCGGCCCCTCGGACGGCATCAAGGCCCGGGAAGTCTATCTGCCCCTTCGCCGCTAATGGCCGCTGCCGGCGTCTTTGAATTAGACTATTATTTAATCTGGAGATCATCCTATGACCCAGGCCCTAGTAGGCTATAATGACCACGGGATTATCCTGGCCACCGACAGCCGGGCGACTCGTTTTGACGAGCAAGGACAGAGCCACTATTTCTCGGTAGAGAAGCTCTTTCCCCTGGGGACCCTGGCCGCGGTGCTGAGCGGTGGCTCCGGGGTCAGCGTGCCCCTGTCCCTGGCCCTGCGCCACGAAGTTGACCAGCGCCGCCTGGTGGAGATCGAGGCTATCATCGGCTTTGCCCTTCCCTTCCTCTCCCAGGCCTATGGCCGTTATTTAGCCCAACACGGGCCGGAGCCAGAGGACTTGCGCCGGATTTACTTCATCCTGGCCGGTTATGCGCCTCAGCTCCAGGCACCCGCTTACCACGTTTCTCTGCTGGCCAGCGAAAACAATGCCCTGCCCTTGGAGCGCATTCCGGTCCAACCGCTAATGGTCATGCCCCGCCACTTAGGCATGGAAATGCGGCTGATGACAGCCCTGCGACAAGGGGTCCCATTGGCAGAACTGCTGGAGCTGAGCCGGGAATTTTTGGCCAAGCGGGCCGCCGCCACCCAGGAAGTCGCGCCTCCCTTTTATTTTGCCACGATTACCCCTGAGGGCTATCAGCCGGTAATCTTGCCAAATCCGGTTTTGGGATGATTAAGGTCCGCATCGCCCTCCTCTTACCGAACCCGCCGGAGACCGTCTAGGAAAGGCAATGACCTGGTTTTTTCTAATCCTGGCCATCGTTTTGGAAGTGAGTGGCACCATCTCCATGAAGCTGTCGCAGGGGTTCAGCAAATTCCTGCCCTCGCTGACCATGTTCATCTTTTATGGCTTCAGCCTGGCTTCCTTGACCCTGGCCCTTAAAAAGATCGATATCAGCATTGCCTATGCTGTTTGGTCGGGCCTGGGAACGGCGCTAATCGCCACCGTCGGCATGATGTGGTTTAAGGAGCCGGTAAGCCTTTTCAAGTTGATTTCCATCGGACTGGTAGTGGTTGGCATAATCGGACTGAACCTGAGCAGCGGCGGGCCTTAAACCGGGTGTACCGATCTGATTTAATTATTCCTAAGGGTACTTAAAAGATTAATTTGAGGGGAGGGCCGGGGGACCAAGAGACCCCTCTCTCCCAAAGTTAGTTATGACCCCATTTATTCATTTTGGAAAGGATGGCGAGGGCATTGTGGCTCCTGGCAATGGGCAGCCATAGGGCAGGGCGGGCCTTTGGTCTTGCGGCAGTAATCCCGCCCCAGGCGGACCAGGGCGGCTTCCAGATCGGCAAAGTCATATCCTGGCAGGGATTCGGCGGCCCAGCGCTGCTGGAGCGCTTCCAAGGCTTCCGGGGCCGACAGGCCTAAAGGCACCATCCCCAGATGCTTGGCAGCTTCCACAGCCAGAGGACTCAAGCGGGGCCCGGCGTTAGGCCACAGACCGCGAAGCTCCCGCAGAAAGATTTCCACGGTGGTCGGCCCGATACCGGGGGCCAATTTCATCAACCGCTCCTCCAGGTCCCGGGCGTCCCGGGCCACCGCAGGCAACTGCTCTAAATCGCCCTGGTAATCCTTAAGCAAGTTTTCCATGGCGGTGAGCAGTTTGGTGGCAGTCTTAAAATCGTACCGGACATAGCCTCCCTCATCCAACAGCTCTACCAGCCGGTCCCAACCCTGCCGCAGGATGGCCTGGGGTCCGGTAACTCCGTTAGCGGCAAACACCTGGTAAGTGCGGGCCGCTATTTCTCCCGAGATGCGCGCTCCGTAAAGGATGGCGGCCAGCAGCCACTTCTGGCGCTCCTGGGGGCCGGCCTTCAGATCGATCCCCAAGGATGCGGCAAACCGCCCGCCCATGGTCTGTAACAAGAGTCTGACTACCGACATTCCGGCCGCTGATATGATCGTTGTGGTTCCCTCATTAAAGCAAAGGCGGTTCCACAGATGGGCGAAGCCGCCCGGGGGGGGCAACCTCAAGGGGCTAACCGCCGGGCCCCGGAGGCTGACCCCGAGTAGGGAGTTTCATTCATTTCATAGACATAGTAAAGTCTCAGGCTGTTATAATATTTGTAGTAGAGCGCCGGCACAAAGGTAGCCTGGGCAAAAGCCGGCGGCAAGGCCCCCAGCATGCCGCGTTGCTGGGCATCCTGTCCGGCGCACTTATGGATTAACTCCGAGCCGGGTAGATCTATCCAATGGCTTTCCAGCACTTCCGGGAAATGGGTGATCAGGGCCAGCCCCTCGTCAATAGTCAACGGAAATCTTCCTTGCTGATGCAAGGCCTCGACGCAACGTTTGGGAGCAGTATTGATCATGGCATAGCCGGTTTCGACATCCCCAAGCAGATAGGGCTGGTCCGGAGTCATCACTTCTTTGGCATTCTTGAACCACTCAGGTTTGATGATATACTCCATCTGAGTATCATTAAGGCTTTCTCTCACAGATTTGAGTTGATAACTAAGACTGACAATATTATGAGGCACTACAATTAGGATGGGAAGGCGGTTCCCGGTTAATTCGGTCCCGCCCTCGATGTTCCCCAGCAGTGGCTCTAAAGGCTTGATATAGTTGCTGATAAACTCCGCTTCGCTTAAGCCCGCAGCCAGATGGAATTTATTCGCAATGATTCGGTTTACTTGTTTGCCAACAAGCTCTAGCAAGCTGTCCATAGATTAACCTGCCTTCGTGCATTGCCCCAATGAGACGCGGCGGCACGGCCCAGCCGCGCTTTTGCTGGTCAACTTATTTTAACTTTTTTTAACCGGTCTGGCAAAGATACGGCTGTTGCACCGGGTATGTAAATCCGGGCTCGCTCTAAGGGGCTGGCAATAAATCTGAGGGCAATCCAGCAAATGTAGCGCTTCCCCGATTGAGATCATGGCTGGTTTAGAGTATATTTTTAGATGGATTCAGGGTTAAAAAAAAGCTCTCCCAACCCCTTAAGGGGGGTTGGGAGGGGAGCTTGAGGGGAGGGCGGGGGGCCCACCGGTCCCCCGGCCTTCCCCTCAAATCAACTTATAAATGCTCGGAGTAATAGCCAACCAGCCCGAGGAGGGCCTATGGGTCTACTGGCCGGTGATGTCATGGATACCAATTTTTATACCTTGCGGCCCCAAATTCCCATTGCGGAAGCGGTAAAAATCTTTAAAAAAGCCAGCCAGGAAAAGGGCCAGATAGTTTTTGGCATGATGGTGACCGACCAACAGGGTAAGTTGATCGGCATGCTGTCGATGTATGATATTTTTCTGCTTATCCGCCCCAAGCACATCCATATCTGGGGAGAGATGGCTGATATCGATGTTGCCGGAATAATTGATCAAGCCTGCCAACGGGCCCAGTCCCTATTAGTGGGCGATATCATGACCTCCGAGGTAATAACCATTACCCCAGATACGCATCTGTTGGCTGTGCTGGATATCATGATTAAAAAACATATCCGCCGCCTGCCGGTCCTGGAGGGAGAAAAAATTGTCGGGATGGTATATATGTCCGGAGTCTTTGATCACCTGTTAGAGCGCTTGGCTGGTTGAGGGGTGCCCCGTCCGCTATGCCGGTAATCCATCATCAGAATGTTTTAAAGGGCTTAACGGTTCAGCAGGCCATGCGCCGCTTAGTAATCCAAATCCCGGCCCGGGCCTCTCTGGAACAAGGCATCCGTTTGCTGATTAAATATAAAATCAATGCCCTGCTGATTATCAATGAGCAGCAGGAGAGCCTGGGGGTGGTGTCCAAGACCGACCTGATGGGGGCCTATTATGCCGGGTTGCCGGTGGATGCTCCCTTAGAGACTATCATGGTAGGCCCGCCGTTGTTTTGCCGCCCGGAGGACAGCCTGGATATGGCTCTGGAAACCATGCGAATGCACCGCGTCCATCGTTTGTACGTATCCAGGCAGGCATCCCAGCCGGCCATCGGCGTCCTGGCTTATCCGGACATCGTCGGCCTGCTTTACCGGTTCTGTAATAAATGCCACCGAAGTATTCGCCAGGCTCAGGACTTGGCCGACCGCTTCCAGGTTCGAGAAGTAATGACTCCGGCAGTCCAGACTTATGGCGCCGACGCCAGCCTGGCCCAGGTGATGGAGGGTCTGGCGGCATACCGCTTTGGGGCAGTGCTTATCAAGAATAAGGGGGATTTTCCGGTGGGGGTGGTCTCCAAGACCGATCTCATCGTCGCCTATAAACACGGCGTCTCCCCCCAGGCCGAAACCCGAACCATCATGAACTCTCCGGTGCGGGGCTGTGAGGCCGCAGAACTGTTGCTGGAGGCCCTCCAGAAGATGATCTTTGCGGATGTCCATCGGCTATTTGTCTATAAAGGCCATCTGCAAAATCTGGTAGGAGTGTTATCCCTTTCTGATGTGGCCCGCTTCCGCTCCGGCAGCTGCCGGGCCTGTTTAATCAGCCGGGTTGAGATAGATTAATTTTTGCTGGAAGACGGTTATGGCTTTTTCATCAGACTATGGAAAAAGGTCTGGACAAACTGCCCCGAGATGACCTCGCTTAATATAAAACTCAATGAGGTCTGTCCAGGAAAGGTGGAGGTGAAGGCGAAAAACAGATTATCTGAAATGCTGGTCAATCTTTCCGGCAGGCCGGCCAAAGAGCGGCGCTGTTCGGCGGGCAGGTCGAACAGGCGGCAGGCGATCGGCCGGTGCTCAAAAATCAGACATTCACCCCATTGGCTGAGGGGACATAATAAATCGGCTTGCCGATAGAGCCGGGCAAATCCTTCATCCGTAGGATTTATCCCATGCTGTTTTTTAAGCTTCCGCACGGTGCGGATGACCTCCGAGGCCCGCTGGACGATCCCCTGGCGTTCCACCCGCCCCAGATTAGTATTAATAATGTGGTGGATATAAACCGCCTCTATTAAAGAGTTGACTACCAGTTCTCGGCAACAGGCGGCGTGGCCCTGTCCACACCAGCCGTTCTGCCCGGAATTGATCAGTTTTTGATTAATTTCATCCACCAGGCTTTCGTAGTCGGCAAAAAATGGGAATAAATCCACCAGGTGTTTGGTTTCTAAGGACGGCTCCCGAATGGTCAGGGGTTTTTCCTTCTTCCCGTACTTCCGGATAAACCACCACTGATTAAAATTAGCCGGCTGGGATTTATACCCCTTGAGCTTCTTCCCGGCCAATTTATGCCCCAAGCCTTTCCGCAGCAGATAGGCATTTACGACTGTCCCGGTGCGCCCGATGCCGTGTCGGCAATGGACCAATACCTTCTTGTTCAGATAGAGACATTCGTCCAACCAGTCCAGGGCCTTTTCTAGCTTTTCCAGGTCTGGGGCTTCCTCATCCGGAATGGGGAAAAAATATACTTCAAATCCGTAATCGGCTTCAATCCAGTGCAGATCGCAGAACTCGGCACAAAGATTCATGATGGCTTTAATGCCCTGCTCCTGGAGGGCAGCCAGAGCCTCATATGACATCGGGGCTTGCCCCACCGCCAGATTACCGGTAATCCAATTGATCCTGTAGGATGCTTTTCGAGCCATAATAGATTTTTGAAAAGTCAGCGATCTTAGTCGATGTTTAGATATTTTCCATAGCTTTTTTTAAAGGAATCAGCCAATTCAATTGCCTGACCCGGGTCGGTCAAAGACATATCCAACAGGCGGGTTTTGCCCTGGAGGAGACCCAAAAGGGTGAGGCGGGAGAGAATCTGAGGAGCGGCATGACGCTCGAAACGGGCATCGAGCAGATCAGCCTGGATTTTGACCGTGAACCCGGCCCACTCTAAGATTAATTTGATAAATTGCACCCGGAGCAGCCGGTTTTCAAAATGCCCTCCACCCCCTTTGAAGCGGAAGGCGATGTAATTGGCCTCCGGGTCGCTGCCACATAAGGCATCGGTGACCGCAAAATGGTAGCCAAAGCGGAGATTGAGGTGCAGATAATCATGGGAAATCACCGCATAACTGGCCAGGCCGGCGGAACGGAGACTCATCAACCCGCCGCTAACGCGATCGAATTCCTCCCAATCCAAATGGAGTAACCCCTCCTGCCAGACCACGTCCGGATGCGCCAGTCCCTCCCAAAAGGCTCGCATCGGCTCACAGGCAATGAATCGAGGTTCTACTGACTTACTCCCGGCGGCCTGAGGCGAGAGCCCCTCTTCCAAGTCGAGAATGTACATTACCAGGGGAAGATCAGTGGCCAAGCGGCGCGCCTGCCCCAGCCCCCGGCCGTGGCGGCCGACTAAAGAAAACATCTCCAACATGCCTTTTTCGTGGCAAAAGCGGACGAAATCGTGCATGCTTTGGCAATTCTGGGGCACAAAATCAGTGCCTTCGGGATCGGTTAGATGCAAAGGGGAGATAAACTCCATCAGCTTTCCTAGCCGCCTCCTAAATCGAGTTTCAGCAGGGGGTGCAGCTTTGGCAGGCTGGGTTTGGAGATTTATCACCTGTCCCAGATATACCCGGCACTGGTTGGCATCCACGGTAACTGTCTGCCCGGGGGACAACAACTCGGTGGCCTTCAAAGTTTCTACTATTACCGGAAGTCCGTATTCCCGAGCCACCGACGCGAAATGGCTGGCTCGGCTGCCACCATCAGCCACTACCGCCTGGAGCCGGTCGATGATCCCGGCCAAGGCAGGAGGCAGAGTGGGAGAGACCAATATTATGGATTCGGGCACTTTCCTTAATTCTTCCGTCTGCCTGAGGACAAATACCTGGCCGATACCCACCCCGGGGCTGGCCGTGACCCCCTGGGCTAAGAGAACGGGATGGTCAACTCTGACGGATTCGCCGTGGTGCAATGTTTGATCAGCAGCGGGATGGAGATATAAGGGCCGGGATTGTAAGATAAATAAGTTTCCCGTTTTGTCCTGGACCCATTCAATATCCTGAGGCTGCCCGGCCAGTTTTTCCAGCTGTAAGCCCCACTTGGCCAGCACCACCGCGCTCGCCGCTGAGAGACAAGTCTTTTCTTTTCCCCCGGCATCCACGGAGCAAGAAGGGCTGGGCAGGCTTTGCCATAGACGGGGGGTGTCCTCCCGGCTCAAATAATGGACTTCGGGCACGGTGCTGCCGTCTACCAAGCGTTCACAGCGATTGGCGACCGCGTAAATCGTCAGGAAGGTGCCGGTCTCCGCATCTTTTTGTTCCAAGGTGTAAATCACCCCACTAGCGGCTGCCTCCACCATCTGTAAAAAAAGCGCAGCCATCGGGACTTCCTGGTCGGCCAGGCCATGGCGGATGCGATAGGCGATGGCCCGGGGAGAATATTTGCCGGCCAGGACCGTTTTATAGGCGTCGAAGACCTCGGCATCGGGTACTTCCAGCACACTGGTATACTGGCCGGCCCAGCTAGTTTCGCCATCTTCGCCTTGGGCGCTGCTGCGCACCACCCAGGGTCCCTGGAGATTGTGTGATTCTAACTCGTTAAGCTTTTGGGAGATGGCCTCCGCCAGCAGAGGCGGCAAAGCTACCGGTTTAATCAGGGCCTGCATTTCCTGGGAAAGTTCCTCCAGGCGTTCAACATCATCCAGTTCCACCTGGGCCAATAGTTCATCCAGCCGGTGGCGCAGTTGATGGTATTGCAGAAAATACTGGAAGGCATTGGTGGTGACTACGAATCCACCCGGCACCCGGATTTCGGTGTCATTGACTATCCGGCTCAGGCTGGCGGCTTTTCCCCCGACCATTTCCGGAAGTGCCGCCGCCTCCGCCAGGTCCAAAAGATATGGCGGCCCCGAAGCCTCCTCCGGCAAGGCGGTAATTTTATCTATGCTGGAATCGACCTGGTGAAATTGGCTTTCCAGGTCGGCATAGGTGCTGGGCTGCATGGACACCAGGGAGCTGATCAGACGTCCTATGGACCAGCGCAGGGCCCGTACCCGGCTATCGATCCGGGCCCAATCGACATGCAGCCGGCGATGCCAGATATCTTCCAGTTCGGTGATAATCTCCAGGCTCCTTTTATCGTACCGTAAGAGCTCTTTAAATGCCTCATACTTGTACTGTAAAAGTTTGCCGGGGGCAAAAACCTGAAGAGTCCAATGCTTAAACAGGCGCTTTAGGTTCATGGGGATTAGTCATGTTCAACTGCCGCTTCCAGAGCACTGGCCACCTTTTCTTCCAGTTCCTCTTTGTCAATGGGCTTGATGCAATACTCGAACGCACCTAATTGCTGGGCCTGGCGGGCAGTTTCCAGGGTGGGATAGCCGGTAAGCATGATGACCCGGGTATCCGGCGACAACTTTCTAATCTCTTCCAGCATTTCCACCCCGCTCATCTTTTTAAGCCGGATGTCCAAGATCGCCACATCAACGGGAAAGGCGCGGATATGCTCCAGGGCTTCCGCTTCCTCAGTGAAATATACCACCTGATGGCCTTTTCGTTCCAGGATGCGTTTTATCATGATACAGGCATCCAAGACATCATCGATTACTAGGATATTTCCCATTGTTCTCTCCTGAGCCGGTGAGCTGTTTATGGAAACCAAGTTCATAGGGCCAGATTTCTTGGCACATATCTTCCAAAGGTTCTTCTATCGATACCGGCAACTCAATGAGAAAAACGGTTCCCGGCCCGGAAGAATCTTTGACTGACTTGATCTCCGCCAAATATTCCGGCGGCACCGGACTGAGGGCAGATATCCTCCCCCGGTGGTCCTGAATAATGCCAAATGATACCGATAAACCCAAACCAGTCCCGCCTCCGGGAGACTTGGTGGTAAAGAAAGGATCAAAAATCCGGTTCAGGTCCTGGGGTTCGATGCCGGAACCAGTATCGGCGATCATTACCATTACCCGCCGGCCCTGGGGGCACATCCTGGTAGCCACGGCAATGGTGCCTCCCTCCCCGATGGCATCCAGGGCATTGTTGAGCAGATTGATCCAGACCTGTTTTAACTTTTCTTTATCGCCCACTATCATCGGCAAATTGGGGTCGAGGGAAGTTTCCAACTCAACCCAGTGCTGACGGAAGGGATGCCTGACCAGTTGCAGCACCTCTTCAATAGATTGGTTAAGGTCCATTTCGGCCATTTGGCTCTCAATCTGACGGGAAAAGCCCAATAGGTCAGCGACGATCCGGCGGCAGATGTGGGCCTGTTTTTCAATGATTTTTAAAAACTCATGACTCTCGTCGTCCTGGGGCAAATCTTCCAACAGCATCTGAGCATAGCCCAGGATGATACATAAAGGGGTATTGATTTCGTGGGCGACCCCGCCGGCCAGCTTCCCCAATTGTTCCATCTTTACTGACTGGATCAACTTTTCTTGATATTGCTTGATTTCAGTAATATCCCGGGCCGTCATCAACAAACCAACGATCCGGTCCTGGGCATAGACTGGAATCTTTACCAAATGGAACCAACGTCTATTACCTTCTCGGTTAACCTTAATTTCCTTGGCGAGGGCCAAACCAGTCTGGAGAATCTGCAAATCCTCCCGGCGGTTGCTCTCGGCCTGGGTAGGTGGGAAGATCTCGACATCCGACTTCCCAATGATAGCTTTTTCGTCCAGACCCAGATATTGACAAAAGGCCGGGTTTACGGCCCGGTAGAAGAGATTTTCATCTTGCAGACTGACCATATCTGGGGTTACATCGAGAATGGTTTTGAGGAGTTGCTGCTGCCGGACCAGGTTTCTCTCAGCTTCCTTAAGCTCATCAATATGCGTGCTCAGGCTTAAGGCCATGACATCGAAGGATTCCGCCAGGCTTTGGATTTCATCCCCCTGGTTTTCCTTATAGACCGGACAGTTCTGGCAAGCGTCGATTTTCTGAGCATAATCCCCCGCGGCACATTCAGGACACAGGGTCCCCGGGAGATACCAGCAGCGCCGGCGCCGGTCGCCGTAAGCCGGACACTCGGGGTTCTGGCAATTTTTTATTTCCCAACAGTTGCGCCTGAGTTGGGGACCGGTCTGGAGATCCAAATTTCCTTTGACGATCTCCTCTACCGATTGGCGTAAAACATTCAGACGGCGGGTGACGGTCCGGGCAAAGAGCGTCCCCATCACCACGGCCACCAGGGCGACCCCGGCGGTGATGCCAAAGATAATAAACAATAGTCTGCGCACCGCGGCCTGGGCCTTGACCTGAGAGAGTCCCAGCCGCACTGTCCCCAGGCGCTCGTAACTGATCGTCACTGGCAAGGCAAAATCATAAACCCGCTCCTCACCGATATCCAGCAGTTGAATATGCTGGTGCTCCCCGACAGGCACCTGATTGGCCTCTTTGAGTGCTACTGGAAAACCGCCCTTGAAGGTATGGGACAATACCTGGCCTGTGTGTTCCTGCACAAAGGCGTAAACAATATCGTCACTGGACTCCTTTACTTCATCCACCATATTTTTCAGGCGGAGGAAATCCAATGCCAACATCGGGTCGACCACGCGGGATGCCAGGCTAAGACCCAGGGTCAATCCCCGCTTTTTTATCTCCCCCAGCATGGCCCGGGTGGCCACATTGCTCACAAACAGCGCCGACAGCAAACCAAAGGCCAGCACCACCGCGGTGATGCCAAAGATAATTTTGCTGCGAAACGATAACTTGGTCAAAAAACTAATGGGTCTCATCTCTGTTGTTTATCCTCCTGAGAAGTCCTCAGACCCTCAGAAATTCCCTCCGGTTTCAACGATCTCGGCCAGTCGCCGCACTGGGTTAAAATCAGCGTCCTGAGCGGGGATAATACCGATAAACCCAGCCTTTTCCAGTATAGTTTTATGTTCCGGATTATTAATGTTCAAAGCCAACAGAGCCTGTTTAATTTTCTCTACTAAGGCCGGGTCCAAACCGTGTCGCGCTGCGTATACCCACCCCGGATACCAGCGTGAGTAGGCCAAGACCCGGATCAGCTTGAGATCAATTTTGTCAGCCAGGATGTCCAGGGTGCCCTCGCGGATAGTGCCGACATCGTATTTCCCCGAATACACCGCCATGACCACCTTCTCTTGCTTGCCCCCTGGCCCTGGCGCGAAGGCGATTTCAGCAAAATCCTCTTTACGGAGGCCATGTTCCAAAATATAACTCCAGGGATAAAGAAATCCGCCCGCCGAAGTCGGGTCTACAGCAATCAGGCGCTTGCCCCTCAAGTCGGCCAGGGTTTTGATAGTCTGGTTATCGGCGCGACAGATAACCTGGCCTCGAAAATTCTCCTTTCCGGGGGCTTCAACAATCCGGGCAAAGGCCCGCGTCCCATAACGGTCAGCAAGCTTGACGTAAATGAAGGGATTGCTAAAGGTGAGGTCAATCAGACCGCGGCCCACCATGTTCATGTGTTCATCAAAGGTGTCAGGAAAAACCTGGCGTATGGTCAGTCCGGTAGTGCGAGCCAGATATTCTATTACCAGATGGTGTCGATCGTAGGAGACCGTATGGGTGTACTGAGGCAGATACGCATAAGTGATGGCATTCTCCGGCCGGTACACCGTGACCTCCTCCCATTCCTTCAGATCGATCTTTTTGACCGGTTCATCCTCGCCGCAGCCCACCAGGGCCCCGGCCAGGACCAGGACCAGCACCAGCCACCGTCCACACATGTTATCCTCCCAAATTTTGATTATCAGCCTAGGGTTAACTCGCTGGCTTCACTACCTCTCACGCCTGGAAGCCCGTACTCCCCGGTTTTTGAGCAATTTGATCAAACTTTATCTTAATTAGACTTTGGCCAGCGGCGCAATGCTTGACTTTCCCTAGAAAAAAATCTTAAGTTGAGCGCTCCAAGAAAAAATCATCCATAAAACCTTCGGCAATATCCTGCCTAAACTAGCCATCTCCAATCTGCAAGCCCAATGCCAGATTAAGCGATGCTTATTCTATCTATCTGGATGTTGTGGTTTTTTAGCCATTTCCATAAGGTTACCCGGCTAACTCCCAGGATGCGGGCCGCCTCGGTCCTATTGCCGCCAGCCTTTTTAATAGCTTCCACCAATAATTCCCGGTTGTTGGCCTTGTCCAGGTCCGGCCTGGGCTTATAAGCTCTGGGCCTGGATGCCGGTTTAGAGAAGATGCAGGGGGGGAGATGATGGGGCTGCAAAATTTTTTCCTGACATAAGACAAAGGCATATTCCATGGTGTTGATCAACTCCCGGACGTTGCCTGGCCATTGATGCCGCAGGATAATTTCCATGGCTGCGGTACTGATGCCATTAATTGATTTGCTGGTCTTCAGCCGGAGCCGGTCAATAAAGGCCTTCACCAATAAAGGAATATCTTCCCGCCGCTCTCGCAGTGGCGGCACCTGAATCGGGATTACATTGATCCGATAAAACAGGTCTTCCCGGAAAAGCCCCTGAGCGATAAGCTGGCCCAGATCCTTGTTGGTGGCGGTAATTACCCTTATATCCAGTGGGATAGATTTTTGGTCTCCTACCTTTTCAATAACTTTTTCCTGCAGCACCCGAAGGAGCTTCGCTTGGGTGGCCATGGGCAAATCCCCCACCTCATCCAGAAGGATATCCCCCCGGTGGGCCGCCTCAAACCGTCCGGTGCGGGCTCGATCAGCCCCGGTAAAGGCCCCTTTGACATGGCCGAACAGCTCGCTTTCCAACAGCGACTCATGCAGGGCGGCAATATTCACCTTGATGAAGGGTTCCTGGCGCCGGGGGCTGAGACGATGGATGGCCCCCGCCACCAATTCCTTGCCGGTGCCGCTTTCCCCATAAATAATCACTGGCGCTTCCGACTGGGCAGCACAGGAGATCAGAGAAAAAAGCTGCAGCATAACCGGAGACTTACCTAAAATCCCCTGAAAGCCGTCCTCCCGGCTGAGTTCCCGCCGGAGCCGGGTGATGACCCGCTCTTTCGCCACCACCTCGCTGATATCGGTGAAAGTCTCGACAGCTCCCAGGGTTTGCCCATTTTTGCCCTTTAACAAGGCGGCATTCTTTAACACATGGACTAAATTCCCATCCTTTTTCACCAATATGCATCTTCTCCGTTTAATTGACCCATGCCGGAAAAGCTCACAAGCTTTCCCCGGTTCTGGATGCAAACCCTCAAAGCATCCGTCGTTCTTGATAAGGCTGCAGGACCTACCGATAAGTTCATGGCTAGAGTACCCGATAATCTCTTCCATCGCCGGGTTAACCGAAACGATGGTTCCTTTGGGGTTTACTACTACCACCCCTTCCATCATGGTGTTGATCACCTCTTCCCAGAATTGGTCATAGCTGTCCTGAAGCTTCACTAGATTTTCTCCTGCAATTTTTGCCTTCTCTGGAACTTCCGGCGGGGGCGGCCTAAAATCATTGTTTAAATGTTAACATGTTATTAATTAAATGTTAAGCGGAATTAACAACTAACGCCAAACAGCTAACACCTGCTTCTAGAATGCTTCTATAAAAAACATTTTACCACCAACGATTTGCTGGAATAATTCTTGCGTGGTGGGAAAATTAGGAATATCTTCTAACTTTAAAATTTTTTCACCAAATCATGTGCGGTTCCGCTCTAAATCAGCCTTTTTAAATGGTTTTATAAAGACTTAGACATATAACAGGAGGGCTTCATGAAAAAGCTTAATTTAATTATCCTCGGATCGCTGGCCATTCTGGTTTTAATGGTCGCCTTGGTGGTGGCTTTGCCAGCCCAAGCTGATATTTTACAGGAGGCCATTGCACAAACCCCGCAAGGGGTGGGGCCGGGCATGATTGATCCCGACGCTTCTCCCGGTATTTTGGGGATCCCCGGTGCCCCCCAGCCGTTCTGGCTGTGGTGCATTCTGTGGGGCATCTGGGTGGGCTGGATCTTTTCTACCGTCGGGGCGTTCGGTGGGATCATGGCCGGAGTGGGGCACATCACCGTATTTGGCCTGCGGGCCTTTGGTGATAACTTTAAAGATACCAGCCCGACGATGAACAAGCTGCTCACCGACACCATCCGGGTTTCTAACCAATATCTGGTAGGTTTGTCAGCTCTGATTTCTTCCATTAATTATTATCGTATGGGGCGATTGGTGCTTCCTCTGGGTGCGGCCCTGGCCATCGGCAGCGTTACCGGGGCTTATGTGATTCCCTGGCTGACCGCCGGCAAGGTCAAATTGAGCTCTTACATCGGCTACTTCGGCCTGGCGGTATTCGCCATCGCCTTTGTCCTGTTCTATGACACCACCGAGAAAGGCCAGGCCAGCAAAAAACAGGCTAAGGCTGCGGCCAAGGCCTTTGAAGAATCAGTTAGGGCCAAGCGCACCGGGGAAGCGGTGGCCCATACTGCGGAACTGAGCGGCGCCAAGGTCACCTATTTCAGCCTGTCCCGGGTCAGATTCACCTTTTATGGAGTGGAATTTTCCTTCAACCCGATTTTGCCTATCCTGGGCGGCTTTGTCATCGCCGCCATCTCGGCCTTCCTGGGGGTGGGCGGCGGTTTCCTTTATGTGCCTTATATCACTTCGGTGGTGGGATTGCCCATGTACCTGGTGGCTGGCACCTCCGCCCTGGCAGTGCTCATCAGCATGATCACTTCTATTTTCTCTTATATGGTGGTCCAAAAAATTCCGGTGGACTTTATTTTGGTGGGCAGCGAACTCATCGGCATTTTCATCGGTTCCGTTATCGGTCCCCATACCTCCAAGTACATCCCGGATATCTGGCTTAAACGGCTATTTGTCATCCTGGCCATTTATGTCGGGCTGCGTTATGTCAGCAAAGGGTTTTTCGGCTACTCCATTGTGCCGCCCTTTGGTTAAAAACCAAAATCCATCATAACCGGGGAGGCTGGCCCCGGCTTCCCGGGGTAAGCTTATGGAAATGTCATCTTTTTTCCTATCATTAGACCCGTACCTGATCTGGGCTTATCGGCTGGCCGACAATCCCTATGTCGGTTTCTGCCTGGGGACTCTTGTCCTGGTGCTGATTTGTCTGGTCCTTGGCGATTTCACCATCTCTTTGGCTTCACGCCTGATGGGGAAGTATTTGGAGAACCTTGCGGCGGAGGCTAGCAGGTACCAGGAATTATCCATCGCGGCTGCCAAGGCCGGGGACAAGGCTTCTTTTAAGGCGGTCAACAAGCTGGCCAACGAGGCCTTCGGCAAGTCGTTTTTTTCGCAGGTCGCCCTGTCAATGGCCCGGCTCTGGCCGGTGCCTTTTGCCCTGGCCTGGATGCAGTACCGGTTTTTAGAGATCGAGTTCCCTCTGCCGGTGGTCGATCTCTCCCTGGGTTATATTGGCGTTTTCATTATCTTTTATGTGGCAGCTTATTTGTTGTATAAGAGGATCAAAGGTAAGCTGCGGTTTATCGCCACGCGGGGGTGATGAAAGGCCGGGCCGATTTATTGCCCCCGCGGATGTGGATTGGCGGCGTGCACCGGATGAACCCCTTAGATTAACCTTTTAAATGCTTGCAGTAATAAATGCTGCTTAAGGAGGGGGACCAGTGGCTAATATCTTGATAGTAACTGACAAAACCGACCTCGTACCCGCATTAGAGAAAAAAGGGCATAAATTGTTTTACTTTACCGAGAAAAAGCAGGCGCTGGATTGCGCTCGCACCCAGCCGGTAGGTCTGGCCATTCTAGACCCCGATCTGATCGGTCTGGCCGGGATGGCCGAATTGCGTCAGATCAACCCTGAACTTCGAATGATGATAGTCAACCATCCGCCGCGCTTGACCACCATGCGGCAGGCCATCAGTTTGGGGGTTCAAGAAATTTTGGTCGAACCGCTGGACCTTAATGAATTGGAAAGCAAAGTCACCAAAGTTTTAAAGGCTACCAAGCGCACCCTTAAAGAAGCCATAGCCTTATAAAGAGAAGGAGCAGTGGTATGGTCAACACCGACGAACAATTAGCTCAGCACCGAGCCCAGATCTATGGATGGCTGTCGACATTATTGCGAGATGAAATTTCAATAGAGTTGTTCGAGAAACTGCGGGGGGAAGAGTTTCGGGCCGCCTTGAAAAACTTGGTTGGCAGTGGCCCTTTCGAAGAGCTTAACGCGGCGCTGGAACGTTTGCTGGTTTACCTGGAACAGGCCGACCCCGAGGATTGGTCGGCGCTGCGCTATGAATATGCTGATATTTTTCTCAATGCCGGGGAAAATCCGGCCTTCCCCTACGCCTCCTTTTATCTCACCCGAACCCCGCTGTTGATGGGCGCGGTTCCCGAAGTCCGGGGTTTTTACCGTCAGGCTGAAGTCCACAAATCTCCTGCTTACCCCGATCTCGACGACCATATAGCGGTAGAGTTTGAGTTTATGCGCTGGCTGGCCGAGTCCGTGGCCGCGGGGGGCGAACGGGCGGCAGAATGGGACAAGTTGCAAGCGCAATTTCTGCGGCAACACCTAATGGATTGGGCAATCGAATTCTGTGTGGTGCTGTCCAGCAGTGCGCAATCAGGCTTTTATCATTCCCTGGCAGAGATCATCCTACAAGTTTTGGTACACGATCGAGCCCTAGCGCTGGCCTCACAATCAGACCAGCCCCAGTCGCCGGAAAGATTGGCGGCCTTTGCCGGGTTGGCCCAAGCCATTGCTTGCCTGGATCTGGGCCAAGAATATGTCACTCTGGAAAAGGGCGCCATTCCCGCAACACCTGAAAAAACGGTATCCTCCCACTGTTACCACTGCAATGCGCAGTGCGGCATCACCGCCAAACTAAAAGATGGCATCGTCACCGGCATAGCTGGATTAGAGGGGGATATCCGGGGCCTCGGCCGTCTCTGCCCGAAAGGCGGTTCCGGCTACTATATTACTTACAGCCCTTATCGCCTGAAAAGCCCTCTGATTCGGGAAACCGGCCGGTTCCGCAAAGCTACCTGGAAGGAAGCCCTAGATCGCATTGGTGACGCCTTAAATTCCCTCCCTTCGGATAAGGTAGTCTTCCTGCGCGGCAATGACTTCAACAACTGGCTGACCGAAGGCGTCTTTAAGGCCTACGGGGCCCATATGGTGACGCACCGCACCATGTGCGACAACCCCATGCGCATGGCCAACGAACATAATCTGAATGATAAGCGCCCCTGGATTGACTATCGGGAAACCGATTACATTCTGAATTTCGGCCACAATGAATTTGCCACCAGCCAGTCCCAGCGGAAACTCAAATATCTGCGAGACGCGTTGGCCCGAGGAGCCAAAATGGTGGTGGTCGACCCCCGGCGCTCCGAGACCGCGGCCGCAGCCACGGAATGGATTCCCATTAAACCCTCCACCGACGGCGCCATGGCCATGGCCCTCTGCTATGTCCTGGTGAAAAACGAGCTTTATAATCAAGACTTTGTGTCCCACTGGAGCTATGGATTCGAGGATTTTCGGCGGCGGCTGCTGGGAGAAGAAGACGGCATGCCCCGCACTCCGGAATGGGCCGAAAAGATCTGTGACGTGCCGGCCGCGACTATCGAAAGATTGGCCCTGGAGTTGGCTCAGGCCGAGCACCCCACCATAGTTTCCTGGACCGGGGTGGCGCAAAGCCCCAATGCTTTTCATGGCACTATGGCGATTTGGGCCTTAAATGGACTGCTGGGCACCTATGACGCGCCGGGAGGCCCCAGCCTCCCTTTTAAGCGTAAACTAAAGAGTGCCTGGCCTGCCGGACAGGAAAAGTTGCCGGAGAAAAAGACCGAAAAGATGCATAAGCTCAAGATGTGGGCCGGTTATGTTAACGCCTATTTCCCCCAGGATGTCGCCTCCGGCCGGATTGAGGCCCTGATAAATTATTGGGGCTGTCCCATCCTGTCCTGGACCAATTGTCAGGCGACCATCGAGGCGATCCAAAACCTGAAATTTGTGGCCACCATCGACGCCTTCATGTGCAATACGGCGGTCTACTCCGAAGTAGTGGTGCCAGGGGTTTCCACCCTGGAGATGAGCCGGGTGTATTCTGAATGGGGTTATGATGCCGCGGTGTGCATTACCCAGCAAGCCATCGAGCCCCTGTTTGACAGCCGCCCGGATTTCTATATCTTTACTGAGCTCGGCAAACGCCTGGGTCTGGGACCATATCTGCCCTGGAGCAAGGATGAGGAGGCCATGGCCAACCAGTTGGCCGGTACCCCCTGGAGCCTGGAAGACCTCAAGGCCAAAGGCTATCTGATCACTGATCCGGCGGAATACCGCAAGTATACCAAATGGAACGGTTTAAACCCGCCGGATGGCTATGGCGCTTCCGGCAAGACCAAGACCGGCAAATACAACTTCAAGAACCCGGTAGCGGCAGACAAGGGCGTTGATGCTCTGCCGGATTACAAAGATCCTTATGCTGACTGGCCAGAGCTCCAGCCCGATGCAGATTATCCTTTGATGGCGGGCAACTTCCGTTTTGCCGAACATGAGCATAGCAGCACCCAGAATAATTATTTCTTGATGTCCCAAGTCGGGAAAAACCCCATTTGGATCAATTACATGGATGCCAAAGCCCGGGGCATCAAAAACGGCGATAAGGTGGTGGTAAAATCGCCCTGGGGCCAGATAACCAATGAGGCCTTCGTTACCTGGCACATTAAGCAAGGGGTGACGGCGATGGGCGGCGGCTTTGGCCACCTGCGCGGTTTGGAAGCCGATCCCAAATTTCCTCATCTGGGAGGGACCATGGGCATCGGCGCCTTGATGCCCCCTAATGTAAGCGATTTCTATGGCGGCACCGCGCCCTTGAAACTTATTAAGGTTCAAGTGACCAAGGCATAATGGATTGCAGAGCCTGGGGGAACCCGGTTTCAGTTGTTTGTGGTTAACACAAATTATTGAAAGAATCGGTCAAACCCGATGCCTTTATCGCTAACCAAATGGAGATTGATCCAGGCGGCGGTTAATCTTTGGTCAGCCCGAAGACCTGTTTAACGACGGGTTCCCCTGCTTCGAACGCGGGGTGTAAGGAGAGGTCCGGAGAGTACTCACTGGCCGGGACTAAGCGGCCTAAGGCTTCCGCCATGGCTCGGACGTGGTGGGGACCGGCCCCGCAGCAGATTCCGATATAATTTATCCCCAGAGCTTTTGCCCGGACGGCAAAATCAGCCATTTCGAACCGGTTTAAGAGAAATCGCTCCAGAGCAAGGGGAAAGGCGCTCTTATGGTTCGGCAGCTTTAAGTCATAAAAGCTTGGCTGTTCAGGCGTCGTTCGATAGGGTACCGGCAGAGCTGCAACATAGCCCCTCACTTTTCGGCGGATGCTTTCAAGGATGGGCATCATGGTGTCTGGCCCGCGGCCGCAATTAAGGCCGACGACGTCGGCCCCTTCCTGTTCCAGGATCAGACAGGCCTCGTCCCAACTATAGCCGTCGAAGCTTTTTTCCCGAAGCGGAATAAAGGTAATTACAGCTGGCAAGCCCATTGCTGTGATGACTTTCAAAGCCAGGCGTGCCTCTCCTAAATGGCTAAAGGTCTCAGCAATGATTAAATCCGCACCTTGGTCGGCCGCCCATCTGGTCTGGGCCTCAAAAATAGCCTGAACCACCTTCCCAGAGCTGTCAGGGTCATTAGGGTCATATTGCCAGGTGTTGGAGAGATTACCGGCGGTGAGGGCGCCGGATTCCTGAGCCAGCTCCCGGGCCATAGCTACTGCTTTAAGGTTTAGCTCTTCAACAATGTTTTCGCGGCCAATCGATTTTAATTTGGCCTGATGTCCATAATATGTACAGGCGACGGCGATTTCCGACCCAGCCCTTAAGAATTCGATGTGCAACTCTTTTACAGCATCAGGATACTTAAGCACGGCCTCCGGGACAAACGGCCCGGCTTTAAGATAGCCCCGCCTTTCCAGTTCAAAGATATAACCTTCAGCTACTAACACCACATTGTTTTGCAGGCGTTCCCTAAGCGAGAGAATCGGTTTTACTACCATAAATCCTTTTTCATCCAACTTGCCTTGCGTAAATATAACCCCAAATTATGAAGACCCTTGGCCATTGCCGTTAAAAAATGGGGTTTGGAAACCGGTAATCAAGTTTAACCTATTTTACCAGGCGACGCTAAGCTTTATTCTAATTTTTGAGCACTGGGTCCTGATCCCCACCTGCTTTATCAAGTGCCATTTTTCCTTGCTGTTTTCAGCTTCCTCCCGGCGGCTTTTATGGTCATGGTTGCCATAAAAAAGCCCATATGTTAGAAAAGTCTAAAAGAATAAGGTTGCAGCTCCCAACTCATAACAGATTGGGTTGCAAATCCACCCCATAACAACATTAACTAATTTATATTATTTATTATTTTTACAAAGAAACAGAAAATGGCCCGCCGAACTATCACCGACCATTACGCCCGCCAGGCCAAACGCGAACATTTTGTGTCGCGGGCGGTTTACAAGCTTAAGGCCGTTGACGAGAAATATCAGCTTTTTCGTCCCGGCCAGCGGGTCCTTGATCTGGGTTGCAGCCCCGGCTCCTGGCTGCAATATTTAGGGCCGCGGGTGGGGCGGCAGGGTCTGGTGGTGGGGGTCGATCGCCAGACGCCGGTGATCGATATGGTTCCGCCGCTTTATTTTATTTCAGGCGACCTGGAAGACTTGGACCTGGATCAGATCAAGGCCCTTAGCCCCGAGTTTGATGCGATCCTGAGCGATCTGGCCCCGGCCACCACGGGCATCCGGGACGTCGACCATCAACGCTCTATGCACCTGGCCCGCTTGGCCTGGCATTGGGCCCAGGAATTGCTGCGGCCCGGCGGCCATTTTCTGGTCAAGGTCTTTGAAGGTCCGGATTTCTCGGAATTGGTCAAACAGGTGCGGCCCCATTTTGCCCGCACCCATATCGTCAAACCCGCTGCCTCCCGCTCCGAAAGCCGGGAGATCTACCTGTTGGGCTGGCGCCGGCGATAACCGGAGTGGATGACTGAGCTTGACAAGGTAGATTTTTATGAGTATGCTTTATACTTATAAAAAATAAACATAATCTATAGGTAAGATATGGGGAGAAAAGTTAGGAAATTGAATTTTTTAATTGAAGAGGATGTTTGCCAGGAGTTGGAAAATCTGGTTCCCGCTGGTAAGCGTAGTGGTGTAGTCAATGAGGCCCTGCGTAAGGAGTTAGAGCTGATTCGGCGCCAAAAAGCGGTACAGAGACTGCTTGATAAGTCTCGGGGAGGGGAAAAATTTTCCACACTTGAAATCGTCGAGAGCCTGGCCGAGGACAGGAGTAGCCATTAGATGAGTAGGTACGTGGTAGATGCTTCAGTGATGCTGAAATGGGTCCTGAACGATAACTGTGAACCAGACCAAGATAGAGCTAGAAAACTTTTAGATGCCTGGATGAAAGGTAGAATCGAGCTTGCTGCCCCCAGCCTGTGGCAATATGAGGTGGGCAACTTTCTTGGGCGGAAACTTCCCCAGGAGGCCGAGGGAAAATTTGGGCTTCTTCTCGATCTTAAGGTTAATAGCCTGGAACTGAATGAAAATATGTACCGGCTTTGTTTTACCTGGATGAGGCAGAATCAGGTTACCTTTTATGATGCTGTTTACCTAGCTGTTGCCTGGGCTATTCAGGGTACACTGGTCACCGCCGATGCAAAATTTGTAAACAAAATGAAAAAAATCGGTGGTCTTTGCCTTTTGCAAGATCTAGATTCAATTTAACTGAAGGTCAATGATTTTGTTAAGTTAGCTACGAATATCGATAAAAAGACTTAGTTTAAAACTTCTTGGGACCTACATGAATGAACATTTTCCTGTTAATACCCGCGAGGCGATTTTAGGGTTTCATTTTGCCGATCGGCTCAAGGCCGGATTCATCCTGGCTTCCCAGCTCCTGGACCTGATGATCAACCTGTCGGATTCGGAGGCGGCCGGAGCCCGCCAGCTTTATCTGGCTTATCTGCGCCATTTGGATCAGGAGGTATCTTTGTGCCAGTCGCTGATTGGGGATCAGGAGTTGGTGCGGGTCCGAACCGTCCTCAGCGGCCTGACCGGCATGGTGGTCGACGGGCAGCTCCAGGATATTCAGTCCCATCTCACCTGGATGATTACCATCATGACCACCTACGCCCAACGGGCCATGGAATTTCTACAACAACAGCAGCTTCTTTAAAAAGTGGTACTTTACAAATGGGGGGAGACAAACTATCAATTAGTCACCGGGAAGGAGGGCGGTAGCTAAATGTCGGGACATTCCAAATGGAGCACGATAAAACGGCGCAAAGGGGCGCAAGACGCCAAGCGGGGCAAAATCTTCAGCAAACTGATCAAGGAAATCACCGTCGCTGCCCGAATGGGGGGAGGGGATGCGGGCGGCAATCCCCGGTTGCGGGCCGCCATTGATGCCGCCAAAGCTGAAAATATGCCCAAAGACAATATTGACCGGGCTATCAAGAAGGGCACCGGCGAACTGGAGGGCAGCAGTTTCGAAGAGGTCATTTATGAAGGCTATGGCCCGGCCGGGGTGGCCCTGTTAGTCGAAAGTTTAACCGACAACAAGAACCGCACGGTTTCGGATGTCCGGTATCTGCTTAGTAAATATGGCGGGAGCATGGGCGAGGCCGGCTGCGTGTCCTGGATGTTCGATAAAAAAGGCGTCATTGTATTTGATAAGGCGACGGTTGATGAAGATGAGTTGCTGGAAGCCGCCCTGGAGGCGGGGGCTGATGATCTTCTGGTAGGGGAAAGCGAATTCGAGGTGCTGACCGAGCCGGGAAATTTCGAGGCCGTCAGGAAGGCCCTGGAGGATAAAGGATTCCAATACCTGCTGGCCGAAATCCAGATGCATCCCAAAAGCACGGTGCGCATCGAAGAGGAGAAATCCGCCCAACAGGTGTTGAAGCTCATGGAGATGCTCGAAGACCATGAGGACGTGCAGCACGTCTATGCCAATTTCGATATTCCGGACCAGATCATCGAGGCCTTAGGGTGAGCCTGATCGTGTTGGGGATTGATCCGGGCTCCCGGGTTACTGGTTATGGGGTGGTGGCCGAACACCAGGAGCATCTGCAGCACATCGACAGCGGCCATATCAATCTTGCCAGCCGGCTGCCCCAGAGTCAGCGATTGCTGCGCATTCATCAACGGCTGCGGGAGTTGCTCCAGGCCCATCAACCCGGGGCGCTGGCAGTGGAAGAAGTCTTTTTGGCTCATAATGTCCAAAGCGCCCTGAAGCTGGGACAGGTGCGCGGGGTGGTGCTGTTGGCCGCAGCCCAGGCCGGGGTGCCGGTCTTTGAATATTCGGCCCTGGTGCTCAAAAAAGCCGTGGTGGGCTATGGGCAGGCCAGCAAAGCCCAGGTCAAACTGATGGTGGAACAATTATTAAGACATACGGTGAACAACCATAATGCTGCCGATGCCCTGGGGTTGAGTATCTGCCATCTGTTTCATGCCCGCCACCAGCGCCTGCTGATGGCAGAGGGCCATTTATGATTGCCCTGCTGGAAGGAGAACTGGCCCTGAAAAGTTCGGACCGGGTGATCATCAAGGTGGCCGGGGTGGGATACCAGGTGTTCATCCCCCTTTCTACCTTTTATGGGCTGCCTGATCCTCCGGCTCGAGTCACGCTGCAGATTCATACCTTCATGCACTCCGACAACCTGCAACTTTACGGATTCCAAACCCTGGAAGAGAAGCAGATCTTCCTCAAGCTGCTGGCAATTCCCCGGGTGGGCCCCCGGATGGCGATCAATATCTTGTCCGGCCTCAGTCCGCAGGAATTATCCGAAGTGCTAGCCAGCAGCGATGTCAAGCGGATGGCCAGTATTCCCGGAGTAGGCCGCCGCTCCGCCGAGCGTATCCTGTTGGAACTCAAAGACAAGCTTGATGCGCCCCGGGCCTCCTTGCCGCGAGCCGTTCTCCCTCCGCAGGAACGCCTGTTTCAGGATGCCCTTTCCGCCCTCCTTAACCTGGGTTACTCCAAAGCCGTTGCCGAAAAGGCCTTAAATGAGGTCCAGGGGACCGCCTCGAGCCTGGAGGACTTGCTGCGCCAGGGTCTGAAGCGCTTGGCCCCCTAGCCGGCCAGACCATAGCGGCGGATTTATTCGGATCGGTTGCAACTGGTCACTTTTTTCGCTTGACAACCGGCAACTAGTTAATCTTTAATATCTTGTAAATCCGCCTTAAATGACGTCGGGCGGCAAACAGCTTCCGACGCCGCGGCTATGACCGGGGGAGTTCTTGCCTGGGGGGAGCATAGAACCATGTCCTTAACCATAGTTTGTTTCGAGTGTAAGCGAGTGGTGGGAGTAAAAGGGGGAGGCAATGGGGTTACCCATACCATTTGTGGTAGATGCTTGCGGAAAAGCTTGAAACCCGTTATTCTCAGGGAGCAGGCCAAAGAACAACAAGAAGGCAAGGGCAGTTGGCCCTGTTATATGACACCGACCTGGATTATCGATCCTGAAACCCAGATTGTGCATTGTACTCAAAAAGATTGTTCCTTTTACCCCATTTGTACCAGACTGAATCCCGGACCGGCAGATGTGGCCGAACTGCAGACGCGGTTGGCCAAAAGGAATCTGACGGTGCATTATACTCAAACCCGGCTGGAGGGGGACCAGATCTCTCTTTGAGTTTCCTGCCGAAAGAGCCCTCCGCTAATTCCCGGCCGCTAGCGGCGGGGAAAGGACTGCAGGATTTTCTTTAAATCCACCGGGATATAGGTCTGACTGTGGCCCGGGCAGACCGAGAGCCGCAGAGTATTGAGGTCGCAGACCGCGGAGTAGACGGTTTCTTCCCAGACCTGGGGATCGAGCAAGATTTTCTCCAGGTCGGCCACCGACAGACTCGATTTAGCCCCGGCCAGGTGAAGGATGCGGTAATAACGCTGCAAGGAATTAGGATCCGGCGGTTGCGCCAAAGGCCGCAGCGCCGGGCTGAGCAGATGATTGGTGCTGACCACTAACCCGTATTGCGGTCGGCGACTGGCCCAATGCTGCAGCCCCAACTCCAGTAACAACAGGCGGTGCTCGCTTCCGCTGGCTAACAGGACATTCCAGGCGTGAAACCGCGGCCACTGAGTAATCAGGCGCTGGGCCAGGGTTAAATGCTCAGCTTCGCCCAGGGCCTGGCGCAATCGAGGCAGAATAAAGTGGCCATTGCTAGGCAAGGGCTCCGTGCTGAAACTGGTATTCAGGGTGGCATAAAGACCGGCCTGATTTATGCCTAAACTGGGGAAGGGAATGCCGGGCAAGGTAAGGGCGACATAGGGAATGCTCCCCGGTGTCCCGTAGGCCAAAAGGACTACCGGAGTACCTTGCAGGTGAGGCCAATCCAGGTTGTGGGCTACCAGCAGATGGCCCCCGGCTGCCCGCGTCCTATCCACCCCCAGCGTGGAACAGGCCGGAAAAAGAATTGATTCGGCAAAAAAGTTAAGCAGATAAATATCCTCCAGCGACACCCCGGCCCCTTGGGCCAACCCCCGAAGTTCGGCTACCAGAGTAGAGGGCAGGCGCGCCAGGCCGCTTTTCAGATAACCCTTAAGTTCGATCCGCAGTTCTTGGGGACGCGGCCCCAGGAATTTTTTCTCCAGCACCTGGTGGATAAGGCGCTGGATCTCTGATCGAAAAAGTTTCCCCTGGATTTCGCCACACTCGGCCGGTGAACCCCAGAGCATCAGCACCGGCAGATCATAGATCCGAAAAAATCGGTAGTTCTGCTCCTGGCCCAGAAGCGGCTGCACCTGAATCCAGGTGACCATGAGCGCTGCCGTCAAAGCCAGAATCAGGGAGCGGGGCCTTCCCGACAATTTTGGGATTTTTAGAACCATATTAATTTCTTATAAAGGCTTTAACCTTCTGGACCGGGCTGGTCTATGGGCAGATACAGCCCGAAGCTGGCACCCTGGCCAGGCAGATTTTCCAGAAAGATATTCCCCCGGTGCTCCCACAGAATGCGTTCGGCAATGGTTAAATCCATGCCAATTTTAGCCGGATTAGTGCTGAAAAAGGGATTGAAGATAAAAGGCCGGTCTTCGGGGCGGATGCCGCCGCCGGTATCAATGACTTCGATCATCAACCAGTGTAAACCTACCCCGGTACGCAAGATCAAGGTTCCGCCTGCCGGCATGGCCTCTAAGGCATTGCGGAGCAGGCTGGCCAAGGCCCGGGTGATCAGGCGTCGATCCAAAAAGTGTTGATAATCCGCCGGCAGATTATTTTCGAAAATCAACTTGATCCCCTGGCTTTTAGCGGCTTCGGCAAAAGGCTCGGCGGCCTCGGTTACCACCTCAACCACTTCCTCCGGCAGCAGCACCGGTTCGGGTAATTCGCAGAATTCCTGGACCCGCTGCACCAGTTGTTCCAGCCGCTCCGTACCGTCCAGGATATATTTGACATAAGATTGCAATTGCTCATCGCCGGGCACCTTGCGGGCCAGCCGATGGGCAAAGCCGCCAATGGTCATCACTGGATTGCGCAACTCGTGGGCTACTCCCTGGGAGATGCGGGTCAAGGCCATAAGGCGTAACTGATAGAGGCGTTTCAGTTCGTCGATCAGTTTCCGTTCCTGCTTTCGCAAGGCATAAAGTTCGGACTGGTCGTGGATCAGGACCGACACCGCCAGCACCTGGCCGGGGTGATCCGGGTTCTCGAGATAGGAGGTAATGAGCAGCAACTGTCTTTCGGTACCGTCCGGACAGAGGTAAGAAACTTCTTTATGAGCCCGGACCCCTCGGTTCTGGGCAATATCCAGAATGGCTTGATTAAAATCGTCATTCTGGGGGCTGGCCAACAAGATTTCCCCCCAACTTTTACCTTGAACCGCTTGCCGGCTGATCCCCAGGATGGCTTCGGCGGCCGGGTTGAGATTAATGATGCCTCCTCCCGGACCGATCAGCAGCAACCCCTCCTGCAGGCCCTCAAAGATATTTTTGCTTACCAGCTCCAGAGACCGACTATCCATAAAGCTTTCCCCGAGGCCAGAAATTGCCGCGTCCGCCAACCTCGCCCCCAGAACCATCCAGGCCGGGTAATTTTAATGCAGTATATGCATGGACCTTGTGGTTGTCCAGCATTTAATTAAGACTCCATAATTCCAAATTCCTTTTCAAAAAAAGGTGTTCAGTGTATAATCCGGTTCTATGAGTGCATCTCTGCAGGCATTTTTCCAACCGGCAGCAGTGGCGGTTATCGGTGCCTCGCGTGACCCTGCGAAGATTGGTTATGCTATAGTGGATAATCTCAAGCAGTGCGGGTTTCCGGGAAGCATCTACCCGATCAACCCCCAATCCACGGAGATCCTCGGATTCAAAACCTATCCCTCGGTGCTCGATGTGTCCGGTGAAATAGACCTGGCGGTAATCGCCATCCCCGCCGCAAGGGTGGCCATGGTCCTGGAAGAGTGCGGCCGTAAAGGGGTTAAAGGTGCCATTATCATCACTGCCGGTTTTGCCGAAGTCGGCGGCGAGGGTCGCAAAACTGAACGCTTGCTGGTTGAAATCGCACAAAAATATTCCCTGCGGCTGCTCGGCCCCAATTGTATGGGCATCATCGATACCATCATCCCCATGAACGCCTCCTTTGCCGGAGGAACGCCGGTTCAAGGCAACATTGCTTTTATGAGTCAGAGTGGCGCGCTGGCTGAAGCAATACTGGATTGGGCCTGTGCTGAGGATATTGGCTTTTCCCGCTTTGTCAGTTTGGGGAATAAGGCTGATCTGAGCGAAATCGATTTTATCCGAGCCTGGGGCGCTGATCAACATTCCAAGGTTATTCTGGCTTACTTGGAAGACATCCGGGATGGCGCCGAATTCATGGATCTCTGCCGACAGGTGACCCGCCAACAGCGCACCCCCATCATTGCCATAAAAAGCGGCACCACCGAGGCCGGCACCCGTGCCGTCTCCTCCCACACCGGGTCGTTGGCCGGCTCCCAACAGGCTTATGAAACTGCCTTTAAACAGGCCGGAGTGATTCATGCTAATTCGGTGGAACGGCTTTTTGATTATTCCCTGGCCTTTGCTTATCAGCCGCTGTGCCGCGGCAACCGGCTGGCCATCGTTACCAATGCCGGCGGTCCGGGGATTCTGGCCACCGATGCCGCGGAACGGGCCGGATTGCGGGTAGCCAGCCTGGCGGCCGGGACCATCAATTTGCTCCGGGACCGTATTCCTGATATTGCCAGCGCCTTGAATCCCATTGATGTGCGCGGCGACGCCTTTGAAGACAGCTACGAAACTGCCTTAAGCCTGGCCCTGGCCGATGATAATGTGGACGGCGTATTGGTAATTCTTACCCCTCAAAAACTGACCCGGGTCGAAGAAACCGCTGAAGTGCTGGCCCGGATAGTGGGGCAGATGAAAAATGGCCCAAAGACTTCGTCGACTCCGGAATCTCAGGGGCCGCCCGCCGAGCCACCAATCAATTTGCCCTCCGAGCCCAAACCAGTGCTGGCCTGTTTTATGGGTGAAGCGCACGTCAAAGAAGGCATCAAGATTTTGCAAGCCCACCGCGTCCCCAATTATGCCTTTCCGGAACGCGCGGTTCAAGCCTTGGAGGCCATGTGGCAGTTTCGGCAATGGCTGGATCGCCCTCTGGCGCCCCCGCCTCAGTTTGACTTTGATGAGGCCCGGATTCGCCAGGTGTTCGCCCAAACCCGCGCTGACCAGCGAGTAGCTCTGTCCGAAAATGAAACCCATGCCATTGCCACCGCCATCGGCCTTACGGTCCCTAAAGCCGAACTGGCCCGCAATCGGGAAGAGGCGGTGTCCGTGGCCCGGTTGATCGGCTATCCGGTGGTTTTTAAAATTGCCTCTCCGGAAATTCTACACAAGTCTGACCTGGGCGGCGTCAAGGTGGGTATTAACAATGATATCGAGGCACGGGGGGCCTTTGATCTGATCACCGGTCGGGCCCATCGCTTGGCCCCGGGGGCTCAGATTTGGGGGGTATATGTTCAGGAAATGGTTCCCCCGGGCCGAGAAGTGATTATCGGCATGAGCCGCGATCCGCAGTTCGGCCCGCTGCTGATGTTCGGCCTCGGAGGTATCTATGTGGAAGTTCTAAAAGACGTGGTATTCCGCATTGCTCCCATCAGCGAATCCGAGGCCCGGACCATGATCAACGAAATTCACAGTGCTCCTCTGCTCCGCGGGGTGCGGGGAGAAAAGCCCCCGGATCTGGAGGCCGTCTGCCAGGCCATGCTGCGCACCTCGCAACTGGTGTCGGAATTCCCAGAAATTGTTGAACTCGATATCAATCCCCTGGTAGTCCATGAGCAGGGAGCAGTGGCGGTGGACCTGCGGCTGGTGATTACACCCGAAAATAAAACATAATTTATTACCACAGGTCAAAAAATATCATTGACCTGAAAGCGGAGACCGAGGATGCAAGCCCTATACATCACTTCTACTACTCCGACCGGCGGGAAAACCGCGTTGTGTTACGGGCTGGCAGCACGGATGCAACAGGATGGACTGCAGGTGGGGTATTTTCAGCCCCTGGTGTTTTCGAAACGGGGCAACAGTGAAGATGTTATCAGTAAGGACGCCAGATTTATGGGTGCCGCCCTCGACCTCAAGGATAGTCTAGAATTGTTATCGCCGGCAGTGGTTGACGCTGCCGGGCTGGAAAGAGTCCTTGACGGTGATCCCCATGATTACGCCGATCGTATTGAACGGGCCTTTGTCGAATTGGCTAAAGATAGAGATGTCCTGTTGATTGAAGGCGCTGCCACTCTGAACGAAGGGTTGCTTCTCGATCTTCCGCCTCAGGCCCTTGCCGCTCGCCTCAATACCCGGGTCCTGGCAGTGATAAAATACACCGATGAACTGGCCGTTGATGGCCTGCTGGCCGCCAAGGTCCAGTTCGGCTCCAGCTTTCTGGGGGCGGTCCTCAACGAAGTGCCGCATTCCTCTCTGGAGTTCGTCGAAACCTTAATAGTGCCTTTCCTTCAGAACCGCAGGATACCGGTATATGCCACCCTGCCCCAGGAACGGCTGCTGATGGCCCTGACGGTGGATGAAATTGCGGAATTTTTGGGAGCCCAGATTTTAAATTCCCCCGAGCGCGGGGATGACCTGGTGGAGAACTTTCTAGTCGGGGCCATGAGTGTGGACGCGGCCCTGTCTTATTTCCGCCGCCAGCCCCACAAAGCCGTGATAACCGGGGGGGACCGCTCTGATATTCAGTTGGCGGCCCTTGAGACTTCCACCCGCTGCATTATCCTTACCGGCAACATTCCTCCCGGCCCGGTAATTTTAAGCCGCGCCGAAGAACTGGCGGTGCCGCTGCTGCTGGCCAGACAAGACACTTTAAGCGTAGTGGAAATCCTGGAGCAATATTTTGGCCGGATGCATTTCCATCAGCCCCGGAAGGTTGACTTTTTCAAACAATTATTAACCAAATACTTTGATTTTTCTAGCTTATACAAGGACTTGGAAATTAAACCAAAGTAACTCCGGTAAAAGCAGGGGCTGATCAACCTGAACTGGCTGCGCTATGGTCAGGTAACCGGCGGTTAAGGTGAATTTTTTTCTTGGGTCCCTGCGGCTGGGTAGCCTGGTGGTGTTCTTTAGGGCTGGCTGCTCAACCCTGGCGGGTTTGTGGCGCTTGATAATAGTTTGGCAATTTATCCACTGGGGTTCCATCGACCCAAGATCAACAAAACCGAGAAGATATAGCGCAAACCGCAGGGGCAATGTCCCCTTGCATTTGCTGCTTTTTCTGTCTAAATTGATTAATATGCTTATTGCTTATGCTCCCAAAATTAGCTATAATTTACTAAAATAATTAGCTA
>JBKHJN010000086.1:0-4155 GCA_046538075.1 Desulfobacteraceae bacterium | reverse complement strand
CCGCGTGCCGCTCCGGCTCGCCCAGGCCGTCGCACGCGCTTTTGGCCATGGGGCTTTCCGAGGAACAGGCCCATGGCGCCATCCGCCTGTCCCTGGGCGCGGACACCACCGGGGAGCACATTGCCAGGACCCTGGCCGCCTTGGAAAAGGTAGTGGACGATTCCCCGTCCAGCGTGCGCTTCGTGCCGTGCCGGTGAGGAAAAAAAGTTAGCGGGGGAGGGGGTTCTCAAGGGCTGGAAGCCCGTACTACCGGGTTCGAGGCCCCCTGGCGCCTCTCCCAAATCCTCCCCCAACTCTTCAAGTAAAGCGGGAGCGCAGTTTTCCAGCCTGTGCCGCAACAGGCAAGATGCCTGTTCTCCCGGCATAACCATAGAAATTCTCAATATTCTGAATACTTCCCCGGAGGTCGGGATGAAATTACGACAAAAAACCAGCCAGCCCAGCCAGCGCCTGGAAATCCTGAACTGCCTGACTGAGGAACCCGGTCAGGAAAACGGCCGGGACATAGTGGCCGGATTGACCCAGCCCCAGAAAAGTCTGCCCAGCAAATATTTTTACGACGCCTACGGGTCCTGGTTATTCGAGCAGATCTGCGCTCTGCCTGAATATTATCTGACCCGCACGGAGCTGGGCATCCTCGAGCGCGCCGCGCCGGAAATTATGGCCTTTTTTGCCGAGGATCACGGGGACCTGGTGGAACTGGGCAGCGGTTCCAACCGCAAGATCAGAATGCTTTTGGAGGGGGCCGACGGCTTTGCCTTGAACAGATTGCGCTACGTGCCGGTGGACATCAGTGAGAGCGCGCTTAAGGAGGCCAGCGGGGAACTCCTGGATGTCTTCCCGGATCTGCATATTTTCGGGGTCATTGCCGATTTTACCCGGCACCTGGAAGTCTTGCCGCGCCGCCGGAAATTACTCACTTTTTTGGGCAGCACCCTGGGTAATTTTTCCAGGGCGGAAAGGCTCAGGTTCCTCCGGAACGTAGGCGCGATCATGAATCCCGAGGACAGACTGGTGCTGGGCCTGGATATGCTCAAACCCGTCGAAATTATTGCCGCCGCGTATAACGACCGCCAGGGAGTGACCTCAAGGTTTAATAAAAATATGTTGCGCCACCTCAACCGGTCCTTCAACGGCGATTTCAAGATGGCGGATTTTGAGCATGTGGCGGTGTTTGTGGAGGAAAAACAGCGGGTGGAGATGCACTTGCAGGCTAAACGTCAAACTGCCGCGCAACTAACCGATCTGGATTTATGCATCAGTTGCAGACCCGGAGAGACCATCCGCACGGAGATCTGCCAGAAGTTCAGCCGTGCCGACGCCAACCAGGATTTTGGTCAGGCCGGCCTAGCGGCCGTCCGCTGGTTCACCGATCCGCAGGAATGGTTTTCCCTGGTGATGTTAAAAAAAGTCGGTGTTGAGCAGGTTTCGGTTTTTTCCTGACCTAGGCGTTCCCCATGGTAAGGTGGTAGGCCAGGTTGTCCAGTTTGACGGTGAAATCCACGTTTTCCACGGCCATACCTTCGATGATCTGAAGCTGGGTGGGCGCGAAGTTTAAAATGGCCTTGACTCCGGCGTCGATGAGCTTCTGAGCCACGTCCTGGGCCCGGTCCGGGGGGGTGGCGATGACCCCGATTTCGATGTCTTGACCCTTGACCACCATGACCATCTCGTCCAGATGGTGAATAACCTGGCCGCTGGGCAGGCGCCGCCCCACCTTGGCCGGGTCCACATCAAAGACCGCGGCGAACTCATAGCCCTGACGGATGAAATTCTGATGCGCCAACAGGGCGGAGCCCAGGTTGCCGATGCCGACCAGGGCCATTTTCCAGACTTTGTTCAGCCCCAGGATACGTTTGATTTCAAAGAGTAATTCTTTAACGAAATAACCTACGCCCCGGATGCCGAATTCCCCGAAGTAAGCCAGATCTTTGCGGATCTGGGCGGGATTGACGCCGCATTTCTCCGCCAGCTTGTCAGAGGCGATGATCTTGACGCCCTCTTGAGCCAGGGCCTCCAGATATCGAGAATAAATAGACAAGCGGGTGATGGTAGCTGCCGGGATTTTGGAAAATTTCATAGGTGATCGCATAAGTTAGCTCTCTAATAAGGCTAACCCCAAGTTCAGAAATGCACAATGCCCGAGGTGCTGAAAAGGGGGGCGCGAGCCCCCCCCTGACATTTAATGTAATTAAACCTTGATTCCCAGAGCGTTGGCAATGGGGGCTGTCATCGGGTAAGCGTAGAGGATGATGAGCGCCACGACCAAGGCGTAAATACACAGAGACTCGATCATGGCCAGACCGATCAGCATGGTCACGGTGATTTTACCGGAAGCTTCAGGGTTGCGGGCAATACCTTCCACCGACTTGTTGATCGCCAGACCCTGGCCGATGCCGGTACCGAACGCGGCGATGCCGATGCCGAAGCCGGCGGCCATCACGGCGTAGCTGAAAAAACCGCCCAGACTAGCCGCGGCGCCAGCGCCAGCGCCGGTGGCCTCTTGTGCCAGAGCCAGAGAAGCCCAGACCAGAGTGAAAAGCAGTGCCAAACCGATTCTTACCATTGCATTAACCTCCTACCAGATATGTGTAATATGGCCTTCTTCCAAGGTTTAGTGGGCCTCCTCCATGGAGCCCGCGAAATACATCATGGCCAGCAGAGTGAAGATGAACGCCTGCACGGTGCTGGTGAACACCGCCAGGAACATCATGGGCAGCGGCGCCAGGAACTTGCCGGCCAGAAGCAGCAGAATGGCCAGCACCAGGTCTTCACCCATGATGTTGCCGAACAGACGTAAGGTCAGGGAGAGTACCCGGGCAATGTGGCCGATGACCTCGATGGGGAAAAACAAGGGCGCCAACCAGGGGATGGGCCCCAGAAAATGCTTGATGTACTTGACCCCATGGTACTTGACGCCCAGATAGTGGGTAAAGATAAAGGTGCACAGGGCCATGGATAGCGGTGTATTGATGTTGGCCGTGGATGAAAATAACCCCGGAATCAAGCCCATCAGGTTGCAGGTGAGAATGAACAGGAAGAGGGTGCCGATGAACGGGAAAAAGGCGCGGCCTTCCTCGCCGGTAATCTCCACCATGAACTCCTCCAGGCTGCCGATGATCAGCTCAAAGACATTCTGGGCCCCCGCCGGCACCAGGGAGACGCTGCGGCTGGCCAGATATCCCAGCCCCAGCAGCAGGAGCATGCTAAACCAGGTATACATGATATGGGTCGGAATGTGGAGATTCAGAGCCCCGGTCAATAAATCAAGAAATAGAATGGGGTGTTCCATGAGACGGATTGGCCTCCTTCTTCTTAAGCTTGATCACCTCGATAACGGCAACCGCCATGAGGGTCAGGACCGTGGTGGAAAGCCCCACCACCAGTCCGATGGCATTGACCCAGTCTTGACGCAGAAGCAGATATAAAACTACCAGCGTCACCAAAAAACGCAGCATTTGCCGGGCGGCGAAGAACGCCTTGGCCTGCCCCCGCCCCTCTTCCGTCGACCGGGCCGGCCCTTCCAGCAAAGCTTTTAAATTGCGGTGGAGCCAGTGGAAGTTGAACACCACCAGCAGGCCCCCCATGAGCACACCAAGAGCGAATTTGGGCCCCTGCCACAGGTAACCCACGATCACCAGCAGGGCCAGGGCCATCCAGTTGGCCAGCTTCAGGGTGCGAGGGGAGAGCAGTTCCAAACGCCCCTCATTTCTCATACTTCTTGCCCATAATGTAGAGGTTCCGGAAGCCGGCGATGATGCCCATAATCAGGCCGATATAAAACCAGTAGGTCTTTCCGGTGTATTCCGCCAAAAAATACCCCAGACCCCCGCCGATAAAGATGGCCAGGACCAGGGAGAGCCCGATGGCCGAGGCCTTATATCCCCCGGACATCAGCTCTTTGATGAATTGTTTGGTTTCTTCCTTCATGGAGTCGGGCGTATCCGGAAGACTAAATGATTCTTTTCACATGTGCCTAACTATCACAGCCACCCGGCCAAGTCAATTTTTTTTTCCAGACCTCCGGGAGAGAACAAAGCAGCTCTGGAGGCCTGATATGCTTGGCGTGTTAGGAGCTTACAAAAGATTTGCTTTGGAGACCGGTTAGTTTGACCCCTGAACCGCACCTTGATTTGTGCATTTTTTCATAAACTT
>JBKHJN010000085.1:0-4224 GCA_046538075.1 Desulfobacteraceae bacterium | reverse complement strand
AAAAAAATTGCCGGATATGTTCCCAAAGATCTTGTCGCAATTCCGACCTTTCCCTCTCTTTGCAGTTCCAAGCCCTCCGGCAGAATGCGCCAACAGTAACCGAATAGCCCGCTTACGCCGGGAGTGCCTGCTTGACTGGAGGTTACAACATGTTCGGCAAGCGTCTTAAGCTTTTCAAATTGTTAGGATTCGAAGTTCGCTTGGATTTAAGCTGGATATTTATCGCCATCCTCGTGGTGTGGTCCCTGTCGGAAGGCTATTTCCCCTATTTTTACCAGGACTTGTCTACCCAAACTTACTGGTTGATGGGCCTGGTGGGAGCCCTGGGCCTGTTTATCTCCATCATCGTCCACGAATTCGCCCATTCTCTGGTAGCCCGACAATACGGGATGTCCATGAAAGGCATCACCCTGTTCATTTTTGGCGGAGTGGCCGAAATGGGTGATGAAGCCACCAGCCCCAAAGGAGAGTTTTTGATGGCCATCGCCGGACCAATCACCAGCATCGTTCTGGCGGCGCTGTTCTATTGGGGAGCCATACTGGGCCGGGCCAGCCTCTGGTCCACCCCCATCTTCGGCGTCCTGCAATACCTGGGCTTTATCAATGCCATCCTGGCGGGCTTCAATCTTCTGCCGGCCTTTCCCCTGGATGGCGGGCGGGTGCTGCGCTCCATTCTCTGGGCCGCCAAGAACAACCTGAAATGGGCCACCCGGATTTCCTCCAATATCGGCGTGGGGTTTGGCCTTCTGTTAGCCTTTCTGGGAATCCTCCAGATAGTGCGGGGCAATTTTGTGGGCGGTATGTGGTGGGTCCTGATCGGCATGTTCCTCCAGGGCGCGGCCAGGATGTCCTACCAGCAGATCCTGACCCGCCAGGTCCTGGAAGGAGAGCCCATCAGCCGGTTTATGAGGCGCGACCCGGAAACGGTGCCCTCATCCATCTCGGTGAAGGATCTGGTCGAAAATTACATCTATAGCCATCACTACAAAATGTTCCCGGTGATGGACGACGGCAAATTGCTGGGTTATGTGACCACCAAGCAGGTGCAGGAAATTCCCCGGGATGAATGGGACCGGCACACCGTGGGCGAAATTTACCTGCCTCCTTCTCCGGAAAACACCATCTCTCCCGACGCCGACGCGGCCCAGGCCTTGAGCCAGATGAAGAACCTCGGCACCAGCCGCCTCCTGGTAACCGAAGGCGACCGCCTGCGGGGCATCATATCCTTGAAGGACCTGATGGAATTTCTCTCTTTGAAAGGGGAATTGGAGCAATAAGACGTGAACCTGTTACGGCAAATCAAGCCGAATCACAGCTGAGGATTCCATGAAGCTTATCCTGACCCTGGTTCTTGCTGTCTTTTTGAAACCCCCTACCCTTCCACCTGGGCCTACCCCGACAGCGGCATCTCCAGAACAAAAATAGCCCCCGCACCGGGCGCGCTTTTGACCTTGAGGTTGCCCCCAAATTTCCTCAACAGGTGCAAAGTCACCTTGAGCCCCATGCGGCTGCTTTCCGGAGCCACGGTTTTGGCGGGCGTATAAAGAGAATGCTTCAGCCTGTCCACTTGCAAGCCAGGCCCGTTATCCTCGATTTCCAGGCGGAGCAGGCCTCCCGCCGCGCGGACCCGGATCTCGATGCGATCCCCGTAGGTCATGGCATTGCTCAACAGATTCTGGCAGATCACCTCCATGACATGGGGCTCAAAGGAGAACTCCAGGGAATCCCGGCATTCCTTATAAGGCTGGCCGTTGATTTCCACCCGGATGTCTTTACCCGGGAAGCGCAAATCCAGAAGCTCCTGGATGCAATCGATTAAAAAGGAATAGAAATCCCTGGATTCCAATTCCGGGGACTCAGCCGTCAGCGCCTTCAAAAAGGCCAGTTCCTTTTTCAGGGCCACCGAAAGGCGCTGCGCGGTGTCCTCCAGGATAGTGGCGCTGTTTTCCAGGGTTTCAAATTCGGTCAGCAGATTTTGATAATCTGCATCCTGTTCGGTTTTCTGCTCCAGGGTATTGGAGACCTGGTCGGCCTTTTGCGCCACCCGCTTAGAAAAACCCTGAATCCCCAGGGCCAGGTTTTTGTAATGATGTCTTAACGCCGCCACCTGCAGCTCGAAATCCCGATGCACGACATTAAGATTGTAATGTTGCCTTCTAAAGAGATAATAAATATATCCTAAACTTGCGCCATATATAATCCCGATAAAGATCATACTCAGCAATTTGGGGAAAGTTAAGTATTTAGATATATTTTGTCCTAATGACTGCGGCTCTTGATTTTGTATTATGGCGATAAAATTCTGAGCTCCCCATTCCAGGGGTTCTGTAATCAGAACATTGATTACCATCCCGATAAGAGCACCGATACCGATATACCACATTGAATTAATCTTTGTCCTGTCCGGCGCCGAAAGCACTGTCTCGCGCAATGATGATTGTTTATTCATTTTAAATCCAGTTAGTTAAAAAAATATACGTTAAAATATCTATCATTCTGAGCCCATCGAAGTAGTCTAAACAAATGCCATCTTCATTCTTCACATTTTTCCTCTTGTTCCGGTCCTTTCAAAAACCTGCGCACCCGCTCCACCGGTTTTCTGATTCCGGGCACCCGGTCGCCGATCCAATTTACCATGCGATCAAAAAACGGGATGTCCACTGACAGGAGCAAGGCCCCCAGCGCCAAAAAAAGCCAACCCTGCAGAATCGGCAGCACCAGCCCCGGAATTCCCAGCAGGATCAAAATAACCCCCGCGGTTATTCGCACAATTCTCCGCATTCCTGCATGCTCCTTGAACAAAAAGCGGTTCTTCTCTATCTACAAGCGGTTGCCAAACCTCAGTTATGCAGGGTGCGTCTTACGCACCAATTAGCGCTGAGGGAGCCTCGCGACCGAAGAATCTAATCTAACTGCTGACTGCTCAAATGAACCTTGAACCTTGAATCTTGAACTTTGAACCATCTCATCCAGGCTTGGCCTGGCACTTGGGGCAATAATAACCCGAACGCCCCGAAACCGTGATCTTCTCCACCTTGCCCTGGCAGCGGGGACAGGTCCCCTCCGGTTCCCGGTGGGGGATTATAAAGGAATCCGGAAACCGCTTCGGGTCGGCCTGAGCCGCGATGGCCCTGTGCAAGACGTCCTGCATCGCCTCAAAAAGCCGTTTCACCGTGTCCCCGTCCAGGTCGTTGACTTCACTCTTGGGATGAAGCCCGCATTGAAAAAGGATCTCATCGGAATAAACATTGCCGATGCCGGCCAGGTGTTTCTGGTTCATCAGAAAGGACTTGAGCGCGCCCCGCCTGCCCTTGATGACCTGGCGAAAGCCTTCCAGATCAAGCCTCAAAGCGTCCGGCCCCAACTCCTTTTCTTCGATAAAGTTGTCCACATCTTCAGAGAGACCCACGGCCCCCAATTTTCTCTGGCTGTCATAGGCCAGATGATAGCCGTTGTCAAAACTGATGAGCAGGCGGTCGTGTTCCGGCTCTTTGTCCATGTCCTTGAAATACTTTAGAAAGCCGGTCATGCCGAAATGCAGCGTCAGCCAGGGCCCCTGATCCAGGGCCACCAGCAGGTGCTTGCCGTGCCGGTGCGTGCTCCGGAACTGCCGCCCTTTCAGGGTCTTTTGCAGCTTCGCTATCGACACGCCCTCGAGAATCCTGGCGGTTTCCACTTCCACATCGGTGATGGTCTGGTGCAACGCGGTGGCGTCCAGATAACCCTTGAAAACTTCGACGTCAGGAAGCTCCGGCATAATTTACCCCTTTCACCCCCCAAAATGCCTTAAAAGGTTTTTCATCGGGCGAAATTTATTGCGCCCCCAAGGCCCGACAACCCACGTCCCTGTGAATGTCCTCCCTATCGCACCATCGTATCAACGAGCCCCCGGGAGCACAGGCGCCTCGCCGACACCTCGCTTGTGTTTCACAAGCTATAAGCACTGTGCTCCCGCTTAATTATTTTTGCCCCTCACCTTACGGAAACATCATGGCACTCTCTTCATGCATAGGCTTGCAGATATAAAAATAAGGGCCTTTGCAGACATGGGCCAGAACGCCCTGGTTATGGATTTGCCGGAGCTCGTAATTTACCATGGTTTTCCCGAGCCCCTGATTGGCCGCGTCGAGATTCGCCCAATCCATATGAACAAAATACTGGGCCGGCTGCTGGGCCGGGATGGGTGGATGGTCCAAAGGCTGATCGCCGTAATTGGTGGCGTAC
>JBKHJN010000014.1:0-60841 GCA_046538075.1 Desulfobacteraceae bacterium | reverse complement strand
GCCCCCCACCCTCCCCTCCAACTCCCCCCCCAACCCCCCCTTAAGAAGTTGGGGGAGTGGGTTGCCGTTTCTTTCTGACCCCAGTAATAAAATCCCGTTTAGATATGATCAAAAATCTGCGGCAGCAGACGTTGATAAACCTTGTACCCGGCCAGGCAGGTCAGCAGGCTGATAATGGTCACATACAATAGCGAGCCCCATTCCGGGGAAGCGCCGTAAAAAAAGGTGGCCCGGTAACTTTCCACCAACACCGCCATGGGGTTTAAATTATATATAAAATGATATTTCTTATCGAGCATCGCAGTTCGATAAAAAATCGGGGTCAAATAAAACAGCAGAATAACCGCGATGTTAACCATATGCTGGATGTCACGGTAGAGGATATTCAGGGTTGAAATGATCAGGCCGATCCCGGTTATCAACAGACTCTGAATCAACAGCAGCAATGGCACCATAAGGAGATAAATCGTAACTTGACGCTGGTAGACGATGAGGAGCAGAAATAGCAAAGGCAGTAATATTAGAAAGGTTAACAGGTTGGTAAATACATCGACCACAATCAGGTTGGACGGGATAAAGTTGGGCTTTAGCACCAAGTCCCGGTTCTGGATGAACAGCGAGCCGGCCGAAGTGACACAGGTGCTGAACCAATTCCAGGGCAGGATTCCGATGAACAGAAAGGCAGGGTAAGCTTCAATCTTCAGCGACACGACTTTGACAAAAATAAAGGTCAAGACCAATAGTTGGGACAAAGGAACCAGGAGCGACCACAGAACCCCCAGGGCTGAGCCTCGATACCGAAGCAAAAAATTGCGCACCACCAGGTGCGCAATAACATCAAATTGATAACTGAGGAAGCTCAACCGGCTGGAGGGGACTGCAGTATCGGCATTTCCGTCTGCGGTCTGATTTAGCAATTTTTGCTTTAGCATTATAGTCTGGACTGCAAAAGCAATTTATCCTTGAGGTCCTTCAGTTTTTTATAGTTTTTACTTCCCCAAAGAGAAAGCAAAAGGTTAAAATAAGCTCTCAATTCCAAGGGATTCAATACAATAGATCTACACAATGCCTCCCTGCCTTTCTTAATATTATCGGAAAAGCAGTAATTAGCGCCGGCTGAAAGGTAAGCATCACTGAAAAATTTATTATGTGGACTTTCCGAAGCATTATTGTTGCGATATTTTTTGATTAATTCTGTTAAACCTTGGTAGACTATTCCAATATTATTAGACAACTTAGTGTCATGCACATGGTATTTAACAAGAGGTCTCTCAATATAGTCGAAATGGAAATACTTGGCTATTCTCAGGAAAAAATCATAATCAACAAAGTAGCTTAATTTTTCATCAAACAGCCCCACCCTATCAATACATTGCCGCTTGATAAGCACAGTAGAGGGGGCACCGACTACATTGGTAACGAGCATCTCATTAAAGACATCACCTCTTTTAGTAGGAATCCTTTGCCGCAAGATTCTCTTGTCATGCAGATTGACGAACAGAAATCCGGTATAAACCGCTCCGACCTTTGACAGTCTATTTTCTAACAGATCGATCTGTAATTTAAGTTTCTCGGGCAACCATTCGTCGTCGTCGTCCAAGAAGGCGATATACTGAGCGCTGGCATTGGTGATCCCGGTATTGCGGGATGCGGCTTCTCCTTTTTGGATTTCATGGTAAATATATTTTAGCCTGTTATCTTTAAACCCGTTCACTGTTTGGTAAGTTGTATCCTCCGAAGCATCGTCGACTACGATTATCTCAAAATCATGAAAATTTTGGTCCAACACACTTTGAATAGCCGTTTTCAGGAGTAAAGCACGGTTGTATGTCGGGATAACAACGCTAACCTTGGGCATAACAATATTGGCACTTACAGTTTTTAATAGTTAAATTTGCCTGCGGGCGGTAAAGGTATAATCATTTTACCAAATGATGTTAATTAGATATGTAGATGGCTGACTTTGCCTCAGGCCAAATTAGTCCCGCTTGGTCCGGTTATTTCCCTCCAGGACATCCAGTAAGGCGTTTTTCTGGCCTGAAAAAGAGGACTTATAATCCGGCTGCGGAGAGCGATCCTGGACCACCGGGAAGCTGAGGTGCTGGCAATGGCGATCCAGGGCAGAGCGGCTGAGCTGATACGCGCCTTTAGAGGAAGGCCTAGTGGGCATAGCCAGAAAAAGATTGAGGGTTATAAGCTCGCTCTTTAATCAGGAGTCCTGGCCGGATGTCCGGCCTCGGTAGTTCCCCGCCAGAAATCGTCCTCCAGGCGGACGATGTCGTCCTCTCCCAGGTAGGCGCCGGTTTGAATCTCAATGAGCCGTAAGGGCTCGGAGGTCAAATTTTCCAGGCGGTGGGGGGTCAAGGGCGGGATAAAGACGCTTTCATTAGCCGGAACCGGTTTATATTCCCGGCCGATGGTGACCTGGGCAATGCCCTGCACCACCACCCAGTGCTCGGCCCGGTGGTGATGCAGCTGCAGACTGAGCCGCTTGCCAGGGTCCACCATGATCTGCTTGACTTTATAGCCCAGGCCTTCGTCCATCACCGTATATTGCCCCCAGGGGCGGGTGACGGTGCGATGTTCCCGGGTCTCGGCACAATTCTGGTGATTCAGTTCGTCCACCAGCTCTTTGACCTCCTGCACCCGGTCACGGTGGCACACCAGGGTGGCGTCAGGGGTGTTCACTACCACCACCTTATCCAGGCCTAGGGTGGCCACCAGCCGCTCCTGGGTATAAATCAGACAATCCCGGCTGTCCCAGTCCAAGGCCCGGCCCAGGATGACGTTGCCCTGGTTATCGTGGGGGAATAACTCGTGCAGCGCCCTCCAGGTGCCGACATCGCTCCAGCCCAGGTCCACCGGGACCACGGCGACATTGTCGGCCTGTTCCAGGACGCCGTGGTCCAAAGACAGATTGGGGAAGTCATGGTAAACTTGTTCCAGCACCGCCGGGTTGTCATTCTTCTGCAAGACCATTAACCCCTGGTACAATCCGGGGACATAGCGGGCCAGGGCCTGAAGCACCGTGTCCGGCCGGAACATAAACATGCCGCTGTTCCAATAATAGTTGCCTTCCGCCACAAAGGCGCGGGCCCGCTCTAAATCCGGTTTTTCAATGAATCTGGCGCACTTGCAAGCATCAGGTTCATCATCCAGCGGCTCGCCGGCCTTGATATAGCCATAACCGGTGTCGGGCCGGTGTGGGAGAATGCCGAAAGTCACCAGACATCCGGCTTGGGCCAGTCGGGCGCCGGTGTCCAAAGCTGACAGCAGCCCGGCCTGGTCCTGGATATGATGGTCGGCAGGGAAGACCGCCATAACACAGTCGGGCTGGGTCTGCAGGCGGATAGCGGCCAGGCCGACCGCCGCCGCGGTATTTTTGCCTTGTGGCTCCAGCCAGAGCTGCACGCCATCCCAGCCTTTGCCGTATAATTCCAACCGGATGGCCTGTTCCTGGGAAGCATTGGTGACGATGGCCATCTGCTCCAGAGGAATCAGGGGCAACAGCCGGCCAATGGTGGCCTGCAGCATGGAGTCGGAGCCCAGCAGATGCAGGACCTGCTTGGGATATTGGGAACGGCTCAGGGGCCAGAAGCGGGTGCCCGATCCCCCGGCGAGGATAACCCCAAATAATGAATTATTTTCTGATTTCATGATCTTACTCCCCAGGCGGCCAGTTCTGCCTGTAACAAGCTTTGTAATAGGGTCTGATATTCGGCCAGCCGCTCAGGGGTGGAGGCCTCGAACCTCAACACCAGGGCGGGTTGGGTGTTGGAGGCCCGCACCAGACCCCAGCCCTCGGCGAATTGCAGCCGGACCCCATCCAGGTCAATGTAGGGAAAATCGCCGTTCAGCCGGGTTTTCAAGCCCTCCACCACCTTAAACTTTAGTTCATCCGGGCAGTCCCAGCGGATCTCCGGGGTGACCGAGGCAGGCGGCAGATCAGCCAGCAGTTCGGTGATGGTCTGTCCGCTGTGGGCCAAAAGTTCCAGCAGCCGCCCGGTGGCATAGATCGCGTCGTCATAGCCAAAATAGCGGTCGGCAAAAAACAGGTGGCCGCTCATCTCCCCGGCCAGCAAAGCCCCTTCTTCCATCATCTTCTGCTTGATCAACGAGTGGCCGGTTTTCCACATAATCGGCCGCCCGCCCTGACGGGCAATGTCATCATACAGGCGCCGGGAGCACTTCACTTCGCCGATAATGGCAGCGCCGGGGTGGTTTTGCAAAATGTCCCGGGCGAACAATACCATTAACTGGTCGCCCCAGATGATCTCCCCCTGGGGGCCGACCACCCCCAGGCGGTCGCCGTCGCCGTCGTAAGCGACTCCCAGATCCAAAGAGTGCTTGCGCACCAGGTGCTGCAAATCGACCAGATGCGCGGCAATGGTCGGATCCGGCAGGTGGGCCGGGAACCGGCCGTCCATCCGGCAATAGAGTGGATAGACCTGGCAGCCCAATTTCTCCAGCAGGGGCAGGGCAATAGGACCGGCGGTGCCATGCCCGCCGTCCATTCCAACTTTCAGGGGGCGCGACAGTCTAAGATTTTGGGTTAGATAATCAAGATAAGCGTCGGTCACTTGCTCATGCTCTAAACTGCCGGGGCCGGAGATAAATTCCCCGGCCAGCGCCAGTTGCCGCAGTTCTTGGATTTCTTCTCCAAACAGGGTATGAGGGCCGCTGCAGATCTTAAAACCGTTAAACTCCGGCGGGTTGTGGCTGGCAGTGACCATAACCCCGCCGCCGGCTTGCAGTTGCCGCACCGCGAAGTAAAGGACCGGGGTAGGACAGACGCCGACGTCCATCACCTGGCAGCCGCAGTTGACCAAGGCGGCTTGCAGGCGGCCGGCCACCTCCGGGGAGCTCAGCCGGCAATCCTGCCCGACCACAATCCGCCGCTGGCCCTGGCGCTGAAAATAAGTCCCCAGGGCCCGCCCCAGACAATAGACCTTGTCCGGAGTCAGATCTAACTCCACCCGCCCCCGAATATCATACTCCCGAAAGATTGAGGGGTTCATTTTTAAACCTCCGATCCTGCCGAACAGGGGAAGTTCGCCAAACTACTTTTACAATGCCAACTGCACCATGCATTCTTACCATTTACTTAGATTTTTGCTATTAACTGCCCCAGTAGATGACCAATAATAACATATCTGAGTCTATATTTCAAGAACAATGACAAAACCGTTGCCTAAAATTACCTTGCGGGACGGGTAATAAGGGCATTTTCGATTGGAATAGTCGGACCCGGCCCTGAACAGTCCTGCCGATCAGCAAGTCAGTTTAAATATTTAACCATTTAAGGAGGGACAATATGATTAAAAACTTCATTTAATCGGTGCCACCCTGGGTGGAAAAGGTAGTTCGCCAGTGATGGCGGCTTCCAGGGTCGGTATGCCTGACTTAAAAAGTCTTTTAAAAGAAAACAGTCTGGGTTATTTTTAGTAATGGCTAAGTTCCTAGTTAAAGAGCTAAAAAGGAGCCCAGACCCATGAAAAGTTATTGCAATTACTTAGCTTACACCCTGTTACTTCTTTCCCTTCCTTTAATTGTGCTTGGAACCCGGATGTTATTTCCGGGGGTGCTGGAAGGCAAAGAGGTACAAGGCCTCAACAAAGAGCTAATCGGTAAATTCTCGACCTTACTGAATACAAAAAGGGAGCTTAACCATATGGCTACTTGGACCGAAAATGAATTTGGCTACAAATATGCCAGTGAAATCATTAAAACCATGCAAGGCTTTGAACGGATCGACGCCAGGCTGGGAAAGGAGATCTGGGTGGGGGACCCCAAGTATCCCACCTTTGCAGAGGCCATCGCTAATATAGGAGCCAACAAGGCTCTGCTAAACATCCCGGCCGGGATCATAGACATCGCCAGCGATACCACGGTTCCCGGTAACATCACCCTGATGCTCTACCCCGGGGCCAGCTTCAGGGTCGCCGCTAAGGTCACTTTTACCATCAACGGCCACGTCCGCTGCCTGGACAGTGGACCCGGTTTTGAGGTAAACAGCGGAGCCACCCTTAATATCAATGGCCCGTTATTTGGGGTTGGAAAACAGGTGGCGGTCGGTCCGGGGACCATAAACATCAAACCTGAATCTTTGATTTTGTCAAATATAAAACCACCTTTGGATTCTCAAGAGGCGTTCCAGGTCCAAAAAGTCGACGGAACCTGTGTGGTCAATGTTGACACTTTAAAAGAAGAATTAACCGCGTCCGGCGATCTGGTGGTCAAGGGCGATATCATAGTCACCGGCCTGGTGGACGGGGTGGATATCTCGGAGCTGGGGGAGGGAGCTAACCATACCCACCCCAATAAAGCTAACCTGGATGTGATCGACCAGAATTTGGGTTTGGCTGCTGCCCCGGCTTTTGCCGGCCTCACGGTTGACGGCGATATCAAGGTCACCGGTTTGGTGGACGGGGTGGATATCTCCGAACTTGCCGGCGGCTCTAACCATACCCACCCCAACCAGGCTAGCTTGGACCTGATCGACCAGGATTTAGGTACCGGTGGTGCCCCGGCTTTTGCCGGCCTGAAAGTCAATGGTAATGTTGCGGTGAACGGCACCGTAGACGGGGTTGAGGTCGCCTCCCATGCCGCCCGTCATCTGAGCGGCGGGGCCGATGCGCTCAGCGGCGCTCTCGACGCCGTTGCCCGGCTTAAGGTGGCGCACAGCGGCACCGCCATCGGGGCGCGGCGGGCGATCAACTTCATTCCGGGCAACAATGTGGCCATCAGTACTACTGACGATCCCACCAACGAAAAGGTCGACGTGGCGATCGCGGCTCTGGCAACCGGCAGCGGCGGTGCACTCGGTTCCTGGCTCGATGTCCAGGCCTACGGGGCCAAAGGTGACGGGAAAACCGATGACACCAAGGCTATTCAGTCAGCTCTAAACACGGCCCGAGATGCCGGCGGCGGCGTAGTCTGGTTTCCCAAGGGGACTTATAAGATCACTGGAACTGGATTAAATATTGATGATTTTTCCAATGTAACCTTGGATGGGGTCAAGGGGGCATCAAAGCTTTATTATGTGGGGACTTCGAGCTGGGAGAGCGTTATCAAGGGTGCCCGGTGCCAGAATATAACCATAAGAAATTTAAATATTTATAGCGATGCTGAAACTGTTGACACCAAAGGATTTTTCTATGGGGTCCAGTTTGCCAGTGGGACCCCGACAACCACAGATATATTAATAGAAAATTGCGAAATCTATAATTCCAGGCATTACGGCATTAGATTCTCTACAAGTTATGAACTTGAAAGAATAACTGTTAGAAACAATTATATTCATGACTGTGGAAATCACCAAACGGCAGGCAGCGGCGGAACAGGTTTGCAGATTATGGCTTCGCCAGCTAAAGAGGTTCTTGTCGAGGGGAATGTCCTTGAAAGGACTGGTAATCTTTATCAGGGCGAACGAGGAGGGTCTGGTTTCTATCTGACTAAACTGCACAATGCAAGAATCATCGGTAATATTATTGATACTAACCCAGGCAGGGTTAATCATATTACGGTTCACACAGAGTCTGAAGGAGCACAGCATGTCGTAATTATAGGAAATGTTTTTAAAAATTCTTCTAAGACCTTACTTGATGTTGGTTGGTGCGACGAAGAATGGGCGGGAGCTATAAAACAAGTTTCAGTGGTTGGAAATTTATTTTACAGCACTGGTGCTGATCGTGGAGCCGTGTGGATTGGCGGCAAATATAGCAATACGGCCGATGTGATTTTTGCCAATAATGTTATCTGGTATGAAAGCACCGATAGCGCAAACCTCCCATCGTATATAAACGGCTCGACTATAATGGTATCAAACAATATATTCAGGGCCACCGGCGGCAATGCTTTTACAACTGAAAATGGCAGTGCTATTTCTATGATGTTTAAAGGGAACAAGATCTCCGGTGCCGCATATGCTTTTTATATCTATGAAACTAGTGGATATGACGTCAGGGATGTTGAAATCGAAGGCAACTCGGTTTATGGCACCGGCACCGGAGACGGCTCTGCCGGGGTTTATGTAGGCAGCGGGGTTGAGCGGGTAGCGATCCATAATAATTATATGCGGAATTTGAATTATGGACTAAAAACGGCCAGCGGCTCAGACAAGATATTGTATAAGAATAATGTTCATAATGATGTTACAAAAGAATATTCAGACGGCGGCACTTCAAACCTGACGGTTAAAGGTACTGAAGTGTTTTAGATGAGAAAGGATTATTGCTCTTGCTCCATTTTTCTATAAATTAGAATAAATCACTGCCTAAGATTGAAGCAAGGGCAATAATCGTTCAATGGCTCCCTTGAAGCTTTTCCTTTTCCTCCGAGGAGAGGTTGCACACCACGGCGCGAAATTTGCCGTTGGGACCCCGGGGGATTTTCCCAACCGGCTCGAAAATTACCTCCACCGGCCCCATGCGCTCCTGCAACTTGGCGATTATAAACTCGGCAGCCTGATCGGTAAAATCAGCAGCCGGGACATAACGCAGCCGAATTTTCGTCAGGGATTCTTGAATAAACTGCCCCTCAACTACCGGTTGGCCTTTTAATACCTGGCTCAATCGAAGTCCAATCTTGCGGCCATCGACGGTATATAGGACATCATCACTGCGACCTTCTAGAGAGGCCAATCTCGGTAATGAACGGCCACAAAGGCACCGCTTACTCTCATTTAAGAGAGCTCCCCGGTCACCGACTCGATAGCGGATCAGGGGCATATCAGGATTTAATAAAGAGGTAAGGATAAAATCTCCGGGATGGCCTTGGGCAACCGCACAGCCCTTTTCAAACACTTCCAGAATTCCCGCCTCAGGCCACAGATGTAAACCTTGCGCCCCACATTCGCTGGCGGCAATGGCAGTTTCAGCCATCCCATAAGTCTCATAAGCTGGACATTGAAAGGCCGCCGCAATGGTTTGCCTCTGATAATCGAATAATGGTTCACCATCGGTTAGGGCCACAGTCATTTTCAGGGAATTGTCCTTTGGTCGCAAGGCTTCCAAAGCCAGTGGATAAAGAGAAGAAGGGTAGCCAAATAAGTATTTAATCTTATATTTCTTTAAAGCATCGAGATAGTAAGGAATCAGGTCAGGGGCAAGATGATAAGATGACATGTAAAGTTGATTAAAAGCACTATTCCACGCCCAGAAGGGAGGCTGGCGTTTGGTCGCTGAGGTTACCAGTTGTCCGCCAAGGTGAGCCCATCGGTCATGAAAGGAGACGCCATACCAGCGGCGCCAGCGGGCTTCAAAAAGGGCGTACCAGGCCCGCAGGGTTGCTTGGCTCAACCAGACCCGAACCGGGGTTCCAGTGGTCCCGGTGGTGTGGGATTCGAACATTTTTTTCCTATGGCAATCATCGGCGACAAACGCAGCAGGATGCTGCCGCAGAGGCTCTTTTTCCAAAATGAGCCAGTTCTCCAGGTATTCCCAGGAGGAAGAATCGCCGTGCTGACGGCGCTGGGCCCACAGCTGGCGGTAATAAGGCACTTTAGTAACGGCCCTATGGAGGATATAAGCTAATCTGTCTTCCTGCCAGGATTTCCACTTTTCTGCACTCCAGGTCTCCCGCTCCAAGGCTTCGGCTACCAGATGCTCGGTCTCCGGCCCGTAGCGCCACCAGCGCAGGTAATACCCCCAGGCGGTGGCGGCCGCGACTTTAAGGGAATATGGAAGAGCATGATAAAGGGGTAATAAATGCTCCTTCAAGAATTTGCTCCTTCTGTCACTTTCAGCAGAAGCGCCTTCCATTGAGGGAGGGTGACTGACCAGTCGAATTGCTCTGCTTTCAGGCGGGCATTGCGAGAGAGCCGTTCGGCTAAACCGGGCTCGATCAAAATGCGTCGAACTGCCGCGGCCATGGCATCAGGATTAACAGGGGGGACCAACAAGGCGTTCTTCTCATGCTCCAACAGATAGGGAATTCCACCCACGTTGGTGCTGACAAGGCACAATCCGGAAGCCATGGCCTCCATGACACTGACCGGGGTATTGTCCACATTGGTAGTATTTAGAAAAATATCTCCCTGGTTCATCCAAAAAGGGACCTCAGATTTGGGCACTTTCCCCACAAGTGTCATGTGCTTATCAAAGTTCAATTCTTTCGCTATTCTTTCTGTACGCAGCAAACTGCCATCACCCTTGTCGGGTCCCACCATGGTTAAATGGATATTGGGAAATTCCGGGATTAAAAGTTCCACAACCTTGGGAGCCATCTGGGGGTTATAGATCGAGTGAAAAGCTCGCAGCCAGATCAAGCGCGGCTGGGGCTGTTTCCTTAGATTAAAATAATAGGTTTGCAAATTCAGGGCGTTGGGTATTAAGTGCAAATCCTCACGGTAGACCTTCATTTTTTGGAGTAGGTAATTTGAAGGTGTAGTTACCAATGCGGCCGATTGCAATAAATTGCTTACACGCCCAGGCCAATGTTTGCCAAAGTTAGGCAGGTTGCCGCCATGTAAAGTTAAAATATAGGGTTTTTTAGCTAAACGCAAAACCCAACACACCGCTTCAGCCCAGATAAAAGCAAGTCCACTGTAAACTTCGACATGAGCTACGGAATAGCGGTTCCGGTTCTGCCACACTGTGCCGAGCATATCAATAAATCGGGGAAGACGAAATAATTTATTCGAGGTCGTGAGCACTTCCCAATTTAACTTCGAAAATTGAACAGCCATGTCTTCGCATACCCCTCGCACCCCAGAGGGGGATACAAAAATGCCGACTAAAAGAATTTTCATATTTTCTGGAATCCTGTTTATTAATTAGATGCAATATAATTTATTAATTAATTAAAATTCTTACATAAACTTGTTGAGTTTGGCAATGAGCTATACAGGAATTTTGTTTAACAGATTTTCATATAGCCCTTCATATCGTCTGGTAGTAATTTTTATATCAAATTTTTCTCTGGCGATTTGGCGGCCGAGCTCGCCCATCTTTTGAGCCATTGGATAATCTTTGGCAAGTTGCAGTATCGCCTTTGCCAAGGAATTGACATCCTTAGGTTTTACTATGAGACCGTTGACATTATCAGAGATCATATCAGGGACACAACCCACCGGGGTGGCAACTACGGGCTTGCCGGCGGCCATAGCCTCCATGACCACCAGGGGTCCGCCTTCCCAGTCAGAGGAGAGGACAAACAGATCAGAGATAGCCAGCAGTTCCGGGATGTCTTTTCTAAACCCGAGGAACTTGACTTTGTCACTTAAGTTTTTGAGATTTGCCAGGCTCTGGATTTCGGATTTCAGTTCTCCATCACCCACCAGCAATAAAATGGCTTCAGGCATTTCGGCAACGACTCGCGCAAAGGCCTTAATCAATAAGCGATGATTTTTGGCAGGAGTGAATCTTCCGACATGGATAATAACGTATTTATTATCTGGCAATTTAAAAGACAAGTTAAGATTAGCGTTATTTCGGTCATGATTATATGAATTTGTTGGGATACCGTTATAGATGAAGGGAACTGTTGGGATATTATATAATTTTTCTACTGATCTGCTTACTACCGGAGAGATGCCGATGGGTTGAACCCTAAATAATTTGTAGGAAAGCCGATAGCTCAAACTGGATAACCGGGGTACATCAGGATTATCAGCCACACTATGGACAGTATGGATTCGCACCGGAATGCGGCATAGCAGTGCAGGGAGTAAAGTATAAGCAAGTATATACAGATGAATATGGATTACCTGAGGCCTAAAGCTCTTAAATAGCCGATAGAGATTTATAATTATTTTCAGGTCCGGGCCTAAGCTTTTGTTTAGATAGAATAATTTTATGTTGTTTTCTTCTAATTCTGTTTCGATCATATCGCTACTAGTTGTGAAGCCCTTGGGGAAGAGACTGCAAGCCGCGCTTTCAAATTTCTCCCGGTTAGAAAATAAAAGCAGGTTTTTGACCAGCAGCTCAGCCCCGCCTAAGGTAAAATTGGGGAGGATATGGAGTACCCTGGTTTTATTTGAATTTTTTGACATAGGAGTTCTGCAATTTCTAAATTCTATCCAAACCGGACAGTACTGCTAAAGTAATTTAAAAGTTTTATTGAATAGATTACGTAATCTTTTAGGAAACTTACGTATATCAGTAAAATATACTACTTTATACTTCCAATTCTGCATCTGATAATCGGTTTTTTGGGGAATAATTTTTACGGCATGGTTGTTGTTTTTTTGGGCTATCAGGTTTATGCACCAGGTCTTGGATAAATTATAGACGGTCTGGTAGTCAGTGGAGAGGTATATGGTTTTTAGATTAGCTTGATTTACGCATTCAACTAAGGATTCTTCTGAAAAGAAGTTGATGTGAGTCAAGGGTTCCGCCAGGCTTTTATATTCTCTGAAACAACCCAAAGGGACTTCTATGTAGATGACCCCGTGGCTATTTAGGAGTCCTGACAATTTCTGCAAATAGCCCACTGGATCAAAGATGTGCTCCAGAGTATGCTGCAATAAGATAATATCAAAACCTATTCCATTGCCGATGGCGCTGACATCCCCCTTTATGTACTCGATTTCTTTGTAGTATTCATCAACTACGTAGTCCACTACGAAACATCGGTGGGTATTAAAAAATTTTTTCAGGTTGTCCCCTCTATAGCCGCCATAGTCTAAAATCCTTTGGGTTTTTTTAAAATCAGGAATTGACGAAGCCAATAAATCGTATACTCTATTTTGTCTGAGCTCCATAACTTTTGCCGATACCTTTTCAGCTAAAGTCAAGCGGTCAATCTCACTATACTTTTTTTCAAGCTCGCTATACTTTTTTATTAAATCAGCCTCATCAGGACAAGGGGTAAAGTAGACGAAGCCGCAATCTTTACATTTTCTTATGGAAATGTCATAAAAATTTAGTTTATTATCATTCAATATGGCATTAAATAAAATATCTAATCTAATCTTGACATAATTCTCCCCGATAATAGAATCTTGGCTCCCATTAATATTTCCAGTTCCAGCCCCTGGCCTTTGAAAGCTTTGTTCTAATAAAACATCATACTTTTTAGAGGAGCATATTCGGCACTCAGTTAAAAAAACCATAACATACCCCAAATAATTGAGATTTCACTCTCACTTTTAGCTTCGTAAACAGTTATTAAGGAAACTAAAAAAGTCAGCTTTTTAATTCGTCACACTATAAGCCGGCTCAGGCGGGTAAGGCCTTCTTAGAGTTTTAGGGAGAAAACCATAACTTAATCTGGCAGCGTCAGCGCTAAGTGAGATACTGCACCCGGCCAAAAGCCACAAGAGCTTCGAAGTTTGAACATTATACGTTAATGCCAAAAACAGAATACTTACCAAAGCGGAAAGACCTGCAAGCGCCAAGTAACGCATACTCCAAGTACTTCCGGTTTTGAAGACTCCCCAGAAGCGATGCAGAGCCATCCCTACCCAGCCTAAAAATAGAGCTAACCCAACAATGCCATTTTCGCCCAATATATTAAGATAGGTATTATGAGTTATCATGCCAACATGCTTACCCAAGACCGCAAATTCCCGCAGATTAAACCAAAGCATCTTCCCCACCCCAATCCCCCAGATGGGGGAGGTCTGAAAAGCACTAAGCGCTCCTTGCCAGAGTCTAAAACGAATGCCCGCCGTCCCTTCACCATGCAGGACCCCGGCGGTAATTGTTTCATACATTATTCTCAAGTAGTCGATAGGAATGAAAACTGCGACTATCATTAAATATGCAACTGCTAAAAGAACAACACGTTTGTTGAAAAGGTTTATTTTATATTTAAACTGAAAGCAAAACCATAGGAATAGGATAAGAGAAGAGGCTAAAAATATTGTCCTTGAGAGGGTCAAACAGATTATAATAACCTGAAATAGCGCCAATATCAGAGCTACCCCGATTATAGTTCTACTCTGGTTGGTTTTTAGGACAGCAGGCAGTAAAGTTAAACCACACAAGGCAAAAGAGGCGAAAACATTAGCGTCCTCATAAGCACCTTCCATCCTGACAGATTCCCCAAACTCAGACCCGATCATGACTGCATCAAGATCATAGAGGGCCGATAAGGTCGTCCCCAGCATCAAGGCCAGGGCCAGCCAGGGTAAATGCCGAGAACGCAGCAATTGGCTTCCTAAATAATATAGTACGCCTAATTGAAAGTATTTAAAAACGAAATTGCTTCTTGTTTTAAGAGGGTCCATGCCGAAAGGAGGTGTAGGATGCCAGGCTTCCAATGGATTTGGCAAAAGTAAGATCCATAATACCAACAATAACATTATAATATAATCAATTTTATATTGCCGGATAGGGGTGTCATATTTAGTCCGGAGGATGACCGCATGGAATAGGTAGCCGGCCACAGTCAACATCCCCAATAATGGAAATACAGGCAAGCTTAAGGAACCATAAACAAGGGCCTCTTGGGGCAGAATGAAGCAAATGATTAGAAGGCCCATGACAGGCTTTAGAATTACTATTCCCGCGGTAATTATACCTAGAGTTATAATTATAGATTTTAAAACATAGGGGTCCAGGGCAAAGTTCATTTTATGTCTCTTAGGTTATTTAAGCTGCTAAAATATTTTTATACAGCTCGAATACCCGCTTAACCCAAATCTCCATTGAATATTTTTCCATAACCAGGGCACGATTAGCTGTGGTTAGAATTTTATGTTGCTCGGGTGACCATTGTAAGACTTTAATGATAGCATTTGCCAATCCCGCACTATCTTCGCTGGGGAAGAACTCCACTCCGGGAGCCTCATGGGCCCAATCCAAGCCGGGGATATCGCTTGAAACTACAGGAAGTCCGAAATACATCGCTTCTGCCACCGCATTAGAAAAACCTTCAGCGCGACTGGCAGAAACAAAAATGTCAGCGGCTTGAAAGTAATCGGCAATATATTCAGTCGGGGGTAAAATTGTCAGCCAGGAAGGGGGGTGAAGCCCATAAAGGTTATATAGATATTCCTCTAAGGCTTGAGTTCCCACCACTAACAGCTTTATTTTATATCCTCGCGTTATTAAATCCTTGAGACCTTGTAGTACGACATCTGCACCCTTTCTGATGGGGTGCATACCGAACAGAAGCAAGACGGTGTCGTCACCGGCAACCGAAAACTCCTGCCGGACCTCCTCCCGGGTCATAGTCGACCGGGTGAGGCGATTTTCATCAATGTTGTTGGGGATCACATGGGTCCGCTTATCTCCCAGACCTCGTTCACACATAGTCTGCAGGCTTCCCTGGGAGATCGCCACGCAATATACCTCTTTTCCAATAATCCGGTGTTTAATGGTATCTCTAAGCCAGCGTCTAACGGAAAATTCTACCGGGAAAGGACAACGCATATGCCATATTACTGAGCAATTAGAGCCTTTAAGCTTTCTTAATTGCATGGCCATCCAGGCAGGGAAATCAAAAGCGGTGAAGTGAGAATGAAGGATTTGGGCATTTTCGCGTTCAATGATTTTTTCTACTGTCCTTGCCAGTTGGAAGGGCGAGGTCATCGAAATGAGGTGTATAGGGATATCTTGCTCATACAGTTGCTTTAGCCAGGAGCAATGCTTAGCGGCCTCGGGGAAAACCAATACCTGACGGCAGCCACAACATTGTAAAGCTTTACCAAGCGCGGTGAGAGAAGCAATGAAACTGCCGCCATAAGGGGGGGCAAAATCTTGCAGCTGTAAGATTGTTTTATTATTCATTTTGCAGTTTTTTGTTTTATTACCCAGAGCGAAAAATTGATTAATGCTAAATCTTCATTAAATTCCCTCTCCTTTGAGGGAGAGGGTTAGGGTGAGGGTGAAAAGTTAAGCTATTTCATGCTCCTAATAATAAGTGTGTGGTCTTCCAGGTCAAAAGGGGCTTGCTGGCTACCGGCTTTTTAAGCATAATACTAAAAGCTACAATAAATTATTTAATATTTCAGTATATTTTTTTGTAATGGACAAATAAGAATATTTGCTGATATTGCGATTGGCGTGGTATTTAACTTTTCCTTCTCTTAGGAACTCTTGGTAGTAGTCAGCTATGATATTTTTCAATTCTGTAAAATTACTAGCAAAGCTTCCGGACTGAGTTTCCGCTAACAGCTCTTTGACAATTCCATTGGGTCCTCCCACTGCGACAATCGGCCGTCGAGCCGCAAGATATTCAAATACCTTGGCGGGGAAATGTTTTTTTTCCTCCTGATGATTCCATTGCACGATTAACAGGAGTTGAGACTCTCTTTGTCTCTCCAATGCTTCCTCCCGGGGGATTATGCCATATAACTTGACTATTCCGTTTAAATGGTGTCTGTTTATAAGATCGCTGAGCCAGGCTTCTGGGGGGCCAAAAAATCGCAACTCCAGATTATCTTTGCTGATCTTGTCTTCTCTGATTAAATCTGCTATTGCTTCCAAGACTAACGATGGGTCCCTTTTCCCAGCATAGAGAATTCCGGTATAGGTAATAGTAAATTCAGGTGTGAGCTTATGACTAGGTTCAACCAATTCCTCCGGATCGTAGCCGTTGGTAAGACATAACACCTGTTTGGTTTTATGCAGGACTTTTAGTTCTTCTACCCAAGGGGGGGTTACAGTCACCAAAGCATCAGCTGCTGCCAAAGTTCTAATTTCTAATTGTTGCTCAATAAATTTAATTAGAGCTGGAAAACTATAGTAATGGTTCTGGGTCCAGAGGTCACGCAGGTCTGCTATCCAAGGTAGGCCGTATTTCTGTTTTAATTTATGGGCAATTATATGAGCTGTCACCGGGGGAGATGTACTGATAATTATATCGTAATTTTCTCTTTCGAGCAGCTCCGATCCCGCTTCGAGGGCGTATTTATACCATCCTATTTGACGTTCAGGGAAGGCTATAATTTTTCTGGCATTTTTAATAAATTTACTTTTCCAGGTCGGAGACGCAAAAGAGCTGGGTTCTGCTATCCCTAATTGTTCATGAAGTCCTTTCTGATTATTAAAACCAAATCTTGATTTAAAAAGCCCGAGGACATCTTTATACTCAGTTTCAACTATTGTTATTCCTTCCGGTGGGTTTCCTGGAAGTTTAGCGGTTAAGACTGTGGGTTGCCAGCCAAATGACGGGAAATATTTGGCCAAGCGGTAAGGCCGTTGAGAGCCCATCACCGGGCTGGGAGGGAAATGATAAGCAATAATCAAAACTTTTTTCATGAAAATAGGTTCCTTCTTGGATAGCCTAATACCGATTCAAGCTGACATATTAAAATGAGACTGGGGTTTTGGAAATGCTTGCATAGTAATTAATTCTCCCACTCGCTAATTGCCATGATTTTGCAATTGCGGTTTTTGGTTAATAGGACAGGCAACGATAAAAAGCAGTTGGTTTCATTTCCCCCGGCCAAAGACAACGATTCGGATCGTTTTCAGCAAGATAGCCAGATCTAGTAAAAACCCCATATTTTTGACGTAATAGAGATCATACTGGAGTTTCTCTTTCAGCTCAGCTTGAGAAGAACCTACGAAGGGATTCATAACTTGGGCCCAGCCAGTAATCCCAGGTTTTACCAATAAACGATAACTATAATGAGGTACTTGCTCTCTATAGCCGCACATCACTCTAAAGCCTGGGGGGTCACCGGCACGGCGTCCAGGCCTCCAATCGGGGATGCGCTCTTGGCTTTTTAAAGCAAAAAAATCCCATTCGGCGCGCGGCCCGATTAAACTCATTTCCCCCTTTAGAATATTAACTAACTGGGGCAATTCATCCAGATGCAATTTCCTCAGAATCCTGCCGATTCTGGTTATACGAGGATCATTGGTAGATGTCCATCTGGGTTTGCTGCAATTATTGTCTGGGGTCATGGTCCGGAATTTGATGATTTGGAATGGCTTACCATCCTGCCCCAAGCGCTTTTGCCGAAAGAAAATAGGGGCCCTAGGTTCGTCTAATTTTATAGCTAGCGAAATTAAGGCAAAAAGGGGCCAAGATAAAGCAAATCCCAGTAATACTAACACAATATCTATTAGACGCTTAATATGGGGATAAAATAACTTGTTGTTATTCAGACCATGAAAATAAAGCCAGATGTCCGAAATATGATCGACGGGAATTTTGCCGGTCAAAAACTCATAGAGGTTGGGCAAATCCATTAATTGACAGCCATTAGAAGAGATGCGATTTAAAGCACTTATCAGAATAGGAGATTTTTCATAGGTAATGGCCACTACTACCAAACTTACCTTATACTGATTGATCAGGTCATATATTTGATTGGAATCCCCCATCACAGGCACTCCCTTGATAACAGTGCCGATTTTTTGGGGATCATCATCAACGAAACCGATTACGGCTAGGCCAGAACCTGGGCGCTTCTGGATGGCTTCCAAAATCTCACAGCCGGCCTTGCCAGCGCCAACTATGAGTACCTTTCTCGGCAGGCGTGTGGGCAGTGCAATAGCAGAAAAAGCATAACGCCATGAGGCCAGCAGGATGGCAAAAAAGATAGCCTGAGTGAAAAGCAAAGTCCGGCCGACAAAAGGGGCTAAAGGAAAGAAAAATATAACTATAACCATTATTGTGCCGGCGAAAGTCCAGACGATTATCCAAACAATATATATTCCTAAACGGAAGTCTTTATAGTGATCGTAAAGTTCACCGATGTAAAGCATTACTAGATAAGTTAGGCCAATAAGAGTGAAGGCTAATTTATGCTGAGCTAAAAAGGTTAAAGGCGCTGAACTAAGAGTAGGATGAAACAATAGGGCTAATAGCAGTGCAAAACAAAATACACCGACGTCGCCAGCTAATAATAGCAGAATCCATTTAGAGATATGAAGGCTGAAAAATCTATACATTATGCAATAAAGTGTAGGATTTAGTTGTTAAGGGGCTGAGGACGCAGCTTGACCAAGTAATATTTACAATCTCAGCTTGCTTTGGTAAACGATGCTAGTCCCATAGTATCTTAATTTTTCTAAAACAAGACAAACACAAATATTCCTTTTTTAGTTAAGAATAAGTCGAATATTGGAAGCAATCTTTAAGGAGTTCAAGATAATGATGGGCTAATTGAGTACGACTGAAATACCTCTCCACGAAGCGTCGTCCATTTTGAGACATAGCCTCGAGAATATCCGGCTGTTTTGATAGCTTTAGAAGGATTGTTGCCATCTGCTTTACATTTTCCGGCTCTACAAAGATTCCACTCCCAGCCTCTTCGATGATCTGCCGGCATTCGCCATCAACTGTGCTGAGAATTGGCCGAGCCATTGCCATAATTTCAAAAATCTTAGAAGGAATCACAGTCCCAAACAGTTCTGCTTTCTTCAAAGTCACCAGATTAATGTCACTCAAAGCATAATAGTCTCTTACCTGGTCTTTGGATACCCCGGGTAACACCTTAATATTTTGAATTCCTTTATATTGAATCAATTCCTGGATAGCATCTTTTTCAGACCCTTCGCCCACAATGAGGAAAAGCAGAGAATTATTATTTTTTAGCTGCTCGGCTACAGCAACTATTTTATCTATAGCATGGGCCATGCCGATCGTGCCAATGTAGGTTACGACAAATTTTCCCTGTGTCCCGATCTCTACTTTTAGCGCCTCAGGAGCCCCTCGAGGAGAAAAAAAAGAAAGGTCGACGCCATTTTTGATCACCCGGATGTTAGCAGCCGGAACACCCCGCTTTATTAGATTCTTTTTAAAGGCATCGGTCAGGGCGATGATCAAATCTGAGTGGCGATATAAGCAGAGCTCTAGCTTCTCTATAATCCGAAGCACCATACCGGGGCGCATTGCTCCGACAGCAACAATTGATTCTGGCCAGAGATCACGTAATTCGAAGACAAAGGGACATCTTTTTATTTTGCTTAATAGATATCCAGCAACAGCACAAAAGAATTGTGGCGAAGTGGCTACCAACACGTCTGGTTTGGAACCCCTGATTCCTGCAATCACCGCCGCAACCATGTAAAAGAGGTAATTCAAAATTCGGCGTCTGAATCCAGAATTGGGAGCCAGATAGGTCTTAACCCGCTGTATCTCTATGCCATCCATCTCCTCTTTAGTAAACCAGCGGTTTTCATAACCAGGATATAGTACCCCCCTGGGATGGTTCGGATGGTTGGTAATTACTGATACACTGACACCACACTCTTGCACCCAATATTTGGCGTGTTCATAAGTTCTTGAAGCTGGAGCGTTTACTTCAGGGGGGAAGTAGTGACTTAAGAAAAGAATCTTCATTGGAATGATAGGAGTTCTGATCTTAGACAAGCCCTTTTTGGTAGTGAACAAATTTAAAAACTGCATCTTTCCATCAATACTATGGTGAAGTTGGAAAAAATGATAACTATATAATCGTGAATAAAAAAGAGCTGTTTGGTAGCGTTAAATAATTTAGCTTAAAATAACGATCCCAGTATAATCAAGTTTCGTAATTATAAATTGCAAATTAAGCTTTTATGGATTATTTGGTTTGAGAAATATAAATTAAAGAAATTTGGAAGCCAATATAGAAATAATTCTTTCTGCGGTTTTACCGTCCCATAGTTCTGGTATTCTTCTTTCAACTTGCTCCGATGCGACAGCTTTTGCAAAGGCCTTGGTGATTTTTATTGGATCGGTACCCGCCAGGGTATTGGTGCCTTCGGTGATCGTTATAGGCCGTTCGGTATTTTCTCTGAGGGTTATGCAAGGAACACCCATTATTGTGGTTTCCTCCTGGGCGCCGCCGGAGTCAGTAAAAACAACTCTGGCTTTTTCCATCAGGGCAATGAAATCTAGGTATCCGAGCGGTGGCGGGGCATAAATAAAATTTTTCCCTTTACCGTTGGTTAATTGCAGATCTTCAGTTAACCAGTTAAGTTTGTCAGCTAAGCCATAGCTTATCACTTGTTTTCTAGTCCTGGGATGGATGGGAAAGATTATAGGGAGGTTTCTTGAGATTTCGCTTATAGTATTTAACACTGTTTCGAGCTGAGCTTTACTATCCACAGTCGCAGGCCGATGTAAAGTCAGCAGACCATAGGCACTTGGAGCGCCGTTTTGGGATAACAATGCATTAAGCTTTGTGGTGGTAATTGCGCTAGAGGTATATGGTAATATTAGTCTTAAGCTATCGATCATGATATTGCCGACGAAGAAAATCTTTTCTTTCGAGACGCCCTCTGTTAACAGATTTTCATCGGCATTACGTGAATGGGTGAATAAAAAATCGCTTATCTGATCGGTCAAGATTCGATTAATTTCTTCGGGCATTGACCGGTCGAAAGAGCGTAAGCCGGCTTCCACATGCGCGACAGGAATATTTAACTTGGCCGCCACCAGGGCACAGGCAATGGTAGAATTAACGTCCCCGACCACAATTACCAAGTCAGGTTTTTGCTCGATAATTACATTTTCAAAGGCAATCATGATCCTGCCGGTCTGCTCCCCATGGCTTCCCGAACCAATGCCTAAGTTAATATCCGGCTGAGGGATGTTAAGCTGGTCAAAAAATACTTTGGACATGGCCTGATCATAATGCTGGCCGGTATGGACGATTACCGGAATTACCTCTGCCTTAGAGAGGGCGTGGTTAGCATTATAATTTTCAATGGCTCTTATCAAGGGCGCGATCTTGACAAAATTTGGTCTGGCTCCGGCAACTATTAGCCATTTTAGTTTTTTAGCCATTTTTTTACTCTTCCCGTAGAAATTATCTTAAAAGTTTTTGTCTAATTTTTGAAATTATTATAAGCATATCTAACTTTATTAATGATGCCTTTATTTTTCCGTAACTCAGCAAAGCTCCTTTTTACATAGCTGATCTCACTGGCTTCGAAAACTTTAAACACATATAAGCTAATTCCAAATAGGACCATTAAAGACAATCTGAAAAGATTATCCATTAAATAGTTAGGCGCTTGATATAATGATAGGCAACTAGTAACTATAGAAATAAATAATATCGTGAGGAGCCGAGCTTTATCAAAAGGAATAAAATAATACTTTTGGCTAAAAATATAGAATAATAAATTAATGACTACAAAAGAAAAGAGAGAGACAAAGGCTGCTCCCAGCATTCCGTATTTGGGAATCACCAGTATATTCAAACCGATATTTACTACAGCGCCGATAGTTACGATAAGTGCGATAATTTTGGTCTTCTTAACTAGATACAAACCAAAAACAAATATGAGCAGCATGCCATTACAAATATTGGCATACACTAAAGGTAGTATGACTTGATCTGCATCCCAAAATTGGGCCCCGGTAACAATTTTAATTACTGAAGGGGACCAAACTATTACCATCATTCCAAAAAAACACAAGATTAAGAAAAAATAATTTGTAATTTTCCGGAAGGTTGCTTTGGCTTCAGTTTTTGCCGCAGTTTCGAAGGAAAAAGGACCCCAGGCTATCCGGAAAGGAGAGATTAACATGATATTCAAAATATTCGCGAAACGCAGTCCGATCGAATATAACCCCACCTCATGGGTGGAACTCAGTTTTTGCAGTAAGAATCGATCAGACATTTGCATAATATGAAAAGACAGTGAACTTAAGATTAATGGCAGGCCAAACCAGATTAAATCCTTTAATATGATTGTGGATAATTTAAAAGTTAAATATTTTTTGACAATTAAGAATGTAATAACTGCGGTAAAACAACCAGCAATAGCGTTAGCTATTAATATACCTTTAATTCCTAAACGAAATACTGTAACGAACAAGATATTTAGGCTGACTTGAACCAAAAAGCCTATTAAAGAAACGGTGATGAATTTAATTGGTTCTTTTCTTGCCCTGAGTACCTGAAAGGGAATCAATTGGATAACGCTTAATAATAAGGTAATGGCAATAATTTTAATATATAATTCGGTTGCTTTATTGTCCCCGAATAAGAAGATATTATATTGTTTGGAAAAGACAAATAACAGTAGACTGACGACCAGAGCGGAACAAAATATATAGTAGTAAGCAGTACTTATTAAATTATTAACCGAACTTTTCAGCTCCTTCTCGACAAATACATAGGATCTGAAAAAAGCTGTGCCAATACCCTGTGATACAATGATATATAATATTGCTGAAGTAAGAACTAATAATTCTAATTGGCCATAGTCAACCGGGGTCAAGTATCTTGTATAAATAGGAATTAATAGAAAGCCGACAAAACGTTTTAAAGATTCTCCAAAGCCGAAAATAACAGAATGTTTACCTAGTTGCTTAATCCGGTTTTTCATAAACCCTTTGACTTATATATGGCAAATACCAGAATTGATTTAGTTCTTAGAACAAGACGCTCAGCGGGGCGTCAAAATAACCATTACACATAGGCCGCAAGGCTGGCCCCACCCGTTAAAATCAAGTTCGCTGACCGGATTAGCAACAGTTATATTTTCGCTAAAATCTGGGTGACGCTGGTTGGCTGGAATGGACAACTGGGTCCGATAATGAGTTATAAAGGCTGGCACCACTTTGATAATGGAGTCATCTGACGGATTATTGCTTAGTAATTGGCATTCTGGTAAGATTTAGTTATAATTCGTAATTTACCGAATTCCCGGATCTGGTCGGAACAGGAAGGAACCGTATATTATCTGTTTACCGGCGTATGCCAACTGCTTCAGGAGAATCATTCGCTTAGTGTAGGCGCTGGCCAGCACCGCAACTAGCAGACGCATTTTCATTACCAAATTATGAGGCGAACGCCTAATCGATTTCCAATGCTCTAACAGCACTTTCCACTCGGGTAGAACAAAGAGGACTTTCAGACTGGGATCATAGAAGGACATGTCCTTTAAGGAGGTCCCGATATTGCCGCTATGCTTTCTGCGGAAAAAAAGTCGTTCGGGGATTTCCCAGAAGGGACCATGGAGAGCCAACTCTGCCACCAGACAGCGGTCAGCTGCCAGGTATTTGCCCTGTAATGGCGTTTTAGCCAATGTATTCCGGCGCATTAGCCCAAAAATAATATTATGACAAAACTTAATTTTGGTCAGTGTTTGCAAGAATCTCTCCGGCACATTTGGGGAGTATAGATTGAGATTATCTTCAGCCATCGGGATGGTCGCACCATTTTCATCTATTACTGTGGTTTTTGTATAACAGAGGACCACCTCAGGTTTACTGTCCAATACCTCGACACACTGCTCTAGGCAGTTCGGGGCACACCAGTCGTCATCTGCAGCCCATTTAAAATATTCACCAGTTGATAAGTGAAAAACCCGGTTATAATTCTCGGCAGCTCCCAGATTTTTTTCATTGCGATAATAACGGATGCGCGCGTCCCGGGCGGCGTAGGCGCGGCAAATCTCCGGAGTTTTATCAGTTGAGGCATTATCGGAGATGATCAACTCAAAATCCTCGAAGGTCTGAGCGAGGAACGAATCTAAAGCCTCTTTTAGCCATCTCGCGCCGTTATAAACCGGCAAGCCAATGCTGACCCGGGGGTTATTATTGCTCATCCTTTGCTGCCCCTCTTATTACTCAGGTCATAGAATAAATGAATTGGGGTTAGGGAAAACAGCTCTTGGGAGAGGGGGCCAGGGGTCTGCAACCCCTGCCCCCTCTCCCAAACCCACTCCCCCAACCCCTTAAGGGGGGGTTGGCAGGGGAGCTTATGGGGAGGGCGGGGGCCTCTCGGTCCCCCGGCCCTCACCGCAAATTAACCTTTTAAATGCTCGGACTAATAAGTTAACTTTCAGGGTTGATTAACTATGCAGAATGCCTCGACCGCTTCCCCGGTCCGGGTCAGACTGGAGCATCTGGCCATTGTGCTTCATAAACCGCGCTCCCCGGAAAACATTGGGGCCGCGGCCCGGGCCGCCAAAAACATGGGGCTGCACCGCCTGATTCTGGTCCGGCCCGAGGTCCTCGACTGGGAGCGCATGCTCAAGATGGCCACCATCGGCGCCGCTGATCTGATCGACAATCTGACGATCTACGAGGATCTGGGGACGGCCCTGGGTCCGTTCCAGTATATCGTCGGCACCACCGCCCGTTTAGGAGGGGTTCGCCAGGGCGTCATCAGTCCCCGGGAACTGGCGGCCAAACTGATCGACTCCTCGCAGCGCAACCATATTGCCCTGGTTTTTGGCCCCGAGAATTGGGGCCTGACCAACCAGGAATTGACTTATTGCCATACCCTGGTAAGCATCCCCACCGCCCCCTTCCGTTCGCTCAATCTGGCCCAGGCCGTATTGATCCTGGCCTATGAAATCTATCTGGCTTGTGGCGATCGACCCGCGGCCTCAATCCCCCGGCTGGCCAACTCCTGGGAACTGGAGAGCATGTACGCCCTGTTGCAGGAGACCCTGGTCAGAATTAACTATATCGGCCGTCAGAACCCGGCCCACTGGATGCGGAATATCCGGCGATTTTTCTCCCGCCACGGCCTCCGGGAATGGGAGGTGCAGGTAATCAAGGGCATCTGCCGCCAGATCGATTGGTACGGGCGGCGGCGGCTGGAAGATAGATTGAAAAAGCAAGATTAAGGACTAGTATTAGATTACCGAAGTTTGCGCTATCCATCTCCCAATCAAATTCCCTAATTTTTCCCTCTCCCCTTCGGGGAGAAGGTCAGGGTGAGGGGGATGTTGCCGTCGCTGATTCCAGCAATCAATTACTATCTAAACTTTAAGTTGCCAAGTTAAAGGGACTGGCTGGTCAGCCGGACAAAATTCACCAGACCCAGGGTCAGTTCGGCCATGGCGGCGAAATCCAGGTTTTCCAGGACATCGCCCGGGCCATGGTAGTGCGGATTGCGCAGGAAGGCGGTATCAGTGAGCATGATGGCCGGATAGCCCTGATCCCAGAAAGAGGCATGGTCGCTCAGGCGGGTCTCCGGCAACAGATAGCCGCCAAAGGGGACGGCTAGGGTTTCCACCGGCAGTTGGCAGCCGCTGCGAATAGCCTGCTCCAGTCGATGCAACAGGTGCTTAGAGCGGCGGTTGCTGATCAGGCCGATAAAGTTGCCGGTGGTGGGATAACCCATGAACCGCAGCGGCAAAGGAAAATCCTGGCTGTGGGGTTCGTGGCGGTAATAGCCCACCATCTCCAGGCAGAGCATGCCCTTAATTTTTTCTTTATTTTTCCGGGCCTGTTTAGCATAGAACCGGCTGCCCATATAGGGGGTAAAAAAGGCCGGGGGTTCCTCGGTGGTGAAGCCGACAAAGGCCCAGGGCCGCGGGTGGGGCAGAGCTCGCGCCAGCCGGGCCACTTCCAGGAGGACGGCAATGCCGCTGGCGTTATCATCGGCCCCCGGCGTCCCGGAAACCGTATCAAAGTGGGCCCCCAACAGATAATATCCCGGGGCCGGACGCTGGCCGGCAATCACGTTGGCCACCTCTTGCCGTAAGTAAATAAACGGCTGCCGTTCCGGCTGGTAGCCTTGGGACTCAAAAGTTTGCCGGACATAATCTTCGGCAGCCTTCAGGGCCGGAGGGCGATAGATGCTACGGTCCCCGATGGTCTGGCTCAAGTAACTGACGTGCTCCTGCAGGCGGCGGCTGATTTCGGCTTGGTGGTCCATCTATCCCGCTCTGGACTGGCTTGACTTCAACAGGTTCAGGATTTTGGCCGGAATTTGCTCCCGATTCTGGGGTTTAATGGTTAAAAGGATAATTTCCGGTTTCTGCTTTACTGCCTGGATATAACCACCGCCTTTGGCGGCGACGGTGGCCAACAGGTGCACCGGGGAGCGCCACAGGTTTTCCAGGGCCGCGATAAACTGGGTTGACAGACATTCCATCTTGCCGATTTCATCGACCACGATCAGGTCCACGCCGGGAGCGGGGACTAGGGCGGGCAGAGCAACCTGATGCAGATGCTCCAGATTGACGCCGTATTTGCCGACCCGCCAGGGCCCGGGAAAATCAACATGGCTGAGGACGGCGGTTTGGCCTGCCAGGGTGACGATCTCAAACCCGACCCGGCTCCCCGGGTGGCGCATCTCACGGGTATAGAACCCGGCCGCCCGCCCCCCCCAGCCAGCCGCCACCCGCTGCACCGCGGTGGTTTTGCCGCTGCGCGGCAGCCCGGTCAACAGTACCCGGACGATATTGCCAGTCTGGTTCATTTTAGGAAAACCGATCCCGAGTCTGGCGGGGGCGCTGGACCTGGACCCCCTCCGGGCCGATTTCCACTGACAACTCCACCGGGAATAAGCTATGCAGCCCCTGGAGGCGGTCCTGCACTGCCTGCCGCACCTGGCTGGCGATTTTGCCACGCAGTTCCACCAGCCGTTGCTGCATGTAACGGTGGCCGGCTTCTTCTCCTAACAGGCGGACGGCAGTAGCCAGACGTTTTTCATATTCTTGACGTTCCAAACCCTTATTCTCGAATAATGCTTATTTTTTGCCGGCCTCGGCAACCTCCAGTTTGGCGGGTTTGGCTTGCCGGGGAGCAGGCTTGGTCTTGCTCTGGGGCAGGTGGATGCCGCCGGCATCGATAACCACCCGCATGGTCACCGGCACGATCGAGCTCAGGCCTGCCAGGCGGCGGTTGACTTCGGCAATAATTTCGGCTTCGAATTCGGCCTTTTTGCTTTGCAGCCATTGATCCAGGACCTTTTTGGCATATGCCCCGTCGCCCTGGAAAATCTCGGTTAAGGCCTGCAGTTTGTCATCATAAGTGCTTTTGTCCATCTCAGCTCTCCTTTGCCTCCGCCCCTGGCCCTGCCTCCAGTCCCCGGACCACGGGCAACACCCAAGGCAGCAGGGCAAAGGCGGGCAGGGCGGCCAAAAAGGTATAAAAGAAGAAATGAGCATACCCGAAATGGGCGGCCCCCAGTCCTCCCAAAAATCCAGCAATAGAGCGGCTAAAGCCGAAGAGGAAGCTGAAAAAGGCGTAATGGGTGGCACTGAAGCGCTTGTCGCAGAGACTCATCAGGAAGGCCATGAACGCGGCCGAACCCATGCCGCCGCTAAAGCTTTCGCCGATCGAGGCTAGGTAAGTGGTATAACGCCACATCCCTGGCAGGGCCGCGGCCCAGTAGCCCAGATTGGACAGCGCCTGGAAGGCGCCCAGCACCCACAAGCCGCGGGCAATACCCCAGCGGCTGGTCAACAGGCCCCCGATCATGGATCCGACGATAGTGGCCCCGGCCCCAAAGGTCCCCGATACCAAGCCGATTTCGGTGCGGCTGAATCCTTGATCCACCCAAAAGGGACTGATCATTGATCCCATCATGGCATCTCCGACCTTAAAAAGCAAGGTAAACAAGATGATCGCCCAGATCTGGGGCATCCGCCAGATCCCCTGAATGGCGGCCCACAGTTGCCCTTGGATAGCCCCAGGATTGGCCTTGAGGTTAACCGGACGGGGTTGGTGAAAGGGGCGAAAAATAACTACCGTCAGGGCCAGCGCGGCCATCATCGCTGCTACCCCGATAAAGGTGGCCGGCCAGCCCAAGAGGTCGCTCAGCATGACCAAACCGCCGCCCGAAGCAATCAGGGCCACCCGGTAGGCGCTAATCCGAACCCCATTGGCTACCCCCAATTCCCGGGTTTCCAGCAGATCAATAGTATAGGCATCTATGGCCATGTCCTGGGTGGCCGAGGCCGTGCACAACAGGGCGACCAGAGCCCAAAAACTCCAGGGAGGGGGTGATACCTCAAAGCCGGTAATGGCGACCATACATAGACTGATAACCACTTGGGCCGGGACTATCCATACCGCCCGGGAACCGAAGCGATCCACCAGGGGCGACCACAATACTTTTAGGCTCCACGCCAATCCCAGAATACTCAGAAAGCCGATATGCTCCAGGGGCATCCCCTGGGTGCGGAAATAGACCGAAAGAGTGATATTGATAAACCCATAAGGCACTCCCTCGGCAAAATAGAGCACCGCCACCACTAGCAACTTGCGGCGGAGGGCCGGGTCTCTAGTCAAAGCCTGTTCCATCCGGTTCCTTCCTTGCCAACCGCGTTTAGGTTTTATAAGCTTCGATCAGATCGGGAAATTTGGGTGATTGGGTTTTTTCGTCTGGCAGCATAACACACAGCTTTGATTATGAAAACAAATTAATGCCATGACTAATCAGCCCTGACAAAAAATGTCTGGGTTCAAGATTTTGCTGCCCGGGTGAGATATTTAGGCCTGGCGCTCTTGACAAGATCTTTGAAGATCTATAATTTTAATCAGCTGTCACAAGAAGTGACAAATAACCTACCAAATTTTTAAAAATGCTCCAAGAAGGAGGTTAATCATGAAGATTAATAAAGTGGAAAAGTCCTCATCGGGTCTGTGCAAGTGTAAGAAATCCTGTTAAACCTTGACCTTACAGACGCGAGAGGGGACGGTTGCCGTCCCCTTTTTTTGCGTTTAGGGGATAGAAGCTGGTCTTTGTTTTATCCATCATTAGCCAATGCGTTCTCTGATCTGTAGCCGCCACTGCCGGTTTTTCAAACCCCAGGCCGACGAAGCGGAAAAATGTCTGGGCTATGAGTTTCTGGCGGCCTGGGCCGGAGTTGAACCTCGATTGGTCGATGCCGGGCCGGTGGAGGACGGCCCCCGGATCCGGTGCTGTGCGCCCTCTATGGCGTTGATCCCACCAAATTAAGAGGTTAAAATAATGCTTAAAATTTATGATCTATTAAACCGGGCCCGGGCCGAGGGCGGGGAAACGGTGCTGGGCCGGGATGACCTGGAAACCCACGCCTGCTACCTGGTCTTCGGCTGCCTGGAGCCGGGACAGCACGGCCGGGTACTCAAGCCCGGCCACGGCCATGAAGAAATTATCTGCCTGGCTGCCGGCCAGGCGGTCCTGGTCGGGCCCGACGGCCGCTGGGAACTTAAACCGGGCCAGGCCTTCCATCTGGTCGGGGATGTTACCTACACCCTGGAAAACCCGGGGCCTGAACCAGCCCTTTATCTGGCCGCCGGGGGCCACAGCGGGCATCACCATCATCACCATTGATGGCCATGCGGCGCCTCTGGCGAAACCGTGACTTCATCCTCATCCTGGCCCTGACTCTGGGTCTGGGGGCCGGGCAGTTGGCGGCTTGGACCGAAAGGCTGGTCTTGCCGGCCCTGGCAGTGGTGATGACCCTTTCCACCATGGGGGTCTCCGGCGAGGTCTTCCGCTCTCCCCGCGCCTTGGTCACCCCTGTGCTGGTCGGACTAGCCATGAACTTCCTGGTCCTGGGGGGTGTGCTGCTGGGATTGAGTTATCTGTTGGTCGCTGATGAAGCCCTTTTTGATGGCTTTATCTTATTGGTCGCGGTCCCGCCGGCAGTAGCGGTCATTCCCTTTACCAGCCTGTTGCACGGCGACAGCAGCTTTTCATTGATCGGCACTATCGGCGCCTACCTGGGGGCCTTGATTATCACGCCGCTGATCGCGGTGGCGCTGCTGGGCACCGCCTTTATTCATCCCGTTAAATTGATCCTGATTATGGTGGAACTGATCCTGATCCCGCTGGTCCTTTCGCGGCTTTTGCTGTGGTCCAAATTATCGGCGCGGCTGGTGCCGGTCAAGGGGGCCATTACCAACTGGTCTTTTTTTGTCATCGTCTACACCATCGTCGGGCTCAACCGGGAGCTGTTTCTGGGGCAGCCGTTATCTCTGCTTCCCGTGGCCCTCATCGCCGTAGCCAGCACCTTTTTATTGGGAGAGATAATTGCCTGTCTGGCGCAGCTAAGAGAGATTAAACCGCCCACCATAACCAGCCTGGTTTTGCTGGGCACCCTGAAAAACTATGCTTTAGCCGGAGGCTTGGCCCTCAGCCTGTTCAGCCAGCAAACTGCGGTCCCGGCCACGGTTTCGACCATTTTTATGATTGTCTATATTATCTGGCTAAATTTTAAGAAGCGTCTTTCCACAAAATAGACTAAACAGCTCTGGGAAGAACGGGCTAAGGGTTGCAGCCCCCTACCCCTCTTCCCCCACCCCTTGAGGGGTGGGCAGGGGGCTACGGCTCCGTTCCTTGCTTGACCCAATTTAGTAACAATTTCGTTGCCACAGGACTTTTTTTAATTGACATAAAGATACCGCAATGGTATTTAGCTGATCAGTAGATAGCAGGTCAGGCGTTATTGGGGGCTGTGGCCCTGAAGGGATTGGGACAACAGCCATGGAGGTCCCGATTTTTTTCTCTGGCTGCTCTCTTGGTCCTGCCTGGCGGGTAGGCAACTGTTTTACATTTTTAGGAGGTTCCTTATAATAATGAAGGAAAAAGGCAAAGTTAAGTGGTTTAATGACTCCAAGGGATATGGCTTTATTTCCCGAGAGAGCGGTCCGGATGTATTTGTGCATCACAGTGCCATCCAGTCGGAAGGGTTCCGCTCATTGGAGGAAAACCAGGAGGTCGAGTTTGAAGTAGTCCAGGGCAACAAGGGTCCCCAAGCCCGCAATGTGGTAAAGATTTAAATATCTTAATAAGTTACTGCCTGCCAATGCTCCGAAGCCCGGAAAAACTTCGGAGCATTGGCGTTTTTGGCCCTCCAGACCTAATCACCCGCCATGGTTGCTGATTATTCTTCCAAAACACAAAAATGTTGACAGTCATCGCTTAAAGCTGTTAAATTTATCAATTTTGAACAGTCTTGGGGAGGAGTCCGGGATGATCAAGGCGGTCCGGGGCATGAAAGATCTTTTGCCTTCGGAGGCAGCCCGTTGGTACGCTATCGAACAGCAAGCCCGTCAGGTTTTCCAGTATTATGGGTTCCAGGAGTTGCGCCTGCCTTTGCTGGAACATACCGAACTCTTTGCCCGTTCTATCGGAGAGTCCACTGACATTGTCGAAAAAGAGATGTATACTTTTGTAGATCGACATGGGGATTCTCTCACTTTAAGGCCGGAGGCCACTGCGTCCGTGGTTCGGGCCGTTCTGGAAAATCGTCTGGACCAGGGAGCCGGAGTTAAAAAATTTTTTACCATCGGCCCGATGTTTCGCTACGAACGCCCCCAGAAGGGGCGCTATCGCCAGTTTCACCAGATCAATTGCGAGGCTTTGGGGGAAGACACCCCGGAATTGGATGCCGAACTGATCCTGATGTTGATGGACATGCTGGAGAAATTCGGCCTCCGGCAGGTGCGGCTGGTGGTCAATTCCCTGGGATGCCCCCGTTGCCGGCCCGGCTATAAAGAAGAATTAACCGCGTTTTTGGCCGGTCGGGCCAATGATCTGTGTCCCGACTGCCAGCGCCGGGTCAGCAGCAACCCCTTGCGGGTGTTCGATTGCAAATCCAAGGCCTGCCAGGAGATCGTGGCCGCGGCCCCCACCCTGATGGGACAACTGTGCTCGGACTGCCGACAGCATCTGGACCGGGTTTTGGAGCTGTTGAGCAGCTTTGGGGTCGGCTATGAGATGAACCCCCGGTTGGTGCGGGGTCTGGATTATTACACCCGTACTGCCTTTGAGGTGTTAACCACCCAACTCGGGGCCCAGGATGCGATTGCCGGCGGCGGGCGATACAATGGCTTGGTTAAAGCCTTGGGCGGACCGGACCTGCCGGCCCTGGGCTTTGCCATCGGTCAGGAACGGCTGGCCGCGTTAATCACCGACCCCCGGTTTTCCGCAATGCCGCACCCGCAAATATTTATCGCGGCTCTGGGTGAGGCCGCCCGGTTCCGGGGATTTCAACTATTGCAGGAAATCCGGAAGCTAGGATTGGCAGCAGAAATGGAGTTCAGTGATCGCTCTCTGAAGGCCCAAATGGGTATAGCCGACCGCCGTAACGCCGATTACGTGCTGATTCTGGGTGACCGCGAATTGGCCGCCGGGCAGGTCCCTTTACGCCATATGGCAGGTGGGGGCCAGGAAATTATTTCCCTGGATGACGTGGTTCCGATTCTGGCCACCCGGCTCGCCCCTAAGGAAGGAGCCTGAGGTGTTAGATTCTCTCGACGGTTTACAACGCACCCATTGCTGCGGAGACTTGCGGGCCGAGAACTTAGGGCAAGAAGTGGTTCTGATGGGCTGGGTGCTGCGGCGCCGCGATCATGGCGGATTAATTTTTGTAGATTTGCGGGACCGGGGGGGAATCACCCAGGTGGTCTTCAATCCCGAAGTCAATGCTGACGCCCATCTCAAGGCCCATGTCCTGCGGGATGAATATGTCCTGGCGGTGCGCGGCGTGGTCTTCATGAGGCCGGAAGGGATGGCCAACCACAGTCTGCCGACCGGCGAGATCGAAGTGGCGGTGGAGGAATTGCGGCTGCTCAATTTATCAAAAACTCCCCCTTTTGAGCTGGAAAACTATAAACCCGATACCGCTGAAGCCATCCGATTGCGTTACCGTTATCTGGATCTGCGTCGGCCCATTTTGATGCATAATCTGCTGCTCCGGCATCGAGCCGCTCAGGTGGTGCGGAATTATCTCAACCACCAGGGCTTTATCGAAGTCGAGACCCCGATCCTGACCCGCAGCACTCCGGAAGGGGCGCGGGATTATCTGGTCCCCAGCCGCACCAATCCCGGGCGGTTTTTTGCCCTGCCCCAGTCCCCCCAACTTTTTAAGCAGTTGCTGATGATGGCCGGAACCGATCGTTATTATCAGATCTGCCGTTGTTTCCGGGATGAAGATCTAAGGGCGGACCGGCAGCCGGAATTCACCCAGATTGATCTGGAGATGGCCTTTGTCTGCGAAGCGGATATCATGGCGGTAGTAGAAGGAATGATGGCGGTTTTGTTCCAGGAAGTGTTGGGGAAAAAGCTCTCCCTGCCTTTCCCCCGCCTGACCTATGATGAATGTCTCGATCGCTTCGGGGTAGATTGCCCGGATCGGCGTTTTGGCCTGGAGCTGGTCGAAGTCACCGATATCGTCGGGCAGGCCCAGTTTCGCCAATTCGCCGAGGTGGTGGCGCAAGGCGGAATTGTCAAGGCCATCCGAGGCCCGGGGCTGGCCCGCTTATCCCGGAAGGAATTGGAGGAGTTGACCGATTTCATCGGGATCTACGGGGCTCAAGGATTGGCCTGGATCAAGCTCACCGAGTCAGGCTGGCAGTCGCCTCTGGCCAAGTATTTCACTCCCGACCAGCAGGCAGCTCTTAACCAACGCCTGCAAGCCGGAGTCGGCGATCTGTTGATGTTTATTGCTGATTCGCCCCTGGTGGTCAATACTGCCCTGGGCCAGTTACGGTTGCATCTGGGCAAGAAAGAGCATCTGGATCGTCCTGACACCTATGACTTTGTCTGGATTACCCAATTCCCTTTGTTGGAATACGACCAGGAAGAAAAACGGCATGTGGCGGTGCACCACCCGTTCACCGCGCCCTTGGAAGAAGATTTAGACCGGCTGGACACCGATCCTGCCCAAGTCCGGGCCCGGTCCTATGATCTGGTGCTCAACGGCAGTGAGATCGGCGGCGGCAGTATCCGTATCCATCGCCGCGACCTCCAGGAACGCATCTTAGAGACGCTGGGGATTCCGGCGCCGGAGGCCCAGCAGCGGTTCGGCTTTTTGTTGGAGGCCCTGGAGTACGGCGCCCCGCCGCACGGAGGAGTGGCTTTCGGTTTTGATCGGTTGGTGATGATCCTGGCGGGGGCTAAATCGATCCGCGAAGTCATCGCCTTTCCCAAAACTCAGAAAGCGGTCTGCCCCTTAACCCAGGCCCCGGCCCCGGTAGATCTCAGCCAGCTTCTGGAACTGGGGATCCGATTGGATCGATAGACCCAGGACCAAGCGGTTAAACCTGGCAAGCCAGATTTAATTTCCGGTTAAAGTCGGCCTGGCAGTTGGTTTGTTAAATTAGTAACTTATTGCTAAGGCAGCGGTGCAAGGTATGAGCTTGACAATGACCTCGCCTTTGTTAGATTTTTATAGTAAAATTATGTTGGTAATGAATGACCAGACATCAGTGCTTCTTGTGCGCAGCAAGCTTGGTCAGCGGGTGTCCCAATAGCCGGACTTAGATGCCCGGATGCCCCCAAAAGCGAACCTGTTAAATTTATCCTTTGCCGGATTCTGGTGCCCCCTGACCAGTAAGACTGGCAATTTAGCATATTGACTGGAGAGAAATTATGGCCCGTTGGAATAAAGAGCGTCGGCTCCTCGAGCATGAACATACCAGTTTCTGGCAGCATCGGCTGCAAGAGGTGGATCGCCCCAATTTGATGCGCGGGGTTTTCCCTTATACTGACATCGCCCGCATCGATTTTGATTATAAATTCGTCATGCCCTCCCCCCCGGAGGAAATGGTCATCACCGATACCACCTTTCGGGATGGCCAACAGGCCCGGCCCCCCTATACCGTCCGGCAAATTGTAGATATCTTCGATATGTTACATAAACTGTCGGGGCCTAATGGAGTCATCCGGCAGTGCGAGTTCTTCCTGTACAGCCAAAAGGACAAGGATGCGGTGGAGCGTTGCCTGGGGCGGGATTATAAATATCCGGAGATCACCGGCTGGATTAGGGCCAAACCTGAGGATCTGCCGTTGGTTAAAGAGATGGGCCTCAAAGAAACCGGTATCCTGACCTCGGCATCGGATTATCACATCTTTTACAAGATGGATTTGGACCGCCGCCTGGCCTTTGACAATTATCTCCGGATTGTCAATGCTGCTTTGGAATTGGGAATCGTGCCCCGCTGTCACCTAGAGGATGTCACCCGGGCCGATATTTACGGCTTCTGTATTCCTTTTGCGATGGAACTGATGAAATTGCGGGAGGAATCAGGGATTGATATCAAGCTGCGGCTTTGCGATACCCTGGGTTACGGCGTCCCCTACCCCGGCGCCGCACTGCCGCGGGGGGTACCCAAGTTGATCCGGGCCTTTATTGAGGATGCGGGGGTGCCCAGCCATCTACTGGAATGGCATGGCCACAATGACTTTCACAAAGTCTTTATTAATGCCACCACTGCCTGGCTCTATGGCTGCGGCGCGGTAAACGGGTCACTGCTGGGATTTGGCGAGCGCACCGGCAACACCCCGATCGAGGCCTTGATCATCGAATACATCGCCTTGCATGGCGACACCAACGGCATCGATACCACGGTGATCACCGACATCGCCGAGTATTTCGAACGGGAATTGCATTACCATATACCTCCCAACTATCCGTTCGTGGGCAAGGATTTCAATGCCACCAGCGCCGGCATTCACGCTGACGGCCTGATGAAAAATCCGGAAATTTACAATATCTTTGATACTGATAAGATTCTGAGGCGGCCGATCACCATTACCATCACTGACAAGACCGGCCGGGCCGGGATTGCCCATTGGCTCAATACCCGCCTGGGGCTGACCGGTGATCAGGCGATCGACAAGCGTCATCCCGGGGTCATCAAGATCTCGAATCGCATCACCGAAATGTATAACGAAGGACGGGTGACCTCCATCTCCAACAATGAGATGGAGACCCTAGCCCGTAAACATCTACCCGAATTATTTGTCTCGGAATTTGACCTGTTAAAGAAAAAGGCCCGCGAGGTGGCCGCGCACCTGGCCGAAGATCTGGCCGAACGGGAAGAAATCCGCAGCATGGTGCCAGCCACCCAGGAACCCGTAATGCAAGAGGTCCTGAGCGCCAACCCCTTCATCCAATTTATGTATGTCATTAATCTGGAAGGCAACAAGATTACCCGGAATATTACTCATATTGTGGATCGGGCCAAGTATGAGACCATGAAGCTGGGTGAGGATTTTTCAGACCGCGTCTGGTTTATTGAGCCTTTAAAGTCGGGGAAGGTATATGTCTCTGATTTCTATACATCTTTCTTTACCAAAGCCTTATGTATTACCGTGAGCGTACCCATCCGCAATGAGGAAGATGAAATCCAGGGAGTGTTGGGCATGGACATCCGGTTCGAGGCCCTGGCCAAAATGGAACGGGATGGCGAACTAGAGGCAGACGCCAAGGAATCTAGTCCGATCAAGCCCAAGTTTTAGCTGGCCGCCGGCGCGCGGCTGATTGAACTTGACAATAAAGCTCTGCATCTCATACACTCAGGCTGTTTCCGGCGGATGCCTTGCGGCCCCTCCGCCTTGACGGAGGGGATAAGGGTGGATAGCACCAGGACACTGCTTTAATGTATATCGGCGAAGTCATCAGCACCTTAATTGGGGGGTTGGCGGTACTATTGCTGGTCGGCGGCCTGCTGGCCCTGTTTCTCTATCTGCTCCCCACCTTGCGTGATTGGGGAGAAAGAGCGGTTTCCCCCCGGGAAGCCCCAGAAGGGTCCGAACCCTTATCCCCCCCGCTGATCTCTGCCAAAGAGGAAGCGCCCCCTATAGCACCACGAACCGTAGCCTGGGATCAAAAAGGGCCGGCGGATTCCATCGATCCTAAAATGGTGGCTGCGGTCGGACTGGCCCTGTCCATTCATCTGGAAAGCATGTCAGGCATGGAGGCGACCCTCACCCCCGTCCCCAGATCCGACTCTCCCTGGGCTCTGGCCGGGCGCCTGCAAGCTATGAATGCTCGCCTCACATTCAGAAAGAGATAACCGGTGCGCCATTTCCACATAACCATTGGCTCAGAAGAGTTTGATATCGAGATTCTGGAGATAACCGGTGACCAGGCCCGGGTTAAAGTCAACGGGGTGCTCTATGATGCCCAATTGCGCCCCCTGGGCCGGCAACCAAGTCCGGGGGCAACCCGGCGGCCCAGGCAGCCCGTCTCGCCGATTGCCCCGCCGCCGGCAACCCCGCCGCCGAAGCCGTCAGCGCCCTCGCTGGAAAAGCCGGTCCTGGCCGAACCCGCCGCTTTAGGGACCGTGGTGGCTCCTATGCCGGGGTTAATCCTTGATGTCATGGTCCGGGTCGGCGACCAGGTGCAAAGCGGCGATACCGTGGCCAAGCTCGAGGCCATGAAGATGGAAAACGATCTGCGGACCCCGGTTTCCGGAACAGTGACCGAGGTTCGGGTAAACAAAGGGGCCAGCGTCTCCGTCGGAGAAGTCCTGGTCGTAGTCGCGGAGGCCTGAACGTGGCCGCTCCCGGGGTGACGGAAGCAGCAACCCAGGGCTTCCCGCTTCTGGCCGCGGCTTTTGTGACCCTGTTGGCCCTGCTGTTGTTCTACCTGGCCGTGGCCCAACGCCTGCGGCCGCAATTCTTACTGCCGTTGACTGCCGGGATGATCCTGGCCAACCTCCCGGACCCCCACTTAATATCCCATCTCAGGCCGTTTCTGGACATCCTGGATGCCGGCCTGGATCATGGGTTGTATCCGGCACTGATTTTTTTGGGCTGGGGCGCCAGTGCCGATTTAAGCAGTGTCATTGCCCATCCCCGACAGTTGCTGCTGGCCATGGTGGCTCCTCTGGGCATCTTCCTGACCATGTTGTTGGCCTGGGGAGTCGGACTTACCCCTCGGGAAGCCGGCTCCATCAGCATGATCGGCGGTGCGGACGGATTGAGCGCCATCTTTCTGGTCGCTAATTTGGCTCCGTCTCTGGTCGGCCCTTTGGGGTTGCTGGCCTTTCTGGCCATGGCCTTCCTGCCCCTGATCCAACCCCCGCTGATGCGCCTGTTGACCAACCGAACCGAACGGATGATTTACATGCCGCCCATGCGTAAAGTGACCAAAAGCGAAAACCTGGGGTGTGCCGTGGGCGGATTGCTGATTACCGGGCTGTTGGTGCCACACGCCATCCTCCTTACCGGGATGTTTTTTTTAGGCAATATTATCAAGGAATCCGGAGTCAGTGACCGTCTGGCCCGCACTATTTCGGTGGGCATGCTGGATGTGGTCATCGTGCTGTTTAGCCTTGACCTGGGCATTCGCTGCCACGCCGGGTTGCTGCTGTCGTTGACCTTCATCAAGATGATGGTGTTCGGAGCCATTGCCCTGGCTTTAGTTACCATCTTCGGAGTTCTGGCGGTCAAACTGGCCAACCTGATGCTCAATCAAAAGATCAATCCGCTGGTCGGGGCTGCGGCGGTGGGACTGGTGCCGGATGCGGCTCAGATGGTGCATCTAGTCAGTCGCCAGGAAGACCCCCATAATTATTTGTATATCCATGCCCTGGCCTCCAATCTGAGCGGCCTCATCGCCTCCACCCTGACCGCCGGCCTCCTGTGGGCCATGTGGGGGGGCTGAGATTGGAGTTTTGAGGTTTTCGGTTTTTTTAATAAGGTCTTCATTAACTGGATATGAATTGTTAAGGTAAAATATTAAGGCTTAAGATAGTCCTTAAACTAGTCTATTATACTGATTTGATTTCTATCAAGATTTATTTTGCTTCAGGAGATCGTCCATTGCTCAAAGGTTGAGGAGATTTTTTCTCGAAACTCCAAACTTAAAACTCGAAACTTATATACAATCTACCCGGCTGAGGGCGCCACTCATCCGGGAGAGGGAGGAAGGCTGATGTTTGATAAACAGAAATTGGAGCAGCTGCGCGCCGCCCTGGAGAAATATCAGGAGACGGTGGACAAGACTCTGAAGAAGATGCCGGAGCGCCAAGCCGAATTTGTCAATACCTCGGGTATTCCGGTGGAACGGGTCTATACCCCCTTGGACCTGGAAGACTTTGACTATCTGGAAAAGTTGGGCATGCCCGGCCAGTACCCCTATACCCGGGCGGTGCAGCCCACGGCCTATCGGGGCCGCTTCTGGACCATGCGCCAGTACGCCGGGTTCGGCTCGGCCGAGGAGACCAACCAGCGCTACCATTATTTACTGCAGGCCGGGCAGACCGGCCTGTCGGTGGCCTTTGACCTGCCTACCCAGATCGGCTATGACTCGGACCACGAGTTGGCCCAGGGAGAGGTCGGCAAGGTCGGGGTGGCCATTGATTCCCTCTGGGATATGGAGACCCTGTTTCAGGGTATCCCCCTGGACAAGGTCAGCACCTCGATGACCATCAATTCGCCGGCGGCCATCCTCATGGCCATGTATCTGGCCCTGGCCGAGAAACAGGGCATCTCCTTTGATCAACTGCGGGGCACCATTCAGAACGACATCTTAAAGGAATATCCTTCCCGGGGCACCTATATCTTTCCGCCCCGGCCGTCGATGCGCATCATCACTGATATTTTCGCCTATTGTTCCCAGGAAGTGCCCCAGTGGAACAGCATCAGCATCAGCGGCTATCATATCCGGGAGGCCGGGTCCACCGCAGTGCAGGAGATCGCCTTCACTCTGGCCAACGGCTTTGCTTATGTCGAAGCCGCTATCCAGGCCGGGTTGGATGTGGATTCCTTCGGGCCCCGCCTGTCTTTTTTCTTCAATTCCCACAATGATTTTTTTGAGGAGATCGCCAAATTCCGGGCGGCCCGGCGCCTCTGGGCCCGAACCATGAAAGAGCGTTTTGGAGCTAAAAACCCTCGCTCGCTGATGCTGCGGTTCCATACCCAGACCGCGGGGTGCACCCTCACCGCTCAGCAGCCCTTAAATAATATTGTCCGGGTGGCCTTTCAGGCCATGAGCGCGGTTTTGGGCGGCACCCAGTCCCTGCACACCAATTCCATGGATGAGGCCCTGGCCCTGCCTTCCGAGACAGCTGTCCAGGTGGCGCTGCGTTCTCAGCAATTGATCGCCCATGAAACCGGGGTCACTGATACGGTTGACCCGATGGGCGGATCCTATTATGTGGAAAAACTTACCGACGCGATTGAGGCCCAGGCCCAGGAATACATCGACACCATCGAAAAGATGGGCGGCCCGGTGGTGGCCATTGAAAAAGGCTACATTCAGAAAGAGATTCAGGAGAGCGCCTATAGCTACCAGAAAGAGATCGAATCCAAACAGCGGATTATTGTCGGCCTGAACAAGTACCAGGTGGCCGAAGAACGGCCCAAGGAACTGCTGCGGGTGGACCCCACGGTGCGGGAAAAACAGCTGGCCCGCTTGAAGAGTTTGAAATCACAGCGGGATGAAGCAGCAGTAGCCAAGGCCCTGGAGGAGGTCAAGCAGGCGGCTCAAACCGAGGCCAATCTGATGCCGCCGATCCTTGCCGCGGTCAAATCCTTGGCTACCCTGGGTGAGATCTGCGATGTCCTGCGCCAGGTGTTTGGAGAATATGAAGCTGCGCCGATTATCTGAATCCAGACGCATCTTGCCTCAACTAATCTTGTTCAACAACCTGGGCTATACGAAACTCAGAGGATAAGGAGAAAATCATGCCGGTAGAGAAAAAGATCCGGGTGCTGACCACCAAGCCGGGCCTGGACGGTCATGACCGGGGTATCAAGGTAATCTGTGCTGCCCTGCGGGATGCCGGGATGGAAGTAATTTATACCGGGCTGCGACAGACCCCGGAGCAGATTGTCAGTGCCGCCATCCAGGAGGACGCCGATGTCATCGCCATGAGCTGCCTATCCGGGGCCCATGACTATCTGTTTCCCCGGGTCACCGAAATCCTGAAAAGCCAGGGCATCGACGATATCTTGGTCCTGGGCGGCGGCATCATTCCGGAAGAGGATATTGCCGCCCTCAAGGCCGCCGGAATTGCCGAAACCTTCGGTCCGGGGGCCAAAACCACCGACATCGTTGATTTTATCCGGGAAAACGTCAAGCGCAAATAAAGCTGCTGCAAAAGGTTGGTATCAGGCTGTAATCTGTGTAGGGCGGCCCGTGGCCGCCATTAATCCGACTTGTTCCCAGGCTGTACTTGGGAACAAGTTGAAATTAACCCCCATTGTTAATATGACAACAACCGGGGGGGCAGGAAAAATGCCAGGTTCCGACAACCTGCGGCACTGCTCCCCCGGCTTTACCCCTCACCAAATTAGGCCGCGCCCCATTCCTTTATCTTGCTGCGCTTTTAATCTGACCTGGGTGGATTAGCCGGCCCGGCTTAATCTTCGGATTCCGGGATCTGGGGTTCGGTTGTTGCCGCTGCTTCGCAGGGCGGCGAAGCTTCCGGCGTCGGCGGAGGCGGTTCGGTTGAAGGCCACGGCATTTTCAGGATGGTTATCTGATAAATCCTCAACAGGGACAACAGGAAGGACAGAATCAGCGGTCCTAGGATAAAGCCCACCATCCCGAAATAACTGATCCCCCCCATGATGCTGAATAAAACAAATATAGTCGGAATCGGGCGAGCCCCCCTGGAAAAATAAGGTCTGACCAGATTGTCGACCGAGCCAACGACAATCGCACTCCAGAGCGTTAGCCCTAGAGCCGAGCCATATTGGCCCAATAAAAAGAGATATAAACTCGCCGGAACCCAAATCAGCGCGGTTCCCACCACCGGTATCACCGAGGCCGGCATCATGATCGTTCCCCAAAAGGCGGACTGGGGCACCCCAAACAGCCAAAATCCAAGTCCCCCTAAAAATCCCTGAATAAAGGCAACAATCACCGTGCCCTTGAGAGTAGCCTTGATGGTAGCCTCGACGTCTCCTAAAATTTCCTCGTTATGGGCAGCATCAAGCGGTGATAATTTCTTAATCTCTTCAATAAAGACATCACCATCCAAGAATAAAAAGAAGGTGACAAAGATGATAATCGTCAGGCTAAAGAAAAATGAAGTAAAACCTTTGATCAGCCCCACCGTGTTGGTGTAGATGAACCCGCTGGCCCTGGCCAGGGCAGCCTGGACCAATTCTTCCGGCTTAACCTGGTCAGGATGGATGGGCAGATTCAAATGCTCCACGTATTCTTCTAAAAAAGCCAGCTTGTCGCTGAGTTGTTGCCAGAGATAGCCGCTCTGCAGGCCCTTGCTGACCGTGCTGTATAGTTCCAGGGCCTGACCGGCGACAATTCCGGTGAGGGTAAGCAAGGGCAAAATAATCAGTATGGTCAACAACAGGCAAGTGAGTGCCGAACTCAGCATGCGCCAGCCGCGGAAAAGCCGGTTGAGAGCCAGATAGATCGGCTTGGTGGTAAAGAACAGCACCAGCGCCAGAAAGATCTCGATAAGATAGGGCTTGACGATCAGATAGGAAAAATACAGGATCAGTAGGATCAAGGCCCCAAAAAAGATCCTGGCGAATTGGGTGGGAAAGGCCTTGGGCTCCGGTCCTGAGGGCGGCAATTCCGGACCGGTAGCCTCGCCCGGAGGGGTCTTAAGCTCCGGCTTCTGATTTTTCTGCTGTGAGGTCACCTCTAACTAAAAGTTCCCTTTTCCCCTTGCCTGGCGCCCGCACCACGCCGACCGGACGCCGTTAAACATGGCAGTAAAAAATTGAACGTTATCTTAAAGTTTCAGGGCCTTGAACCTGGCAGTACGCTTCTTTTGGGCGGCCGTCACCGGCATCGGGCCGGATTGAGCCAGCTCCGCCTTGACCTTCTGGAGCCGCTCAGCCGTCCCCGGATGAGTGGTCCGGAATCCCCCGGTGGCGCCGGTCTCCTCCAGCCTGGCCAGAAAAGCCGCCAAAGCGCTGGAATTATAACCAGCCCGCCGGGTGTATTTCAAGGCGGCCAAGTCAGCTTTGGTTTCCTGCCCGCGGCTGTAGCCGTTCACCACCAGGGTTTTGAAGACATCGTTGATGGCGTCTTCAAATAAAGACACCAGCCGGCCCAGCTCCACCCCGGCCAGGGACTGCACCGCGCCGGTGCCGGCCGCGGCCAAAACCTCGCCCCAGCGGGCCTGGCTGATCGAAGCAATGCCGTCTTTATGATTGATATGGGCCACTTCATGAGCTAAAATAGCCGCCACTTCATCTTCATTCTGGGCCTTTTTCAGCATCCCCCGGGTCACCAGGATAATCCCCCCCGGACAGGCCAGGGCGTTGATATCGTCGGTGTCCAGAATGGCAAAATGGTAGCCTCCAAAGGTCTGGGCCCGGTCCGAGGCCAGGGCCACCGTCTTGCCGATCTCGTTGATGTACAGGGTAGCCTCAGAGTCGTTCACCAGCCGATATTTTCCCAAAAACCGGGCAGCCACCGCCCGGCCGATATAATATTCTTCCGAATCAGTGATGGGGCGGGCCGCCTTCTCGGTCTTCTCCGCCACCTGATCAATCGAATCCTTATCCGTGCTGCTCAGGTAACCTCTGGCCTGGCCGATCGAGGTCCCGACTTTGACCATTTCCGCGCAGGACACCACCAATCCCAAGGCCAGCAACAATACCGCAATGCCCACTAGTCGCCGGGTCATGGGTGCAGCCCTCCCTGGTCCAGAAATTTCTGGAATTCCTGCTCCGGCACCCGGAAACTTTCCACCCGCTCCACCGCCGCATAATTCATCTCCGGATGTTTTTCCCGGTAGCCGGCCTCCACCTCCGGGGTGAAGCCTTTGCCGGCCAACGCCACTTCCTCGGCGCTGGCTTCCTGGGCCTGGCCCATCCCCAAAAAAGTCGAGAAGCGCACACTGCGGGTGCTGACCGCGCTCCGGTGAATCCAGCCCTGCCTGCCCTGGAACTCCACCTGGTACCAGTCTCCTGTAACCCCCAACTGCTTGAGCTGATCCCCCTGCTTTACCGACGCCACCGGCTGGGCAAAAAACTGCGCCTGTTCCCGCAGGCAGTCCTGGTCTTTGACCACCGTGAGCGTCTGGGCATAGGCCAGGACCGGCAACAGGGCCAGCATCAGGGCCAAGAGCCCGGCTCGCCCCAGCAACCAGCGCCAACCAGGTCTACTGCTCCCCATTTCTGTTCCTCCTTTACCCATTATTGTTCCACTATACAGAGGTTCGGCAGATTTTTCAACAACTGTAATATTATCATAGGCCTAAAGGGCGGGAACCGAGGGGGGAACCTATAATCTTTCGCAGGTTAATTCCACTGAGATATTTTTGTAGCCGCAATGCAAACAGGCAACAATAACGTGGGTGACTTTATCAAAACTGCTGCTGTACAAGCTGACCGCGCCGCTGCGGCACAACTGCGGCCGGCCGCATTTCGGGCAGGGGATCGAATTTTTATTACAGTATAGGATGAGCACATCATCCGTATACTCGGCTACGGTTTTTAAAAAAATCTTTATTTCAACCGGGGTCAAATTACTGCGGAATGATACCATCGCTGTTTAAACCAGATTCAGGCGCAGCCTCATCGTCGCTCGAGCCAATCAAGGGTTTGGCACCTCCTTGGTTGGGGGTGAACGGCATCTTCAATCCGGGATACGCACCGACCCTTTCTAATCTAGTTATCTTATACCATTATCGGTCGCAAATGCCAATAGGTTTAGGGGCTGGCCAGGCCCTTCCCCAAAAAAAAATTTGGCCAACGGACCGGGGTTGGCTCTCCATGACCTTAATCCTGGCTTTCCAACCGGTATTTTTAGGACCATTGCCCCTGATGGAAAAACTATATTTTGCGCAAATTTTATGATATATTTTTTTAAGGTAGTTAATATATATTTTAAAGAGAGGAGGATATTCGTAAGTTTACCCCCGATCACAGATGTCAACCTTATTAAACCGCAGTGGCCCAAGGCGCCTAGTTTCCGAGTTAAAGTAAGAAAACCCAACTTTCCAACCTTTTTAGCAAGCAAGGAGGTTTCATGAAAGACCTGGTCAAAAAACAGGTGGATGAGATCGTCGCGGCCCTGGACGCCGGGAAAAAACCCGAAGATTTCGCCGACGCCGCCAAAAAAGATCCATATGTGTTTATAATGGAACCGGACGGCAAACTGCTGGTGCACCCTACCCTGGTGGGAGAGTCCTTGAAGGAAAAAGCCGGACCGGTCTACGAGGAAGTCGCCAAGGGAACGCCGGAAGGCGCCTATGTCAGGTATGAATGGGGCGGCGCCAACAAATGCACCTATTCCCGGAAAACCAAAAGCGGACTGATCGTCGGTTGCGGATACAACGAATAACCCCGCCTCAACTATTTAGAAAACGCTTTTAAGGGTGGTCCGAAAGGGCCACTCTTTTTTATTGGGGCACTCAAGTTGTACCGGTCTACTCGGAGCAGCCTTGGGGTTTCTCTTTGCCGGTCCGAACCAGGCAAGCCTGCGCTTGACCATAACGCCCGGAAAGGGTTTAAGACCCCTAGCGGCAGAAGGGGGCCGGATAACCGCGGTCCAGCTTGGGGGTGTGGATGATGCGGCCCGGGGTGCCGACATCTACCAGATTATACAACTCCTGGGCATGATGAGTGAATAAGCGGACGCAGCCGGCGGAATCGTGCAGGCCGGGAAGGACCCCGCCGTGAATGTAGTAAGGGCGCTGAAGCAGCAAAGCCCACGGCATCCAGGACTCGTAAATGGTGGACCAATGGTTCTGGTACTTGGCTTGGACCTCAAAAGTGAGTAAGGGCGTTTTTTTGCCCGCCACTCCGGCCGACACCGGAAATACCCGCTTCAGTTCCCCCTTTACATAAAGGGCCAGAAAGCCCTTGCCGATATCTACCAGCAGGTATTTGTCGTGCCTGACCAGGGCCTTGTCATAGGCCGGGAAGATCTCCGGCACTTTGTGAATATCTAAAGGAACTTTCAGCGTATCGGTTTCGATGGAGAACGGCTCCCGGGTGCGGGTCTTGATATATGAGGGGTGGAGGGCGTTGAAAAAGGCGATTCGGTTCCGGGAATGGTTAAACTCGCGCTCGAAGGTAGGGATCCGCCGACAGAAGCGGGTGATGGAAAAGCCCTCGGGGATCTCGATCTCAACGAAAGGGACTTCGTAGGCTATGCCAGAGTAGACAATCTTAAACCCGGATTCTTTTAACTCCTGGCAAAGGTCGCGGTAGTCCGGTTCTTGGGCCCGGCTGGCGGCCACCAGGCTGACCAGGCACAAGCACGCCGCCAGACAACTAAAATTTCTGAAGTTCTGCAGCTTTCCCGAGCGAATTGCTCCATTCCTCCGAAAGCGCGGCGATCTTCCAGCATGCGGAGGATGATAACAGAATCTTTCCGAAAATTCAATTTTTTTAAGCCTTAAAAATAAAAAATGGGGGGGAACCGTTGCCGAATCCTAATGCCTCTATTTACCGCTGAATGGTGCCATATTGAGTCGATTATTGTTAGGGGCCTCAACAATAACCAATGCCCGCTTTTCCGCCCTAGTAATTGCATTGTAAAGCAATCGCCTATTTTGCTCCGGTGTCAAATCAAGTCTAAACTACCCCAAGTTATACAATCGGGAGCGTCCTCATCAGAGCTTGGGATATGCTACCCCTGAGGAGTGCTGGGCGGCCGCCCCCCCTTCGGGGCGGCTGGCAATGCGCTGCCATGCTTACTTTAACCCAACCCTCTCATAAAAAGTGTCTCACTTTTGGGGGCATCTCACAGCAAGGCTTGCGATTCCAAGGTAAAATTTTGAGTGATGTGGCCCGCTCCATCTTGGCAGAGCTATAAATCAGCCACTATCTGTTACAGACCTCTTGTTAACCTATTGAGCCGATAAAGGGGCCTGGAAGCATTTATCGGCAGTTAATCGTTCTTCCACAATTCACATACCAACGAGTTGCAGATACGTAGGCCCAATCAGACTTTAAGTTCTGAAAATCTTTGACAAGGCTTCAAATTATAGATTTACTTGGCGACTGCCCCTTAAAACTGAACAGAAAAAATGTTAAAATTTCCCAGAATACGGAAGATTCCAGAATAAGGGGCGCAAGAGCCAATCACCATGATCGAGGAGGAACGTGGTGAGAAAGCCACCCGAAAGATTTGGAATTAATTAGGGATTGTTTTAATTGTTTAGTCCTTTCTGAGCCTTCGGCTCAACCGGAACCAGGAGAATTTCTTTCAGTTATGAATCGAATTGGGTTATTATTTTAATGTTCTTCATGGCTTAGCGAGCAATAATTTTTAGTAAAAATGTACAGGAGATAAAGGAGGGGTTTCAGTCATAGGGCTTAAAGGCCTATTAATCTCTGGTAGTCTTATTAAAACCAGTTAGCTACCCTCAACCTAAGGTTATATCTGGGCCAATATCTTAGTTGGTCCATCACTTGAAAAAAGATCGAGGTGATATATGTCCGCAGATCAACCAGAACAGCCCGCCCTAGAGCTTATGGCCGCCTGGTGGGAATCGGCGACTTCTTTTGGTCAGTTCTGGGCTAAGATGGGAGCTGCGACTTCCGGAGTTTTCGGTAATCCGCCCGAATCATGGCAATCAGCTTTAAAGCAGGGAGAGGCATTTCTCTCGGCCCTGAATAAGCCGCAAAGCCTTGAGGCTGCAGTCCGGGGAATCGATGTATTGCCAGAAGTTTTATCAAAACTAGCCAAGACCTGGGGCGAGGGGTTTTTTCTGTTATATCGGCAATGGCAGAAAGGGATTGAGAAAGTGAGGCAGCCGCTTGAACCTTATCAATTTAAGGGCCTGGATCGAGATACCATCAAGGCCTGGATGGAAATCTATGCACAGGAGCTGAGGCCCTGGCTTAATCTGCCCCAATTGGGCCCGGGCCGTCTATCTCAGGAGAAAATTACCCGGATGGTGGACAGGTCCATTCGGTTTCAGGGAGCCCTGGCCGATTTTATTTACCTGATTTACCTCCCTTTTGAGAAGTCACTTTCAGTTATGCAAGCAAAGCTAGCCGAAACTGCCAGGGAAGGAGAATTAACGGAAGACTTTAAGGTCTATTATAAAATGTGGATAAAGCTATTAGAAGGCCATTACCTGACCTTATTACAGTCGCCCGAATACCTTCAGGCTTTAAGCCAGACTTTAAAGGCCCTTGAAGACTTTACCGTTGCTAAACAAGAACTCCTGGTCGAAGCCCTGCGAACCTTACCCATACCTACCAATAAAGATATGGATGAACTTTATAGAGAACTTTATCTCCTCAAGAAGCAGGTCAAGGAATTGGCCCGAAAAGTGGAAGGGCCTGAATCTTAAAATAGATTTTTATGCAGGAGATTTGATGGCGGACGTGAGAATTCCAGTTGAGCTAATTTTGGCCAAATTGGCTGAGGAGGTGGCGCAAGCTCCGGACCGGGCCCAGAGAAGTAAAGAGGTGTTGCTGGGACCCCTCGATACTGATATTGCCACTACCCCTTTTGAGATAGTTTATCAAGAAGACCGAATCAGTTTAAAGTATTATCAGGTGCAGGGAAGAGACAGGCTGAAAACGCCGTTGTTGATGGTTTACGCCCTGATTAACCGGGATACCATGCTAGACCTACAACCGGGCCGAAGTGTAGTGCAAAATCTTCTTAACCAGGGTGTTGAGATCTATATGATCGATTGGGGCTACCCCACCCGGAAGGATCGGTATCTGACCATCGATGACCATGTTAATGGCTATCTTGATAACATCGTTGACTTTATCCGCCAAAGGCATGGTCTGACCAAGATTAATCTGATGGGCATCTGTATGGGAGGGACTTTCTCGGTCATATATGCGGCTCTTCATCCCGAAAAAATCAAAAACCTGATAACCACTGTGACCCCCACTAACTTTGATACCAACCAAGGCTTGCTCCATATCTGGTTGAAAGAAATCGATGCGGATCGCCTGGTGGATGCTTTTGGTAATATGCCGGGGGAGCTTTTAAATATCGGTTTTCTCCTGCTTAATCCGGCCCGTTTAATGATTGACAAGTATCTGGGTTTTTTAGAAAATTCCAACAATAAAGACTTTGTCGAGAATTTTATCCGGATGGAGAAATGGATCTTTGACAGCCCGGATGTGCCGGGGGAAACCTTCCGGCAGTTTATCAAAGATGGTTATCAACAGAATCTGCTCATCCAGAACAAAATGGTAGTGGGCGGACGACGGGTTGATCTTAACAAGATCACCATGCCTTTGTTAAATATTTACGGCCACTACGACCACCTGGTCCCCCCGCCAGCCTGTGAACTCCTTACAAAAAAGGTGAAAAGTAAAGATACCGAGGACATCTGTTTGGAAACCGGACATATCGGCATCTATGTCAGTACCAAATGCCAGAAAGAACTGGTCCCCAAAATCGCTCAATGGCTAAAAGACCGGGACAGAATTGGTAAAAAGAAGGCGAAAAAATCAACCTCCAAGGTCGAGTAAGCGCGTTGGGTGGTTCATCGCGGCTTTAGACCCGAGGGCAAACTTAAGATTTACCCATAAGTTTAAGATTATAACCCGTTCAGGAGAGTTCAGGTGACTGGCAGGCCCGATTATTTCCCAATCATGGTTAAACTAAGCCAGGCTTTCGGCACCGCCAAAAGCCGGAAAGAACTTCTGGACCTGATATTTCGAAGCGCCATTAAGGCCTTTAAAGCCAAAGCCGCCTGTCTTTACCTGATCGATAATGAACATCAGCAATTATCGCCAGTAGCCCAAAATGGTTTATCGGAAACCTATTTCCGCTCCAAAACCTCGCTGCTGACCCCGGAGATACTGCCCTTGGTGCAGGAAGAAGGATATTTTTTTAGCCGGCAGGCCGCTACCGACCCCCGGTTAAAATATCCCCAGGCCAAGCAGGCCGAAGGAGTGGCTTCCATTATGGCCCTGCCGGTGATGGTGAAGGGTAAGCAGAAGGGCCTTTTCTGTCTGTTCACCGCCACCCCCAGGGATTTTTCGAAAGATGAGATAGAGTTCCTGATGGTCCTGGCCCAAGAGAGCGGCGGGATCATGGAACATGGCCGGTTGTGGGATGAACTGCGGAGAAAAACAAGAATGTTCCTTGATCTGGCAGTTAACCTCGGTTCCAGTCTGGATATCAAAAAAATTTTGCATATTATGTCGGCGGACATCGCCGAGAGTATGGGGGTCAAAGGGTCTGCTCTCCTTCTGCTGGACGAAGAACAAAGAACCCTAAAACTGGCGGCCAGCTATGGACTGAGTGAGAGATTTCTCCACAAGGGTCCGGTGTCCGCCCAGAAAAGTATGGCCCAGGCTCTTACCGGGGAAGCCGTGATTATTAGCGATGCTCTCACTGATAAACGGCTGCAATATAAGAAAGCAACCGCCGAGGAGGGGATTAGGTCTATCCTCTCAGTGCCCATCCAGACCAAAGAGAAAGTAATCGGAGTGCTGCGGCTTTATAGCGGGGTGCCTCGAAATTTTAGCGAAGACGAAATCATGATCGTCACCGCGTTAGCCTACTTAGGGGGTCTGGCCATCCAGAACGCTTCTTGGTATCTCATGGTCCAGCAGGATATGGAAGATTTGAAGGATGAACTCTGGAGCCACCGCTCCTGGTTTTAAACGCAAGATAAAAGGAAAAGCGGTTAAGAAGTGTTAAGATTATAATCAGGGGGCAGGAAATTTGCTTCCCTTCCCCCTTTCTTCATGGACTTCGATTAACCCCGAGACCCCAACCGCAGGCCGCCGTGGATGAAATAGACCTCTCCCGCCATGGCTTCATTGCGATAGAGTTCGCCGATTAGAGAGGCGACTTCTGCCGGTTCAATGAGACGACCGATAGGCACCTGGTCCAGGATCTTTTCCAGGGCAGATTGCTTCATGCCGGCGACCATGGGGGTGCCAACATAGCCCGGGGCAATGGCGACACAGCGAATCTTATCGGCCAGGCCACGGCGGAAGAACTCGGCGGTGATAACCTTGGGCATTACCGACATGGCAGCTTTGGTGGCAGAATAGTTGATCTGTCCCGCGGTTCCCAAAGAACCAGTCGAGGAAAACAGGCAGATCAGCCCCCGGCATTGATGGTTGATCATACACTCGGCGCATTCCCGGACGGTTAAAAATACTCCGGTCAGGTTAATATCAATGACCTTTTGAAACTGTTCCAGAGACATTTTTCTGGTAACCTTGCCAGTTTCCCGATCCGGGGCCAGCAGCAAACCATCGGAAATGATCCCGGCACAGGGGGCCACCAAGTTGATCTGGCCGAATTTCTCGATGGCCAGTTCCGCCAGTTGCGCACAGTCAGCTTCTTGGGTGATATCTCCCGCCAACGTGGCGACTCCTCCCCCTAAGTCTCTTATCTCAGCTTCGACTTGGCTTAAAGCCTCAGCGGAAATGTCACTTAAAACCACTTTACCGCCTTGACCGACCCAGTATTTTGCCAGTTCCGCGCCGATGCCTCCCGCCCCTCCGGTAATCACCGCGACGGCATTTTTGATATCCAGCATATTCTCCCCTTTCGCCACTATTTTCTAGAAGATTGATGCAGGTCGAAGTCATTCTGAAATAATTTTCCTAGATCCTGCATCATTTTTTGGAACTGGTCGGTCTGCTGCCGGATCAGCTCCTGGAATTCACCGGTCAATTGGCCATAATCAACGCCGTTCTGGGAGAGCAGAAGACGCAAATGACCGATGGTCTCCTCTTGCGAGGCTAGCTTTTCCTTGAGCTCTTCATATTTTTTGGCCAGAGCTACATATTCATCCCGGGGCACTACCCCTAGCATTGCCAGATAATCCTGGAATGATTCCCGGAAATCCTCTTCGGCTTTGCTCCAAGCTGTTAAAAAATCAGGACTATCCTTGTCTAGAAGGTCCAAGCCGTAAGTCTTCCGAAATAGCTCCCCCAGTTCGCCGAAATTTATGAATCCCCGCCGGACCCATTTGGTCACGTCTTCCAATTTTCTCTGGCTCTGGGCGGCGCTGATCAGGAATTGCCCCCAGAATTCCAAAAAATGTTTATCCACTACTTAATCTCCTTAATTTTTTGCTTGACCTTACTAACGGCACGGGGCGGCTTTTTCGGCGCCGGCGGTTCCAAAACGGCTTCCAGGTCCAGGTGGTAACGCACCGGCCCGCGGCAGCCGTCTGTAAAGCAGGTATGGAAGGCGCATTCCGAGGTGGGCAGGGACCAGGAAGTGGCAATGGCGGCGTGGCCCTTGGGGAACATGGTGACTTCGGCCTCGACCCAGTCCAAGGGGGCCAAAGCCGCCTCTTTTTCCACCAGATCATCCTTTTCGGCGCAACAGATAAGCCACTTGATCCCCTGGTCTTTTAATCGTTTAAAGTTGAGCGACCGGCCAAAAAGTTTCACCGGCAGGGTGCCGTCCGGCGTCACCGGTATGTTATAAGAGTCATAACTCATCTTGATAATTTCGAGCGGCAGGTCGGTCTTATCATAGAGCAGCCAATAGTTGATCGCCGCCGCCGTCTTTCTGATCTTCATACCCTTTTCCAAAAGCTTCAGATCACGATAAAAGGCGGTTATGGGGTTTTCTTCATTCATGCTCTTCAGCTTATAAACCCAACTCATCACCTTGCCATCAACCACCTGATGGCCATTGGGCAAGGTTTTGACGGCATAGCCCAGTTCCCGGAAGCGTTCGGGAAGCAGCTCCATAAAATCTACCAATCCCTTGCTGCGGGTGCCATCAATGGGGGCCACGCAGGTGATCAGGGCGTCCACCAGTCCATCCAGCTCTCCGGACAACAGATTTATCACCGCAGTAAATCCCCCCTGACAGTAGCCGCAGAGGGTAAGAGGGTGGCCGTGCCGGCTGTTGATCTGTTCGGCAAATAGACGGGTATCCAAGGCGTCGTCCTCACCGGTCATGGTCTGCACCGCCGGGGTGGTGTCAATATCCTTGACTATGCGGATATAAGTCGGGATTCCCTGGTTGGCAAAGCAATGCACAAAACTTTTATTTTCCCCGGGTAAAAAGGCCAGAATATTGGCACCCAGGACATAGGGTGGGATAATTAGGATGGGTTTACCCTGATCCCGGACCTCGATCTGCTTATCCCAAGGTAGAACCTGGTAAAGATAAAAGTGGTCGGTTTCCCCCACCTGGACATAGCCCCCGGTATCGAAGTGGAAGCCATATTCCGCTTCAATAGCATGGATCGTCTGGGGATAGGCATTGACCACCAGGTCCAAAAGCTGGGCCTGTTGGGCCATGAATTCGGCAATGTCCACCCCTTCCTGGTCGAAGACGGTATTCAGCCAGGCGGCAAAGGCGTCATTCAACTGGCGCAGATGATATTCGTGCATTTGTTTCAGGCCACTGTCAAGCCCTTTTTGCATTAATTGCAGATTGAACTGCAAGAGCTCCAGATAATCCCGCACGCTCTGCCAGGGGGGGAGGCTTTGCAGTTTATCTTTCTCCACCGGACCCCAGTAGGTTAGCGCATTCCCGGAAGGACTCATGAACTCGTTGATATATCTAAAAATACCGTTCCAGTAGGTCTGGACTGCAGTAGCCTGGTCAAGAGCAGCCCGGAGCATTTTTAGATTTTGTTCGGAAAATTTTTCCAGGGACCGGGCCCAAGTCTCCGATAATGGGCCCGAGGCGGTAAACCAGTCATTCATCGTTTTCCCCCGAATAGTCTCGACCTTAGCAGCTTACTTGGCAAAAAAGGCTTCCACTTTTTTAAAGCTGTCATCTACCAGCTTTTTGTAATCATCACAGCCTTTTTTATAGGATTTGAGCCACTCATCAATGGCCTTTTTCCCTTCCTGGGGTAGCCAGGTTGCCTTCTCTAGGAATTGGTTGACCATATTTTCAGTCTGCTCTTGTAGCATGACCATGGCCTTAAAGGTGTTATCAAAGGCAGTTTTGTTGAAATCGAGCATTTGTTTTAACATCTGTTTCTGATCCATTTTCACTCCTCCTTAACGATGGTTATCTAAAGCTGCTCTTGTATAATTAATAGCACAGTGGGCCTGGGCCTTCTGCCCTGGGCCCACTGCTCCATAACCTTAAATGAATTTATAGGCTACCTGGATCAGCTTAACAAGGCCTCGACATTTTTAAAGCCCAGGTCCACCATTTTCTTATAATCCTCACAGCCTTTTTTAAAGGGCTTGAGCGAGTCAATCATGACCTTTCTGGCCTCTTGGGGCAGTCGGAAGGTATTATCCCAAAATAGTTCGGTCACCCTTTGCGTCTGCTCCTGGAACATGGTCATGGCGGTAAAGGCCTGGTCAAAGGTGGTCTTGTTAAAATCGAGCATTTGTTTTAACATCTGTTTTTGATCCATGGATAATTCTCCTTAAGTGGTAATTATTTAAATAATGGCAATGATTCCATTAACTAAGGTGCCGCCCACAAAAAAATTAGGCATTAGCCGCAGTTTTAACCGGGGCGCTCTTTTCTGGTTCAGCAAAGAATGTTTCTACCCGGGTAAAATTCTCATCTGCGGCCTGCTTGAAATCTTCGCAGCCCTTTTTGTAGGCCTTAACCCATTCCTGCAGGACTTTTCTGCCTTCTTCGGGAAGCCAGGTGGTTTGCTCCACAAACATGCTGGTCATTCTCTCCATCTGCTGCTGCAGCATGCTCATGGCGGCAAAGCTGTTGTCAAAGCTGGCCTTGTAAAAATCGATCATTTGCTTGGCGATTTTTTGCGTTTCCATTCTTTTTAATTCTCCTTGATTGTGAAGCCGGTTTATTTGTTTCCCCTCGACGAGGTTATAGGGTAAATATAAAATTAGAAAATCTGCTTGTCAAGCAAATTTTTGCAATGCACAAAATTAATTTTTAATACAGCGGATTATTTAGGGAATAACTTATTGACATTTAATAAATAATTAGATATGTAATAATTGTCATTAAATCTAGTAGCTGATTTTTGTGCAGCACGTCATAAAATTGATTTTTGGCGCGGGGGAAAGTGATGGCGGATAAAGTCCTTCTGAAGAAATATACCAATCGGCGGCTCTACGATACCAAACAAAGCACCTATGTTACCCTCCGCCAGGTGGCGGAGATGATCAGGCAGGGAAGACAGGTTGAAGTTATCGATGCCAAAAGCGAAGAAGATGTCACTGCCTTTATCCTCACCCAGATCATTCTGGAAGAGGCCAAAAACAAGCATGCCCTGTTGCCGGTCTCCTTCCTACATCTGTTCATTCGCTACGGAGAGACCGTGCTCAGCGAATTTTTCGAGAAATACCTGCAACAAACTCTGAGAAACTATCTGGCCTACAAAACCGCAGTGGATGAGCAATTTCGCAAATGGCTCGATCTGGGTGTGGATTTCTCGGCGATGGCCCAAAAAACCATGACCGGCTTGCCGCCCTTTAACTCTTTCCAGGAGTTTTTTTCAGGTTCGGCCGATGCCAAAAAGGAAGACGACAAAGACCAGTAAACTATTAGTCCACTGAACAAGACATCAAAGTTGCGCTGGCGTAATCAAGGCTATCCGAATTAAATCAGCGTCTTGGTCATTAACACCAGATCGGTTTCCTCACCTTTCAGGTCTCGCACAAAACCATTCAAGATGGCGGTTTCCTTAAACCCCAATTTTTCAAAGAGGTAAAAAGCCTTATCCATCTCGGGCGGCATCTCGGCGCTGAGCTGCTCTAACCCCAGTTGGGTAGCAATATCGATTAGCTCCTGGACCATCAAGGTGCCCAGACCCTTCACCCGATACTCCGGATCGGTAGTCAGGCGAATCTCGCCCTGGTGTTTGGACCAGCCGATCTGACTAAAATGCAGGGTGGCATCGCCGATAATTCGTCCCTGGTGCAGGGCCAAGAGAGGCAGGAGCTCATCATAATCCATATCATAGATCCAGTTTTCGATGACCTGAGGATCTGTAACCTCATCTTTCAGGCAGGCCCGGTCTTCTTCAGGAAGGCTCTGGAAATATTCGAACAGAGCCTGTTGATCATCTTTCAGCAAAGGTCGGAAAACTACCTTGATGCCGTCTTCCAGGTTAACTTCTTTGGGGTAATTATTAATGATTAAGTCTTTGAGCGTTGTCATCGCCATCCCCCGAAATATATTGCGAATTTATCCGATCAATTATGACGCCCCGAAAGGCTTAAAAGTACCAATTCCGTTCGACAATCATGGCCAAACCCAGGCCACCGCCCACGCAAAGGGCGGCTAATCCTACTTGGTTATCCCGTTTTTGCATCTCATAGAGGAGGGTTACCAAGATTCGGGCCCCGCTGCAGCCGATCGGGTGGCCCAGGGCAATAGCGCCGCCATTTACGTTAACTATCTCTGGATTTAGATGCAATTCCCGCAAGCAGGCGATACTTTGCGCCGCAAACGCCTCATTTAGCTCCACCAGTTCAATCTCTTTCCCTTTCCCTAGTTGTGCTTCCACCTTGGCTATGGCGTTGCGCACCGCATAAATCGGCCCGGTACCCATCATTTCTGGTTCACACCCCTGGATATCATAGCCCCTGATGCGGGCTAAAGGCCGGATGCCCAATCTTAAAGCCTTTTCGGCGGACATAATTACTAAAGCTGCAGCTCCATCATTGATTCCAGAAGAGTTCCCCGCGGTAATGGTTCCATCCCTACGAAATGCCGGTTTCAGCTTAGCTAACTTCTCCACCGTGGTGCCGAATCTGGGGAACTCATCGGTATCAAAGATAATCGGCTCGGCTCGCCGTTGGGGGACCTCGACTGGAACAATTTCGTCCTTAAAGCGTCCGGATTTAATGGCTTTTTCAGCCTTTTGCTGACTGTGAGCGGCGAATGCGTCTTGCTCTTCCCGGCTGATCTTAAATCTTTCCGCAACATTTTCGGCCGTAATCCCCATATGAATATTCTCAAAAGAGCACCACAAACCGTCCTGGATCATAGTGTCAATCACTTGAATATGACCCATTCGCTGCCCCCAGCGGGTCTGGGGGAGTACGAACGGGGCCTGGCTCATACTTTCCATGCCGCCGGCAACGATGATTTCGGCATCTCCAGCGGTGATATTCTGTGAGGCCATAATTACTGACTCCATGCCGGAGCCACAAACCACATTTACAGTCACCGAAGGGGTATATTGGGAGATTCCTCCTAATGTGGCTGCTTGCCGGGCGGAATTCTGTCCTAACCCGGCCTGCAGGACGTTCCCCATGATGACCTGGTCAACCGCCTCTGGCCTGATCTTGGCCCGGTGCAAGACTTCTTGGATAACGATGCCCCCCAATTCCACCGCCGGCACCTCTTTTAAGGCACCCCCAAAAGCTCCAACCGCCGTCCGCACGGCGCTGGCAATTACCACTTCACCCATAGAACCTCCATCCATACTATTATTTTTTTAGGCCAGATCTTTTACCATGATGGCAATGTCGGCATATTTTCGTTGATAAACATCTTTAACATAATTTTTTAAAACGGTCACCTGGCTGAACCCCGCCTTTTCAAAGGCCTTGATCACTTCAGGACGAGTAGTGATGATTCGGGCCACTAGCTTTTTTAATTGGGCTTTAGTTGCCAATTTGGCGATCTCATCAAGCAATATAGACCCCAGACCACGGCGTTGGAAGTCACTGTCAATGGTAACCCGCACCTCACCGACATGGCGACCCCATCCAAAGGTCTGACGGTTAAGAGTAGCGTTAGCCACTATCCGGTCGTCGGTCACTGCCAATATCGGCAAGACCTTATCGTAATTGAGATTGCGGGCCCATTTTTCCAGAAGTTTCCGGTCAGTAACATCATTTCTCAGATATTTCCGGTCGTGTTCGGGAAGGGAAACAAAAAAACTATAAAGGGGATACTGGTCATCTTTGCTCATCGGCCGCAAAGAAAGAACTGAGCCGTCCTGGAGGGTAATCTTCTTGGGGTATTCTTCTAACATAATTTCTCCTTAATTGAGATTATGACGCCCATTGTTTGGACTTATTTAATTTATTATCAATGCCAGGTCAGAATTTAAAAACATTCAGCCACCCTGGAGATCTCCCAATATCTCTGGATAACCTTAATCCTCTGACCCGTGCAGTTAATCCTGGAAGCCAGCGGAGTCCCAAGTTTTGCATTCAGGCTCTGCTTTACTCTTTACGTGATTTCAATATTCAGTGGTAACTAAGGCTTATGGCTTTCACTTGGGTGGGTAGGCACTTTAATTTTACTGAGGGAAACAAATTTAGTGCCAAAATTTTTAAATGAATAACATTTTAAATCGGAATGGCAAAGTTTTTTTTGTTAGCTCTCAAAAGAGACCTGGAGAATGTGTCCGTAATATGCCATGATGGTTGGGCAAAGTTAGGTCCATAGGGAGGAGAAAGAGATATCAGAGCATCTTTTGGTTTAAAGCTGATAACTCTGGCAAGGTTTCTGGAGATAAGATGGGGCTGTTTAGTCAGGAAACATTAACCATCTTATTTGATTTAATAATTACCCCTTAATACTGGGCCAGCACTTTCAAAGCCTCCTGTTTGAGCCGGGTTTTAAGGGCCTTGGGTCTGATGACCCGGGCGTCGCGGCCGATCCCCAGGAGCCAGTGGGTGATCTCAAACAGGTCATTGACCATCACCGTCAGCCGAAATTTTCCAGATTTTACCGGGGTGATCTGTTGGTCGACCATCCATTGCCGGTTGGCCACATAATCATAGAGCAACTCCGGAAATTCGACCACCACCTCGAGATCACGGTCACCTTTCCCTTCATAAATCCCGAATGAGCGCTGATACATGGCCTGCGGGTCGTAGCCCGGCGGATAGTCAAAATCGTCTTTGGTCAACTTAGCCTCAGTAATCTTGTCCACCTTGAAGGTGCGCAGCTCTTGATATCTTTCGCTAAAGGCATTGAGATAGAGCGAAGCGCCGTGCAGCACCAAAGTATAGGGATGCAGTCGGTGTTCCTGGGCCCCCTGGTCCGAGACATAGGTGATCTCTATCTGGTATTGCCCTAACAGTCCCCGCAGAATCACGTCAATCTGATCATCCTGGCTCTCATAACGCTTGCTGCCAAACCCCGAGTACAAGAACTTCTGCTGGTAATTTTTCAGCAGGGCCCGTTGCGCCGGGGGCACGATCTCTTCCAGAGTATCCACCATATCGAGCAAGCCATCCTTGATCACGGTTTTCTCCAAAAAAGACATCAGGATGGCCCCGACATAAAGGGAGATCAACTGATACGGGGTCGCCTCCACTCCCAATTCGTCATTGAGTTTCCAGCGCTCCACCCCACCCATTCTGATCACCTTGATCAACCCCTCGCCCTGGTCCGTGGTGAGACTCTCATTGATGGCCTTCAAATAACGGCGGGCGGTGCGTTCGGAAATATCCAAGATGCGCAAGACATCCCCCAGGGTCAAGGACCGGCTGCGGGTGGCCAACAGATAGATCAGCCGGGCCATATTGAGGGCGGCCGGATAAGAGGGCTGGCGATAGGTGCCCATATACAGGGCAAGGCCCTGGTGGTCTTGAAAGAGCTGGTCAGCAGCACCGGGCACAAGTGGGAACGATGGGCGGAGAATTTTCTGCCCTTCCTTAAGGCCCGCACCCGGCAGGAATATATGCTGTTAGGCAGCCGGGTGGACGCCCATGCTTATGCCTGGATGGACAAGCAGAAACTGATGCTGCTCATCAACGCCACCGATGATCTGGCCGGAGCCGACCGGATCGGGGCCTTTATGGCCAAACACCGGATTTCGGTAGCCGAACAGCGCGAACGGCCCTTTGTGGAATTCAAGCTGCTGATTGATACCGCCCTGGCCATGGAGAAAATCGCCCGCCAGGGATTGACTAATGTTGACCGGGAGCGGATTCAAGCCCTGGTGCAGTTGGGGGTGAAGATCGAAGGGGGCCTCGTGCGCGATCTCCAAATGATCCAGGACACGGGCGGCAATGTCAACCAGTATCTGCTCGAGCTCCATCAGCGGGGCGGCAAAGCCGATGCGGCCCTGACCCCGCGGCACAAGGTCGAGCACTTCAATAACCTGGGGAACAAGCTCAAAGGCACCCTGGATTATCTGATGCGCGAGCAGGCGCAAGAGGTTTGGCCGCAGGTCAATACCCAGCTGGTCACTGAGCTGATTGACAAGCTCAACCGGCTGGCTGAGAACTTTAACCGTAATTAATAACTAGTGCCCTCCGGTCACTGACGGCCGGGGGGCATCTATCAAGGAGGCAACCATGCGAATTTACCTGGCCGATATCAATCTGGAGATGGTGCTGGCTTACCATAAGCGCTTCCCGGAGCGTAAACTCAATGTCCTGCGCTCCTTTGCCGGGATCAACCGCGATGACCGGGAGTTAGGCGTGACCCACCGGGATAAGCTAAACAGCCTGATTCTGGATTCCGGCACCTTTACCATTAACATGGCTCAGCAGAAGCCTAAGCTTAACCTCAACCTGGATACTTACCAGAGCTACCTCTTAAGTTTTGGCCAGCATTACGATTTCTACTTCAACTTCGATGTCGATTTCACTCAGCACGGCTTTCAGACCAACCTGGAATGCCAGCGCCAGTTGGAGACCGCGGGTCTGCAACCAGTACCGGTCATCCACGACATCTATGGCGCCGAGGTGGAATACTTTATTGCCCAGGGCTATGAGCTGGTGGCCATTGGCTCCAATGGGGCAGATCAACCGGTTGACCTGGGAGGAGGTCAACTTTGAGGGCCGGTATGTGGTGCTCTACACCCGCAA
>JBKHJN010000084.1:0-4250 GCA_046538075.1 Desulfobacteraceae bacterium | reverse complement strand
GCAGGCGGCCCGGGTAAGCATCGCCGAGGGCCTGCGGCGGTTGGGATAGTTATTAGTCCGAGCATTTAAAAGGTTAATTTGAGGGCCGAGCCGGGGGACCGAGAGGATCTCTGGCCCCCTCTCCCAAGAGCTGCTTATTCTAACCCCAATTCATCTATTTTATGAACTGAGTGATAATTCAACCAAGCAATGAAAATTCCGCTGAGCTATAGCTTCCGCAATCTCTGGACCCGGCGGCTGACCACCATACTCACCGCCGGGGGCATGAGCCTGGTGGTCTTTGTCTTTGCCTCAGTGCTGATGCTGGCCGAGGGACTGCGCCAGACCCTGGTGGCCACCGGCTCCTATGACAATGCTCTGGTCCTGAGAGCCTCAGCCGAATCCGAGGTGCAAAGCAGTGTTGACCGCGACCAGGCGGCAATTATCGCCTCCCAGCCGGAAATCGCCCTCAATCCGCAAGGACAGCCGCTGGTTTCCCCGGAGGTAGTGGTGCTCATCAATCTGCCCAAACAGAGCACCGGCCAACGCAGCAATATCACTATCCGGGGGGTCAAGCCGATTTCTTTGGAGATGCGTCCAGAAATTAAACTGGCCGCCGGGCGCTTCTTCCGGCCGGGCTCCACCGAGATCGTCGTGGGGGAGAGCGTCGCCCGCCGTTTTGCCAACAGCGGCCTGGGACAGACCTTGCGCTTTGCCATGCGCAACTGGAATGTCGTCGGCATCTTGGATGCCGGCAACACCGGCTTCAGTTCCGAGATCTGGGGGGATGTCGATCAACTGATGCAGGCTTTTCGGCGCCCGGCCTACTCCGACGTAGTGCTCAAATTGAGGAATCCCTGGGATTTTAGCGTCTTGCGAGAACGCCTGGAGAGCGACCCCCGGCTGACTGTCCAGGTTAAGCGGGAGGTGATATTTTATGAGGAGCAGTCGGAACGCCTGGCCGAGTTTATCCGCCTGCTGGGGCTGGTGTTGACCAGCATCTTCAGCGTCGGCGCGGTGCTGAGTGCGATGATCACCATGTATGCGGCGGTGGCTACGCGCACCGTGGAGATCGGCACCCTGCGGGCTTTGGGATTTGCCCGGGCCAATATCTTGACCGCCATTCTGATCGAATCACTGCTGATCGGCCTGATCGGCGGCCTAGGCGGTCTGGGGGCGGCCTCCTTCCTGCAGTTTATCACTATCTCCACCACGAACTGGCAGACCTTCTCGGAGATTGCCTTTAATTTCGCCCTTTCTAGAGGAATTTTTATTAAAAGCTTACTCTTTGCCCTGGGCATGGGCTTGGTAGGAGGGCTGTTACCAGCCCTGCGCGCCGCCCGGATGAATATCGTCAATGCCCTGCGGGCGGCCTAACCGCAATGTTTTTTTAACCTAAGTTCATTTAAGCCCTTCTCCATCCTTGACACTTTTTATTCCGAGCTTTAAAATATAACTAAATCAATCCATGAAGGATTGACACATCCTAAGAAGGGAGGAGACGGTAATGGAAGGAACCCACGAGCACCGGCATCTCCATGACCATGAGCACAAGCACATGCACACGCATGAGCATCGCCATGGAGATCTGGTTCATAGCCACGAGCACACTCACATTCACGAGCATGAACACATGCATGAGCATTCCCACCCTCATTCCCACGGGGGGAACATCCACGTGCATGATCATGAGCACACCGGTGAGCACGGCCCCCATGAGCATGAACATCCGGCTCATGACGCTGAAGTCCACGACCATGAGCATTAACTAGTTCATCGACCCGATAACCCCTGAAAGGCGAACCTGAGGGTTCGCCTTTGGTCATTAGGCCGGCTAAATCAGCGGTCCTGAGACGAAGGCTATCCCTGCCTATTAATTTCCTGAGCTATTTTTCCGCCAACTTCCACAGATCCAAAATGCTAACATTGGCAATAATGCGGCCCTGATCATCCACAATGGGGATTTCTTTAATATTAGAACCTGCCATCCGGTCGATAACTTTATCCAGAGCATCACTTTTGCGGGCATAGATCACGTGCTTGTCCATGAGGTCAGAAACTTTTTCGCAGGTAATCCGGCTCAACAGCGATCTAACAAAAAAGCTGGGTTTGTTGCGAGCTTCAATAACATGACGGATCAAGGCCCCCAGAGAGATGGCCCCCTCAAGCCGCCCCTGCTCATCCACCACATAGATGCCCCGCACCTGCCGCATGTCGGTTATTTTTTCCGCTACTTGCTCAAGGGTGGCATCCCCGCTGACCGCCAGATAGGGCAGGTTGTCGAGTTTATCCAGTACCTCGCCGATTTTCATCAGCCCTCCTGAGATATGGGTTCACTGGTTGGGGAAATTTCCCCGGCCCGGAGCAGAGCATGTTTGACCAGGGGTGGAGCAATCAGCTCATTAATGATTACCGAGCCGATCACTGCGTTCACCAGGATACTGGCCACCAGGGGTTGCGGAAAGATCTCCCGGGCGACGAGCACCAGACCGACCGTCACTCCGGCCTTGGGAAACAGCGCCAGCCCCAAATATTTTCTGATTATTTCCGGGGCATGGGAAAGATAAGCTCCCAGCCAAACCCCCAATTGTTTGCCACTAAAGCGGCAGATGATAATGGCCAGGGTCAGTAATCCGGCCGACTTAATTACTCCCAGGTCCAGATACGCTCCGGCCAGCCCAAAGAAGAGGCCAAACAAGGTCTCTTCGATCTGTTCGATTACTATGAAAAAATCGCGTTGGCGGCGTTCCAGGTTGACAATGATAAAGCCGACCACCATATTAGCCAGTAACGGCGAAAGTTCAAATAAGATCGCCACCCCGCTCGTACTAAATAATACCCCCAGGATCACCATCAACAAGGCTTCCCGGCGACGGACCAGGCGAGCCATAAATTTTAGCCCCATCCCGGCTGCCCCTCCCAAAACCAGAGACAGGGTGATCTCCGCAATCGGACCTCCGATCATCTTCAACCCCAAGACGGCCTGGGGATTGATCAAAAAATGGGCAGCTGTCGCAGCCAGGGCGAAAATGATAATCGCCAGCCCATCACCGATGGCAATGACTCCCAGAAAGGTGGTAGTAAATGGTCCCTTGGCCCGGAGCTCGGCGATGATGGCCAGGGCCGCACCCGGGGCGTTAGCTACCGAGATGGCGCCGATAATCAGGGCCATAGGCAGGTAGGTGGAGAGTAATTGATACTCCGGGCCGTGCAGACCGGTTAACCAGGGCAAGGCCAGGGTCAGCACAGCTGCGGAGATCAGAAAAGCCCCGACCGCCTGGGAGATGGCGATCCATAAGATAATTTTCCCCAAGCGCTTAAGGCGTTCGTAAACCAGACTGCCGCCGATCGAGTAGGCGATGATGCCCAGGGCGATTTCGGTGATGATATAAAGATCTTCATCAATTACCCGACGCGACAAGATATTGGAAAAAGAGGGGCTAAGCAGCATGCCTGCCACCAGGTAGCCGCTGATCCGGGGCAACTTGATGGCGTTGGCGGCCCGGCCTCCCCACCACCCCAGCATCAGCAATAGCCCCACCGCCAGCAAGGGATGGCCGATCATTGGAACGCTTCTTCTCCCTTCTTGAGCCACAACTCCAAGAGGTCCAGGATATCGAGGTCAGCCACGACCCGGCCCTGCTGATCCAGGACCGGCATGTCCCTGCTATCACGATCAATCATTCGGCCTATCACCTCGTGCAGATTTTCCTGCTCCTGACAGCTGCTGATGTCGGCGTCCATTACATCTTCGGCCTTTTCCGAGGCGAAAAGCTCGGTAATATGTTCACTGACTACCAAAAGGTCACTGACCCGGTCGGATAGATAAAACCTAAAGATCACATCCTTAAGTACATCCAGGGATATGGCCCCCAGGAGTTTTCTATTCTCATCAACCACATAGACCACCCGCCGCCGATGCCCTTTGATCATGGCCCGGACTACCTCCTTCAAGGAAGCTCCGGGCGTGACTACCCCAAGTTGGGCCTGGTGACCCAAAGAACTCAGAAATTCCTTAACCGTTAACCGTTCCACGCGCTCTTCCTCTCAAATTGTCATCTGCTCTAGCCTGGAAAGCCCCTCATTTTTTTATACATTAAATCTGGCGCTTATGCCTAACGTTTTAGCCACTCGGAAGATTTAGCGGCCTCCCTGCAAAAGGCCACCTGGTCAAAATTATTAAGCTATTGATAAACTGGATTTAAAAAGAAAGCGTTATATTTAACAATGATGATTCAAAGCTGGGTTTTGACCCAAGCCACCAGCCGGGC
>JBKHJN010000044.1:0-19725 GCA_046538075.1 Desulfobacteraceae bacterium | reverse complement strand
TTGCAGTGAAACTCGGGATGGACAGTTTCTGGTCAAGCGGAAGACCCGGCGGCGCTGACCGCTGCCTGCCAGGGCTAGTTTGCCGCCATCAAAGCTGAATTGGCATATTCTTTTCTGCCCATCAGAAAAACCACCCAATTAAAAAAAATGACATTCCAAACTAGCTTGTATTTTTTCAAGAAATTTAATATATCCCATTTTAACGGGACCCTCTTCTAAACAGAGAATCATCCTGGATGTCTTCCGGACCTGAGTGCAACCTTACTAAAAATATTTAAACTAAGTCAATCCTGGCCTGGGTGGCGGAAGTGGTAGACGCAAGGGACTTAAAATCCCTCGGGGTTTATCCCCGTGCCGGTTCAAATCCGGCCCCAGGCACCAATAAATTCAATAAGTTACTCAGGGTTTAGGAGAATTGACCTAAACCCTTTTTTATGGTTGTGGGAGACTCTGTGTGAGACTTTCATCCATGGGGTTGGTTTCGCTGGCCTGTTCAAAAATTACCATCGCCTGGCGCTCCGGATTCCCCATAGAATGCAGGTATATTTCGGTAGTGGTACGATTCTCATGCCCCAAAATCCGCTGGATTGCTCCGATGGGAACATTATGATTATCCAACACCATAACGGTAAGACGCCCATGGATCGTTTCTTTGAGAAAATTCACCAGACTCCCTTTAGTGATGAAGTCGAGGCTGCTTATGATCCTGCCAAGGAATATCTTCAGAATCAGGATTATCAGGCTGGTTTACGGGTTAGAAAACTGAAAACCTCAGTGAAAAAAAGGAATTAGGCGAACATGGGGAGACCGCTGCAGGCCGCCTCCGACGAGCAAATTTGGGGCCCCTTCTCGGCGGCCCTGGCGGCTTCGCTCCCGGGCCGACCGTGGTTAAAAATTGAAACCATGTCTATGAATCTCACAGATATAATTTGTCAAGCAGTTTGCTGCCCTTATCTTTGGTCTCATCGACAACCGGTCCTTCGTCAACCGAAGATGTAGGAAAACCCTACTAAGGGTTGGTGTGAGGGGGTTCAGAAACCTTGTAAGTTATGAAACAGGCCTTTAGGAACCTTTCTCCAGTTCCTGGAGATAATTTTCCGCGGTCTGAAAGCCATCGAAGCGGTGTTTCTCTTCTCCATCCGAGGAGAACAAGAGGATAGTTGGTGTGGCTTTGACATTGTATTGCTGAGCCAGGTCCAGGTGGTGGCGCGCTTCCAACCGCACCGGAACAAAACGCTGGTTTAAAGCCTCGATCACCTTTCGATCGGTATGGGTCTCCCGAGCTACCCGGCCACAGGCGGGACAGCCCTCCATGAAAAATTCCAGGGCCAGAGGAAGATTAGAGGCCTTCGCCTCATTTAACGCGGCCTCCCAGTTTGTCCGCCAATTTATCATATCTGACATGCAGCCAACCTCCTTGCCTCCCATTAAATAAACCGGGCGTCCTTTTCAATTGTAAATCTGGCATGAATGAGATTAAGCTCTCGAGACCAATTTATCCTTTTTGGGAAAAGACTTCCATGAAAATCAGGATCAGCCATTTCTGGTGTTCTCCCCTGAACAGGGTTACTGAGATTGGTTCAAAGAACAGGTAGAACGCCTGAAGCCGAAGTTCATAGCGAGATTGAACTCTGGTATTTAACCAAAGGTCAGCAACCTTAAGACCACTATTTTTATCAATTTCGGCATTGATTTTTGGGATGCTGATGGCCATATTGAAAAATACTTAGATGTCTAATCTGGGGTAGTTTAGACTTGATTTGACACCGGTTGCAAAAATGGGCATGGTACTCCTCTGGGGAAAGACCAAAGAAGAATGGAGGAGATACCATGACCCAGCGAGAGAAGCTCGCCAGAGCAAAGATGAGTTTGATGGAATTGGCGGAATATGGCTGTCCTGAAGTACTCCGGCATCTGGAGCAAGGAGCTTTATGAGTATAAAGAAAAAAGGCTTAGAGAATTTATCAGCTCCAGGGGTCTAAAAATCGTTGGTGAACCCATCTTTGCCAGATATAATCCCCCCTTTATGCCCTGGTTCTTGCGGCGCAACGAGGTTTTGATCCCGGTAGTTCGCCATCAGGAGTAATAGCCGGTGAGCCAACCGGGATTCATGCCTGTTTCCTGCTGGTAACCTCGCGAGATGAGCATGACTTTTATTTGCGTGCGGTATCCGCCATTGTTTAGGTCATTCATGACCCTGGTTTTGAAAGAAACTGGTTCGCCGCTAAAGCCCCGCAGAGAACGAAAGACATCATCCTTTTAAACACACGTTAGCGTCTCTGCCTAGCTGAATTATCCTAACGAATTATAATTCAGCAGGCTATATTCCAAATAAGGGTGGCGCCTGAATATTTCATGCTAATGACAATTGAAAAATGACCTTGCTGATGATCTCCACCGGCACCCTGATCTTGAGGCCTAGGTGGCCGCATGCTGCCTGAGGTCGTGGGGCCTGAGATGAACCCCCCACCAGGGTGCCAGCCTTTTTAACCATGACCCGGGCGGCGGTGTAGGTAATGGGAAAAATCCTCTGATCACTTGCACCGCCGCTGGCCTTGAGGTAATCCTTCAGCCGGTCGGCCAGCTTTTTAGGGATAAACACCAATTCTGTCTCTTTCCCACTCTTATACTAATTAGCCTTCAAATGAGTAATTTCAGCCTTTATTCCCTCTCCCCCCGCTGGCGGGGTAGGAGTTTCAGGGTGAGTGGGGCATAATACCACTTTGATTGCAACTTAATATGATTACCTTTTTGATCGCCACTTGGTATAAATTGGTACGGATGAAGTTGAAGGGGGCCTTGAGGTCGGGTAAGGAGGTCCCATTACTGAGACCCCCTCCCCTAAGAACCGGACGTGAGAGTTCCCCCTCATCCGGCTCAAGCCTTTCAACACCCCCTCATGGTTAATTGGGGGCGGTAACACACTTACGATCTTGGTTATGCAACTGCCGGTGGCAGTTTGGATGCAAAAGCTGAAGGGTAGACAGGATGTCTTTTCCGCCTTGAAGTTTCGGGATAACGTGGTGTATGTGCCACCATGTTTCCTTTGTGAAATCCTCCTTGCAGATTGGACATTTCCCCTTTTGGACTTGCCAAAGTTTCTTAACCCGTCCATATAACGTTAGGTCATCATTAACTTTTTGGAATTTTCGTTCCTCAAAGTAAGATTCCCAGGCCATATTATAGGGATGGGCCTCAGCTTTTATCTTTACATGTCTGCGGATTGGGGTGTCCGTAGTCCAATACAGCTTCATATAGTCGGCTTTGCCATTTTCCTTTTTAAACTTGGCGGCAAATACCCAATCTCTGGAACCGAATCTATGAAAATATCGGGCTTTGATCCACTTCCGACCCTTGTTAAGATGTCGACGTCTACACCATTGCCACAACTTTTGCACAATTTGATGATCGACCCAACTGAAGGTTTCCTTAGCCACCACGTGCCGGTGATAGTTGGCCCATCCCCGAATTATGGGATTTAGCGACCTGATCACCTTTTCTGGCTTGGCCGTTTTGTGGTCCTTCAGAACTTTCCTAACCTTTTCCAAGAAGTTTTTAACGTTCTTCTTAGAGGGTTTGATCAGTAACGTCTCGTTATATTTGCGGATGTTCTGACCGAGAAAGTCAAAGCCTTCCTCAATATGCGTGACCCTGGTTTTCTCTTCGGATAAGGTCAGACCTCTTTCCCTGAGAAACCTGATAATTACCGGTTTGACTTCCTGTTCCAGCAGTTCTTTCGAGTTGCCGGTAACAATGAAGTCATCCGCATACCTAACAAAATTCACTGAACATCCCCGGAAAGGCTTCAATTCCTTTTCGAGTCCGTCCAGGGTCATGTTAGACAGCGTAGGCGAAATGATGCCTCCTTGCGGGGTGCCTGCTTCTGTGGGGAAGAGCTTTTTGTGGTCGATGTATCCGGCCTTCAACCATTTCCAGAGAGTCGCTTTGTCCGTGGGGACATTGTTCAGCAACCAGTCATGGCTGATTTCGTCAAAGCACGACCCGATATCTCCTTCGAGAATCCATTGAGCACGATATTTCTGAACCAATACGATGAAGGTTTAAGCAATGCCGTCAGCGCAGGCCCTTTCTGGGCGGAAACCGTAAGAGTTTCCGTCGGCGAGGGTTTCTGCAACCGGCTCCAGGGCGAGCTTATGCAATGCCTGCATAGCCCTATCCTTCATTGTGGGGATTCCCAAGGGGCGCATTTTATTGTTGCTTTTGGGGATGTAAACCCGCCTCAAGGGGAGAGGTTTGTAACCCTTCCTGTTAAGGGACGAAATGGCCTGAAATTTAGCATTGGGAGTAGGCCAGGTTTGACCATCGACCTGATATCCAATATATGAACTAAACGCTTCGCGGTGGAAGATAAAGGGCGCAATTTTCCTTTAACAACCCTCCCGACAAGCGTAAACCTTCCATAATAAAGAATCTCCAGCCTTTTTTCTCGTCTTCCCAGATGTATACATGTAGGTTCCTCTATAAATCCAGATTCAACCAGGAGGAAAACCATGGGAAGACTCCACGATCAGCTGCGAGAGGATTTACTTCTTAAGGCCTATAGTCCTCATACGCTGAGGGCCTACCTCGGCTGTGTGCGGCAATTTGTCAGATACTATATGCGTTCTCCCCAAGATATGGGAGAACAGGAGGTTCGAGGCTTCCTCCTGCATCTAGTCCGGGACCGCAAAGCCTCAACTGCAACCCAGGACATGTATGTCAACGCCCTCAAGTTCCTCTATACCGTTACCCTGAAACGATCCGAGGTCGTCAAGGATATTTCCCATCCCAAACGGCCCCACACCCCCCCGGTCATTCTCAGCCCGGAGGAAGTACTCCGGATTTTTGAGGCCATCCGTTCGGTTAAATATAAAGCCATCATTGCCACCGCTTATGCCGCCGGTCTCAGGGTTTCGGAAGTATGCGGCCTATACATCACCGATATTGACAGTCAGCGGATGCGCATCCGTGTCCGTTCGGGAAAAGGTAAAAAAGATCGCTATGTCATGCTGGGAGAGAGTCTCCTGTCCCTGTTGCGCCAGTACTACCAGGCAGCCCGGCCGAAAGGCGAGTATCTGTTCCCGGGACATAAACCTCAGCGTCATATCACCACCACCGCAGTGAACAAGGTTTTGCGGCAGGTCATCTCCGAGACCGGTTTGTCGAAGAGGGTCACCATGCACACCCTGCGTCACTGCTTTGCCACTCATTTGCTGGAAGCCGGCATCGATATCCGCATCCTGCAAGTCCTCCTGGGTCACAGTTCCATCCGCACCACCCTGCGTTACACCCACATCACCGACCGACTGGTCCAGAGACTGGTGAGTCCCCTGGATATGATCCAGCCTGTCTCTTAACTGCGGCCGCCCCATGCCCAGACCATCCCTGGAGGTAGCCCAGATTTTTCGCCACCATGGCCCCGAGTACCGGAAAAACCATGGTCTTAGCCCGCAGCAGCACCAGGCCATGCGGGATATCGAACGGTGCCAAACCTCCTCCTTAGGCGGACACGTGGACTATTGTGAACATGGCTGCGGTTACTTCTCTATCTCCTATAACTCCTGCCGCAATCGCCACTGTCCCAAGTGCCAGAGCTTCAAGCAGGCAAAGTGGCTGGAAGAACGTCGGGAGCGACTCCTGCCAACTCAGTACTTTCACTTGGTGGTCACCTTGCCCCACGAACTCGACCCGCTGGCCTTGTACAACCAAGAACTCATCTTCAATCTCTTCTTTGCCGCCGCTCCCCGCGCCCTGCTGCAACTTGCCCGAGACTATGACCGCCTCCGGGCTCAGGTCGGCTTCACGCCGGTCCTTCACACCTGGGACCAGAACCTCAAATTCCATCCCCACCTACATATCGTGGTAACGGGCGGTGGGCTGAGTGCCGATGCCACGACGTGGATCGTCGCCAGCAACAGTTTCCCCCTGCCCGTCAAGGCAATCTCAAAAATTATCCGGGCTAAATTTCTAGAGGCCCTGGACCAGGTTTTTCAGGAGGGCAGATTGCAGGGGAAGGTTTCCTGTCTGACCAGCCCGGCGCATTTCCGCCGGTTTATCAGAAAGCTCAAACGGCAAAAATGGGTCGTCTACTCTAAAGAGCTTTTCAATGGCTCCCACAAGGCGTATCAGTACCTCCGCCGCCACACTCACCGGGTTGCCATCTCCAATCATCGACTGGTTAGCCTGGCGGATGGCATAGTCACCTTCCGAGCCAGGGACAATAGCAGACCCGGTCAGCAGAGGCTGGTGACTACCACCGCCCAGGAGTTTATCCGTCTTTTTCTCTTGCACATCCTTCCACCTCGGTTCGTCAAAATCAGACACTTTGGCCTCATGGCCCCTGCCAATGCCAAAACCAAACTGGAAATAGCCCGGTATCTGATCGGTCCACCAGAGCCCGTTTCTCATGATGAACTCAAAGACCAAAATACCGGTGCCCCACAGGAGGCCCAAACCTGGCAAGAAATGATGCGGGCTCTCACCGGGGTGGATTTCACCATCTGTCCACAATGCGGCCAGGGCAGGTTGATCCGAGGTCAACTAACTTCCGGCCAAACCGCCCCGGCTCCGGCAATCTGGGATTCCTCATGATTCACTGCCTCTGCCTTCCTGAATTTTTTCCTCCTGCCATGAGTGACTTCCAGAGCACGATAGGGATTTTTTCGTCCAAATTCTCTGCTTCGATCCTATCAATGCCCAGCCTTGTCCCTCTTTCCATACTTTTTGGCCCAAAAGCTCCAGTCAATGAACCCGTCCCCAGTCCTCAATTCTCAAAAACCGTCAACCCCATGACAAACTCCTGACATTGAATCCCCATAGCCCAAAACCATTCCAAATCCTGCCAATTAGCCATAATTAGTTCATGATGCCGCTTATGAAAATGTGCTTCGCAACTTTCTCAATCGCCTACTTCATATCCACATTTCTGGGCGGAAGGATTCCCAGGCTGGGACCCAATCCCTTCACTCCTTCAATCCGTCCTCCGGTCTGAAATTTTTACCTCAATTGATACCCCTTTTAAATATGCAGACCATTTATGCAATTTTTCAAGGGGAGATGATAACTGCTGGCTTTGGCAAGTTATTGACGGCATATGGGAAACTCCTTCCCGAGATTATTGAAATTAGCCCCAGACTTTTTGTGTTGCAACCTGCAAAAGGACTACGGTTCAGAGTCCTTTCTTCAACTGCCCATGAGCTGAGCATTTAGAGCTTGTGATCTTAGTGAGAAAATAATAAAAAGTTGTTCACAGGCCGATTCCCCCGGGCAATTAAATAACTTTAGCAAACTGCCGATGAGTCTTACACTCTGGTTATCCATTGATTAATGGAAGGCGATTTGACATGAGGGACGAAGAAAAAGGCCGGGAGCAATTGCTCATCGAATTAAGGCAGTTGCGCCAGGAATTGTCGCGATTGCCGGCCACAGGGGCCGCCGGTGCCCCGGCCATCGCTTCCTTAGACCGCGGGGCCGACTATCAGCTGCTTCTGAAAAACCTCCCCAATGTGATCTTCAAAGGCTATCGGGACTGGTCGGTGGATTTCATCGATAATAAGATCGGAGGTTTGACCGGTCATTCCAAGGAAGAATTCGATTCCCGGAGGCTGAAATGGCTGGATCTGGTGCTCACCGAAGATGTGGAACTGATGCGGCAGGCCCTAATCGCCGCCCTGAAAGCGGATAGGTCCTACATTCGAGAATATCGCATTCGCCATAAAAGCAACAAGATCTTATGGGTGCAGGAGGCCAGTCAGATAATCTGCAACCCTCAAGGTGACATCGATTTCATTTATGGGGCCTTTATCGATATCACCGAACGGAAACAGGCCGAAGCCGCCTTACGGCAATCCCAACAGCATTTTCAGGATATCATCGACTTTTTGCCGGACGCCACCCTGGTCATTGACCAGGAAGGAAAGGTCCTGGCCTGGAACCGGGCCATCGAAGCCATGACCGGGGTCCGGGCCCAGGACATCCTGGGGAAGGGCAACTACGAATACGCGCTGCCTTTTTACGGCGAGCGCCGACCGATCCTGATCGATTATGTTTTTAAAGCGGAAGAGGAGTTCCGGGCAAAATATGCCAAGGTAAATCGACGCGGCGAAATCCTGTGCGGCGAGACCTATGTGCCACTGCTACGGGCCGGCGGCGCTTATCTTACTGCCACGGCCGGTGGCCTTTACGATGCCGCCGGAAATCTGACCGGGGCCATCGAGAGCATTCGGGATATTACCGAGCACAAACGCCTCGAGGAGGCCCTGCACCGACAGAAGGAATACCTGGCGGCGCTAAACGAAACCACCTTAGGACTTATCAATCGTTTAGAACTGCAGGATTTGCTCCAGGCCCTCATCAGCCGCGCCGGCCAGTTGCTGGATACGCCCCACGGATTTATTTTCCTGGTGAATCCCGACCAGCAGGTGCTGGAATGCCGGGTGGGGACGGGGGCCTTCGAGCGGGTCATCGGGGCTCAACTGGCCCTGGGACAGGGTCTGTCCGGCAAGGTTTGGGAGACCGGCCAGTCTTTGCTCATCGAAAATTACCAAGAGTGGGAGCAAAAGGCTTCCCTTCTGGATATGGATTACCAGGCTATCAAGGTGGTTATGGGGGTGCCGCTTAAATCAGGTTCGCAGATCACTGGGGTCCTGGGACTGGCCTGCCATGCCGGGCAGAAGTTTAGCGATGAGGAAACAGCCTTGTTAGAAAGTTTCGGGGAGCTAGCCTCGGTGGCCTTGGATAATGCCCGGCTCTATGCTGACGTCGCCGCGGCCCGGAAGGCCGCGGAGGCGGCTAACGAAGCCAAGAGTATTTTCCTGGCCACCATGAGCCACGAAATTCGCACCCCCATGAATGGCGTCATCGGCATGACCAATCTCTTGTTGGATACGCCACTTACCGCTGAGCAACGGGAATTTGTCGAGACCATTCGCAGCAGTGGCGAGGCTTTGCTCAGCATTATCAATGATATCCTTGATTTTTCCAAGATCGAGGCTGGCAAGCTGGAACTGGAACGCCAACCCTTCGACTTGCGGGAGTGTATCGAAAGCGCGCTCGATCTAGTGGCCACCGTTGCCACGGACAAGGGATTGGAACTGGCTTACCTGATGGATAAGGGCGTGCCGCATACTATTGTCGGTGATGTCACCCGCCTTCGTCAAGTCTTGCTTAATCTGCTCAATAATGCGGTGAAGTTCACCGACCAAGGCGAAGTCTCTTTGATCGTCAAGGTAGAAGAAGGCAGTGAGAGAGAGAACCTGCCAGCCGATGCCCTGCTGCTGCGATTTTCGGTAGCCGACACCGGTATTGGGATTCCCCATGATCGCTTGGACCGCATGTTTCGGTCCTTCAGTCAGGTCGATGCCTCCACTACCCGCAAGTACGGCGGCACCGGGCTGGGACTGGCCATCTGTAAACGGTTAGGCGAAATGATGGGCGGCCGGATCTGGGTAGAGAGCGCCGGGATGCCGGGGCAAGGGGCCACCTTCCACTTTACCATTCAGACCGAGCCAGTGGTCATGCCAGTGGTCAGCCGCCAGGAATTGCGCCACCAACAACCCCAACTGGCCGGTCTCCGTCTCCTGGCAGTGGACGACAACGCCACCAATCGTCGCATTCTGGTTCTGCAGGCCCAATCTTGGGGTATGCTGGCGCGAGACTGCGCTCGCCCTGGAGAGGCTTTGGAGTGGATTAAACGGGGCGACCCCTTCGATGTGGCGATCCTCGATATGCAGATGCCTGAAATGGATGGCATGATGCTAGCCCGAAAGATCGCAGCCCAGCGTCCTGGCTTACCAATGATCCTGTTCTCTTCGCTGGGACGCCGGGAAGTGGAGGCGGATGCCGATCTTTTTATCGCCCAGATCACTAAGCCCCTAAAACCTTCCCAGTTATACGACGCCCTGATGACCATCTTCGCCGAGCAGCCCGTTACGGTACCTAAAGTCGAGAAGGTTGTCAACCAGATTGATCCAGACCTGGCAGCACGATTGCCTCTCCAAATCCTCTTAGCAGAGGATAATGCCGTTAACCAGAAAGTGGCCCTGCGCCTGCTAGAGCGGTTGGGTTACCGGGCCGACGTTGTGGCCAACGGTCTGGAAGCGCTGGAAGCGGTGCAACGCCAGCTTTATGACGTGGTGCTAATGGACGTGCAGATGCCGGAGATGGACGGTCTGGAAGCCTCGCGGCGTATTAAACAGAGCAAACAAAGCGCCAGAGCCCCCCGGATCATCGCCCTGACCGCCGACGCCATGCCGGGCGACCGGGAAAAATGTCTCGCTGCAGGGATGGACGATTATATCACCAAACCGATTCACGTGGAGGCCTTGGTGGCAGCGCTGGCCCGCGTCCGGCCACAACCTGAGCCTGAGGAAATGGAACCGGAAGCCTCGACGGTTATCGACCTTAAACAGTTTGAAGAGTTTCGTTCGACGATGGGGGCCGATTTCATCGGAGAAATCCTGGCCGTTTTCAGCGAAGATGCCCCGGGCTTGCTACAGAATCTGCAGCAAGCCCGGGCCGATAATGACTCAGAGCGCTTCCGCCGGGCCGCCCACAGTCTCAAGTCCAACTCTGCGGCCTTCGGCGCGGTAACCCTGACCGAACTGGCTCGTGAGCTTGAGATGCTCGGCAAGGAAGGCCGCCTAGCGGGCGCTGGCGAAAAGCTGGCCCAGGCCGAGGCTGAATATCAGCAGGTAGAACAAGCCCTTAAGGAGTTGACCGGAACATGAGACACCACGATCATCCAGTTAGAAGTCTTAAAGGCACCGGTTACATCCTCGTGGTCGACGATAACCGCATGAACCGGTTGATGTTGGCCCGGAGCCTGGAACAACAAGGCCATCGGGTGGCTTTTGCCGAGCATGGCCGGCAGGCACTAAAGATGCTTACAGAACAGGACTTCGATCTAATTCTGCTGGACATCGAAATGCCTGAGATGAACGGCTATCAAGTCTTGGAACAGCTGGCCGGCGACTTCCATTGGCGCGATCTTCCGGTCATCATGATCTCCGCGGTGGAGGAAATCGATAGCGTGGTTAGGTGTATCGAGATGGGAGCTGAGGACTATCTTACCAAACCCTTCAATCCGGTGTTGTTGCAGGCCCGGGTCGACGCCAGCTTGGAAAAGAAGCGGCTACGGGACGAACAGCGAGCCCTGTTCCGCAAGTTTGCCAGCGACGAAGTAGCCGATGAATTGTTAAATTCGGGTTTTTCTTTGGGCGGTCGGCTGGTGGAGGCCACGGCCCTCTTTTGTGATATCCGCTCCTTCACGACTATCGCCGAATCGCAATCCCCCCAGGAAACTATCGAATTGCTGAATGCCTATTATACCCTGATGATTGACGCCATTACCACCCAAGGCGGCCTGGTCAATCAGATGCAGGGCGATGGCTTGATGTCCATATTTGGGGCGCCGCTGGCCCTAGAAGCCCATCCACTGCGGGCGGTCCTGGCGGCGCAGGATATGATCATGCTCATTGAGGAGTTCAGCCAGGAACAAGTTAGATTACAGCGCATACCAATCCGTATTGGCATTGGCATCGCCTCGGGGCCAATGATCGCCGGCTATGTCGGCACCCAGCGGCGGGCCTCCTATACTTGTGTGGGCGATACGGTCAATCTCGCCGCCCGTTTGGAGATGCATACCAAAGTGGTAGGGGAGCCGATCTTGATCGAGGAGAATACCTGCCTGGGGTTAGATCAGCAAATTGAGGTCGTGCCTCAGGGCGCTGTGCAGCTGAGAGGCAAGACCAGAGAAGTTAAAATTTTTTCGGTGCCGATCAACAAAGTTGGATAATTCTCTTCCTGATGTCTGGTGGTTGTCCCCTTAAGGGCGGACGGAGTCAGATTCTCGCCAGCCCAGTAATCTTACCGCCCTCTCACTATAAGCAATTCTTTCTGGACCTGGCTACAATTCCCTAACCTGTATAATCCCATTTTTATTATTGCCCGGACACGTACCGCCAAGTAGCGGCTACCTGCTCTAATTCGAAACTTATCAACCGGCTAGAAATTCAACCTATTCAGACCATATCGACACTTCTGGGGTGAGGGATTCCAGGTTTGAACCCAATCCCTTAAATCTATCTTCAGCCGCCTGGTCTGAAATTTCGCTCTCAATTGACAACCCGTTGCGATATGCAGATCAGATCGATAATTTCTGCCGGCCCGATGATAACTGCAGAAGCTGGCAAGATATCTTTCTGCGAGATTAGTGTAAGGTTTCTGGCACCATGCCGCAAAAAAACACCGAAACCGTTATATACTAAGCCGACGGGGGTTGAGGTCCATGTTAACATTAGAGAATTGGCGAAAGTCAATTCGTTCTGAAGTCGTCCTTGCGGCGGAAAATAAAACTTTTTCAACTCACTTTGATAATAAAACCGATATGGAAGAACGTCCTGGATTGGTTCACTGCAGGGAGATCTTATATTGCTGCTCCTTTTCCAGCCTGACCCGCAGCACCTGGTGGCTTTTGAGGCGCTCCAGTTGGGAAAGTTCAATCTGGAGCAGGCGGGCGACCTCATTGTTGCGGGTGATGGCAACGCAGGAATTGCGGCGTTCACCCGTCCATTTAATAAACAGCAAATTATAATAGGTCCAGCCGACAAGCAGGAAAACGATGATGAGCGTAATCAGACCGCCGCTTGTTAATAGCTTTAGGAGTTCCAGGGACCCCTGTTCCCCCCCAAAGAAAATAGTGCAGGGTTTGAATACCTAATAACCATAAGATAAGGGTGAAGACCGGGAGCAATATATAGATATAAATTGCCCAGCACACCATGGTTATGAAGGACTCAACAAACCAGCGCAGATACGACTTGAGGTCGTTTCTTATGATGATTTCAGGGTATGGATACCCCGGTCGGGACTTAGCCATTTTACCGTAATCCTTGAACGCCGCCAGAAAACATTGATGACCCCTTGCACCGCCGCCAGGGCACTGATGACCCAATAAGCTGCCGGATACCAGATGATCCAGAAGTAGTAAGACAAAAAAGACTTCTTTTCATAGCGGTAATCAATGATAAAACTGGTAAAAAATTCCAGGATGCAAGCCAGCGCCAGCACCGCCCCGATCCACCGGGGAAATAAGGGATTGTAATAGGCGGTAACATTGTTATGCACTTCCATTAAAGTGGAGCTAGTGGTGGTAGCGGAAAAGAGGCTGCAGATGCCGTTGGAGATCCCAAAAACCATCCATATAACCACCAAAAAGCTAAAACAATAAGCCCACATAATCCCGGTAAAGTATTCCACATAAATGGGCCATAAGCGGCGGCATTTATAATGTAACCAGATATCCCAATGTTTTTTGAGAACCTCCACCCCGCCTTGGGCCCACCGCACCCGCTGGTGCCAGAGTCCCCGCAAAGTTTCGGGTACCAGGACCCAGGCCAGGGCCCGCGGTTCATAGCGGATATCCCAAAATTGGCGCTGCAGTTTCCAGGTAATATCTATATCCTCGGTCACCGTGTCACTATCGAACAGGCCGCTGTTCACCAAGGCGCTCTTTCGATAGGCAGTGATGACTCCCGAGACCGTGAGCAGCTTCCCCAGAATCCGTTGGGTTCTTTTGATTAAACCGATAATATTAGAATATTCTCCTACCTGAATCTTGCCCAGCAAGCAGGTGCGATTGCGGACCCGGGGATTGCCGGTAACTGCCCCGACCCGCGGGAAGCAGGCCAGATGCCAGGCCATCCACCGCAACACATCTTGATCGATCAGACAATCGGCATCGATCGTGAGGAGAAACTCTCCTTTGCTGACCAAAACGCCGATATTCAATGCCTGGGCCTTGCCGCTGTTGGGTTCGAGATGCACCACCCGCAGCCAGTCACCTTGCCTCTCGGCCAGCCGGTTTAAGATTTTTGCGGTTTCATCAGTGCTGCCGTCATTTACGATAATTGCTTCATAACGGGGATAGTTCAAATTTTCCAGGCACAGGACTGTTTCCTCGATGACCGTCGCTTCATTATGAGCCGGAATGACTATCGAAAAAAAAGATAATATTCTAGACTGGGGCAGGTACTCCGTTCCCGGCGGAGACTGAAAATTACTCCGCCCAGCATCCAGGTGATGCTCATATACAGGGGGTAAAGAAAGACAAAGTAACCGATTATATCAAGAAAAGTCATTTACCTGCTTAGGGAGCTCGAACTAAATTTGCAAATAGCTCGCGGCTTTTTTGATATATCGGTTCAGTAACCAGAAAACATTAACCTCCTTTCGGAAAAGGTTGTGGCTATTCAAGAAAACTCGGAGTCTTTTAAAAATACTTTTCGGTTATCTTGGGACCATGGCCGCTCTTATTATTTAAGCCGCACATCTCGTCGACCCGAGATCATTAGAGAAATCTTCTCGATCTCGGGTTTATTGAGATAGACGTTATCCGGGTAATAAGCAATGTGCCGGGCTCCCAGGGATACCAAAAGACGCAAATCCTTGGTGACGCTGCGGCTGCTAAGCCAGGAATTACGTTGCCAATCATAGGCTTGCACCTTAAATACCACTTGGTTCAGAGCTTCAAAATCCCGCACCCGCTGTACTAGACTGGCATACCAGGAAGTTTTGTCTTTCACTTTTTCCATATTGGCATAGGCCATGATCACGGTATAATCATATGACTTCAAATACTTGGCGAAATCCTGGGCATACCATTCTTGGGCCGCGGGGTTGCTGACCGCCTGGCTGTAGATATTGCGGGCCACCTTTATCTGAGGACGGTAGCGCCGGATGATGGCCGTCAGATCATTAATAAATTCGTCCAAAACCTCGGTCTTGCATTCCATCCACTGCCTACGCCACGGTTGTTCCCTCGCCGGTCCCGGCTAAATTTCCAGGCCATAGCGTTGGGCAAAGATTTTAAGGGCGGCGGGATGAAAATCCTCGTAATCATTGAGGTAAGCATCGTCCTGGAAGAGAATCCCGTCGAAGTTGACATAAGCGGCCAGGTCCTGAAAGATGTTGCCCACCACCTCCGAAGTGCGGGGATCAAAAGGAGACAATCGGCGATACCAGGAGGTAGTAACTTGCAGCTGATCTTTGTACTCCCGGACCTTGAGCCGCTCATTAAGCCGGGCATCAGGAAGCTCGTAGCTCAACACCGGCATCCAGACAAAGACTTTAATGCCTCGTACCCGCAGGCGATTGACCGCGTGGCTGAGGAAATCCAGCTCCACCGGTAACACCCGGTTGGGGAAATAAACCGAGCTGATATTGCCGGAGCCATCCCGATCTGCAAATCCCTGGATAAAGACGGTGTTGACTCCCAGGGCCACCAGCCGATCAATTAGAAGCCCCAGATTATGGTCGCTCTGAGCATAGGAGTCAGGTTCGACAATGGTGTCCAGATCAACCTGGGCCGCCCGCAGCGAAATGTCCGGTTTAAATTGGCGGGCCAGTTCTTCCTGAAATATAGAAGCCCAATAGCGCTGCGGCCTCATATACACCCGTTTGACCCGCATGAGATCGCCCACCTGGCCCATTCCCTCTGCCAGGTTCAGGGTTATTTTGAACCCCAGGCGGGCGGCTTCCTTAAGCCCCGGTTCATTGTAAGACCCGTAAGGCCAGGTAAGGATAAAAGGAGTGATTCCCACCTTTGACTGCAGCAGGTCAATGCTTTGGGCTAGGTCAGCGCGAATCCGGGTCCGGAATTCTGATTCAGTCTCGTACCGCTGGTCCGAGGGAAAATAGCGGAAGGTCTCGGGCGCCGGTTCCACATTGCCCGGCGGATTGGCGGGAATCAACTGATGCAGGGCATGGGTATGGGAGGCGATAGTCACCAGGCAGGAGGCTCCGACTTCCTGCAACTGCTCCCAGCTCATCAGCTTTTTGGTTTTGTAAATGGAGGCTTGGGGGTTATCGATCCAGGAGGTGACCACCGAAAGCACCGCCGGAATTTTATAAAGTTGGAGGACCGGATAAACAAAAGTATAAAAGGACTCGTAGGCATCATCGAAGGTCAGCAACACCGCCTGGTTGGGTAATTTAGTGCGCCCCGCGGCCGCGGCTAACAGGTCCTGGGGGCTGATGAAGGTAAAACCATGGGTTTTGAAATACTCCAACTGCTCGATAAAATGGGACTGACGGATGTCATCGCCCACCGATTCGGTTGGGGGATGTCATGATAGGTCAGGGCGATAAAGGTTTGGCCTCCATATGCCGACGTCGCGCTTACCAAGGTGAGGGCCAGCCAGAATATCAGTCCCCTAAAAATGTTTGCGAAATGTAAAATACGTTCCCAAGACATGGGTATAATCACCGGTATAGACTCTCAAATCATAAGACACATTCCAGTTCACACTAAAGCTCTTGGACAGTACCAGCAGCTGTTCATAAGTGATCCCCGCCGTCGGATAGACCGACTCATCATGTTCTTTGACAATCCCGCCACGGGGATAAAAACTGGAGCGCCACTTGGTATCGTAGCGGTAGTAATGCATCCAGTGCACGGTGGGGGTAAACAGCCAGCCATAGCTGTAGAGCGGGCTAAAGTAATCCACTTCCTGATAAGTATAGCGCAGGTAGCCGATCTCAGTGCCCAACCACAACTTGACTTCGGGATGGTTAATCACCTGCCGGTTAAGGCGCAGGGTAGCGGCAGGATTGACGTTGTCATCGGAAAACCAGTTGACTCGGAAGCTTAAACTGCCTTCCAACAGGTCGCTGGCCACATATTGGAAGGCCAGCAACCCGGATTTGGCCTCAACTCCCCGGGCCCGGGCCCGGATGGGAACATCCAGGCTGTAGGAATCGAATTCCGCGATGATCCAAAGGGGATCGATGGGCCACCACCGGACTTGGGTATAAGAACCGAAATCCTGGCCATCAATATAGTCAAAGGAGACAGCCTGCTGCCAGGAAAACTCCGGGTGCATGAGCCAATCAAAGCCCCAGACCAACCGGTCCCAGCTAAATTCCAGGTTTTCTTTAGGAGTAGGGTCTGAGGAGATATACTGCCGGACGATTTGGGTATAGAGTTTCAGAGTCGGAGTGTAGGGCACCTCTAGGGTACCCACGGCGTAGTATTCTGTGGCCCCTGGAAACTCTTCCGTGAAATATATTTCCGGTGAAAAAAACAGGGAGTCTTCCACCCGGAAGGTTTCCATCAGATTCCGGACGAGGCGATCAGTAGGATAGTGGGCATGAAGTTGGCGGGCCAGATCCCGGGCCTGGTCTTTCTTATTCAAGGTATTCAAGGTCCAGGCTTTGCCCACCAGGACGCCCTTGTCGAGCGGATGCACGGTCTCCAGGACCTGAAATTCCTCCAGAGCTCGGCGGGGCACTGGCGCCAGAGGTAGGCGTGGGCCAGGCCGGAGCGAAAGGCGGGATTCAGACCCGCCTGTCCCACTGCGGCCGCAAAATGCTCCTGGGCCTCCCGCAGTTTGTCTTGATAAGCCAGGAACCAGCCCTGGTTGTTGATCAAGCGCTGTTTATAATCAAGGTACTGACTCTGCGCCAGGGTTAGAGCTTTTTCTCCTTAATTTGATTTTTGCTCTGGGTCAGCCAGTCTTCCACCCGGTTCAACATCTCTGCTGCCCGGTCCCACTGACGCAGTTCCACATAACAATTATAGAGTCCCATCAAAGGATCAAACGGCTCTCCAGGTGTGTTTTCCAGGGCGAGCTCATAAAAGGTTGCGGCGGTCTGCGGCCTTTCCAAGTACAAATAAGCGTCGGCCACGGACTCAGTGACCCAGACCGGAACCGGTTGACCTGCCTGCTGAAGAAGGTCGTATTGCTCTAATACATCGGCCATCCGCTCCTTTTGCCGCAGAGCGACAATATAATCACTCCTGGCCCGATAGTTGTCTGGGTCCTGGGCTAGCTGGCTTTCCAGAATCTGGATGGCGATATCGACCTCTTCCCACCTAAGCCGCTGGGCCGCCAGATCGCCGGTTATGCTGGCCAGCAATTCTGAATCCCGGACCCCAGCAGCCTCCGCTAGGTGCATCGCCTGACTGCTGGCCCCCAGACGGGCAAGAAGAAATACCCCCATATAACTGATGGTTTCTGAGGGAATCAGGCCGCGCTGCCGACCTTCTTCCCAAGTCTGGTAAGCAGCCAGGAAATCCTCTAACCGACAACAGGAATAGATTAACCCTTTGAAGGCCTCGGCATCGGCCGGATCATAAGACCACGCCAGCCGGTACAAGGTCCGGGCCTGGGCAAAATCACGCTTTTCATAAAAAGCCTTGGCGATATGGCGCGGCACATATCTGATCTGCCGTAACTCGGCCTCCTGCCGCCGGTAATATTCCACTGTCTGGTCATAAGCCCCGGTCCAGACCAGACAGACCAGGTAGTCGGCCTTGAGGTGGACATCATCCCGAAGCACCTTCAGCGCCCGCCTGAGCAGCACCAAGGCCTGTTGATTTTTACCAGCGCCGATCAGCTGCAAGGCCTGATCGTAGTCTTCCCGGGCCTGAGCCGGCGTTCCCAGTTGAGCATCGACCGCCTCCGCCAACAACGGCAACAAAAGGCAAGTCTGGACCCCACCGCCAGCACCAGCAGCCTCAGACCTGGAAAAAGCCAACAATTTTTAGCAGCAGCTTTCATTGCTTTAAAGGTTAAGTATTATGGACTTTTATTGGTTAATTTGTCAAATAATTTATACATACTAAATATATAAGTATCATTTTTCAATATAAAAAACATATTTTGTTAATTTATTAAACTAAAGGGGGATAGGCCTTCCAACATGTCCGGGCTTTTGGCGAGGTGACGACTTCGGGCTAGAAGGAAAAGGAGTCGGGCCCGATGATAGCTGCAAGAATGGCGAGTTGGCAGTTAATTTGAGTCTTTAAAATTTGTACTTGAGACAAACTTTAGGTAAATTGCCTTTTTCCAAAACCTTTGCTAAAATTGGCCTTGTAAAAAAGGGGTTAAATCAAAAAGGAAATATCTTTATAAAGTTGCAAACACCCGGTTGAATCCTGAGGCAAGGCTGCTGAATAATCCCGGACTGCTGAAGTTCTCCTTTTCCCAAGGCAAAAGCAAATTTTTTTAAGCCATGAAGAAGATCGTGAAGCAAAAAAGTTTCTTTGTTTTTGTCTTTTTATTACCTTTAATACTGTTAGCGATGAGCAGTTATTCCAATAATAATATTAACATAGCAGATAATCTCGTAGTCAAAGTATTTTTTAACAATAATCGGTTGGATCCGCAAATCACCTGCATTAAAGTATTTCCTGTTGAAAGACCTATAAAAAAGACCAAAGCCGTGGCCCGAGCTGATTTTGACCAGACTCTGGAATATCGCGTGGCCGGGTCCTGCCGGGTCCAGGCCATCCGGGCCCAGATCGAGCATACTTTGCGGCAATTTCCCACCGTAACAGAGGTAGTCATCTCTATCAACGGCAAGACTGAAGAAATTCTGGAACCTTGATTTTCCCGAGAGGCGGTAAACGGTGAGGTGTTTAATGCCGTTAGACGCAGGTGTTCTATCTCAGACAACTCAAGCGTCTTTGACCAAAACTTTTAACTTTCATTCACAACCTTATAAAGTATTAATTTTCTTCTTTAATATTTAAGTCAAGGGTCCATTGTCCTTTTTCCACCATTTTGTCAGTCAGAAGTTTTAGAATCAACTAAAAAAAGCGATTTGGAAAACCCAAGCAATAAAAGATAACCCCTTACCTGGCAATATCTCTAAGTCAAAAGTTTTTTAAGCCTGCGTTCCGGATTTGTAGTCATATTTAGATGTCTTTTTTACTTGCCGAGG
>JBKHJN010000043.1:0-19884 GCA_046538075.1 Desulfobacteraceae bacterium | reverse complement strand
AATTTCAATGCCCCAATTTTAAGACCAGCGGGAAAAAATTGTCAAGCACAAAGTTTAAAAAAACTGAAAAAAGGCTGGTTAATTATCAATCGGCTGACAATCAGCTAACTTGAGATTATTTCCCAAACTGGCCAAATATCATTCCAAGATGCCTTCATGGACAAGCGAGCCTGAGCCTGGCTCCGGGTGATAACCCCAAAAACCACTCATCCATGAGCTAATCGCCTGGAGTCGCGATTCAAGGCCAGAGGCTAAAAAGGGTTGCCAGGCCCAGCAGCAGTCCTACCAGTCCATTGAGGGTGAAGAAGGCATGGTTAAGGCGAGAGAGGTCGTGAGGGGAGAGCAAAGCGTGTTCCACCAGCAATAAAACTCCGGCAGCCAGCGCCATGGCCAGATAGAGCCAACCCAGTCCGGCCAGCCAGCCGGTCAGGATAAAGCCCAATGCTGCGCCCAGGTGCAGACCGGCGGCCAGGCGCAGCGACCAGAGCCGGCCAAAACGGCAAGGACAGGAAAAGAGCCCCATCCGGCGGTCGAATTCCTCATCCTGGAGGGCATAGAGGATGTCAAAGCCCGCCACCCACAGCAGTACTGCCAAAGACAGCATTAGCGGCACAATGGTCAGATCACCCCGCACCGCAATCCAGCCGGCGCTGGGAGCCATGGCCAGGGCCGCGCCCAGCCACAGGTGGCAGACCCAGGTGAAGCGTTTGACAAAAGAATAAAGCAGGATTACCGCCAGGGCCAGGGGCGAGAACAGCAGGCAGAGGCGGTTGAGCTGCGCCGCGGCCCAGAAAAACAGCAGGGCGCTGCCCAGAATAAATCGGATCGTCGCCGCCCGGCTGAGCAATCCTTGCGGCAAGGCCCGGTTCCGGGTGCGGGGATTGAGGGCGTCATAAGGCGCATCCACCAGGCGGTTGAAGGCCATGGCCGCACTCCGGGCCCCAACCATGGCCAGTAGAATGAACAGTGCCTGCCGTCCGCTGGGCAAGCCCCGGGCCGCCAGCAAGGCCCCCATGAAGGCAAAAGGGAGGGCAAAGACGGTGTGCTCGATCTTGATCATTGCCAGCAGGATGAGGATTGATTGGAAAAAAGGTTCTCGGTTTTCGGTTTTCGGTTTTCTGTTAAGGGGATTGTGTGGTTGGACAGATAAACGGCCCATTATTCGCCCCAGCGCGTGGTCAGATGATGTTCCAGGCCCAAGTGATCCAGGAGGCGGCCGACAAAGTTGCGGGCCAATTCCGCCAGGGTCAGAGGTTGGTGATAAAAACCGGGCATGGCAGGGAAAATCGTCGCCCCGGCTTGGGCCGCCTGGCTCATATTGCGGAGATGGATGAGGTTAAGCGGCGTCTCCCGCACCACCAAGAGCAGCGGCCGCCGTTCCTTCAGACAGACCTCGGCGGCCCGATGGATCAGGTTCTGCGACTGGCCCTGGGCAATAGCGCCCAGGGTACCCATCGTACAGGGGATCACTACCAGAGCCTGGAGGCGAAAGGAACCGCTGGCCAGAGGTGCGGCAAAGTCTTTGACCGAGTGAATGATGACCCGAGGCCCGACCAGTTCCGGTAAGCTGAGACCTAATTCCAGCCTGAGCACCTGCTCTCCGGCGGCGGAACAGACGGCATGAATTTCCAGATCGGCGCGGTTCTGGAAATAACCAAAAAGTTCGCGGGCATAGATCATGCCGCTGGCCCCGGTCAGGGCAATGGCGTAGCGCTTTATTCCAGTCCCAGGCGGGGCCATAATTCATCTACCTTTTTAACTACCTCAGGAGCCATCTCAATGATTGGCGGCCATTCCCGGCTAAAGCCCTCTTCGGGCCATTTGCGGGTGGCGTCGATGCCCATTTTGGAGCCGTAATGGGGCAGGGGCGAGGCGTGGTCTAGCACATCCACCGGCCCGTCGACCAGGACCAGATCGCGCCGCGGGTCGATATTATTCCCCAGCCGCCAGAGCACCTGCGACAGATTTTGGACGTCCACTTCCTTATCGAAAATGACGATAATTTTGGTAAACATCATCTGGCCCAGGCCCCACAGGGCATGCATGACCTTGCGGGCCTGACCGGGATAGTGTTTGTCAATCGAGACAAAGGCCAGATTATGGAAAACCCCTTCCACCGGCAGATTGAGATCAATGATTTCCGGCAGTTGTTTTTTGATCAAGGGGAGGAAGATGCGTTCCGTGGCCTTGGCCATGAAACAGTCTTCCATGGGCGGCTGGCCGACGATGGTGGCCGGATATATCGGCCGCCGGCGGTGGGTCAGGGCGGTGAGGTGAAAGACCGGATAGTCATCCGGCAAGGAATAGTAGCCGGTATGGTCGCCAAAGGGGCCTTCGCGGCGGCGTTCCCCGGGTTCCAGGTAGCCTTCCAGGACGATCTGACTGTTGGCCGGCACGGACAAGGGGACAGTAATGCAAGGCACCAGTTCCACCGGCGCCTGCCGCAAAAATCCGGCAAAGATGATTTCATCGAGGTCATCGGGTAGCGGCGCGGTGGCGGCGTAGGTGACGGCCGGATCCGGCCCCAGGGCCACCGCCGCCGGCAACCGTTCGCCCCGGGCCTCGGCTACCCGGTAATGCTGGGCACCGCCTTTATGGCGATGCCAGTGCATACCGGTGGTCTGCTTATCAAAGACCTGGAGGCGATACATGCCGACATTGCGCTGGCCAGTCTCCGGGTGGTGGGTAATCACTACCGGCAAGGTGATGAAGGGCCCGCCATCTTGCGGCCAGCAGGTCAGCACCGGAATCTTGCTGAGATCCACTTCCTCCTGCCGCCGGATGACTTCCTGGCAGGGGGCGCGGCTGACGGTTTGGGGAAAGAAATTGGCCAGCCGCCGTAATTTTGGCAATAATTTAAGCTTCTTAATCAGAGTGTTGGGGGTCTCGGCCTCCAGGAAGCTGAGCAGTTCGGCGGCGATTTCGTCCAGACGGTCAACTTCCAGGGCCAGGCACATCCGCTTCAAAGAGCCGAAGGCATTCATCAACACCGGCATCTGGTACCCCGGCACCTTCTCGAACAGCAAGGCCGGTCCGCCCTGCTTGCAGACCCGGTCGGTGATTTCGGTAATCTCCAGAAAGGGACTGACCGGTTCCCCGATCCGCTGCAGTTCGCCCTGTCGCTCCAGCACCTCGATAAAATGTTGCAGGCTGTTATAGCCCATGTCTCTGCGCCTCGATTTGCGTTATTTTAAAACTAAGTGGCCATCAAATGGAGATTTTTGTAGGGGCTTGATTTATCAAGCCCTTTAGGGTTCAATGAATTGCACCCCTACTTCCACTGCTGCCACCGAAAACAGAAAACGGAAAACAGAAAACTTTTAAATAAACCGCAATTGTGGCATTTCAGCTAATACCCCCAATTTGTCCAGATAACGGTAAAAGGCCTCTAGCCCTTTTTGTTGCAGGTCATCTAAGCCATAGTTTAACCGGCTAAAATAATGGAGCAGTTCCTGATAATCCAGTCCCAGTAAATCAGCGGCTCGATGGCTGATTTCTGGTAAATATTCAAGCCCCCAATCTTTGGCCCTGAGCAGATTCTGGTGCAGATAATGCACCTGAGCGGCATGTCGGGCAAAACAGGACTGCCGCACCGCCCAGACTCCGAACACGAACGGCATGCCGGTGAGGTCGTACCAGGCCTGCCCCAGATCAAGGTAATAAGGATAGTTTCCTGTAGCCCGCAACCGTAAGGCCTCATCGCCGATGGCCAGCAGTGCGGCCCAGCCGGGCGAAAAATGCCGGGCCACCGCTCCGGAATTATAAAGTGGCCGGGCCCCGTAAAGTTCGGCCAGAATGATTTTTACCAATGCCGCCGAGGTGGCTGAACTGTGGCTGAGCAGCACCGGCTGGCCACTCAGCCGGTGAAAGGGCAGATGGCTGAAGAACAGCACGCTGCCGACATCGCCTTGAGAGCTGATGGAAAGATCGGGCAACAGCAGATACTTATAAAAATGGCGGCCATATTCCAGGGAAGAGATGCCGCTGACATCTAATCCTCCGGTGAACATCCGGTCGTTAAGTTCGGCGGGCGTGCCCCAGATCACCTCAGCCCCATTCGGCACATAAGCCTGCTCCATGGCGTAATAGATCGGCAGGACATTAATATAACAGATGCGGCCCAAGCGCAGTTTAACTTCCATCTCCGCCCTCCGGACCAGGAGCGCCGACCCAGGAAATCTTCCCCGTCGCGCCCGCGGCCAGCAAGTCTGGCCAGAAATGGCTTTCCGACTCTAAGGGGATGAACAGCAGGGCCGCCTTCTTGCCGGGGGCCAGACTGCCCAAATCATCGCCGCGGCCCAGGGCCTGGGCCCCCTGTTGGGTGGCCAAAGCCAGCAATTGGTCCAAGGGAAATTCCGGGTAATGTTGATACAGGGTCAGCAGTTCATTAAACAGGTTAAGGTCCTGGTTGCTGGCCAGAGAATCGGTCCCCAGGGCCAGGCGCACCCCGGCCCGATGCAGTTCCGGAAGATCAGGGAATCCCGCCCCGGTGAAAAGATTGGAACGGGGGCATAACACGGCCCAACACAAACGCCGGGCCAAAATTTCCCGGTCGTCCGGGTCCAGCCAGACAGCATGTACCGCCAGAGTTTCAGGGCCCAGGAAACCCAGACGGTCCAGATAGGCCACCGGCGAGCATTGCGGCGGCTGATAATCGGCTCGCCAGCGGCCCCGGTGTTGCAGCAGATCCTGGAAAAAGCCGTTACCCTGATTTAGGAATTGGACCTCCTCCCCTGATTCCGCCAGGTGGACGGTGTTCCGGCGGCCATAGCGCCGGTTCCAGTCTGCGATGCCGTGGAACAGGGCCGCAGATACCGAATAGGGGGCATGCGCTGCGGCGGAAAAATTAGGGATGTTGCAAGCCCAAGGACTGGCGAAAATCCGAAAATCGGTTTCAAGAGGTTCCGTCCTAATAAGGTTAAACCCCAGACATTCGTAAAAATAGTGAAAATCCAAGCCGCTTTCCAAAAGCAGAGGCAGGCTCAAACAGGTATTGCTGACCTCTCCTACCATGATGGTGCCGAAGCGTCGGAGTTCGGCCAACCCCTGCCGCACGCCCTGGCTCATCTCGGCGGGAGACAGGCAGGCAATCTCAGCTAAAGCGGCCTCCAGCCAGCGGCCAAAGCTCGATTGCGGAGCAAACCGTCCCCGCAGTGCTGACAATTCCAAATGGACATGGGCATTGACCAGGGCCGGGAGGATAGCTCCATCCCCGTGATCATGGCAACGACAGGCATATTGGCGGCGCAGCGCCGCGGCCGGGCCCACGGCCACGATCCGCTCCCCGGAGACCACCACCGCCCCGTTTTCCAGCACCGGGCTGCTTACCGGCACCACCCAGCGGGCCTGATGCATGCTTAGCGGAACCATGTTTGCCAATCCTCGCCGATATCGCCGCGGCGGCGATAGCGCTCCATCAGCCGGGGACAGGGGCAACGGCGTGGGGTTGTGGCCAGCCCCGGCAGCAGACTTAGGGACAGTTCCCCCATAGCAGCTTCTACTGCCTCGACCTGACCCAGTTCCGCCGGAGTAGCCAGCCCCTCAAACAACACCCCTGGTTGATAGGGTCGATTTTTGAGGCCCTCGGCAAAGTTGACCACGTAGGCCAGAGCCACATAGCAGAGTTCCAGTTCCCGGGCCAGAAAGACCTCGGGCACCAGGGTCATGCCCACCAGATCGCCGCCCAGACGCTGAAACTTGCGTATCTCGGCCGGGGTTTCCAGCCGCGGGCCGGTGGTAGCCACATAAACGCCCCGGGAGTGCAACGGGAAGGGGCGGTTTTGCAGGGTCTGAATCACCTGGCCGCGCAATTCCGGGCAGAACACCGGGTTATGGCGAATAAAACCCAGACCCTGGCCGGGGAAAAAGGTGTAAGGGCCGCCTTGGCTTTCATCCAGAATATCATCCGGCACCACCAAGTGGCCGGGAGCCATGGACTCGTTGATCGCCCCTGGTGCGGTCCAGGCCAGGATTTTTTCCACCCCCAAGGTTTTCAGGGCATAAAGGTTGGCCCGGTCATTGACGAACGGCGCCGACACTCGGTAACCATGTTCGCCATGTCGGGAAAGCACCGCAAAGTCAATGCCCTGGTATGTAAAGAGGTGAATCGGATTGCTGGTGCCAAACGGCGTCGGGTAGGGCCGACTGCGGCGCGGCTCCAGCCCCAGCGCCTGAAAGGCTTTATGGGCCCCGACCCGGGCAATGATGGCGACTTTGATCTTCATTTTTTGATCTCGCCAAGAAGCAAAGAAGCCAAGATTATACTTCAGCGTCTTTCCGCCTCAGCGGCTTTGCGAGAGCTTCTCTTTCATACTAGGCCATACAGATGGTTCCGCTGCCGGGCCTGGTAGCCAGCCGTGGTGATCTGCCGGACGATCTCGGCCTGGGACAGCCGGTAACCGACACCGGTGGCGGCCACCACATTTTCTTCGATCATGGTGGAGCCAAAATCATTGGCCCCAAACTTCAGGGCCACCTGGGCCACCTGGGCCCCCTGGGTGACCCAGGAGACCTGCAAATTGGCGAAATTGTCCAGCACCAGCCGGGAGATGGCCAGGGTCTTGAGATATTCCAGGACTCCGGCGGTAGTTCCGCCCAGCGCGGTGCCGCCCGGCTGATAGCTCCAGGGAATGAAGGCGGTGAAGCCGCCGGTGCGGTCCTGCAGCTCCCGTAAACGCAACAAATGCTCCACCCGCTCGGCCCGGGTCTCCAGATGGCCAAACATCATGGTGGCGGTAGTCCGCAGGCCCAGGCCATGGGCGGTCTCCATCACCGCCAGCCATTCCTGGACCGTGCACTTATTAGGCGAAATTGCCTGGCGCACCCGGTCCACCAAGATCTCGGCGCCGCCCCCCGGAATCGACCCCAAACCGGCGGCTGCTAATCGCTTTAACAGGTCGGCCACCGACAGCTTACAGCGACGGGACAGAAACACAATCTCCGGTGGTGAAAACCCGTGGATCTGGAGGCCAAAGCGGCGGCGAATAAGGTCCAGCAATTCTTCATAAAATTCCAGGGGCAGGGCCGGATTGAGGCCGCCCTGGAGGAGAATGCCGGTGCCGCCTAAGTCTTTGGTCTCCTGCAGTTTTTGGATCAGGGCAGCCCGCTCCAGCACATAACCGCCCGGTGCTCCGGGCCGCCGATAAAAGGCACAGAACTGGCAGCCCGAGACGCAGATATTGGTATAGTTGATGTTGCGATCCACCACGTAGGTCACCCAGGGCTCAGGATGCAACCGCTGCCGGGTCTGATCGGCCCAATAGCCCAGGATCAATAAATCCTCCTCCCATAAGGCTAAAGCCTCAGCAGCTGCCAGGCGTTCTCCGCCAGCCAGTTTTTCGGCAAGTGCGGTGTTATTGGTTTTCATCAGGAGATGGCGTTATACAAGGTATCTCGTTCTATCGGTTCCCGCCCGGCTTCCCGGATCAGGTGCAGCAGTTCCGCCCGGGTTAATCCCTGAGCCGTCTGGGCTCCGGCCATATGGGTGATACGTTCCTCGATCACCGTGCCATCGATATCATTGACCCCGAAGGACAGCGACAACTGGGCGATCTTCGGCCCGATCATGATCCAGAAGGCCTTGATGTGGGGGAAGTTGTCCAACAACAGACGGGCTACTGCCAGGTTTTTCAGGTCGTCAAAGCCGGTGGTGTCATTTAAGTGCTCTAATTGGGTGTTGCGGGGGTGAAAGGCCAGGGGGATAAAGGCCAGAAAGCCGCCGCTCTCATCCTGGGCGGCCCGCAGCCGCAGCAGATGGTCGACCCGTTCCTCAATGGTTTCGATATGCCCATAGAGCATGGTGGCGTTGCTTTTGAGGCCCAGGCGATGGGCGGTTTGGGCGACCTCCAGCCAGCCTTCGGGGGACAGCTTGCGGGGACACAGGGCCTGGCGGATGCGGGGGCTAAATACTTCGGCGCCGCCCCCCGGCAGCGACCCCAGGCCGGCTTCCTTTAAGGCTTCCAGGGTGTCGGTCACGTCCAGGCCGGCGATCTTGGCCAGATGAGCGATTTCCACCGCGGTAAAGGCCTGGATGTGGACTTGGGGCCGGATGTCCTTTATACCTTTGACCATCTCCAAGTAATAACTAAACGGCAGGCCGGGGTGCAGTCCGCCAACAATATGCAGTTCAGTAATCGGCTCGGCCAGGCGCTCCCGGACCTTGGCCAAGATCTGGTCCAGGCTCATCTCATAGGCCTGAGCATCATTGGCGGGCTTGCCAAAGGCACAGAAGCGGCAGCCATTGATGCAGACATTGGAATAATTAATATGCTGATTATAAATGTAATAAACCCGCGAGCGGTGCAGCCGTTCCCGCACCAGATTGGCCAGATAGCCCAGACCCAGCAGATCCGAGGTCTGGTATAAAGTTTGGCCGTCCTCAAAGTCCAGGCGTTTTTGGGCCACTACCTTTTCGTAGATGGGAAACAACTTCGGATCACTGAAGTTGCCATTCTGCCGGTGCATGTGATTCTCCTTATGACCAGCCGGTCATTTATAGTTTAAAAAATTTTAGCCTGCCAATCCGCTCCGCAGCAGTTGGATTAATTCCTGGACCCGTTGTTCGATCTGTTCCGGAGGGGCCTGATCCAGTCCCAGGGTAACGTCAAAGAAGGCCACGCAGGTGGCCTGGAGAAAGCGGTCGAACAAGGCGTCCAACAGAAAGACGACCGCGGGGCCGGGCAGATCAGCCCGGAGTTCCCCCCGTTCCAGCCCTTGGCGCAGCAAGGAGTGGAAATACTCGGCGGCAAACTGGCGGACGGCTTTGAGCAACTGCTGTCGTTGGGGCATATGTTCATCAAATAAAATTTTCAGATAGAGCCCATAAATGCGGGGATGGCGGCGGATAAAGTCCACCCCGGCCAGCAGTGATTTTTCCAGCCGGGTAAAAAAATCTTCCTCGCGGGTGGCTTCCTTGATCTGCACCAGGGTGCGGCGCACCAGAGAGATGGCAAATTCGAAAATATAGAGAAAAATCCCTTTCTTGTCCCGAAAGTATTGATACATCGAACCCTTGGCGATGCCCGTAGTCGAGACCATGACATTGATGCTGGCCTGCTGATATCCTTTATCAGCAAACTCGGCCAGGGCCGCGGCGACGATCTTATCCTGCTTGGCCTGGGGCAGATTGAGAAAAGTGGGAAGAACGGTTTCGGTCATTAAAAAATATTCCTTATATGACCACTTGGTCATATCAATCTTGAAAGTAAATGTCAAGCCTTTATCTTAATTTTGCGCAGTCCCGCGGTTTTCGCCTTTTGAAATCCCCTTGACAGGTCGGAGGCAATATGTTACTTCCGAATTTAAATAAATTAATTACTAATTTTAAAAGCAATGGTTGGGAAATGGCTGTCCCTCGAGGTGAGGAAAAATTATCCTTCAGAAGCCTGACAACCTTGAATAAACAGGAAGATATTGAGTCGATTGAGGACTTAACGCAAGGCCGGGAAGATAAAACCTGATGCCCGGTTGGTCAATGGGACCTTGTTTAGGGATTAGCCGCTAATCCCTTTTTTTATGTTATATTCTTTTATTAAATCCAGCCCCGGGGCTGGATAATTTGAGGTCTAGACAAATTAGGATAACTTGTGGCCTGGGCCACTTGTGGACCCGGAGTAGCGTATGGCGGAATTGTTAGATAAGGTTTATCACCCTGAACATATAGAGCATCGATGGTATACCTATTGGGAAGACCTAAAATTATTTCAGGCAGAGGCTGAAAGTTCCCGGCCGCCTTACAGTATTGTCATTCCTCCTCCCAATATCACCGGCTCTTTGCATATGGGCCATGCCCTGAATAATACTTTGCAGGACATTCTCGTCCGCTTCAAGCGCATGCAGGGCTATAATGTGCTCTGGATGCCGGGTACCGATCATGCCGGTATTGCCACTCAGAATGTGGTGGAGAAGATGCTGGCCGCCGAAGGTCAGGACCGGCATGCTTTGGGCCGGGAGGCTTTTGTGGCCCGCATCTGGAAATGGAAAGCGGAATCCGGCGGCCGGATCATCTCTCAGCTTAAGCGTCTGGGGTGTTCCTGCGATTGGAGCCGGGAACGCTTTACTATGGATGAAGGCCTGTCGGCGGCGGTGCGCGAAGTCTTTGTCCAACTCTATGAAGAAGGCCTGATTTATAAGGGTGATTATATCATTAACTGGTGTCCGCGCTGTCAAACCGCCCTGGCCGATCTGGAAGTCGAACACGAATCCAAGGAAGGCCGCCTCTATTACATAAAATATCCCCTGGCCGGCAAAGAAGGGTCTCTGACGGTCGCGACCACCCGGCCTGAGACCATGCTGGGCGATACCGCGGTGGCGGTGAACCCGGATGATCCCCGCTATCAAAAGTACCATGGGGCTACCCTGACCTTGCCCATCTTAGCCCGCAAGATTCCTTTAATTACCGATAGCTATGTCAATAGCGAGTTCGGCACCGGGGCCTTGAAGGTGACTCCCGCCCACGATCTGAATGACTTTGAAATTTCCCGACGCCACCAGTTGCCGGCCATCCAGGTGATTGACGAACGGGGCCGGATGACCGAAGCCGCGGGCAAGTACGAGGGCATGGACCGGTTTGCCTGCCGGGACAAAATCGTCAAGGACCTCAAGGCGGACGGCTTGTTGGAAAAAATCGAAAAATATGGCCATAGCGTGGGCCATTGTTATCGCTGCGGCTCGGTAGTGGAACCCATGTTCTCCAAGCAATGGTTTGTCGCCGTCAAACCCTTGGCTGCCGAGGCGGTGGCCGCGGTCCAAGCCGGCCGTACTTTGATTATCCCCCAGATGTGGGAGAAGACCTTTTTTGAATGGATGGAGAATATTCGTGACTGGTGTATTTCCCGGCAAATCTGGTGGGGGCATCGCATCCCGGCCTGGACCTGCAGCAACTGCCAACAATTAATCGTGGCTCGGGAAGCTCCCGGTTCTTGCCCCCACTGCCAGTCAACGGAACTGGTGCCTGAAAGCGACGTCCTGGATACCTGGTTTTCCTCGGCACTGTGGCCCTTTTCCACTCTCGGTTGGCCTCAACAGACCCCGGAGTTAAAGCTCTTTTATCCTACCAGTGTGCTGATCACCGCCTTTGATATCCTTTTCTTCTGGGTGGCCCGTATGATGATGATGGGCCTGCATTTCATGCATGATGTGCCTTTCCGCGAGGTCTATATCCATGCCCTGGTGCGGGATGCGGAAGGCCAGAAGATGAGCAAATCCAAGGGAAATATTATTGATCCCCTGGAAGTCATGGACAAATACGGCACTGATGCCTTCCGCTTTTCCCTGGCCGCGTTTGCCGCCATGGGGCGGGATGTCTTGTTATCCGAGGACCGGATTGTCGGCTACCGCAATTTTGTCAACAAGGTCTGGAATGCCAGCCGCTTTACCCTGATGAATCTGGAAGACTATGATCCCGATACTGCCCATCAGGACCACCTACCGCTGACCACAGTGGAAAACTGGATTGTCAGCCGTCTGCAGCGCGTCATTGAGGGAGTGGGCGAGGCCCTGGATAATTATAAATTTGACCACGCCGCCCACCTGATTTATCAATTTACCTGGCACGAATTCTGCGATTGGTACCTGGAACTCATTAAACCAGACCTTTATGAAAGCGCTGACCCCGGCGGACGCCGCCATACCCAGCGGGTGTTGACGGAAGTGCTGGGCACCATCCTCCGATTGCTGCACCCTTTTATGCCTTTTGTTACCGAAGAGATCTGGCATAAACTGCCGGGAGCCCAGGGCAGCATCATGGTGGCACCTTTCCCCCAGAGCCGGCCGGAGCTGCTCAATCCTGATGCCGAGGCCGAGATGGGGCTGATGATGGAGGTGATCACCGCCATCCGCAATATTCGGGCCGAGATGAATGTCCCGCTGACCACCCGGGTCAAGGTTGATCTTTTTACTCCCCAGCCATCCTCGTTACGGATTTTGCGCACCCACCGCCATTCCCTCAGGAGTTTAGCCCGGTTGGGGGAGCTCAATATTGAATTTACCGGCCAGCCCCCTCGAGCGGCGGCCAAAGCCGTGGTGGATACCGTGGAGATTTACCTGCCTCTTACTGGGGTCATCGACCTCTCCGAAGAAGAACGCCGACTGGCCAAGGAAATGGAAAAATTAAGCAAGGACTTGACGGTGGCCCAGAAAAAATTGGCCAACGAAGACTTCCTGACCAAGGCCCCGGAGGAAGTGGTAGATCGAGAAAAAGAAAAAGTCCATGTGTGGAGAGAAAAACTGGCCAAACTCCGCAACCACCGGGAAAAAATCCGGGGTTTGATGACTTGAGCAGCGATCTTTTGCTCTCTTGACCACCGGCAATTTCGGTGGAGTGGTAATTGATTCCCAGGCTTGGCATTAAACATCATATTTGCAGCAATCACTTATTTTCGGGAGTGGAGCAATGAACTTAAAAAATATCCGGGAGATGGCCCGCAGCCTCGGCGTCAAGAACTATTCCCGCTATAGGAAAGACGATCTCATCCGGGCGATTCAGGAAAAAGAGGGAAATGAACCCTGTTTTAAAAGGATCGACGACTGTCGGGTTTATGATTGTCTGTGGCGCCAGGACTGCCAGGAATCCACTATTATTTGAGAACTAATTTCTGGTTTGCGTCTCCTTGGCGAAACCCAGGTTACCAGATTAGGGGCGACTCCTGCCCCACGGTGCCAGGAAATAAGACGGCCTAGATCGATAAAATAGCATGCCCGAATTATCCAAGGAACTGAAAGATAAAATTATTAAGGCCCTCAGCCAACGCCAAGCTAATCTACCATGCCCCCGCTGCGGAAATAAGTCTTTTATTATCTTGGATGGCTTCTTCAACCCCACTCTCGAAACCGAATTAAATGGTCCGGTCGGCGAGGGGGCCTCAGTCCCGGCCGTAGGGATAATTTGTAAACAGTGCGGCCATATCAGCCTGCATTCCCTGGGAATATTAGGATTACTGGCCAGCGATGCCTCTGCTTACCCGGGGAAGACGGCGCCCGGCTAAAATTAGAATCCCCCGAGATGCGGTGGACGACTGATCAATCCTAAAAATTGGATTTTGAACTTTTAGATTACCAATGAGTCTCAGCTTAGCTCCCCTGCCTTTTGCGGTCCAGCGCCTCATTGACCTGGCCCTGGAAGAAGACCTGGGGCCGGGCGATCTTACCACCCAGGCCACCGTCGACCCGCAACTTCAGGCCGAAGCTCACATGCGGGCCAAAGAGGAATTGATCGTGGCCGGCCTGCCGGTGGACGCCGCAGTATTCCGCCGCCTTGATCCGGCGGTCAGCTTCCAGGGACAGGTTCAAGAAGGGGCTTGGGTCAGCGCCGGAACGGTCCTGGCGACGGTGACCGGCCCGGCCGGGATGATCCTCATGGGGGAGCGGGTGGCCCTCAATTTCGTCATGCGCCTGTCCGGCATTGCCACCCATACCCGCCGGTTTGTAGTGGCGGTGCAGCCTCACCCGGTGCAACTGGTCGATACCCGCAAAACCACGCCGGGTTGGCGGGTCCTGGAAAAATACGCCGTCCGGTTGGGCGGCGGCACCAACCATCGCGTCGGCCTGTTTGACGGGGTGCTGATCAAGGACAACCACCTGGCCGCAGCCGGGGGTATTACCGCCGCTGTCCGCCAGGCCCGGCAATCTGTTCCCCATACCCTGAAGATTGAGGTGGAGGTGGCCGACCTGGCCGGTCTGGAAGAGGCGATTGGGGCGGGGGCCGATACCGTGCTGTTGGATAACATGGATGATGCTACACTGGCCCAGGCAGTCAAGCAGGCCCAGGGCCGGGTTCTGCTGGAAGCCTCGGGAGGCATCACGCTGGAGCGCCTGTCCCAGGTGGCAGCCACCGGGGTCAACCTGATCTCGGTCGGGGCCTTAACCCACAGCGCCCGCAGTGTTGATATCAGTATGAAGCTGGTCAGGACCTGGATGTAGCCCATAAGTTCAAAGCCGGATCGGTTTTAAGGCCGTGATCTCCCAGAACCCCGCTTGAAGGATGGCGGTGGATAGCAGGGTAGGGGGCCCGCCGGCTAATTGCCGATCTCAACTGCCGGTCAATACGTAATCCGCTAAGAACTTGCATTCTTCTCCCAGATCTGACAAAATTGTTAAAATCAGCTAAATGGGGAGTATTTATTATTAATGGTCCAGAGTGAGGCTTTGTCCTGCCTTTATGAGATCACCGGCGCCCTTAACTCCACCAGTTCGCTTAAACGGGGGCTCCAGAAAATTCTATCTATCCTGGCCCAACGGGTGGGGATGAACCGGGGCACGATCACTATTTTAAACCCGGAGAATCAGGAGCTGCAGATTGAAATCGCCCATGGGCTGACCGCTGAAGCCCGGCTCCGGGGCCGCTATAAATTGGGGGAGGGGATCACCGGCCGGGTCGTCGAAAACGGCGAACCGGCAGTAGTCCCCCGGGTAAGTCAGGAACCTTTATTCCTCAACCGTACCCGCTCCCGCGGCGACCTCAGGAAACAGGATATTGCCTTTATCTGCGTTCCGATTAAGATCGGCCCCCAGACCATCGGGGCCTTGAGCGTAGACCGGCTTTCGGATGAAGATATTCATTTGGATCACGACCTGAAATTCCTCACCATCATCGCTTCCATCATTGCCCAGGCAGTTAACAACCTGATGCTTATCGACCGCGAAAAGCAGCAGCTCAAGAACCAGAACCTGGAGCTGCAGGGCCGGTTGCAGGAAAGGTATCAGCTTGGAAATATTATCGGCAATTCCAGTAAGATGCGCCAGGTGTTCGAAATGATCGAACGGGTGGCCAAGAGTAACGCCACCGTGTTGATCCGGGGAGAGAGCGGCACCGGCAAAGAGCTGGTCTCCAGCGCCATCCACTACAACAGCCTTCGGGCCAACAGACCCTTTTTCAAGGTCAACCTGGCAGCTTTGCCCGAGACCCTGGTGGAGAGCGAACTCTTCGGCCATGAACGCGGCTCTTTCACCGGTGCTTTGAAACGCAAACAGGGGTGCTTTGAGCTGGCCGCCGGCGGGACTATTTTTCTGGATGAAATCGGGGACCTGAGCCCCAACATTCAACTCAAGGTGCTCCGGGTGATCCAAGAGCGCGAGTTCATGCGGTTGGGAGGCACCCATACCCTCAAGTCCGATGTGCGGATCATCACAGCCACCCATAGGGATCTGGAAAGAGCTGTAGCCGAGGGCCATTTTCGCGAGGACCTATACTACCGCCTCAATGTTTTTCCCATATATCTGCCGCCCTTAAGGGAGCGGCGGGCGGATATCCCCCTGCTGGCCGAGCATTTCTTGACCAAGGCCGCAGCGGAGCATCACAAATCGGTTAAACGGTTGTCGACCCTGGCGATGAATCTGTTAATGCACTACCATTGGCCCGGCAACGTCCGGGAACTGGAAAACGTCATCGAACGGGCCGTGCTGGTCTGTGACGAGGACACTATTCGGAGCATCCATCTCCCCCCCAGCCTCCAGGTCCAGGAACATCTGCCCGGACAGAAATCCCTCTCATTGGCAACGGCAGTGGAGAATTTGGAAAAGATGATGATTGTCGAGGCCCTGCGGGCGACCAAGGGCAACCAGAGCCAGGCCGCAGACTACCTCGACACCAGCCTGCGCATTCTGGGCTATAAAATTAAACGCTATGGCCTCAATCCCCGCCAATATCGGGAGCAATAAAGCCCGATCATTTAAGTCCCCCATCCGCCGCATACTAAATTTCAGTTAAGCTAAATTTAGGAACAAAGATTGCAGTTTAACTAATGGTAATTGGCGTACCCCCGGTAATCTGGCGATGGAAATCCCGCTCTTTGTCTGGGGGAAAGGCATTATTGCCTGGTGAGGGCAGCCGATTTTTCGCTCCGTTCCCTTGCATTTTTGTCACCAGCAGCCAATTAATTGACAAATACGTAAGATTTTAACCAAAAGTGATATAACATATTGATTTTTAATATTAAATAAAATAATTAAGCTTAACTTTCTTGAATAGCTTAGATTGGCCGGGCAAATATTGGTTTTATAAATTAGGTAATGATATCAAAATAATAAACATATATCAGGACCGACCCGAAAGTCATGCGGTTGATAGAAAAATTTACAACCTTGTAAACTAAGGTTTGAGAGAAAAGTTAATTATAAAAGGATAACCAATACTTAGATTAATATATGATTTAATAATCCAACAGGAAGTAGGAGGACAACTCCATGACGTTGAGTAAACCGAATCGCAGTGCTGCCACTATAACCTGCAACCGGGTCAATCCCTCCCCGGTTTCGGGCATCTGTGTCACCTGTCTGGATGGCTGTGAAGGGCCCTGTGAGATCGGCCGTTCCGCTCTGAAGGGACGGGAAGTGATCTACCCCCAGCCGTTCGGCAAGGTTACCGCCGGGTCGGAAAAGGATTATCCTATTGACTTTTCCCATTTTAATATCCAGGGCACTTGTGTGGGGGCCCGGGGGGTGGAGGCCCATCCCGACAAGGCGGTCTTTCCGGTGGTGGATTGTTCCACCGCGGTGGGCGCCAACGGTGGAATCGCATTAGATTTCCCGGTATTCACCGGGGCGGTAGGTTCGACCGAGATCGCCCGCGTCAATTGGGAGGAGATGGCCGTGGGCGCGGCCATTTCCGGAGTGATTGTGGTCGCCGGGGAGAATATCTGCGGCATGGACCCCCAGGCCGAGATCCGGAATAACCGGATCGTGCGTTCTCCGGAAATGGAACGCCGCATTAATTCTTATCGTCGATGGTATAACGGCCAAGGCGGCATCATTATCCAGGCCAATGTCGAAGATACCAAATTGGGGGTCCCCGAATATGTCATCGACCAATTGGGGATTGAAATAATGGAGCTGAAATGGGGGCAAGGAGCCAAAGATATCGGCGGCGAGGTAAAGTTGCCCAGTCTGCAGCGGGCCCTGCAGCTCAAAGAGCGGGGCTATATCGTGCTCCCCAACCCCAGTGATCCGGCCTCTCAAGATGCCTTTAAACATGGCGCTATCAGCGAATTTGAACGCCATTCCCGATTGGGAATGGTGGACGAAGAAGGTTTTTATAAAGAAGTAGAGCGCTTGCGCCGGATAGGTGCTAAATACGTGACTCTGAAGACCGGCGCTTACCGGCCCGCCGACCTGGCCCGGGCGATCAAGTTTTCTTCAGAAGCCAAAATCGATATGTTAACCATTGACGGGGCCGGCGGCGGCACCGGCATGAGCCCCTGGCGGATGATGAATGAATGGGGTATCCCCACCCTGGAACTGGAGTGCCTCACCTACCGCATGTGTGAACGGCTGCGGGCCCAAGGCGCTTATATTCCACCCATTGCCATTGCCGGCGGTTTGTCCCTGGAAGATCATATTTTCAAGGCCCTGGCCCTGGGGGCTCCCTATGTCAAAGCCATATGCCTGGGCCGGGCGATAATGACTGCGGCTATGGTGGCCAAGACTCACGGAAGACTGGTGGCCGCCAAGATGGAGCGGGAAGGCAAGGAGGTGGCCGAAGGCTACCTGAGCCTTTTTGCGGTGGGGGCCCAGCTTAAAGAAAAATTTGGCAGTGACTTCGCCGAACTGCCCGCCGGCGCGATCGGCATGTATTCTTATATTGACCGGTTGCGTCAGGGCCTGCAACAGCTGATGGCCGGGGCCCGCAAGTTTGCCCTGAAATATATTGACCGCAACGACCTGGTGGCCTTATCCCGGGAAGCGGCTGAAATTTCCGGCATCGCCTATGTCATGGACGCCGACCAGGAAGAAGTGGATCGGATTTTGGGCTAGCCACCGTAAACTACATGCAATGATTAGCCTTCAAGGAGTTGAATATGATAAATGTCATCTGTTCCCATAACTGCAAGGATTGTTTCGCCATGCGAGTCTGTGCCGTGCGCGCCATTACCGCGGAGCATGGGGCGATCTATGTGAATACTGAAAAGTGCATCGGCTGCGGCTGCTGCAAAACCGCCTGCATCGCTTTCGGCCATAAAACCCTGGAAGATAAAACCGAAACCTGGTTGAGAGGGGCGGCCTGATCAACCTCTGGACTCCTATCTTTGGTTTAAGGGGATAGGAGTCCCAAATATCTTTAGCCTTTTTATTTTCCATAAAAATCATTTATACTCTCTACAAGCCCGGAATGCAGTTTAGGGAACAGAGAGGTAAATCCCCTCCCCAAACCAACTCTGTTAAATTTTAAATAGTTGCCTGGGGCTTTAAATTCCGCCCTGCACGCTTATTAAATACGAAATTGTAATTTACCTTTGACTAAATAAACAATTATGTAAAAAAACAATGAGCCTCTTTTAATTACTCTATTGATATTATTAATGATTTAATTAGGTATGATATTTGCGACTTACTCAACCAAGACAAAGTTGAAAAGGAGAATCCATGAATTGCCAAACCATTGAGGATGTTTACCGGGTGGTCAAAGAGAGAGAAATCAGCTTTATTCAGCTCTGGTTTGCTGATGTCTTGGGCATGATCAAGAGTTTTTCCATTCGCCCTTCCGAATTGGAGGAGGCTATGCAGGAGGGCATGGGTTTTGACGGTTCTTCCATCATGGGTTTTGCCCGGATTGAAGAGAGTGACATGGTGGCCAAGCCCGACCCCACGACCTTCCAGATCTTGCCCTGGCGGCCGGAGGAAAAGCCGGTGGCCCGGATGTTCTGTGATATTCTGCAGCCGGACGGCTCTCCCTTTCCGGGCGATCCCCGCTACGCCTTCAAACGCATGCTGGCCCGGGCCGCGGAAAAAGGCTATATTTATTATATCGGGCCGGAACTGGAATATTTCTACTTTGCCAAACCCAACAGTCCGGAGGTCCTGGATCAGGGCGGCTACTTCGATACCGCGCCCCTGGATTACGCTGCGGACTTGCGGCGCCAGACAATCTTTGCCCTGGAGCAGATCGGCGTCCGGGTGGAATACAGTCACCATGAAGTAGCCCACTCCCAGCATGAGATCGATATGCGTTATGATGAAGGCTTGCGGATGGCCGACAAGGTGATGTCGTTCCGACTGACCGTCAAGCAAATTGCCCAGCAAAACGGCGTCTATGCCACCTTTATGCCCAAGCCGATTTTTGGCATCAATGGCAGCGGCATGCACACGCATCAGTCGCTGTTCAGGGAGGGCCGGAACGCCTTTTACGACCCCAAAGATCTATTCCACCTGTCCGAGGTCGCCAAAGGCTATATTGCCGGGATCCTGAAGCACGCCCGGGAGATTACCTCCATCTGCAATCAGTGGGTCAATTCTTACAAACGACTGGTGCCGGGCTATGAAGCGCCGGTTTATATTGCCTGGGCCCGCCGCAACCGCTCCACCATGGTGCGGGTGCCCATGTACAAGCCGGGCAAGGAAATGGCTACCCGCATTGAGTTCCGCGCCCCGGACCCGGCCTGTAACCCTTATCTGGCCTTTGCGGTGATGCTGGCCGCTGGTCTCAAAGGGGTAGAGAACAAGTATCCGCTGCCCGAACCGGTGGAAGAGGATGTTTATCATTTGCCGACCGCCGATCGGGAGCGGATGGGCATCCAATCCTTGCCGGGCAACCTGTTTGAGGCTATCGAGGAGACCGCCAAAAGCGAGTTGGTGCGGGAAGCCCTGGGAGAGCATATCTTTACTAAATTTATCGAGAATAAACGGATCGAATGGGATAATTACCGCATACATGTCAGCAATTATGAAATCGACCGCTATCTGCCGATCCTGTGAGGCAGTGGTTAGTGGCCAGTGGCCAGTTTTAGTTATTACTAGGAGCATGAAATAGCTTAACTTTTCACCCTCACCCTAACCCTCTCCCTCAAGGGAGAGGGGATTTAATGAAGATTTAGCATTAATCAATTTTTCGCTCTGAGTAATAATAGTTTTAGTTGATAGTTGTTAGAAAAACTGGCAACTGACAACTGCCAAGTA
>JBKHJN010000001.1:0-166269 GCA_046538075.1 Desulfobacteraceae bacterium | reverse complement strand
ACACGTCCAATATGCCGCCTGAAAAGTTAATCAATTAAACGCTCTGAGTAATAAGTGGAGGCGGCGTCCCGGATTTCCGCAGCAATCTGCCGATAATATTCGGCTCTCTCTTCTTCTCCAAAGACTTTACAGAACAAAGACGCCGCGGTCAGGCCGCCGAATACTGCGCCCACGGTGAAACTCAATATGCCCCGGCGCTCTTCCCACAGGTCATAGGAGGGGGCCGGCAGCCCGGTATCGGCATCCCGATATTGACACATGAAATCGGCGGCCTTCTTCACCAGAGGGCGATAGAAGGGTTTGATAAAGTCTAGATCCCGATAATAGACAAAATGGTGCCACAAGGCCCAGATCACTAGTGCGGTGGAATCCTCCTGGATAGGCAACTGCCCCTGGCCTTCCCAGAACCAGGGATGCCAGGAAGAAGCCAGGGTGCCGTCAGGATTATATTTATGCAGCAGGCAGCCTTCCGGCTCCAGGAGCTTAGCAATGAAGCGGAAGAAGTTCCGGGAACAGGTGGGGTGGCCGGATTGATCCAGGGCATGGGCCACCAACGCGCCATCCCGGGGCCACACATAAGAATAAGTGTCCCGGTTGAAAAGAATAACATCTGAATCATTAGCGGCCACAATGCCGCCCTGCCAGTCAATCTGGGTCCGCAGGATGAGCAGGCTGCGATGATATAATTCCCCCACCTCCTCTGGCAACTGGCCCAGGGGCGGCGACTCTTTGAGGACCCAGAGACGCCAATAATCATGAGTCCGTTTAATCAAATGTTTCGCATGCTTATGTTTCACCAAGGCATCGAGACGCTGCACTTCCTCCCAACTCTGCCCGGCGGCCACCCAGAAATAGAGCTGCCCGGAGGAATTGCCGTCCAGGGTCAGCCGCAGGGCTATGACCGAGTCCACCGAACCCTGTTCAATGGGGTTGAATGACAGGGTGCCGTCTTCGGCATCACGAAAAGTCCCCTGGTTCTGTCCCATACCCTTTTTGCCGACTGCAAACTGGTGCAAGCCTTCATTGTCCTGATCCCGGCCGTTGGCCAGGAAATATCGCGCTCCCTTATAATGGAGCACCCCGCCCGTCCGGGGGTCGAAAGCCGCGGTGTCACCCACACTGTTGGCCGAGATGCTCAGATCAAGAGTGAAAAACAGGCGGATTTCCCGGGTCCAGGGCAACAGGTTGGTTACAGTAACCTCCTTGAGGTAAACATCCTCGTGGAAATCGACGGCATCATGGCAGCGCAGAGACAGACCCAGGTCCGGGTGGCGCAGATTTACTTCCGTAACCAGGGTGTCAGGAACATAGAGTAATTGGCGCTGCCAATCTTCCCCCACCCAGGCGAACTGCTGTTCCACCCAGACCCCTAACCGGCAATGGTTGCCGCCGACATGATTCTCCTGGCCGACATGGGGGAAATAAAGATCTCGAATGCCATAATTGTGGTCGAAACAGATCAACAACTTGCCATTACCTACGGGGATATCTCTAGGCATGGATTTTTTGGTCCTGGTATTTATAGTTTAATCATAAGCTCGGAGTTTAATATTGGAAGGTGGAGGGCAGCTTAATTGCCAAATTCTTACCGCTGACCACGATATCCAGGTATTCTTAAGCGAGGCTCGAGGCCGCCTAAGATGGCGCTGGCCCTCCAAGTTTTAGACCGACTGACCTTTTCCACGGCCGCACTTGACTCAGGAGGTTAGCTGTATCTCCCTTACCTCTTGAAAGCGGGTGACCAGAATGTATTTTTCAACTTTAACCCGGAGCAAGGCACAGGAAGGAGAGGACACAAAATCCTGAAGATACGGATGTTTGTCGAGAAATATTTTTAGGGATTGTTGGCGCTCCAGACCCTGCAGTTCCCAGGCCTGGCCCAGGGCGGTGACCGCCGCGGCCTGGGAAAAGTCGGCTTCTTCATTGGCCCGGTTGTCGACCAGCAAGGAAACCCGAGAGTCAGCCATTAAATTGGAATATTTGCGGGTCGCCCGGGTAGTGGCGAAGAAAAAATATTTGAGGTCATCAGTCACCGCAAAGGCCATCAGGTTGCTATAAGGTTGGCCATGGTTGTGGGTAGCTAGAACCGCCAGCTTCTGTGACCAGAGCAGACCTTTTATTATCTCCGTGGTCTCATTTAAATTCTTCATATGGTTTTCTTAAAATCACCTCTGATCTATGCCGCCGCTCTTTGAGGGCCTCTAACTGATAACCTCTAATCTTGTCTAAAATCGGGCCCTAAAACCTTTTCCACCGGTCGCCGCTCCGGAACATAGACGGGGGGGATTTTACCCTCATTCCAGTCTTGGGAAACATAAAGATTACAGTAACAACTGCCGTACTCGGCGACGTCGGCGGCCCGGTAGACACAGGGACAGATAATGTCTCGATCCCACTCCCGGTCGGCCGCTGCCAATCGGCACGGGCAGGACATATATCCATAACGTTCTTTATTAATTAATAGACCCTCCAGCAGTTCAAAGACCTTTGCTTTATCAGCGTTGAAGTAATAACCCTTGGCTTCTTGAGCTTTTTTTAAGGTTTCATATAGCTGTTCTACTTTCATTATATGCCGAGTATCTCCTTGATTTCGTCTTTTTTAAAGCCCACAATAACTTTATCCCCGATTACCAGGGTCGGGAAGGAACAGTTAGGATTGATATTTTTAACTTCGTTCAGGACCTTTTGCCGCTGTTCGCCGGATAACTTATCCACATCCACACAGTCATAATTAACCCCGCACTGATTGAGAAATTCTTTGGTATTTTTACAATGTATGCAGGTACTCAAGGCATAGAGCTTTACATCACACTGTTCCATTATTTGTCTCCTTAACGATGACAACCATCTAAGGTTCAGTATAGCTATATTTAACTCAATAGCGTTATACTAGATAAACGCTTTAATGACGCTACAGCAATTTTTAAAATTCGGCTTTCATAATATGACGAGCCTCATGATGATATCATTAAGAACGGCCTTTAACAAGCATTAACAAATCCTTTCGGACCTGGCACGGCCGATCTGAGGTTAGCCCAGCCGCCGGGCGGCGACTGCCAGTTCGTGCAGACCCGGGCGGTCGACGATCCTGATCCGGGGACCGTTGGTTTCGATCAGCCCCTGGCGGACCATTTTGCCCAGAATGCGGGACAGGGTCTCGGGGATGGTGCCCAACAGCCCGGCCAGCAGGGTTTTGGGAATGTCCAACTCCACCGCCTCGGCCCCGCCCCGCTGGTGGCTCAGATAAAGCAAGTAGGCAGCCAGCCGTCCAGGGACCTCCTTTAGGGACAGATCTTCGATCAGCCGGGTGAACTGCCGCAGCCGCCGCGACAGCACCGCCAACATATTCAGGGCCAGGGAAGGATTGCCTTTGATCAGCTCCACAAAGGCGGTCCGGGGAAAAAAGAAACACCGGCAATCTTCCAGGGCTTCGGCATTGGCCGGAAAGCGTTGACCGGCAAACACCGGCACCTCGCCGAAGGGTTCCCCGGCTCCAAAGAGGTGTAAAATCTGTTCCTTGCCCTCCCGGGAGAGCTTAAAGATTTTTACCCGGCCAGCCACCACCACGTAAAAGCCATTGCCGGCATCGCCCTCGGAGAAAATCGTCTCCCCTTTCCGGAAATTTCTGTCAATAACTATGGCGGCCAAATCGGCATAGTGCTCCTCAGGCAGCCCCTCAAAAAGGGGAATATTTGCCAGTTGCTGTGGTATTCTCATCGATCAGCCTAAAAAAAATCCAGGCGCTTGACCTAAATCCAGGCATTTCTGAGCCTGGTGATTATTTTAAAGATAAAAAGCCCGGCTGGGAAGTAAAAGTTAGCTTGGCAGGCGGCCATTGACCGGCTGATTATAAAGATTAAGGTAAATTGAGGGGAGGGCCGGATGACTAGCGGCCCCTGGCCCCCTCTCCCCAGCGAAGTTTTTTTCCAAATTTCTGGTAATCTAAAAACGGGCGGTGATGGCCTGGGCCGCGACCAAGCCAGTGACTGAGGCCTGGATCAGCCCGCGGGTGATGCCGGCGCCGTCGCCGATGATAAACAGGTTGGGGATACTGGATTCCAGTTGCGGGGTCAGTTTAAGGCGGTTGGAATAGAATTTGACTTCGACGCCATAGAGCAGGGTATGGCGGGAGTTGATGCCCGGAGCCAGGTGGTCCATGGCCTCCAGCATCTCCAGAATGTTGATCAGGTAACGGTATGGGAGAACGAAACTTAAATCCCCGGGAGTGGCCTCAGAGAGGGTAGGGGTGGTAATGCAGCGGGCCAGGCGGGCCGGGGTGGAGCGGCGGCCGGATTGCAGGTCCCCCAACCGCTGCACCAGGGCCCTTTTGCCCAGCAGGTTGGCCAACCGGGCAATATAGCGGCCATAGCTGATCGGGTCGTCAAACGGTTCGGTAAAGGTTGAACTGACCAGGATGGCAAAATTGGTGTTCTCCGATTTGCGGTAGGTATAACTGTGGCCGTTGACTGTGAGCAGGCCGTCCAAGTCCTCCAGCACCACCTCCCCGTAGGGATTCATACAGAAGGTCCGCACCTTATCGTCAAAGGTCCGGGAATAATAAATGAGCTTGGCTTCATAGGCGGCTTCAGTTAGGGGGGCCAGCACTGAGGCCGGGGCTTCCACCCTAACGCCGATATCCACCGGGCTGGGGATGGCGGGAATGCCCAGACGCCGGGCCTCTAGCCTGATCCACTCAGCTCCGGCCCGGCCCGGCGCGGCGATGACAAAACGGCCAGAGAGCTGCTCGCCGGTAGCCAGTTGGACTCCCTGCAATTGATGATCATGAACCAAAATCTGGGCCACCCGACAGTTGGTGCGAATGTCAATCTGCCCTTCCAGATGCTGGCGCAGGCGGGTCAGGAGTAGCAGGCAATTCTCGGTACCGATATGGCGCAGGCGGGTCGGCAACAGAGTCATCCCGGCATGACGGGCCTGCACCTCCAGCAGTTCCAGCGCCTCGGAATCGCCGCCGTACAGGCGGTCCGGCGCCCCGAACTGAACGTATATCGCATCTGCCTCCTGGATCAGCTTTTGTAAGGAGGCCAGGGGCAGCAATTCTGCCAGAAAGCCACCCACTTCCGGGGTGAGCAGGAGTTTGCCGTCGCTGTAGGCCCCGGCCCCGCCCCAGCCGCAGAGCAGATCTCCGGGTTCCCGGTGCTGCCGGGCCTGGATATCTTTGCCCTGGTCCAGCAGCAGAATCCGGTAGCGATTTGACTTGGCCAGGGTCAGAGCGGCGAACAGCCCGGCCGGACCGGCCCCGATGATGATGATGTCATAGTCGGGTTCCATCAGGTTTGCCCGCCAGCAGCCCGGTTATGAAGCCAGGGCCTGTTGATTGCCGGGCCCTTGTTTTAAACGGTGGCCACAGGCCGGGCAGAAAGTGAAGTCGTGACTCAGATGCTGATGGCATTGGGGGCAGACCAGGTCCTGATAAGGACTGGGAGGGGAGGGACTACTATCGTTCTGATCAGAAAGCGAGGGCAGGGCGGACTGCAACTCCGCGCTGGCCTGTTTGAATTTTCGGACTATTTGCGCCAGACTCTGCGCAAATTCCGGCAGTTTTTGAGGGCCAAAGAGGATTAACGCCAGGAGCAGCAGTAGAATTAATTCGGGGAATTCAATCCCAAACATGATGCGCTATCCTTGTTATCGGGCCTGAACATCCTCCTTGAGGCGGTGGCCACAATGCGGACAGAATGCAAAGCCGGTCGGACTTTCCTTATGACATTGAGGGCAGACTTCGGTTTCGGCGGCGGCCTGGTTCTCTTTGGGCAATGGTTCAGGTTCTTCTTCGGTGGCCCGTTTGAAACCCCGGATCGCTCTGCCGATGCTATCCCCCAACTCGGGCAGCCGCTTGGGGCCAAACAACAGCAGGGCAATGACCAAAATGATGATCAGGGTGGTGAAATTATAACCGAACATGGAAAGCTATCTCTTTTAGAATTTTCTTTTCCTTGCCAGTATATCAGAGAAATTATAAGATAACAAGCAGTATCCGCGACTGGGAGACCAACCCAGTCATCGCTGACATGCCGACCATACAAATTTCAGCTGTTGGGTTATACTTTAATCATGAAAGACTGGAACGTGGTGTTGACTGCCTATATGAATCGCGGCCGGCAGCTGCTCCGGATAATAGGCGTTCTGGGAGAATTTCAGAGCTCCGGATTCCATGAGGTCTTCGTCGGCCGGGTGCCGGAGGTGGCAGAGTTTCTTGACCATCTGCACCGTCAGTGGCAAGAAGACCCGGAACTTTCCGAGGTTCTCAGTACCGTGGTGCCGGTCCGCCAGGTTTTCCCTTTTACCCTGGAAAATCTCCTGCCCCAGCTTCAAGAAGCCACCCGGCAGCTGCTTGGCGAGATCGGCGATGCGCGGTTTTATGTGCGGATGAAACGCCGGGGGCACAAGGGCGAGCTCTCCAGTCTGGCCGTAGAGCAGGAATTAGACGCCTTTCTGAAAGAGGAGTGTGCCCGCCGGGGCCAGAATTGTCATATCGACTTTGACCAAGCCGATAAGATTATAATAATTGAGACAATCCACAATCAGTGCGGTATTGGCCTGGTCACCCAGGAGATGAAAGCCCGCTATCCTTTTATTAAGATCAAATAATTGATAAAATCCTAAGAGTGGAATACCGGAGGCTCAATAATTCTCAGCAATAAAATTAAAAAAACCGGAAGGGGCTCATCCTCTCCCACCCTGGTGCCGGTGATCGACACCGGGACGATGCCCCTGGCCGCCCGGATGCGGCCCCGTAATCTGGACGAATTCGTCGGCCAGGGGCATCTGGTGGGGCCCGGCCGGTTGCTGCGGCGGGCTATTGAGGCCGACCGTCTGTTTTCGTCGCTGATCTTTTGGGGGCCGCCGGGTTGTGGTAAGACCACCCTGGCCCAGGTGATTGCCGCGGTCACTCGCAGCCATTTTGAGAGTTTGAGCGCGGTGATGAGTGGGGTCAAGGAGATCCGGCAACTGGTCAGCGAGGCCCACCAACGCCGTTCCAGCGGAGTCCGGACCCTGGTATTGATCGATGAAATTCACCGGTTTAATAAGGCCCAGCAGGATGCCTTGCTGCCCCATGTGGAAGCCGGGACCTTGACGCTTATCGGCGCTACCACCGAAAATCCCTATTTTGAAATTATCGGACCCTTGCTCTCCCGGGCCCGGGTCTTTGTGTTTAATTCCTTAAGCGAAGCCGATATTCTGGTGCTGCTGGGCCGGGCTTTGGAAGACCGGGAGCGGGGGTTGGGCTCTTACCCGGTTGACATTGATGACGAGGCCATGCGCCACTTGGCCCGAATGGCTAACGGCGATGCCCGGAATGCCTTGAATGCCCTGGAACTGGCGGTGTTAAGCACTTCTCCAGGTTCAGATGGCCGCCTCCGGGTGGATCTGGCGGTGGCGGCCGAATCGATACAGCGCCGGGCCATTTTTTATGACCGGGACGGCGACGCCCATTATGACACCATTTCGGCCTTTATCAAAAGCGTGCGCGGCTCTGATGTGGACGCCGCCCTTTATTGGCTGGCCCGCATGGTGCAGGCCGGAGAGGACCCCAAATTTATTGTCCGCCGCCTGTTTATCCTGGCCGCCGAAGATATCGGCCTGGCTGACCCCCAGGCCCTGGTCCAGGTAGCGGCCGCGGCCCAAGCCCTCTCCTGGGTAGGGCTTCCCGAGGCCCAATACCACCTGGCGCAAGCGACTATCTATCTGGCCCTAGCCCCCAAGAGCAATTCCACCCAGGCCTATTTTCGGGCCTTACAACTGGTCAGCGAGCAGGGGATAACCGAGGTCCCTATACATTTGCGGGACCCCAAACGGGATGGCCGGGCCTTGGGGCATGGCCGGGACTACAAATATCCCCATGACTATCCCGGGCATTATATTCCGCAAAACTACCTTCCAGAAGGTCTGGAAGGGGAGCGGTTCTATGAACCGGGTGAAGAAGGCCAGGAGAAAGAGTTAAGCGCCCGCTGGAAGCGTCGGCGCCGAACAGATCAGGGCTCTTAAGATTCTTGTCCAAAAATTTTTATCTATGGGTGGACAAAAATCTGATTAGTAATTATAATTATTTTGAATATTTTTAACAGATTAAAATTCGGCTATTTTTTGGGCACGTTGTGGAAAGATGCAGCTGGTCAAGCCAGACTTAACTGATGCAAACAGCCGGGTTTATCATGATCCCCGGATCAGCTGGTTAATAAGATTTTTTAGATGGTGGCTGGTCTTTTCAGGGATATACGCCATGTCTTCGGTGTGCCCGTTTTGCGGTCAATTCGGTTGTCCAGTGGGAGGAGGTGCTGCCGGGTTAGTAGGCGGATTCTTTGCTGTATTAGTCCAACAGGGCAAAGCAATCTCACGTTACGGTAAAAATTATTGCCTTAAGCGATCAAAATAATTAGACCAGGAACTATTGTTGGCTGGTCCCTAAACTGAGATCAAGCTTGGTAAAGGAGGACCACATGGCCCGGATCCTGTTTGGTGACAGCGACCCGCATATCCAAATGCTCTGTCAAGAGGAGTTTTTAGAGGAAGGATATGAGGTCGTAGTCGCTTCCGATGGCCGGGAATTGATCCGCCTGATGGATTCGGCTCATCCTGATCTCGTGGTTCTGGAGCTGTTGTTGCCCGATATGTCAGGGATGGAGACTTTGCGCATTATAAAAGGCACTGCCAAAGAGACCCCGGTGATCTTCTATTCCGCTTACAATCTCTCTCTGCCAGCCAATGCGGTGGGGGCCGATGGTATAGTGTTGAAAAGTTCCGACCTGGAGCTCCTGAAGAAAACTGTCCGCCAATTCCTGAAAATGAAAACATTAAGCCATTTGGTGAAGGCAAACTCCTGCAATTAAATAGCTCAGGAGGAGATCATGGCCATTATGGAAATCAGCGTGGTTCCCCTGGGGCTAGGGCAGACCAGTGTGGGTGACTATATTGCGGCAGTAGTGCAATACTTGCAAAAAGAGCAACTTCCTCATTATCTGACTGATATGGGGACAATTGTCGAGGGCAGCGTCGAGCAGTTGTTACAGGTGGCCCAGGCGCTGCACGAATTGCCTTTTAACCGCGGGGTCAAGCGGGTCCTCACCCATCTGACCATTGATGACCGCCGTGACAAGATAGTCCACCTGGATGACAAGATTCGGGCCGTCAAAAAGCGGCTGACATAGAAATATATGGTACAATTTCACAAAGATTATTATCAAATTCTGGGAGTCCCGCGGGACGCGAAAGAAGAGGACATCAAAAAGAGATACCGGCAACTGGCCCTGAAGTATCACCCGGATCGCAATCCCGGTGATAAAGAGGCTGAGGATCGGTTCAAAGAAGCCTCGGAGGCCTACGAGGTGTTGCGCGATCCACAAAAACGGCGGCTGTACGACCAGTACGGCCATGAAGGGCTGCGCGACACTGGATTTACCGGCTTCCGTGATTTCTCCGATATCTTTGGGGCCTTTGGCGATATCTTTGAAGACCTCTTTGGATTTGGCGGCCTGCATGCCCGCCGACCTGGGCCTCAGGCCGGGGTGGATCGGCGTTATGATTTAGATCTGGATTTCGTCGATGCCGCGCTGGGGACCGAGATCAACATCGAAATTACCCGAACGGCTAATTGTCGATCATGTGGGGGGAGCGGCGTCCGGCCGGGGACCCACAAGATCCCCTGCCCGCAGTGCGGCGGCCGCGGTCATATAATCAGCAGCCATGGCTTTTTAAGGATTAGCACTACTTGCCCTCGCTGCCATGGCCAAGGCGAAATCACTGCTGAACCCTGCCCCAAATGCCGGGGGACCGGGCGGGTACCGGAAAAGAAAAAGCTTTCGGTCAAAATCCCTCCGGGGGTCGACAATGGCACCCACCTGATCATGTCCGGGGAAGGCGATGCCGGTATCCATGGTGGTCCGCCAGGGGACTTGTACATCGTTATGCATGTCCGGCCCCATGAACTGTTTGACCGGGAGGGTTATAACCTTCGATTAAAATTACCTATTTCCTTTGTTCAGGCAGCACTCGGGGATCGGGTGACAATTCCTACCTTGAGCGGCGACAAAGAAGTGACCATCCATCCCGGCACCCAACCGGGAGAGATCATCCGCCTGAAAGGGGAGGGCATACCGGTTTTGAAGGGTTATGGTCGGGGCGACCTGCTGGTGGAAAGCCATGTGGTGATTCCGCGCCACTTGAGCCAAAAACAGAAGGAGTTGCTGAAAGAATTCGCCGCCCAAGGGGACACCAAGGCCGCCAACAATCTGAAATCCGTGCCGCCGGAAGGCTTTCTAAAAAGGTTGTGGCGGTCGATTCGAAACGTGGTCTGAGGTGAGGGACCGGTTTAAGTTCAGCCAGAAATACAGCGATCAGGAAGTTTTTTATTTTATTTAGATCGAAATTAATGATATAATTCACATGACGAATTTTTGGGCCAGATTGATCGTCCTAGTGCAGATAAGCTGGAAAGGAGTCGCAGACAATGGCCATAATTGAACAAAGCTCTTGGGAAATCCTGCGGGAACCCAACCGCATCTTGCATGAAGAAGATTATAGCTCCCGCATGGAGTTGCTGATCTACTTTCTCACTTTTAGCGTGGAGTTCGGGTTGGCTCTGGTTCTGGCCCTGACTTATCTGCGTCATTAAGTTGTTAAATAAACCTAAAACTTGGCGGTTGCTGGGTTTATAGTAAATGGAGCCGAGGGGAAAAAATTCTGGTCTAGGGGCTCAGAAAATCTTTTCACCTTGGGGAAGCAGTCTTAAATTTAATATGGATAATCGGGACATTGAATTGCCATTGGTTCATAATAACCGGCCCCCAGGCTTGACAGTTGCGGGGATTAAGATTAAAATATATTTAGACAAACCAGGACACTTGTCTGCAATGAACAAGGCCCTAGGTGAAGGCAGAACCATATCGGGAAAGGTGGATATGGGATCGTGTGAATTTGCAACCTATGGGAGGCCTTGGAAATGACCAATGAATTATTAGCACCAGGCGGCAGCCTGGAAATGGTAGAGGCGGTTTTTAAAAATGGTGCTGACGCGGTGTATGTCGGTTCCAAAGGATTTAGTCGGCGCAAATGTGCTTGGGAATTAGAAGACAGTCAAATCAGCGAAGCTGTAAAAATTGGCAATGATTATCACCGCAAAGTGCGGGTGGCATTAAATGCTGCGGTTCCTGAAGAAAAATTGGAACTGGCGCTGAAAAAAGTTGGGAAATATGCCCATTTTGGCATTGAGGGGGTGATTGTCAAAACCCCTGCCTTGATCGAGTTAATTCACCGGCATTACCCGGAATTAGTCATTCATGCCAGTGTGGGCTGTAACATTCGAACCAAGGAAGAGATGGCCCGTTATCAGGCTCTGGGAGTCACCCAGATCGTGGCCTCCACCGAAATCAAGACCGTGGAGCAACTGCGGCGCTTCAAGCAGGAGGCCGATAGCCTGGGGATTAAAACCGAAGTGCTGATCCATGGCAATCGCTGCATTGGCGGGGTGGGTAACTGTCTCTTTCATGAACTGATAGCCGATTCCTACGTCCGTAAAGTTTATTACGATGAGGACGGCAATGAGATCGTCGAATACGAGGGTTGGCCGGACCGCAGCGGCAGTTGTTTCCGCCTCTGCCTGCTTACCGATGAGCAGCGGCGCAAGGTGCTGTCCCGTCGAGGGGTGAGCGAGGCGCGCATTGCCGAGATCAATGAACGGGTCCGCCGCGATCCCAACCTCGCCTTCGCCATTATGGGCGATGAATTGAAACAGTACATCGACTTAGGCCTGGCCACTCTTAAGGTCCAAGGACGGGAATACGCAATCTCCATGATTGGCAAGATGATCTGCTGTTACCGGAAGTTAATCGATGGCCATTTGCGCGGCGACGACATCAATGGGCCAATCTATCAACGTATCCAGGATCGGTTAGCCGCTCTGGTTGCCGACCGGGATCGGGCCCGTTGGGAAAAGACTCGAGAATTGCACCGTAATATCGTTGGCCTATAAGGAGGCCGATCAGAGCTTAGGCCAAAAAAAAAAGCCTGTCCCAGCGGGGCAGGCTTTTTGCTTAGGGAAGGACAGCCCGATGGATGGCCAAAGTTTCCAAAGTAATGGGAAAGGCCCGCCAAATTCCGCCTACCGTAAGAGGGGTCTGCATCGGCCTTTTCAACATCTGGATTCCCTGCTCAAAGGCCGCCAGTTTCACCTGACCACCAAGCCCAGCCCGCCCCGATTGCGAGGGGAGCGAGACGATCACTTGCTCTTCCAGGAAGCCATGCATCAAGTGCGTCCTCTGCCCCGGCAAGGGGCTTATATGGTTTCATCCCGGGTTCGCCCCCGACCGGTGTTGTCTAGGGATAAGGAGGACCGGGAATCCCTGATGCAACTGCATGAGCTGATTGCGGGCAAGAGCGATTTTGACCTATCGTTTACCGATGAGTACATGCAAGGCCAGGTTCCGTCCTTAAACCCCAGAATTATGGCCGATCTCAAGGCCGGGGCCTTCCCGGTGCAGGATTACCTGGATCTCCATGGCTTGAGCGTCCCCCAGGCCCATGACAGCCTGGAAAAATTTCTGGCCCATTGCCGGGCTCGGGGCTATCGTACTGTACTGGTGGTCCATGGCCGCGGGCACCGGTCTCCGGATCAGATTCCAGTTCTCAAGAAACACCTGCAATCCTGGCTGACCTCGAAACGCTTCCGCCGCCAGGTGCTGGCCTTTGCCACGGCGCAGCCCTATGATGGCGGGGCCGGGGCTCTCTATCTGCTGCTGCGACTTGCCAAGCCGGTTTAATCCCCTGATCCAGATTATAAGGCCACGGTCTATATTTTTATCAGGCTGGCGGTCGGGGGATGGTTTCTCCTTTATAGACCCTGATCTATTATTAAGGGTTCAAAGAAAAAAGATTTTTCTACAATTAACCGAGTTAGGTCAATACTTGTGCTTCCGGTAGCCGTCGACCGTGCCCTGGACGTGCTCCCGTTCTTCTGCGAAATCAAAGCCTTGCCAGATGCCGATGGACTTCAGGACTGAGTCCTGGGGATGGAATTGGCGAAAGATCTGGAAATAGTAAGCGGCTTCGCGGCTGTTGATTGCTGCCTGCGGATATTGGGCCTTGATCCTTTCGTACTCCTCATGGCTGATCTCCTGGGCCGCCAGCCGTTCCCCTAAACCCTCACAGCCCGCTCCCTGGGTATACTGCAGCTTGTAGCGCCACAGGATCTCATCCGGGAGGTAGCCGGTGCCGGCAAAAGCCTGGCGCAGAATCCATTTTTCAATAGCGCTGCCATTCTGCTTCTTGATCTTCCACTCCGGGGGAATCTTCATAGCCAAGTCGACCATGGCCAGGTCCAAAAACGGGACTCTGAGCTCCAGGCTGAAGTTCATGCCGATGCGGTCAGCTCGCTGCAAATTGATGTTATGCAGGCTGGTCAAGTTGCGTCGGGTCTCAAGGTTAACCTGATCGACGGGCAGATGTTTCATGTAGTGATAGCCCGCAAAGATCTCATCCGCGCCTTCACCGGTGAGGACCACCGTGACATAATCGGCCGCTAGTTTACAGGTGAAATAGCAAGGCACCGCACAGCGCACCAGGGAGGGATCGTAACTCTCTAATTTATAGATCACTTGAGGCAAGGCCTGGTAGTAATCCTCCTCGCTGAAGATCAGCTCGTGGTGAGTGGAGCCGAAATGCCGGGCCACCATGCGGCCCGCCTTGAGATCGTCGCTGATCTGACCTTGTTCATCCTTCATGCCCACTGCAAAGGTATGCAGATGGGGAATCTCCTCGGCAGCGATGGCGGCCACCAGACTGCTGTCCAGGCCACCGCTGCAGAAGGAGCCGACGTGAATTTCTTTGTCGGCCAAAAGGCGCTTTTTTACCGCCGCAATGAAAGTGCGGCGGATTTGGTCACAGGCCTCTTCCAGATCTGTGAACTCTTCCTCCTGGACTGGGGGGACTTGATAATACTGGACAAAACCCTGTTGGGGAGTATAGTAGTGCCCCGGGGGGAACTCGTGGACCAGATTGACCCCGGCCAGGCTCATGGCCCCCAGCTCCGAGGCAAAGTATAATTTCTGATCCACGTAGCCGTAGTAAAGTGGCTTGATGCCGATCGGGTCCCGGGCCAGCATGAAATCGTCACCAGCAAAGATGGCGAAAGCAAACATGCCATCCAGTTCTTGGACGCTCTCCGGTCCCTTGTCCCGATAAAGATGCAAGGCGACTTCCGAATCTGAGTTGGTAGTAAAGCGATATTTGGAAATCAGCTGGTCTCGGAGCTGACGGAAGTTATAAATTTCGCCATTACAGATAATACCGGCGGTGCCGTTGGCGGCCAGGATCGGTTGGTGGCCTCCGGCCACATCGACAATAGCAAGCCTGGTGTGGCCGAAGACGCTATTCCGGTGCTTATGAATACCTCGGTCATTGGGCCCGCGCTGGATCATGGCATCCAGCATGCGGTTGATGGTTTTTTCATCGCAAACGCCAATGCATCCAGCTATACCACACATTTATACCCTCCTTTATTGAAGATCACAGATTTGAACAGCGACTGGCCTCCGATCCACTTAAAAAGCAAAGGCCAGGTTCAGACCGCCATAAATGTGGTTCTGCTCTCCATCCCAGGAAAGGCCCCGGATCACTCCGGTGGCATCCCCGCCCAAGGCATACCAGAAGCCAACTTTGGGGCTCAGGGTAATATACTTGTGGACCGGGAAATCCATGGAGACATAAAGATGCCCGGCCAGGGGACCTTCGAAGGCCTGATCAGGGTCGTCGGGGTCGGGATAAGCCGCGTTGTCCTCGGAAAACTGGAATATGACATCGTGGCCCAGGTTCAGGGTGGCGTCGGCAAAGGGCATGGCCAAGCTGCGCCCCAGACCGACCTGCAGCCACCACCCGGGATAGTGGGAAGCTTCCCGGTAAGCGGTCACTGCCAGGGTGAAATAATTGATGTCGGTAGCCAAGCCCCCAAACAGCTCCCAGGAATCATCGACCCCGTCCAGGACATAATAAATAGTCCCCACATTCAGGGTGATGGACTTGATGGCTGCACCGCTATAAACTTCCCGGCTATAAGACAGAGTCAGATCGGTTTCATTCCACTTGGCCCCATCTTTGAGGGGGAAAAAGGGATTTTGCTGATCCGTGTCAAAGTTACCCCAGATATTTACTGCAAAGCCCTTGTAACCGATGGTTATGGACGGCTCCAGGACGGCGCTATCCCGGCTCAAGGCATAGCCCCGCCAGATGTACTGGCTCAGGATATCCACCGACACTTCAGCCCACGGCTTCTCCTCTTCAGCCTGAACCGCACTGCCGCTGATCACCCCCAGCAGACAACCGATTAGTAATAAACAGGTTAGTTCTCGCATCATTGACCTCGTTTGATTAAAATCATTCTGGTATTTAAATACCTTTAGACCGCCTCTTCCCCGGTTTCTCCGGTCCGGATGCGGTAGACCTCTTCCACCGGATAGATGAAAATCTTGCCGTCGCCGATGCGGCCGGTGCGGGCCGTCGCCATGATGGTCTCAACGATGGTCTCTACTTTGTCATCCGGCACCACTATCTCGATTTTCACCTTGGGGATCAGATCCACCTGGTACTCCATGCCCCGGTAAACCTCCCGGACGCCCTTCTGGCGTCCAAAGCCCTTGACATCGACCACGGTCATGCCCTGAACACTGACTGCGTGTAAGGCCTCCTTGACTGGCTCAACTTTAAAAGGCTGGATGATGGCATCAATCTTTTTCATGTCTTTACCTCCAATTGATTTCTACAGGGTATAACCAGCTTCCTGGTGTTCGGTAAGGTCTAAACCAGCGATTTCATCTTCGGCATTGACCCGCAGCCCCATGATCAGATCCAATACCTTAAATATGACCCAGCTGACGATACCAGCATAGACCATAACCACCAGTACCGTTAGGGCCTGGACTGCCAATTGGGCCGGATTGCCGAAGAACAGCCCGTTGACCCCATCCGGATTGACCGCGGTGGAGGCAAACAGCCCGGTGGCCAGAGCCCCCCAGAGGCCGCCGATGCCGTGCACCCCGACTACGTCCAGCGCATCATCATAGCCCAGCTTTACCTTGGCCAACACTGCCAGATAGCAGAGGATGCCTGCCAGGGCGCCGATGATCAGAGAGGACATCGGCCCGACAAAGCCGGCGGCCGGAGTAATGGCCACCAACCCGGCCAGCGCCCCCGAGGCCGCCCCCAAGGTAGTGGGTTTGCCGCGGACAAACCATTCGGTAATGATCCAGCCCAAGGCCGCGGCGCCGGTAGCCACATGGGTGGCGACAAAAGCAGTGGTCGCCAGGCTGCCCGAGGCCAGCGCGCTCCCGGCATTGAAGCCGAACCACCCGAACCAGAGCAGCCCGGCCCCCAGGATGGTGATGGTGAGATTATGAGGAATAAAGGCCTCCTTGGCATAACCCTGGCGGCGGCCGACGACAAAAGCGGCGACTAGGGCGGCCATCCCGGCGTTGATGTGGACTACCGTGCCTCCGGCAAAATCCAGGGCCCCCAGCTCTTTGAGCCAACCACCATCGCCCCAGACCCAATGCGCCACCGGGTCATAGACCAGGGTAGCCCATAATAAAGTAAAGATTAAATAAGTGCTGAATTTCAGGCGTTCCGCCCAGGCGCCGGTGATCAGGGCCGGGGTAATGATGGCAAACATGGCCTGAAAAATCATAAAAGCTTGATGGGGGATGGTCTCGGAATAGGTGGGAAACGGTTCCAAGCCGACCCCGCGCAGACCGATCCAGTCCAGCGAACCAATAATGCCCCCCAGATCAGGTCCAAAGGCCAGACTATAGCCGAATAGCACCCACTGGACGCCGATGAGCCCTAAGACAATAAAATTTTGCATCAGGGTGGCTAGGACATTTTTAGTCCGGACCAGGCCGCCATAAAACAGGGCCAGCCCTGGAAGCATAAGCATGACCAGGGCGGCAGAAAACAGGACAAAAGCAGTGTCGGCCGAATTGATCATCTTCAGCCCTCCTTTGAGTGGTAATTAGCTTTACATTACAGGCAAGAATGGTTCCAAAAATAAAATATATACAAATCAGCAACTTAACTTTTTTATATATTACTTATTTGTATAATATAGAGATAATTATAGACATAATTGTAAAATATCTAATGGATCGGGAGATATCCTGGGTCTGAGCTAAGCAGTTAATTTGCCTTGCTAAATATTAACTTGACAGGTTAGAAAAGGGGGTAAGGGGGCTTAATCCATTAAACTGTTTATGCCCTTAGCTCCGAAGGATTAATACCCCCTCACCCTTATTCTCTCCCCCAAGGGGGAGAGGGGATAAGAATAATCGGGCGGCAGGAGCCTTACGGGGCGTCCTTTCCTCCAAGGGAGAGAGGAAATGAGCAAAATCATTCGTATTCTTGCCTAAAATTTCTACGGTGTTTGGGCAATGTCTTCTCCCTCTCCCCTGCCTGCGGGGGGAGAGGGCTGGGGTGAGGGGGCGTATAATTAGAAAAGACAATTTCCTGCTGCCAATCCCCTCGTTGACTAGCGGCAACCATAACTTAACAACTTTTGGTTTGGAGCTAAGGGCCTAATCGCATGCGTTAATTTGGACTTCCGTCCTTCGGGGGGAGGTAATTGGCTTTAAATACTGTTGCAGATCCATCGATTTTTTGATAATGATTTAAATTTGATATTATCGGACCGGCGGAGAGAGCACCGCCTGGTCTGAGATTTGGGGCCGCGATGATTGAAATCAAAGATCTAACCAAATATTACGGGCCAACCCTGGCCATCTGGAGGCTCAACTTTGAGGTCGGGGATGGCGAAATCGTTGGTTTTCTGGGGCCTAACGCCGCCGGTAAGACCACCACTCTGAAGATCCTGGCGGGGTATATGCCGCCTAGTGCGGGGACGGCCAGCATCAATGGCTATGACTGTCTGACCCAACCCCTGGAGGTGCGGCGGTCCCTGGGTTATTTGCCCGAAAATGTCCCGCTTTATCGGGACTTGGACGTAACCCAGTTTTTGACCTTTGCGGCCCGCGCCAAGGGAGTGGAGAGCCGCCGGCAAAAGATCGAGATTGATCGGGCCATTGTCGACTGTGGCCTGGAAGAGGTTCGTCATACCTTGATTGCTTCGCTGTCCAAAGGCTACCGGCAGCGTCTGGGGCTGGCGCAAGCCCTGCTCAACCGGCCGCCGCTATTGATCCTTGATGAACCCACTATTGGTCTGGATCCCTCCCAGATTGTTGAGATCCGCCAGTTGATCAAAGAACTGGCGGGCAGCCATACGGTATTTTTAAGCAGCCACGTGCTGCCGGAAGTAAGCCAGCTCTGCCAGCGGGTGATTATCATCAACCGCGGCCAGATAGTCGCCAGTGACACTCCGGCCAACCTGACCCGGCAGTTAGGCGAGAGTTCCCGCCTGGCCATGGTAGTGAGAGGGCCAGAGGATAAGATTTTGGCAAGTTTCAAGGCTCTTCCGGGGATCAAGGCGGTCACGGCCAGCGGCAACGGCAATTATCTGCTGGAGGCCGACAAAGGCCAGGAACTGCGGCCCACCCTGGCCCGACACGTGGTTCAGGCCGGCTGGGACCTGTTGGAACTCAAAGCCCAGGAATTCACCTTGGAGGATGTCTTCCTCAACCTGGTTACTGAAGAGGAGGATAAAGCAGCGTGAGCGGTTGCCTGGCAGTTTGGCGCAAAGAGTTGGCGGTCTATTTCAGCACCCCGATTTTTTACCTTACCGGAACCTTTTTTCTCATTCTGGCCGGGTATTTCTTTTTCTCCAATATCGCCTATTATAATCTGCTCAGTTTTCAGGCCAGTCAGAATCCTTATCTGGCCTCGCAGTTGAATCCCGCCCAGATGGTCTTCCGCCCCTTGTTTGGCACCCTGGCGGTGGTATTGCTGTTTATGGTGCCGCTGGTCACCATGCGACTGTTTGCCGAAGAGAAGCGCTCTGGCACCGCGGAGTTGTTGTTTACCTATCCGCTGACCGATTGGGGGGTGATTTTGGGGAAATTCCTGGCGGCCTTGTTGGTCTATGGGGTGTTGCTGGGGCTGACCTTGATCTATGGCCTGGTGTTCAACTGGGTGATGCCCCTGGATTGGGGCCAGATTCTGACCGGCTACCTGGGCTTGTTCTTGCTGGGGGGAGCCTTTTTAGCCCTGGGCCTGTTCAGCTCCACCCTCACTGAAAATCAGATTATTGCCGCCGTAGTCACCTTTGGCCTGTTATTGCTCTTTTGGGTCATTGGCTGGTATGAAGAATTGGGGCCCTCGGGATGGCAGTCCTTTTTCAGATATATTTCGTTGATGAGCCACTTTGAAACCTTTTCCCGAGGGGTGCTCGATACCCGGGATCTGCTCTTTTATTTAATGTTTATCTATTTCTCCTTGTTTCTGACCAAACGCCAGTTGGAATCCCGGCGCTGGAGAGGTTGAGCATGGGTATGGCAGATTCAAAAACCAAAAGAACTTTGATCTATGGCACCGGATCGGCTACGGCTGTCATGGTGGTACTGATCATTCTGATATTTCTGGCTTTGCTGGGAGAGCGCTATCATTGGCGGTGGGATCTTACCGCGGATAAAAGTCAATCGCTCACCCCGACTACTAAAACCTTGCTGAGCGAGGTCAAAGAACCGCTGCAGATGACGGTGTTTTATCCCGAGGGTCAATCTGAACGTCAGCCGGCCAAACATCTATTGGAAAATTACCAATATCGGAACCAACTGATCACCTATGAGTTCGTTGATCCGGAACGCCACCCCCTAAAAGCTAAACAGGCCGGGTTCCGCTATCCCGGCAATGTTCTGCTGGAATACCAGGGCCGCAAGCACCTGGCCAACAATACCACCGAGGACGAGATCACCAGTGCCATCCGCAAGTTGCTCAATCCTCAGCAGAAGAAAATCTATTTTCTCACCGGGCACGGCGAACGCGGGATTGACGATGCCGGGCGCAACGGCTTCCAGACCGCGGCTAAAGCCCTGCAAAATGAGGGATTTGAGGTGGCGGCGCTAAATCTGATCTCCCAACCCCAGGTTCCTGCCGATGCCGCGGTAATAGTGGTGGCTGCTCCGGGAAAACCGCTGTTTCCCCATGAAATTGCGGCCTTGAAAACCTACCTGGACCAAGGGGGTCGCCTGATGGTCCTTTTGGAACCTTTCAATGATGGCGGCCTCAAGGATTTGCTGGCCGCCCATGGGGTCGAAATTGATGAACGGATGATTCTGGACGTCAACCAGGTCAGCCAGGCCCTGGGGGCCAGCGTCACCATGCCCATGGTGATCCATTATGGAGATCATAAAATAACCGAGGATTTTACCAATGTGGTGACCCTGTTTCCGTTAGCGCGGCCGCTCACCCTCAACCAACAGACTGCAGAGCGAATTCATCTGTTTGCCCTGGCGACCACCATGGACAGCAGTTGGACCAAAAAAGGGCAGGACTGGATCAAGGCCGGCAAGGTCAGTTTTGATGCCGCAGAAGACCAGAAAGGGCCTTTTACACTGGCCGTGCTGGCGGAAATCCAGCCCCCCGGAAGCCAGGCCGGTTCTGAACCGGCCTCTGACCCGGCGGAGCCCAAAGCAGACCGCCAGGTAGACCAACCCAAAGAAAGGGGTCGGGATCAAGATAAAAATGATTACCTGGCGGTTTTCGGCGATGCTGATTTTGCCGCTAATACTTATTTTAACCTTTCTGGCAACGGCGATCTGTTTTTAAATACCGTAAATTTTCTGGCTGAGGAAGAAGGGCAGATCACGGTGCGGCGGCAGGAGGAGAAATCCCAGCCCCTGATGCTTACCGGTTACCAGAGTTGGGTGTTGCTCCTGTCTTCGTTGGTGCTGGCCCCGCTGGCCATGATAATCGCGGGAGTAAATGCCTATCTGAGACGGAGGCGGCGGCGATGAGGATTAAAAAGCTCTTGCCCTACCTGGTGGTACTGTTGGTGGTGGCCGGGGCCTTTTTCATTTCGGAACACTATCAGTCCCAAAAAGAGGCGGAAGAACAGGCAGCCAAAAAAATCTTTTCGCTCCCGGCCGATAAAATTACCACCATTACCCTGAAACGGGACAGCCAGGAAATCAAGTTAACCAGAGACAAGAACTGGAAAATTATCCAACCCTTGCATACCCCGGCGGACGATTTGGCCGTCAATTCCTTGCGGGAGACCCTGGCCGGATTAGAAAAGCAGCGGCAGCTGGAAGTCGAGCCGGAAAAGTTATCGGAATACGGGCTGGACCATCCCGAACTGGTAGTGGACTTCAGTGCCGATTCCGAGACCCATCAACTGTGCGTTGGTCACAAAGTTCCCGGGGGCCGCAGCTATTATGCCCAGCAGCAAGGGGACGGCAAGGTATTATTGATCAGTGCCGTTGATAAAGAAACACTGGACAAGAATCTTACCGCTCTTAGAGATAAAACTATTTTTACCATCTCTCCGGAACAGGCCAATGCCTTGCAAATTAAAACCGCCAGGCTCGATTTAGACCTGAAAAAAACCGGGCCGGAAACCTGGAGCTTGGAAGACAGTCCTGATACCCGTATCCGCTCGGACAGGGTTGAATCTTTACTTCGTCAGCTCAGCAGCTTGCGAGCCCAAGAATTTGTCTCAGAGAAGCCTGAAAATCTTGAGGTATATGGCCTGGCTCCAGAACCAGCGGCGCGCCTCACCATCTCGCAGGATGAGCAAAAGGAGACCCTGCTGTTAGGGGCCAAAAAAGATAAGCTGTGCTATGCCCATAAACCAGGAAGTTTGCCGATATTTCAGGTAGATCGGGAAATGCTGGAGGGACTGCCGACCTCAAAAAGCCGACTGGAGGATCGCCGGCTGTGGAGCGGCAAAGAGGCTGAAGTGCAGAAAATGAGCTGGGGCCCGCCGGAGCAGCAGATTAAGGCGGTTAAAGAAAAAGATGATTGGCGTCTTTCTTTCCCGGATGGTAAGGTAGAGAAGAAACCGGCAATGCAGCTGGGAAGAGTTTTGTGGAAGCTCAAGGAACTGGAATATGAGCGGCTGGCGCCCTCGGAAAGCCCCAGCCCGGATGCTCCCAGGTTTACCCTCCAGCTCAGCGGTGCGCAGGATGAACCGCTTCTCAGTCTGGAGACCTTTGCGGCCCCGGCACCGGACCTGTTGCGGGTGCGCTCGCAACAGGGAAAACAAACCCTCGATGTCCTGGTGGCGGAAAAGTCCTTTGCGGCTTGGCGGCAAGAGCTGAATAATCTATTTGCGGCTCCACGCCCACCCACTTCAGAGTGAAGCCCCAAGCTTTGAGGGAAGCCAGGGTGAATCAGGCGCAGGCTGGTAAGCTTAAGCGCCTTAATAGTTAGCTGGTCTATTCAGTAATTGTAAAAAGGAGAATAACCCCATGACCTTGGATGAAGTCATTATAACTCGGGCGATTGTGGAGCGCTTCACCGAGAAGTTGCTGGATTGTGTGGATCTGGATGTCGCCATTGTCGGCGGCGGGGTGTCAGGGCTGGTAGCTGCCTGGCGGTTGAGCCAGAAACGGCGCAAGGTAGCGGTTTTTGAGCGCAAATTGACGGTTGGCGGCGGCATGTGGGGCGGCGGTATGATGTTTAACGAAATCGTGTTCCAGGAACCGGCGAAACGCATTTTGGATGAACTAGGCATCACCGCCCGGCCTTATGACCAGGGTTATTATACCGCCGACGCCATTGAAGCAGTAACCACGTTAGGGTCGCAGACCATGAAGGCCGGGGCCCGGGTCTTCAATTGCATCCACGTCGAAGATGTCATGGTCCGGGAAAACCGGGTTACCGGTCTGGTGATTGGCTGGACGCCGGTGGAAATTGCCGGTCTCCATGTTGATCCCATGACCATCCGCAGCAAATACGTGATTGACGCCACCGGCCACGATGTCGATATCGTTAAGGTCTTCCTGCGCAAGAACCCCCCGGCGGCGCTGTTCACCGAGACCGGCGGTATCATGGGAGAGCGCTCCATGTGGGCCGATGTCGGCGAAACCCAAACTGTGGAGTATACCAAAGAGGTCTATCCGGGCTTGTTTGTCTCCGGCATGGCGGCCACGGCGAGCTGGGGCACTAATCGCATGGGGCCGATCTTTGGGGGCATGTTGCTCTCCGGAGAACGGGCCGCCGAACTGATCGAGGCCCGTCTGGCCGCGACATAAAAAACCCAGTCCCTGCAAATAATAACTTGGAGGGCTTTTCCTTGGCCCCGGCAGGTTTAGTTAAATAGTAAGATCAGTTAAAGATACCTCTAATCCTCCATTGGCCAAAGCGTCTTGGAAGGGAAGCCGGGAGATTCTTATTAGTATCCTGGACAGATATTAAGCCTGACTTTAATTTCCTGGGTTAAAGACGAGATGGAATACGAACCAGTTATCGGCCTTGAAACTCACGCCCAATTATTAACCCAGAGCAAGATTTTTTGTGGTTGCAGCACCAGCTTCGGCGCCCCGCCCAACACCCACACCTGTCCGGTATGCCTGGGAATGCCGGGAGTTTTGCCGGTCTTGAATAAACAAGTAGTGGAGTTTGCCATCAAAATGGCTCTGGCCACCAACTGCCAGATTGCCCCGCTAAGCCGCTTTGCGCGCAAAAATTACTTTTATCCTGATCTTCCCAAGGGCTACCAGATTTCTCAGTATGAGCTGCCCCTGGCCGAGCACGGGTTTATCAATATTGCAACCAATGGGTTGCGCCGACGGATCCGAATCCGCCGCATCCATCTTGAGGAGGACGCCGGTAAACTTATCCATGACGAGCAACGACCGGTAAGTTATGTAGATTTTAACCGCACCGGGGTGCCGCTGATTGAGATCGTCAGCGAACCCGATATGCACAGCCCTGAGGAGGCGGTGGAGTATCTCCGGAATTTACGCAATATATTGCTTTACTTGGAGATCTGCAACGGCAATATGGAAGAAGGTTCGCTGCGCTGCGATGCCAATATTTCCCTCCGCCCCCAGGGCAGCCAGGAATTCGGCATTCGCACCGAGCTCAAGAACATGAACTCTTTCCGCCATCTGTTGCGGGCCCTAGACTATGAGATCCGGCGGCAACGGGGGCTGCTGCTCAACGGCGAAGAAGTAGTCCAAGAAACCCGCCTCTGGGATGAGTCGCAGAACAAAACCTTTTCGATGCGCGGCAAGGAAGAAGCCCACGATTACCGCTATTTTCCAGACCCTGACCTGGTGCCGGTGGAGGTCTCGGCTGAATGGATCGAGGCGGTCCGGCAGACCCTGCCCGAACTGCCCGAGGCCAAGAAAGCCCGCTTCATGGCGGAATACGGGCTGCCAGAATATGACGCCGGGGTGCTCACCGGGGAAAAGGCCCTGGCCCAATATTTTGAGGACTGTGTCCGGAAGTTGGCGCAGCCCAAACAGATCAGCAACTGGATAATGTCCGAGCTGTTGCGGGAACTGAAAAAGGCGGAGCAAAGTATTGAGTCCTGCCTGGTTACCCCGGTCGCCCTGGCCCGGCTGCTGGCCCTGGTCGAGCAGGGGACGATCAGCGGCAAAATGGCCAAAGCCGTTTTTGAGGAGATGTTTGCCACCGGGCAGGAGGCAGAGGCCATAGTCAAGGCCCGGGGGTTGGTGCAGATCAGCGATGAAGCGGCGCTGGAGACCATGGCCCGGGAAATTCTGGCCGCCCATGCCAAAGAGGTGGCCGAATATAAAGAGGGCAAGACCAAGCTCATGGGCTTTTTCGTCGGCCAGATGATGAAAAAGACCAAGGGCCAGGCCAACCCCAAGCTGGTCAACCAGCTTTTCCAGCGCCTGCTGCAGGAATAGCACCGCCCTGTCGGGCTCACGGCCAGAACCAGGGATGGCGCCAATGATAGGGGCCCCAATAAAAGTAGGGGTACGGTGGACCCCAATAATAGGGATAACGCTCATAAACAACTGGCCGGGGCCACAGATGCAGGGAGAGTGCCTCGACTACCGGGTAGCGGTAATCGGTTTCGCCTAATTTACGTACTTCGCAGCCCTCAACTTCCCCAATCACGGTTATTTCCCGGCCCGCTTTGTAGATGGCCGGATCTAAAAACCCGGAGTATACTACCAAGAATCTCCCCAAGGAAGTATCCCTGTCCACTGGTCGATGGCGGCGGTCTAGGTATTTTTGCACCACCTCCAGTTCAGTTTTATCTTCTTTGGGCCTGGTCTGATCAATGACCCCGCCCCACATAACCTTTTTGCCCTGATAAGCCTCTGGGTCAGCGGCGACGACGCTGAAAGACAGGTCCCGGTCGACCTGCTCCAGCATGGCTTGAGAAAATACCGGAGCACAGCCTGCGGCTATTCCCATTAACAATAGCAGGCCGAAGATTTTTAGACCAACCGGTTTGCGGTTGGCTAACTTTATTGCAAAGGCTGTCATTGTCGCTCCTCCGACTCCCCCCTGGTCGAAAATCTCGTTATATTTGAAATATTTTAACCATCGCCGAAAGGATTGACAAGGCAACCGCTATTGTTAACCAGATTTAATTATTTGGTTGACAATTGGATCAGAATCTAGCATCTTTCATCGCGAGCATAAAAATCGAAGGCTAAGGTTATGCATCGGAGCGAATGGGACGAGCTATTTCGGCTGCCTTTAACGGAGTTATGGCCGTTGATGAAAAAGGCCAGTGCGCTGCGGGAAGGTCGGGTAGGGCAGGGCATCAGCCTGTGTGTAATCATCAATGCCAAGTCAGGGCTGTGCAGTCAGGACTGCGCTTTCTGCGCCCAATCCAGGGTGTCGGGGGCGGAGATTAAACGGTATCCACTGCTTTCCCAGAAACAAATGGTCGAGGCCGCCCAACAGGCGGCCCGCCAGGGCGCGGCCCGCTTCTCCATCGTCACTTCGGGCCGGGGAATAGTCAAGGAACCGGAACAGGAGGCTATTGTAAGTGCCATCGCCGCCATTCGCCGCACCACCAGCCTTAAAGTTTGCGTGTCGTTGGGGATCGTGGCGCCTGATTTCTTAAAGGCCCTGGCCCAGGCCGGGGTCCACCGCTACCATCATAACCTGGAGACCGCGGCCTCCTTTTTCCCCCAGATCTGTACGGCTCACACTTACCAGGAGCGGCTGCAGACCATCTGGGCGGCCCAGGCCGCCGGACTGGCCGTCTGTGGGGGGGGGATTATGGGGCTGGGAGAAACCGTGGCCCAACGCTGGGAAATGGCCCAGACCCTTAAAGAATTGGCGGTGGATTCCATTCCGTTGAACTTCCTGCATCCCATTCCCGGCACTCCGATGGGGAACCGGCCGCTTCTAGAGCCGCTGGAGGCCCTAAAGATAATCCTGGCCTTTCGCCTCAGCTTCCCGGATAAACGCCTGATCATCTGCGGCGGCCGGGCGCCCACATTACGGACCCTGGCCCCGCTGATGTTTGCCGCCGGAGCCGATGCCTTGATGACCGGAGATTATCTCACCACCAAAGGCCGGTTGCCGGATGAGGATTTGCAGATGCTGGCTGACCAAGGTCTGCATCCGGCCCCGGAAGATGAATAGTAATGACGGCCTTACCTGAAATCCCGCGAGTCAATGGGATATTTGTCACCGGCACCGATACCGGGGTGGGCAAGACCGTCATTGCCGCCGGGCTGACCGCGGCGCTGCGGGACTCGGGGGTTCGGGCCGCCTATTTTAAGCCCATCCAGAGCGGGGCTGCGGAAACTGAAGGTGTCCTGATCCCTGACGACGCCCGGCTGGCTCAGATGCTGGCCGGATTAGAAGAACCGTTGTCGGTGCTGACCCCCATAGTTTTGCAGCTTCCCCTGGCCCCGGCAGTAGCCGCAGCCCAGGTAGGGGTGAGCATTGACCTTGAATGCATTGCCCAGGCTTATCGAGACCTGGCCAGCCGCTATGATTATCTGGTCGTAGAAGGGGCCGGCGGTTTGTATGTGCCGCTGATTGACCATGAATTCCTGGTATTGGACCTGGCCCTGTGGCTGGGTCTGCCTCTGGTGATAGTGGCCCGGCCCGGCCTGGGAACTATCAACCACACTACCCTTACGGTCAAAGCGGCAATCCAGGCCGGGCTGGAAGTGGCCGGGATAATTATTAATCAGTACCCCGAGCAACCCGGAGTAGCCGAACGCACCAACCCCGGGATCATCGCCGCCCTGACCAACCGGCCGATCCTGGGCAAGGTGCCCGAAATCCGTGATCTTGAGACCCCAAAGGAGAGGAAAAGGCTGAAGGAAGCCTTGCTTGCCCTAATCTCTCAATCTGACTGGCTCCAACCATGGAAGACTCCCAAGCCCGTTTAACCAGGTTGGCCCAGGAACTCCAGGCTTTGGAAAGCCAGCACCTGCGGCGGCATCTGCAGGTCATCGACCAGGTGCTGCCCGGCGGTTGGGTGCGGGTGGGGGACCGCAGGTTGCTAAACCTGTCGTCTAACGACTACCTGGGTCTGGCTCTGGATGAACGGCTGATCGCCGCGGCCCAGCAGGCCACGGCACGCTGGGGGACCGGCAGCACCGCCTCCCGGCTGATTGTCGGCAATTATGCCCTGCACGCCGAGGTGGAAGCCCAAGTGGCGGCCTTCAAGGGGACCGCCCGGGCGGTGTTGTTCAACACCGGCTATATGGCTAACGTGGGGATTATTGCTGCCCTGATGGGCCGCGGCGATGTCATCTTGTCGGACCGCCTCAATCACGCCAGCATTATTGATGGCATCAGGCTGTCCGGGGCCACTTTCTACCGTTTTCCGCATCGGGACCTGAACCGCCTCCAAGAGCTGCTGGAAAAGACGGCTGGGGTCAAAAATCGTTTGCTCATCACTGATACAGTGTTTTCGGTGGACGGCGATCTGGCGCCGCTCCAGGAACTGGTCGAGCTGAAGAATCGCTATGGTGTCTGGTTGATGGTGGATGAGGCCCATGCTACCGGCATCTGGGGAGCCCAGGGGGCCGGACTGGCTGAAGCCCAGGGAGTAGCTGAAGAAATAGAGATTCATATGGGCACGTTCTCCAAGGCTTTGGGCAGCTTTGGGGCTTATGTGGCGGGTGAGGATAGCCTGATCGACTATCTATATAACCGGGCCCGGTCATTTATCTATTCCACCGCCTTGCCGCCGCCGGTGTTGGGGGCGATTCAGGCCGCGCTCCACATCGTCGCTCAGGAGCCGGAGCGACGCCAGCGGCTGCTGCGCCAGGCGGCCCAGTTCCGGGAAAAACTCCAGGCCGCCGGATTTAACACCTTAAACAGTGAGACCCAGATCGTTCCGCTATTAGTGGGAGATAATCAGTTAGCCCTGGAATTTGCCGACCGATTGCGCCAGGCCGGGATCATGGCGGTGGCCATCCGCCCCCCCACGGTGCCGCCGGGAGGGACCCGCATCCGCTTTTCCCTGGGGGCCAACCATGCCCCGGAAACCCTGGAGGGGGCCGTGAAGGTTATCATTCAGGTCGGGCAAGTATTGGGTTTGGGTTCGTGACCACCCTGGTGCTATTGCATGGCTGGGCGGCGGATAGCCGCATCTGGCAACGGCAACAGGAGCATTTCAGCCCTGTCGCGGATTTGCAGGTTCCTGACTTGCCGCTGTGGGAGGCCGCCTGGCTGGACGATTATCTGCGGCCCTTGCCCCTATCCGACACGGTGCTGGTAGGTTGGTCCCTGGGAGGGATGCTGGCCCTGGAGACCGTGGCCCGGATGAGAAATATCCCCCGGGCCCTGGTGTTGGTGGGGGTGACCGCCTGTTTCTGCCGTCGGCCGGATTTTCGGTTAGGCACGCCTCCCGCCCTGGTCCGGACTATGCGCCGCCGTCTGTGGTCCGAACCCGCAAATGTCGTCCATGACTTTGCCGAACTTTGCCTGGCCCCAGAGGAAAAGCTCTATGACCAGGAATGGCTTTCCCTGTGGCCGCGGCCGGAAAGCCCGGAATTTTTGGCTCAGGGCTTGGATTATCTGCTGGAACAGGACCTGCGCCCCTGGCTGCGAAGGTTAAAAGGGGAGGTAATCATTGTTCATGGCGAGCAGGACCGGGTAGCGCCAGTGGCTCAGGCTTATTACCTTCAAGCCCAGATTCCCACGGCTCGCCTTGATATCTATCAAAATGCCGGGCATCTGCCTTTTTTAACTCAGGCGGATAGATTTAACGCCTTATTAATGGAACTTGTCAATGACCGTGGATAAACGCCGATTGGGGCGCAACTTTGGCCGTCAGGCCTCCCGCTATGACCAATATGCCCAGGTGCAGCGCTATATGGCAGAGCAGCTGGTGGAATATCTTCAGGTTATGCAGCGGCCCCGGTACCGCATCCTGGAGATCGGCTGTGGCACCGGCTATCTGACCCATTTATTGCGGCGGGCTTTTCCAGAGGCGCATCTGACTGCAGTGGATCTGTCTGCCGCCGCGGTTCAGGCCTGCCGGCGCCATCTGGGTGACGACCCCCGGATAGACTGGCTGGTAGGAGATGGCGAGCAGCCCTTCCGGGGCCGTTTTGACTTAATCACCTCCAACTCGGTCTTCCAGTGGTATAATCAGCCGGCTCAGAGTTGCCGGAGCTACCAGGAGCATCTGAATCCCGGGGGCTGGCTGATGTTTTCTAGCTTAGGGCCGGAAACCTTCCAGGAACTGGCAATCAGCCTGGATCAGGCCGCGCAGCAACTTTCCAGTGGTGAAGGCGAAGCCCCATCTCCCCGATCGATCCCGGCATCAGGCTTTGTCGATAAAGATGAATGGCAGCAATTTTTACTTCAGGCCGGTTTTGAACAGGTAGCTGTGCATCGGCAGCGGCTGGTGGTGAGTTTTCCCGGAGTGATGGAGTTTCTTAAGGCCATCCAAGGCATGGGGGCAACCAGTCCCCGGCCTGCCCCTTTGTCCCGCAGATTATTGAACCGCATAATTTCCTGTTACGAAACGGCTTACCGGGTAAACGGGACTATTCCGGTTACCTATGAGCTGCTCTGGGCCCGGGCCGTTAAAGACTAACCCTTGGCCTCATGAAAAGCCAGGCCCGGGAAGATACGAACTGCACGGCGGGTTTTTCCTTGACATCCGATCAGAGCCTTGATAGTAATGATTTATATTTCACCGTGCATCTCGCCGGTTAGCGACGGAGGCTGAGGTTTATGGAGCAGCAGGTGCAAAAGATCCTATTTCCGATAGATTTTAGTGAGTCTTGCGAGAAATATGTCCCCTGGGTAGTGACTATTGCCAAGAAATTTGATGCCACGGTGTACCTGATTTCAGTTACCCCGGATGTGTCAAGTTTCGCCAGTTTTTATGCCCCCCATGCCAATATTAAAGGGTTCCAGGAAGAGATCAAAACTGGGGCCGAAAAAAAATTGAAGGAATTTATTGCAATCCATCTGAAAGCATTGCCCAAAGTGGAGACCAGGTTAGCTACTGGCAAAGCGGACGAAAGAATTCTGGAAGTAGCCCGCCAGGAAAAGGTCGATATGATCATCATGGGAAGCCATGGCCGCACTGGCCTGGAGCGGACTATCTTTGGCAGTGTTGCTGAAAAGGTGATCAAAAACGCTACTTGTCCGGTTCTAACCATCCGGCCAGTCTGATTTTGTTTACCGGTTGAAATAAATCCCAAATGGCTCCCGGTCTGACCAGGAGCCATTTTGTTGTTAACTCACTTATTGCACCTTAGGGCCCTGTCTGCCGCGGCTCAGAACCATCCCCACCCAGGTAAAACTACGTTCCGGGGGAAGCTCTATTTCCCAGCGGTCCAACGTGGCTCGCCGAGCTAATTGCCAACCCTGGTTCAAGTAGAGATTTAGCAGCGCCTCTTCCCGGGTCTCCCGGAAGCCGGACAGGATCAGCCGCGCTTGAGGGACTGACAAACGCTGCAATTCTGTGGCCTTCTCCATCAAGACCATCCAAGGCAGGTTGGCCAGAATCAGTTCAAAACGGCCCTGGAGGGCCTCGGTTGAACCCTGCAGCCAGTGCACCGGGCCGGTCAGATGATTGCGCCGGGTGTTTTCCCGGGCTGCCCGAATGGCCTGCGCCGCCAAATCGATTCCCACATTAAAAGGAATGCCCATCCGGGCTCCGGCCAGGGCCAATATACCGGTGCCGCAGCCGACGTCCAGCAAAGTTGCGGCTGGCTGCTCCAACAGGGACGCGGCCAGGAGTTCCAGACAGAGCTGAGTTGTGGGATGGCCAGGGGGGAAGGCTATCCCGGCTCGCATTACCAATACCTGGTCGCCGGGCCGGGGCCAGTACGGCCGCCAAACGGAGCGAATAATCAACTGAGGGGCCAGGCGGTAAAACATGATAAGCTCTTCCAACTGGGCTTGCTGGCTCTGTTGAAGCTTTTACTATCGACCCTGCAGGGTTGCTTGATTCCTGATTGGTAACCAGAATAAATTAACCCGCGGTTAAGGTCAAGGATTAGGGTGGAAAGGGCGGCATCGGGTGAACATAAAATCCCGGCTAATTTCCTCTAGTCGTTCTTGACCCCTACCGCCTTTTTAGATATGAATATAACCAGCCCCAAGGCAAATAGTGGTGTTGCTCAGCTAAGCGAGTAGCATTATATTAAATTGAAACTATGACTAAATCTTTGCTAACCAGGTCCGGATACGAAAAACTGCTCCAGGAATTACGGCAGTTGAGGCATATCGTGCGCCCTCAAACTCTTTGCGAAGTAATGGAAGCAGCTCAGGAGGGGCGTCTAGAGAGAAATAATGAATATCTAGAGGCCCGGGCCCGACAGGTGCAGGTGGAGCGCCGCATCCAGGAGCTACAGCAGGTGCTGACCAACTCGGAAGTGCTGGTCGGCAGCAACCTGACTCCCTCCCGGGTGGTCTTCAGTTCCCGGGTTCGCATCCGCAACCTGTTAACCGGGCAGATTTTGACTTACCGGTTAGTAGGAGAAGATGAGGCCGACGCCCGGCAAGGCCGCCTGTCGATAGCCTCTCCGGTCGGCCAGGCCCTGTTGGGTCGGGCGGTCGGCGATCAGATCAGGATTCAGGCTCCTGGCGGACTAAGGGTTTATCAAATCTTAGAAATTAAGATGGATAGTTAATGACCGAATCGGCTCACCAATCCGGTCTGATTCGAGTGGAAAGCCATGGACGGCCACGGTTGGCCTTTTGCCTGGTACTGACCGCGGTCTTTTTAGTGGTCGAGTTCCTGGGGGGCCTCTGGACCAACAGTCTGGCTCTGATCAGTGACGCCGGTCATATGTTTAGCGATGTCGGGGCCCTGAGCTTCAGTCTGCTGGCCCTGACCTGGGCCTTAAAGCCTCCAACGCCGAGTAAGACTTACGGCTACTACCGCCTGGAAATCCTGGCCGCCCTGATTAACGGCTTGGTGCTGGGCATCCTGGGCGGGGTTATTATTTACAAGGCCTTCTTGAGATTGGGCAATCCACCGCTGGTTCAAAGCCAGGTCATGATAATGATTGCCATTTTAGGAATTCTGGTCAATTGTGGCTGTGCCCTGATGCTCTACCCGGCTCAGCATAAATCTATCAACCTACATTCGGCCTTCCTCCACGTGCTCGCCGACGGCTTGGGATCTTTAGCGGCCATCGGCGCCGGCCTGGCGATGTACCTCAAGGGCTGGTACTGGTTCGATCCGCTGGTCAGCATGTTCATTGCCCTGTTGATAATTCTGGGCAGTGGGCGGTTGGTTCGGGAAGCCAGCGAGATTCTTATGGAGGCCACCCCCCGCCACATTGATTACGCCGAGGTCCGGTCTGCCATCAGCCAGGTCCCCGGAGTTTGTCGGATTCAGGATCTTCACATCTGGACGATTACCAGTGGATTATACGCCCTCAGTATGCAGGCAGTAGTGCAAGTGTACCGTGATCGGGATGACATTCTCAGGGAAATCAACCAGGTGCTCCGAGAAAGATTCGGCCTGGAGCACACTACCATCCAGCTCGAAGGCGAGAGCAATTATTGCCCGGCTGATTCAAGTTTAAATAATCATCTTAAAGGGCTCCAGCCGGAAACAAGACCTGGTGCAGCGGCGATCTCCAAAGCTAGCCAGGTTTAATCCTCAGGAGGACACATGTCACGAACTGATTGGGAATTGAAGTCAGAAGACCTGCGCAGAGTCTGTGATCCAGACTCATTGGGATTTGAAACCACAACTGAACTCAAACCCCTGGTGGATAAAGTAGTGGCTCAATATCGGGCCCGTCATGCTCTGGAATTTGGCCTGGGGATGAAAGACCCGGAATTCAATATCTTCGTGGTCGGCCTGGCCCGGACCGGCAAGATCGAGATGATCAAGGCCTATGTGGACGAGTTGGCGGCTAAGGAAGAGGCTCCCCCTGATTATGTTTACGTCCATAATTTTAAAGAACCGGAAAAACCTCGAGCGCTGAAGCTGCCGACTGGCAAGGGTAAGGAACTGGGAAACGATTTAGATGAATTGATTTCGACCCTCAAGGTCCAAATCCCCGAAGTGTTTGAGAGTGAAGACTACACCAGCCGGCGGGAGGCGTTGGTACGCAAATTTAATAAAGAGAGAAATGACATCCTCCAGGAGCTGGACAATAAAGCCAAAGCTGAAGGGTTTATTCTCAATGTCTCCCAGACCGGATTGATGATCGTCCCCGCCAAGGATGACAAACCCATGGGGGAAGAGGAACTCAAGTCCCTAAGCGATGCCGAACGGGAGGAATTACGCCAGAAGTCTAATGCCTTACACCAGGAGATGACTGAGGCGCTGCGTAAAATCCGCAAGATGGAAAAGGATTTCGAAGCTGAGGAAAAGCAGCTGGACCAAAATATTGCCCTTTATGTAGTGGGGCACCGCATCGAAGAATTAATCGAAAAATATAAACAAAATCTTGAAGTTAGCGAGTATTTACGGCAGGTTGAGCAAGATATCCTGAAAAATATCGACGACCTGAAACGTCGGCCCGGTACCACCCCGACGCCTTTTCCGATTCCCGTCCCAGAACCCAGTTTTACCCAGTATCGGGTAAACGTCTTTATTGACCACTCCGAGACCAAAGGGGCCCCGGTGATCCTAGAAAATAACCCGACTTATGCCAATCTTTTCGGGGGCATTGAACGCCGGGCCCAATTCGGGGCCTTGGTCACTGATTTCACCCTGATCCGCTCCGGGGCTTTGCACAAGGCCAATGACGGTTATTTGATCATCAATGTCCTGGACCTGTTAAAGTGGTATTTCTCCTACGAAGCACTGAAACGGGCGTTGAAAAATCAGGAGATCAAGATAGAGGACCTGGGAGAACAGCTGGGGATGATCACTACCAAGACCTTGCATCCAGAACCGATTCCTTTGAAAGTCAAGGTCATTTTAACCGGCAGTCCTTGGCTCTACCAGTTGCTCTATACTTATGATGAAGATTTACACAAGCTCTTTAAGGTCAAAGCCGACTTTGATTGGGAGATGCGGCGCACCGCGGGACATCTGGAGAAATTTTCAGCCTTCTTGAGAAATTATTGTGAGAAAGAAAAGCTCCGCCCGGTCCATAAAACCGGGGTGGCCCGCCTGGTGGAATATGCGGGTGAACTGGCCGGCCATAAAGAGAAGCTTACCTTGCAACTGGCGGAAGTGACCGCCATCCTCAAAGAAGCTAATTTCTGGGCCGGAAACAACGGCCATGACGTCATCCGGGCCGAAGATATGGAAAAGGCCATCGCCGAAAAGATTTACCGCTCGGACTTGCCCGAAGAAAAACTGCAGGAATTTATTCAGGAGGGCATGCTGACCATTGAAACCAGCGGCTCGGTAATGGGCCAGGTCAATGGGCTGTCGGTCTATATGCTAGGCGATCACGCCTTTGCCCGTCCCAGCCGTATTACTGCCGCAGTGTCTTTGGGCAAAGAGGGGGTCGTGGCCATTGAGCGGGAATCCAAACTCTCCGGCAATATCCATACCAAAGGGGTGATGATTCTCTCCGGCTATCTCAAGAGCTGTTTTGCCCAGGACAAGCCCCTGACCCTGTCAGCCAGCCTCTGCTTTGAACAAAGTTACGGTATGGTGGAAGGCGACAGCGCTTCCGGGGCCGAACTGTTGGCCCTGCTCTCCTGCCTGGCGGAGGTTCCGCTGGCCCAAAATATTGCGGTCACCGGTTCGATCAGCCAGCGCGGTGAGTTTCAGCCGATTGGCGGGGTCAACTGGAAGATCGAAGGCTTCTACAAGGTTTGCAAGGCCCGGGGATTGGACGGCACCCACGGAGTGATCATTCCCAAGGCCAATGTCCAGGATCTGATGCTGAAAAAAGAAGTGGTGGATGCGGTCCAGGAGGGCAAATTTAAAGTCTGGGCTGTGGGCCAGGTAAACGAGGCTTTGGAAATTCTGACTGACATGAAGGCGGGTAAAGAATTGCCCGAGGGCGGCTTTGAACCCGATACCATCAATTACCGGGTGGACCAGAAGCTGCGGCAAATGATGGAAACAGCCCGGGAACTGATGAAAGAAGAGGAAGGTCTCACCAAAAAGTCAGAGTAAGGCTTTGGCTCAGGCAATCGCGTTAGGCTGGCCATAGCTGACACCGGCAGCCCGGTTACCAACGTTATATAGAAAACCTCAGGTCAGCGAAATAACCTTGTCGGCCAGTTGCATGGAGGTGACGATGTCAAGCATATTGGTGGTTTCGCCCACCCGTTTCTGGTCTAACAGCCGGAAATGATCCAGGCAGGTGCCGCAGACCAAAATAGTAACTCCATCTTTTTCCAATTCTTGCAGGTCACCCAAGACTTCTGAGCCTGCCAGGGCCAGTTTGACCCCGGAATTCAACAGGACCAGGCGCCACAATTCCTGGCCCATTTCCTTGAGGGTCTTGATGAAACTGATCACCAGCTTCCGCCCCAGCTCATCGTCGCCCCGGCCCAGGTAATCGACTCCCAGAAGCACCATGATTTTTAGTTCCGAGGCCGCTTCCGGGGCTGGGGTCTTGGGCAGTGGGTCCGCGTCTGATTCGGAGCGGGATCCGGTAACTGCAAAACCTCCGTCGCTTTCCTCCACCCGAAGCTGGTAGCCGCTGCGAGTCAAAAACCGGCTGACATTTTTCTGGGCCGCGGGATTATCTACCAAGACGGTCAGCTGATCAAAATTTTGTTGATCAATCAATTCCTTGGTTTTCAGAACCGGACCGGGACAGGGCAGTCCCCGGCAATCAAGTCGGTTGGCAGCCATTACCCTATCTTTCATTCGGTGGTTGACCGCTAGTTATTTTCCTACAAATAATTTCTCTCCGAAAATCTTTATCTGACACCCGGTATCGGGTAAATCTGTTGTTGGCGAGTGGATAAATAGCGTGCCGAGCTGAAACAGACTGGAAAGGGAAATTTTTTGATTCCCTGATCAAAGCTGGCCAGTGCTGCAGCTGGAATTATCGCCTGATCTTCGCGCCCCCAATTACCGGCAAAAGCATGCCGGTAATTATGCCGGTTTTTTATGGGATTCGATGTAGGCGTAGGCGGAGTGGTTGTGGATAGATTCAAAGTTTTCCGAGTCCACCGAGTACCAGGTGAAATTGTCCATCTTATCGAGCTTTTGGGCGATTTCCCGGACTACATCCTCCACAAACCGGGGATTGGCATAGGCATGTTCAGTAACAAACTTTTCGTCGGGACGTTTTAGTAAAGCATAAACTTCGCACGAGGCTGATTCTTCGATCAGACGGATAAGATCCTCGATCCAGAAAAACTTTTTAAACCGCACCTGAACCCGGACCTCGCCCCGCTGGTTGTGCGCCCCCACCCGGCTGATCTCTTTGGAACAGGGACAGAGAGTGGTAATCGGCACCTTAACTCCGACCAGCAGGTCAATATGGCCCTTCGAATTCAATGACCCCTTGATGCTGCAGATATACTCCATGAGACCGCGGGAGCCGGTTACTGGTGCCTCTTTCTCAATGAAGTAGGGGAACGTCAGTTCCAGATGAGCGGATTGGGCATGGAGACGCCGCCGGGTCTCTTCCAGGATGCTAGAAATGTTCTTGATACTGATGTTGCGGCGACACTCACTCAAAATTTCGATAAAACGGCTCATATGGGTGCCCTTATGACGATAGGGCAGGTTGACATAAACATTGATGCGCGCCACGGTGTTCTGAGTCCCATTGTATTTATCGAGCACCACGATCGGGTAGGAAATGTTTTTCACCCCTACCTTGTCGATGTCAATCATGCGGTGATCCGGCCGACTTTGGACATCCTCAATCTCGGCCAGATCAATGGCAGGGACTGCCTTGCCTTTTTGCACTGTCCCTCCCTCCCAGAGAGTTTATCCAGATAGGCAGGAATATTAGATTCATGCTATCTCTAACCACGATTTAACCATGAGCATCATGGTCGCCATAAACTTAAATTATAAAAATTTTATTAATTTAATTATATGTCAACATTAGTTCATTTACAAGCTCTGGGTAATTATCCGTCTGCCGGCAAGGCAGGTGGCAATTTCAGACATACCGGAACCGTTCAGCAATGGTGCGGGCATGGAGGGGCAGGCCTTCGGCTTCGGCCAGGATGATCACCGCCTCCTTGATGGACTGCAAACCCTCGAAGGAAAGATGTTGAAAAGTGGGTTTCTTGATAAAATCATCCACCGACAGACCGGAGAACATGCGGGCACACTGCCCGGTGGGAAGCACATGGTTGGTGCCGGAAGCATAATCCCCGGCCGGGACGGGGGCATAAGGACCCAAGAAAATGGAGCCGGCGTGGCGGATCCGGGGCAACACTTCAAAGGGCTCCCGGGTAAGAATCTGCAGGTGCTCCGGGGCGTAAAGGTTGACAAACTCCAAAGCTTCGCCCAGGTCATGGGCCACCAGCACCGCGGAATGGGATTCAATGGCGGCCTGTAAAATCTCTTGGCGCGGCAGATGCGGCAACTCTGCCGTAATGGCTTCTACCACTTTATAAGCCAGCTCCTCGGAAGTGGTGACCAAAACCGCGGCCGCCTCAGGATCGTGTTCGGCCTGTGACAAAAAATCGGCCACTACATAACGGGCTTCAGCGGTGTCATCAGCCAAGATCAAAGCTTCACTGGGCCCGGCCGGGGAATCAATGGCCACCTCTCCGAATACCAGCAGCTTGGCAGCGGTGACATATTTGTTACCGGGACCAACGATCTTGTCGGTTTTGGGGACCAGCGCGGTGCCATAGGCCATGGCGGCAATGGCCCACGGACCACCGATTTTAAAGATTTTCTGGGCCCCGGCCAGATGGGCCGCAGCCAGGGTGGCCGACTGGATGATCATTCCCTGATCGGGCGGGGTACAGGCGATGATTTCCTGCACCCCCGCCACCCGGGCCGGAATAATGGTCATCAGCACCGTGGAGGGGTATTTGGCCAGTCCGCCGGGAATGTAGCAGCCTACCCGCTCCAGGGGACGATAGAGGCGTCCGGCCAATATGCCCGGCCGGACCTCAATGGACCACATTTCCCTCTCTACCTGGGCCTGGTGAAATTTCTCGATATTGGCCGCGGCAAGTTCTAAGGCCTGGATTATTTTAGGATCCAAAGAATCGAGCGCCGCCTCCATCTCCTCAGGACCAACCACCAGGTCGTCCGGTCTCAGATCATGACTGTAATCGCCATAAATCTCTAATAGTTCGTCATTCCCGCGCTGGTGGACCGCCTCCAGGATCTTTTTGACATCTTCCAATACCTGAGAGATATCCCCTCTGGACCGGGTCAGGATTGCCTGAAGGCGTTCGGGACTGAGCTCACGCAGTTTTTCGACAATTAATTTAACCATACCTGATGGTCCTCGATCATCCGCCAGATAAATCAAATTTAATCTGCATAGGTTTAGACCATTATAGCAAATTGTATATTCCGGCACAAACAACTTTAATGATTAATCCATGCTTTTCGCCCAAAATAGGGAAGGGCATGGCCGGGCCCGGCTTTTTGGATGGCTAACTTTACAGAGGTTAAGTAAAATAAAATATTTAGATTTTATTTCTTATGAAATTGCCAACGCCTCCCTTCCCCGGGGGTCCCCGGCGAACCTTCGATCTCAACCTAATCTATGGAAATGATTAGATATAAGTAATTTATTCCTTGTGCTCCGGGGATTTTGGTGTTATATTTATTTTTTCTTTTACGAGGAAAGACAGGAATGAAAGCCAGAGTCGCCAAGCAAGAGACCGAGAGTTCCCTGGAACTTTGTCTGAACATGTACGTTGACCAGGTGACCCTAAAGCTGGACAAACAGCTTTGCCTGAAATGCGATATCTGTTCCCTGGTCTGTCCCCGGGAGGCAGTCAGGATCATCCCCGGCGAGGAGGACCTGGACATCACCATTGATCCTCGACTCTGTGTATTATGTGAGATCTGTTCCCATTTCTGCCCGGTGGCGGCCATCAGCCTGAGTTATAACCGCCAACCCAAAACCCTTTTTGCCGACCAGCAGGGGCTGGCGCCTTTTTTGCCCAAGATCAATATTGACCCCGGCAAATGTCCGCTGCCCTGTCCGCTCAATCCGGACACCGACTGGCGCTGGTGCCGCCGCGAGCTTAAGTTGGTGCCTAATACTCAGACAGACTGTCCCAAACATTGTCAGGTCTGTGTCGAGACCTGCGAGCGGCAGGCGATAATCTGGGATCAGGAAGGGGAAAATGTCATCCCCCAGCCCGAGCTTTGCCTGCGGTGCACCCAATGCTTGCAAGCCTGCGAGTATGATGCAATTGAGGTTAATCCGCAGTTTTTAGGGCAGCTGATCATTGACGATAGCAAATGTCCGTTAGACTGTAATAAATGTATCCACCTGTGTCCCACCAAGGCCATTATCCGGGAAGGGGAGCGGGTTTTTCTGCAGTTTGAAGATTGTGCTTACTGTGGCGTCTGCCTCAATATTTGCGACCAGGATGCCATCACTCTGATCCGGGAAGAAGTGGTCGCCGAACCCGGAGAGTATTCCCAGGCCTGGGAGCAGGCCGTGGCCAAACTAATCAGAAGTTAGGGGCGGGGCCACCCCGCCCCTAACATTTAGAATACATGGACGAAGAAGTTCGCATCGGCCTCTACATCTGCCACTGTGGCCTCAATATCGCCGGGGTCATCAGTCCCGAAGCTCTGGTGGCCCGGGCTCAAGAGCTGCCTGAGGTTACGGTCTGCCGGCATCATCTCTATACCTGCTCCGAAGCCGGACAGCGCGAGATCATGGAGGATATTCAGGAATTCGGTCTGAATCGGCTGGTAATCGCGGCCTGTTCTCCCAAGCTCCATGAGCCAACTTTTCGGCGGCTGCTGATTGAGGCCGGGGTCAATCCCTACCTGTTGGAGATGGTCAACATCCGGGAACACTGTACCTGGGTGCATATGCAGGAGCCCCAGGCGGCCGAAGCCAAGGCCCTGGAGCTGATCCGCATGGGGCTGGCCAAGGTGCGGTTGGCCTCGCCGCTCACCGACCGGGTGGTGCCGCTCTACCGCCAGGCCCTGGTGATCGGCGGCGGCCCTGCCGGTCTGCGGGCCGCCCTGGATATTGCCAATGCCGGGTTCCCGGTGACCCTGGTGGAGAAGCAGCCAGTTTTGGGCGGCATGGCCAATTCCCTCTATCGTACTTTTCCGCAGGGACAGACCGCCCTCAGCCTGATCAATCCGATGATGGCGGCGGTCATGCTTCATCCTGGCATCCAGGTGTTGACCGACAGTGAGGTCACCGAGGTCAGTGGCCATTTCGGCGATTTTGAGGTTACCGCGCGGCAATCCCTGCCTCTGGTGTCCGAGGACTGTGACCGCTGCGGCCAGTGCGTGGAGGTCTGTCCGGTCGAAGTGCCGGATGAACGCCAGCAGGGGTTATGTGCACGCAAGGCCATTTATCTGCCCGCCCCCCAGGCCTTTCCGGGTCAATACGTGGTGGACCAGGACCATTGTAACCGTTGCGGGCTCTGTGTCCCTGTCTGTCCCCGGCAGGCCATCAATCTTAAGCCCAAGCGGGTCGAACACCACCTCCGGTTCGGAAGTATGGTGGTGGCTACCGGTTTTCATCCTTTTAATCCGGAAGGCAGCCGCTATGAATCCTGGGCCGCGCTTCCCAATGTGGTTACCTCGGTAACCCTGGAACGCTTGCTGGACCCGGAGGGACCGACGCAAGGCCAGGTGGTCATGCCCGGCGGGCAAACCCCGCCCCATCAGATTGCTTTTATCCTCTGCGTCGGCTCCCGGGAAGAAGAGGGCCATCGCTATTGCTCCCGGGTCTGTTGTCCGACCGCCTTGCGCCAAGCCCTGGAGTTAAAAAGCCGTCTGCCGCAGGCCAACATCCGCCTTTATTATCGGGATCTGCGGACTACCAAGAAAGATTGGGAAGCCCTTTACAGTGAAGCCCGGGAGGCGGGTTTGCTGTTTATCCGGGGCCAGGTCAAGGACGTTCAGACAGATAATGAAGGTAGGGTAATTATCCGCGGCGATAATGAGCTGTTTCAGGGGGCCAGTGAGGACCGGGTGGATCTGGCGGTGCTGGCTGTGGGCATGGTGCCCGGTGACGGCGCGGCGTTGCGGGAGGTTCTCAAGCTGCCCATCAGCGATGACGGCTTTTTTCTGGAAGCCCATCCCAAACTGCGGCCTCTGGAAAGTGTGCTGGACGGCATCTTTCTGGCCGGAGCCTGCCAGGGCCCCAAGGACCTGTCCGAGTCCATCACCCAGGCCAGCGGCGCGGCGGCCAAGATCCTGTCATTGTTTGCTCACGAAACTATTACTCTGGACGGCATTGTCTGCGAAGTGGACCAGGAAAAATGCATCGGCTGCGAGACCTGTTATAATGAATGTCCCTTTCATGCCATCAAGATGGTCGGAGAAGGCAAAAGGCAGAAGGCCCAGATCGTTGAAGCAGCCTGCAAAGGCTGCGGGGTCTGCGCCGGGGCCTGTCCGGCCGGGGCAGTGATTGCCCGGGGCTTTACCGATGAGATGATCATGGCGCAGATCGACGAGTTCCTGGCGGATCATCCTGAGGACAAGATCCTGGCTTTTTGCTGTAACTGGTGCTCTTATGCCGGGGCCGACTTTGCCGGGGTGTCGCGCTTGCAATATCCACCGGTGGTCCGCATCATTCGTACCATGTGCGCTGGCCGGGTGCATCCCAAATTTATCCTTCGAGCCTTGAAGCAGGGGGCAGGCCGGGTGCTGGTGACCGGCTGCCATCCCCCCGGTGATTGCCATTATGTTTCGGGAAACCTGCGGGCCCAGGTTCGGATGGAAAAACTTAAGAAAAAACTGGACAAAAAAGGCATTGATCCCCAGCGCTTGCGTTTGGCCTGGATTTCGGCCACCGAAGGCCGCAATTTCCAACAGATCATCCAGGAGATGGCTGCGGAATTACAGAACCGCGCCGAGAGCTTGAGCCCAAAAGACTAATGGCCAAAGACAAAATTATAATTTGCCATTGCCCTGATTTACCCCTGGATGGTCAGGCCCTGATCCGGTGGCTGGAGCGGTCGGGCCTGGATGTCCAACTGCTGCCGCCGCTTTGCACCTACGACGGCCTGATGCAGCTGCGCCATCAGCTCTCTAAGACCACCGGGAAGGTGATTATTGGCGCCTGTGGCCCCGAAAGACAGGCGGGGCTGTTCCGGCAGCTGGCCGCCCAGAAATCGCTAACTGTGGTCGACCTTCTGGCCTGCAATGATCTGGAGACGGCGGTAGGGACTCTGACCCTGGCCCAGGCTGCCCCCCCCTCACCTGAAGCAGCCGCCCCGCCTCTGTCTCGGGAGGTGCTGATTGTGGGGGGCGGCGTCGGCGGCTGTCAGGCCGCCTTAGATCTGGCCAAGGCGGGTTTGAAGGTTTACCTGGTCGATGCAGCGCTGAGTATCGGCGGCATCATGGCTCAGTTAGACAAAACATTTCCGACCCTTGATTGCTCAATCTGCATCCTGGGGCCGAAGCTGGTGGAAGTGGCTGCCCATCCCAATATTGAATTGCTGACCTACACCAACGTTGACCGGATTTCTGGACAGGCGGGGCGTTTCGAAGTGGACCTGACCCTGAAGCCTCGGTATGTGGACCTGACCAAATGTGTGGGCTGCGGGACCTGCACCGAGGTCTGTCCGATAATCGTCCCCAGCCGCTGGGATCTGGATCTCAAGCCCAGCAAATGCATCCGGATCAGTTTTGCTCAGGCCGTGCCGCTTAGGGCGGCCATCGACAAGGAATATTGTATTGACTGCCAGTTGTGCGTCAAGGCTTGCGAGCGCCAGGCCATTAATCTGGACGAAGAGCCCCAACCCCGCCATCTCACCGTAGGAGCCATTATCCTAGCCACCGGGGCCCGTCCCTTCGACCCCACCATCAAGAGCGAATATGGCTATGGCCGCATCCCGACGGTGGTCACCAATCTGGAATACGAGCGCATTGTCTGTGCGTCCGGCCCGACCCAGGGTGGCCTGGTCACTCCCGACGGCCGGCCGGTGCAGCGCCTCGCCTTTATCCAGTGCGTCGGTTCCCGGGACCGCCGCTTCTTGCCCTACTGTTCGGGCTATTGCTGTACTGCCTCGATTAAGGAAGCAATGCTGGCCCTGGAACATCTGCCCGAGGCCGCAGTGACCATCTTCTATAATGATATTCGCACTTCGGGCAAAGGCTTTGAAGAACTCTACCAGCGGGCCCGGCAGGCAGGGGTTAATTTTATCAAAGGCTTGCCGGGGCGCATCCAAGAGGATGACCAAGGCCGGCCGGTAATTTCCTACGAAAACCAGCTTACCGGCGCCCGCGCCCAACTAACCACAGACCTGATAGTTTTAGCAGTGGGGCTGGAAGCCCCTAAGGAAGATTTGCCCTTCGTCAGCCCGGGTCCGGGGCGGGACCAACTGGGGTTTTACCAGTGCCGCCATCCGGTTCTGCACCCCCTGGAATCCACGCTGCCCGGCGTTCTGCTGGCCGGCACCTGCCAGGGCCCTCAAGATATCACCACTACGGTCTGTCAGGGGAGCGGCGTCGCCGCCCGGGTGCTCGATATGTTTGCCTCCTTGGCAGGAAAAGCCAACCAGGCGGGAGGACAATAATTTATATCTTATTGATGATCCTGGTGGGCGTCGCCGTCGGCCTGGGGGCCAGCTTTACCGGCCTGGGCGGCGGTTTTTTGATGGTGCCGCTGGGGATTTTCTGGGGCCTCGGCGTCCCGGAAGCAGTAGGCACCTCCTTTATGGCCATTGTGGTCATTTCTTTATCTGCGGTCATTGCCCACCGGCGACTGCAGCATGTCAACCCCCGGATGGGCCTGCTGTTGGGCTCCGGGGGGTTGCTGGGGGCGCAGATCGGAGCCCGTCTGCTGCCCTTTGTGGCCGCCGACACCTTTAAAAAATTATTTGCCCTGATTCTGCTGCTGCTGGCGCTGCGTATGGCATTTGCCGGGGAGAAATCCAATGCCGCCCAGGCGCCTTCCCAAGCTCCGAGGTTTTCTGGCCGCCGCTATTTGCTGGCCCTGGCCATGTTGCTGTTGGGAGTGGGGGTCGGGGTAGCCGCCAGCTTTACCGGTCTGGGCGGCGGGTTTCTGATGGTGCCGCTGGCCATTTTCCTGGGCCTGTCGGTTCAGGAGGCAGTGGGGACTTCCTTTCTGGCCATCCTGATCATTTCGATCTCGGCCTTGACCGCGCACAGCAAACTGGCCCACGTCAATTATTCCATCGGCCTGGCCTGGGGGATAGGCGGCATCCTGGGAGCGCAGATCGGAGCCCGGTTATTGACCTATGTTTCTGGCCCCGCCTTTAAAAAAATCTTTGCTGCCCTCCTGGTCATCCTGGCCATTCGGATGTCCTTTTGGTAAGGATTATCTGCAGCCCTAAAGGGCTTGATAAATCAAGCCCCTACATCAAAACCAACAATTTCTGACGCCTGTCTGGCATGGTGTTTCACCGATCGTCTCTCTCATTCGCTATAACGCCGGATAAAAATCGTTGCCAACACCAGGCAAAATATACTAAAGGCCCCCAACACCGCCAGGGAGCTCAGGGTTTCCAGGGTCAGGCTGGGAGAGCGCAGCAGCCGGTTGGTATGGGTCAGCGGCAGGCCGCGGATAATCACCCCCAAGATCCAAGGCATCTGATCGAGGGGGAAAAAAGTGCCGCAGAAAAAGGCCATGGGCATGATGAAAAAATTGGTAAACATGGCGGTGTCTTCGTGCGAGCGCGATTTCATGCCCACTACCACCCCAAAGGCGGCAAATAACAGACAATTAACCAGGAGGGAAACGATAAAGATCAGATTCAGGTTCAGGGCGCTGCCCAGCAAGAAACCCAAACCCAGCAGGACCAGGGAAGACAGCAAGCCCCGGACGATCCCCGACATCACCTGCCCCCAGACAATGGCCGCCGGAGTTACCGGAGCCTGGATATAAATCTGGAAGGTGCGGAAGTACAGGCGGCCCATAGTCAAACTATTGGCAATCCAGGTATAAGAATTGATCATGGAACTCATGGCAATCAAACCAGGGAGCAGGAAGTCGAGATAGGAGCCCTCGCCGATGGCTACTCGGTTGCCCAGCCCCAGACCAAAGGCCAGCAGATAGAGGAGAGGCATCAACAAAGACGAAATGACGTAGCCCAGCCGCAGCAGCCGGCGCCCGAAGAGCAGCATTTCTCTTAAGAAGATCGGGTACCAGTTCATGTTGATTTTTGAGGGGTGTTAAAAATGAAAATTAATCTCCGGCCCGCAGCCGCTCTCCGGTGAGTTGGATAAAAACATCCTCCAGGTTGGTCTGGCGGATGATGACCCCGGCTGGCTCGGCCCGGGCCCGGGTGTAAGCCTCTTCCTTATCCTTGACCAGCAGGTACTGGCGGCGGCCGTTATTCAAGGATTCAATCACATAGCCGCCGACCTGGGCGGTGAGGGCCTGCGGAGTATCCAGCGCGATCAGCCGTCCCCGGCTCAAGATTCCCACCCGGTCGCACAGTATTTCCGCTTCCTCGATATAATGGGTGGTCAGCATGATGGTGATCCCTTCAGCCCGGAGTTGGCCGATCAGGTCCCACAATTGCCGGCGCACCTGAGGGTCTAGCCCGACCGTGGGTTCATCCAGAAACAATAACCGCGGTCGAGACATCAAGGCCCGCAAAATCAGCAGCCGCCGCTGCATACCCCCGGAAAAATCTTTGACCAGGTGCCGGGCCCGGGCAGTTAAGTCGCCCAGAGCAAACATCTCCCTAATCCGCGCTTGGAGATCGGCGACCCGATAAAGCTTGCCGTAGATCGCCAGGTTTTCGTAAGCCGTCAGTTCTTTGTCCAGATTGATATCCTGGGGGCATACCCCGATCAGGCGCTTGATTTCCAGAGGCTGGCGGACCACATCATAGCCCTGGATGCGGGCCCAACCCCGGCTAGGCCGGGCCAGGGCCGTCAAGATCTTGATCGTGGTAGTCTTGCCCGCCCCATTGGGGCCCAACAGGCCAAAGATTTCACCGGACTGCACCTCCAGAGTCAATCCTTCCAGAGCAACCAGGCTTTTATAATATTTACTCAGATCCTGAGTAACAATGGTGGCCATCTGAATCTAGTCAGGGCAATTTTATTTAAAAAAGGGTCTTTCCCGATAGACACGTTCAAAATAATATTTATATTCTAAAAAGACAAGGTCCCAGGTGGCCAGGCGGTTCATCCCAAGTTTTGGCGAGCTTACCATTGACGGTTAATAAATTAAAATTCCTATCAATCCTGGTGTTCCTTATACATATCCCGCAAAATTTTACTTGCCATTTTGGGGTGCATAATTTAACAAAAACCAACCCAAAAACCGATCAGACAATTATTGGCGACTACTCACGATAGGAAAGCAAGAGAAAGGCATGCAGCCAGATAACCTCTGGAATGAACTAATAGATGAGCTGGGCCATTGGTGCGGCATTGAACCGGAGTACACGGACAATGCCGGCCAGGTCCATGTTACTTCCCGGCAGACCAAGTTGACCCTGCTTAAGTCTATGGGCCTGAAGCTGGACAGCCTGGCCGATTTGCAGCAAGCCGTCATCGAGCGGCGCCAGCGGCCCTGGAACCGGTTGCTGGAGCCGGTGCTGGTGGTGCTGCAATCAACCGGCGCCATCACCTGTAATCTGCACCTGACCTTGCCGGACGCCCAGCTTGGCGAAAATCTGCAGATCGATTGGGAGTTAAGCGATGAAGGGGATCGGGTATGGCGGGGCCAGATGCGCGCCCCGGAACTCCAGGTAACCGAAACCCGACTGATCAATGATCAATTACAGGGACGGGTGCCGCTATCTATGCCGGAAAATCTGGCCCTGGGCTACTATGAGCTGCGGGTTAAAGTTAAAAACCACCCCCAAGAGCAGCAGGGTCAGGCCCGCCTTATTGTTACCCCCGAGCAAGTTTACGTGCCGCCGTATTTACAGGCCGGCGGGCAGACCTGGGGGCTGATCTTCCCATTGTATGCCATGCGGCGTGCATCCGGCTGGGGGGTTGGCGACTTCGGCGACCTGCGGGAAGCCGTCAGTTGGGCCGGAGGAGAACTCCAGGCCGGCTTGATTGGCCTTAATCCCTTCAATGCCTTAACCAACCGCTTCCCGGACGATGTCAGCCCCTACGCTCCTTCCACCCGCCTTTATTGGAGCATGATTTATCTGGATGTGGAAGCCATCCCGGAATTGGCCGACTGCCCGGCGGCCCAAGCCCTGCGAGCTCGGTCTTCCTTCCAGGCCGAGAAGGAGCGTCTGAATCAGGCCGATCAGGTGGATTATGCCGCGGTGTTCAACCTAAAACGACGCTTTCTGGAACTTTTGTTTGACACTTTTTTGGACTGTCATGGCTTTCCGGCCCAACCGCGCACGGCCCGGGGGCAAGCCCTGGCCCGCTATATTGCCCAAGAGGGGGAATCTTTACAGACCTTTGCAATATTCCAAAGTCTGTCAGAACACTGGCGGCAGCAAAATCTAAATTACCGCAGTTGGACCGAGTGGCCGCCGCAGTACCATAATCCCGGAAATGACGCGGTCCAGACTTTTGCCCGTCAGCATCCACGGGAAATTCTGTTTTATCAGTATGTCCAATGGCTTCTGGAGGAGCAGTTGCAGCAGGCAGCAGACCAGGCCCGCGCCCTGGGGATGCCAGTGGGTCTTTACCCGGATCTGGCGCTGGGGGTAGATGCGGGTGGCCATGATTCCTGGTCCTGCCAGGATCTGTTTGCCCTAAAGATGGAAATCGGGGCGCCACCTGACGCCTTTAATCCCCTGGGCCAGAACTGGCAATTGCCGCCCCTGATCCCGGAACGTCTGCGGGAGACCAAGTATCAGCTGTTTATCGACACCTTGCGGAAAAATTGCCGCCCGGCCGGAGCCCTTAGAGTTGATCACGTCATGGGATTGTTTCGCCTGTTCTGGATTCCCCAAGGCAAAAGCCCTGCCGAGGGCGCTTATGTGCGGTATGATTCCGATGACCTGCTGCGCATTCTGGCCCTGGAAAGTGTTCGCCACCAGACTGTGATCATTGGAGAGGACCTGGGCACAGTCCCCGGTTACATCCGGGAGACTCTGGCCCATTATCAGATTTTTTCTTATCGGTTGTTTTATTTCGAGCGCACCCCGGCCGGGCAGTTCCGCCTCCAGAAGAATTATCCGGCCTTAGCTCTGGCTTCCGTCACTACCCATGATCTGCCGACCTTGGCCGGGTTCTGGTCCGGCCGCGATATCGAAGTTAAGGAACGGCTGCAGCTCTATCCCCGCCCGGAGATGGCCGACCTGGAGCGGCAGGAACGTCAAACCGACAAGCGCCGGGTGCTGGAAATACTCAAGGCCTATGATCTGCTTCCAGAAGAGTATCCTGAAGATCCGGAAGCTTTCCCGGAATTAACCGAGGAGCTGCGGTGGGGGATTTTGGCTTTTCTGGCCCAAACCCCTTGTCGACTCTTGGCCTTGAACCTGGAAGATGTTTTTGGCGGTCAAGAACAGCAGAACTTTCCCGGCACCATTCACCAATATCCCAACTGGCGTCTTAAAATGCCCTGGAGTCTTAGTCAGATGCAACAATCCCCCCAGGCCCATCGACTGGCCGACTTGATGGCCGGTTGTCGGCCCCGGACTGCGCCAATATCAGACTAGAGGAACGTCATGCCTAATGCCCCGATAATTTACAACCTGTTTCCCCTGCTGGCCGGAGCCATCCCTCGTTGGCCGGATCACCTGGATCGGATTGCGGCCATGGGGTTTAACTGGATCTTTGTTAATCCGTTTCATTATCCGGGCTTTTCCGGCAGCCTCTACGCGGTCAAGGACTATTTTGCTTTCCACCCCTTATTGGTGGGGGAGAACCAGGATCCGGAGGCGTCGCTCAAGAATTTTGTGGACCAGGCCCGGCAGCGGGGATTGGCAGTGATGATGGATCTGGTGATCAATCACACCGCGGTGGATTCGCCGTTGGTGGAACAGCATCCTGAGTGGTACGCCAAAAATCCGGACGGCAGCATCAAAAACCCTTCCTGCATTGACCCGGCGGATGAAACCAAGGTCACTGTGTGGGGGGATCTGGCCGAAATCGAATACTGGCCGCCGCCCGACCCGGAGGGGTTGCTGGCCTTCTGGGAGACGGTCCTGAGGAAATATATCCAACTGGGCTTCCGGGGCTTCCGCTGCGACGCGGCCTATAAAATTCCGGGGCCTTTCTGGGCCCGGCTGATTGATATGGCGCGGGCCATCAACCCGGAAATTTATTTCCTGGCCGAGACCCTGGGCTGCCGCCTGGAGGAGATGGCCCAATTGGCCGAGGCGGGGTTCGATTACCTCTTTAACAGCTCCAAGTGGTGGGATTTTCAAGAAGACTGGTGCCTGGAGCAGTATGAGAGCAACCGGCATATCGCCCCCTCCATCAGCTTCCCGGAGACCCACGATACCCCCCGGCTGGCCGCCGAGGTCAAGGGGGCGGTGGAGATCCTCCAGCAGCGCTACCTGTTTGCCGCCTTTTTCTCGGCCGGGCTGATGATGCCCATGGGATATGAGTATGGCTTTCGAAAGCGGCTTAATGTGGTCCAGACCCGGCCCGGTGATTGGGAAGAGCCTCGCGGTGATCTGACCGGCTTTATCAGCCAGGTTAATCAGATGAAGCGCAACTGCTCAATATTACTGGAAGAAGGGCCAATTACGCGCCTGACCCCGCCCGATGAGCCCATAGTGATGTTGTTGAAGTCCTCAGACACCTATACCGGCCAGGTGCTGGCGGTCATCAATACTCAGCGGCGGGCCCGGCGGTATGTGCTGCCGGATTGGCCAGCCGTGATGGGGGTGTCGGCCAATAACGTGCAAGACCTCACTCCCGAAGCCAGGCCCCTGCCCTGGAAATCTGGGCAAAGGATTACCCTGGAGCCTGCTGAAATCCGGCTGTTTTATGCCCCTGGCACCGAAGCGGAGAAACCATAATTTTCTGCCGTTCCTGACCATCTTGACAATCAGCCGGGAGAGGAATACACTCCCGCCATGGTAAGTCTGGATCAAAAAGCCAGGGAGATTACGGCTTTTCAAAAACTTTGCTGTGATCTGCACCTGACCCCGGTAGAGGCCTTGGGGGTCCAGACCTGGCGTTGTGATGATCCAAACGGCCAGGCCGTGGTCCTCAAAACCGGCCCCCAGGTGGCCGCGGCCGGCCAGTTTTTGGAAAAGCTGGCGCATCTCTACGCGGCCTTTGACTATCCCCAGTTGATATCCTGGCAGCCGGGCCGATTCCTGCTTTATCCTTATATCCGCGGGCAACTACTGGCCCAAGAGGATTTCGAGGCCCCTGACCAGCAAGCCGCGATCATGGACCTGGCCGGTAAGTTAACCGCGCTGTTCCAGAGCCTGAGGTTGGCCCCGATGTTCCAGACGCTGAAGACCCGGCGGTTGGCCGAGGAATTGGCTGAACAAGTCAACTGCCCGAACCCGGCGTGCCTTAATTTGGGTCTAAATTGCCAGCCGGCCCGCCGCGGGGAAATCGCCCAGAGCTACCATTGGGCGGGGGAACTGGTTAGAAATCGGAATGCGCCATTAATTGCAGAGGGCGGCCCGGCAACTTTATTGGCTGCGTTCCAGGACAAGCTGGAGCAGACCACCTCCATCCACCTCACCCCCAGCGGCACCAACCTGGCGCATACGGCTTTTACCCCTGAGCATATTATCCAGTGCCCGGAAGGGCGCTTTGGGATCGTCGGCTGGCAGGTGGCCCCCCGGCCCTATAATTATATGCGGCTGAAATACCTGGCCTGGAGCCTGATCCATACAGAAGCCCCGGAAATTCTCAGCCGCTACCAGGCTTTTCTAGCGAAGATGCCCAAGGTCAGCCCGCCCTGGGCCACGGCCATGACCTTTACGCTGGCTCTGATCGAGGCCTGGACCGAAGTCCCGCCCCTGGTGAATCACCGGGAGGAGAAACTGGCCGCGTTAGTGGCCTTTATGGAGGAGGCGTTGGGCGGGTAGCCTGGACCGCGTCCAAAGTTGTAGATTTGATGCCGAAATTATTGACATGTAACTAAAAAGTTAATATAATTAGAGATATATAAAAAGCCTTTTTATTCACGCACAAATTTTTTATAAATATAACTCATGGAAAAAGAAAAAATTAAAAGAGAATTTGAAGAAAAAGTACTTGACTCACTGCAAACACTACCAGACGGTTCAAAAATCTTCAAATTTGAAGATGGTACAGAATACAAACCAACAGAAGGCTCACTACCAGAAGAGTGGACTATTAAGCTGAGGTCTACAAAACAACCACCACATGACTTTGTTAGGTTCAGTGTTAGCAGGCCTAGACCAAGCTGGAAAAGCCCTGAGAATAAAGAAACAGAATTGCCGGGGAAGAATATGAAATCTGAGAATGCTCCAGCCAATAGCCATTTTGATAAGTACATTGACGCCCGTTTCGCTCATATCGATAGTGCGATAGGTGATATCAAAGAAGATATGCGGGATATACGATCTGGAATAAGAGGCTTACGGTCTTGGATTATCAGTACAGCCATTGTTATATTTGCCACCATAATCGCATTATTTACTTACCATGCTACTACTATACAAACTCAAATGCAGCTTTTCTCCGATTATGTTAAGGTTATAACACAACCGGTCTCGCCAGATACTAAACCTCCTAATGCTAAATAGAGCTACTGTTTCCTAAACACTGCTTATCTAACACCTTCTTATGCAAAACTTTACTTCCCTACCCGAGGCTACGGCCTGGGTCTTTGACTTACAAAAATTCGGCATCAAGTTCGGGCTGTCCTCCACCCAGCGGTTGCTGGCCGGATTGGGCAACCCGCATCTGGGCCGACGCTTCCTACATATCGCCGGCACCAACGGCAAAGGCTCGGTGGCGGCCATGCTGTCGGCCATTTTAACCCAGGCGGGCTATCCGGTGGGGCTTTACACTTCGCCGCATCTGATCGATTTTGCCGAGCGTTTCCGGCTGCGGGACCAGGAGGTGTCGCCGGAACGGCTGCTGGAGTTGATCAACCGGGTCCAGCAGGTGGTCGATGCGCAGGAATTGCCGACTTTTTTCGAGTTCGTCACCGCCATGGCGCTGCTCTACTTTGCCGAGTCTCAGGCCGATCCGGTGATTTTGGAAACCGGCATGGGGGGGCGGCTGGATGCCACCAACATTGTCCAGCCCATCCTGACGGTGATCACCAACATCGCCCTGGAACATCAGGAACATCTGGGTACCAGTCTGAAAAGCATTGCCTTTGAAAAGGCCGGGATCATCAAACCCGGAGTGCCATTAATTACTTATGCCCGGCAAAAACGGGTGTTGGAGATGTTTAAGGCGCGGACCGGGGAATTAGGGGCGCCGATTTATTTGGGCGGCGTTGATTTTCGGGTCCGGGGCCAGGCCCAGGGCCGGTTTAAATATCAGGGCTGGTCCACTCAACTGGACCATTTGGTCATTAACTTAAACGGCCGCCACCAATATCGTAACGCGGCAATCGCCCTGGCGGCCATTGAAATGTTACAGGCCCAGGGCTTTGAAATTCCGGAAGCCGCCGTCCGGGAGGGATTGCAGCGCACCTACTGGCCGGGGCGTTTAGAAATAATATCTAAACATCCTTTAGTGATATTGGACGGGGCTCACAACCCGGCCGCGGCGACGGCTCTAGCTCAGGTGGTGGAATCGGGGCTGAAATTCCAGCGGCTGTTGCTGGTGCTGGGGATCATGGCCGATAAGGATATTGGCGCCATCCTGCGTCGCCTCTTACCCCTGGCCCAGGTGGTGGTCTTTACCCGGCCGCGCTTTCCGCGGGCTGCCTCTCCGGAGGTTTTGGCCCGGTGGGCCGATGGCTTGGCCCTGGAAACCTATACCATACCTGAATTGGGGTCGGCCATTGATCTGGCCCGAAGGCTGGCCGGGCCAGAGGATCTGGTGCTGATTACCGGTTCATTGTTTACGGTCGGCGAAGCCAAGGAATATCTCTCCCGGTGCCCGGATTTAAAATTGACTCAGGCTTCAACTTAAGGTCCCCATCAAGCAAATCCGCCCCCCATCCCCACTCAAAACAACTTGACAGCGGTTCAACGGATTGTTAAAAAGAATAGATTTTAAGCAGATATAGGAACCTGGACAGATAAGAGTTAAAAGATCTTTTTGGCAGCCGGGATAATTCTGGCCGGGGCCGACAGGAGGGCAGTAATGACTTTTCAGGAATTATTAATGACCCTGGAACGCTACTGGGCGGATCAGGGCTGTATAATCCAGCAACCCTACGATCTAGAGGTCGGAGCCGGGACTTTTAATCCGGCCACCCTGTTGCGGGCTCTGGGTCCCGAACCCTGGAACGTCGCTTATGTGGAGCCTTCCCGCCGCCCTACTGATGGCCGCTACGGAGAGAACCCCAATCGCCTGCAGCATTACTATCAGTATCAGGTGATCATGAAACCGTCGCCCCATAATATCCAGGACCTCTATCTGAAGAGCCTGGAGGCCCTGGGGATCGATCCTCTGGCGCACGACATTCGCTTTGTGGAGGATGACTGGGAATCTCCCACCCTGGGGGCCTGGGGCCTGGGCTGGGAGGTATGGCTGGACGGCATGGAGATCACCCAGTTTACCTATTTTCAGCAGGCCGGGGGAATCGATCTGAATCCGGTGAGTGTGGAACTTACCTATGGTCCGGAGCGGATCGCCATGTATCTCCAGGGTATTGACAACGTCTTTGATCTGGTCTGGACCGAAGGCATCCGCTATGGCGATATTCACCACCGCGGCGAGGTGGAGTTTTCGACCTATAATTTTGAGCAGGCCGATGTAGAAATGTTGTTCAACCTTTTCGACCAGTACGAGAAAGAATCGGAGCGCATCATCGCCTTGGGGTTGGTATTGCCGGCCTATGATTATTGTCTGAAGTGTTCCCACACCTTCAATCTGCTGGACGCCCGCGGAGCGATCAGCGTGGCCGAACGCCACCGTCTGATCGGGCGGGTGCGTAACCTGGCCCGGCTGTGCGCCGAAGGTTATCTTAGACAGCGGCAAGAAATGGGATTTCCTCTGCTCAGGAAAGCAGCTTGAACAGAGCTATTACTAAGTTCAATTAATCAGGCTAAAAACTGCTCTCTAAATCCTTACCCCAACCCCTTAAAGGGAGTTGGGAGAGGAGCTTGAGGGGAGGGCAGGGGGCCTATTGGTCCGCCGGCCCTTTTCTCAAATTAACCTATTAAATGCTCACGGTGATAAAAGAGAGGCAAGATGGCGACGCGACTGCTAGTGGAGATTGGGACGGAAGAGATTCCGGCCGGATTTATTCCGCCGGTCCTGGAAGAGATGAGATTTTCGCTTCAGAAGCGCCTGGAGCAGGAGCGCCTGGGCGGCGGTGAGATAACCACCATGGGCACTCCCCGTCGGCTAACCCTGGTAGTCCAGGGTCTGGCGGAAAGACAGGAGGAGGTTACCGCCGAGATTGTGGGGCCGCCGCAAGCAGTAGCTTTTGATGCCGAGGGGCGGCCGACCAAGGCAGCCCAGGGATTTGCCCGGGCTCAAGGGGTGACAGTAGGGGATCTAGTAACCGTATCTACGGAGCGGGGCCCCTATCTGGCGGTAAAGAAACGCACGCCGGGCCAGCCTGCCCAGGACCGCTTGGCTGAGATTTTGCCTGAATGGATCCTGAGCCTGTCTTTTCCCAAATCCATGCGCTGGGGGGCGGAGACCATTACCTTTGCCCGCCCCATTCACTGGATGGTCGCCCTGCGGGGAGATGAAGTAATCCCCTTCAGCCTAGGTGGGATTGCCAGTGGGGCCGTAACTTATGGCCACCGTTTTCTGGCTCCGCAAGCCATTAAACTAGCAAATGCCGATCTTGAGCCTTATATAAACGCCCTCCGGCAGGCCTATGTGCTGGTCGACCCGGCAGTGCGCCAGGGAAAATTAGTCGAGGAGCTGGAACGCGCCGCGGCCCAGGTTAATGGTCAGGTAGTCCCGGACCCGGATTTAATCCAGGAAAACACCTTTTTGGTGGAATATCCTTCTACCTCCTGCGGCAAATTTGAAGACAAGTTTTTGGACCTCCCCGATGAGGTATTGATAACCGCCATGCGGGAACACCAGCGCTATTTTTCTCTGCGGGATGGCAGCGGAAAACTGCTGCCGCATTTTATTGCCATCAACAACACTCTGGCCCGTGATCCGCTGATAGTCCAACAGGGGCATGAGCGGGTGCTGCGGGCCCGCCTTAGTGACGCCATGTTCTTCTTCCAGGAAGACCTTAAAGTTCCAATGGATAAGTGGGTGGAGGAGCTTAAAGGGGTGGTATTCCATTCTCTGCTGGGGACTTCCTACGAGAAAATGGACCGCTTCCGGGCCTTGGCCCGCTATCTGGCCGAACATTTGTTGCCGGATAAAGTGGAACCGGTTGCCCGGGCCGCGACCTTGTGCAAGGCCGATCTGGTCAGCGGCATGGTGGGGGAATTTCCCAGTCTGCAGGGGATCATGGGGCGGGAATATGCCCGCCGGGCCGGCGAGGCTCCAGAAGTGGCGGAGGCGATTTTTGACCACTATTTGCCCCGGCACGCCGGGGACCAGCTCCCAGAAAATCTGATCGGAGCCATGGTGGGCCTGGCCGACCGCCTGGATAGCATCTGTGGCTGCTTTGGGGTCGGCCTGATCCCTACCGGGGCGGCGGACCCCTATGGCCTGCGGCGTCAGGCCCTGGCCATTATCAATATCTTGGCGGATAAAAAATTCTATCTGGACCTTTCCGGGGCCATCGGTTTTAGTCTGGCCCTCTTAAAAAACAAATTGACTGAACCGGCCGACAAAACTTTAGGAGAAGTGGTGGAATTTTTCCGCACCCGGCTGCATCACCTGCTGACCGGGGAAGGTTACAGCTTCGAGGTGGTCGATGCCGTGCTGTCCACCGCCTTTACTGATGTGGTGGAGGCCATGGCCAAGGTCCGGGCCCTGGAGGAAGTGCGGCGCAGCCCGGATTTCCCAGCGTTGGCGGTGGCCTTCAAACGGGTAATCAATATTTCTCGGGACATCCCCCCCGGTCCGGTAGATGCCACTTTGTTCGAGCACCCGGCTGAACATGACCTGCTGGCGGCCACCGAACAGATGGAAACGACCGTCAGCCAGGCTTTGCCAGCCCGCGATTATCCGGAGGTCTGCCGGGCCTTGGCCGCACTCAAGGCCCCCGTGGACCGCTTTTTCGATGATGTCCTGGTGATGACCGAAGATTTACCCCGGCGGCACAACCGGCTGGCTCTACTGGTGCGGATCAGCCAGACTTTCTTAAAAATGGCTGATTTTTCCCGGATTACGATCTGAACGATGGTTTTCGGTTTTTTGCTGTTTAAAAAAACTGAAACTATCAACCTTAGTGCTTTGGTATAATAAAACGCGAGGATAGTAAAATTTAGCAGAGGACCTTGGATGGAAAAAACCAGAAAATTTACCGGTAAAATTCGGGACAATCCCATCACTGCGTTGGAGCGGGGTAATCGTGAGGTGATGGCCAGTCTCTGGAAGGAATATTTTACTGAGCTCTTGGGGATGGAATCCAAATCGGGGCGTTTCCAGGAGTTGGAGAGACGGATCAAGAGAGAAGCCAATTTTGAGCGCCTCTATCAGGACTGGAATGACCTGCCAGTGCCGGAAAGGGGCTTCCGATGGTATCAATTACTGGAAATTACCAAAAAACATAAACGAAATACTGAAGGCCTTTGCGTCCGTTGCGGTGAATGCTGCCTCCGCTATTCCCCGACCTTGATGCCCGCCGACCTGCATCTCTTTCAGAACAATATCCTGACTTGGACAGATGTCTATACCCTGAGGAAAGGGGAAAAGGTGTCATCTCCACAAACCGGCGAGATTTTTACGCTGCCCCAGGAGCGCATCAAGATCCGGCAGCTTCCCGGAACTCGGCAGTGCCAGTTTTTTCGGAAAAATCCAAACCGCTGTCTGATCTATGATCAGCGCCCCCAGAAGTGTCGAGATCAGGCCTGTTGGTTGAAGGAAGATGATCATCCTTCGCAGGCGCAAACCCCACTCAACCGACGCCAGATATTCGGTGAGCACCCCGAGTTGTGGGAATTGATTGAGGCGCATGACCAGCGCTGTGCCTATGACCGCTTTGAGACCGCAGTCCAGGAACTCCCGAGTGGCGGGGAAGAGGCGCAAAAAATCCTGTTTGATCTGCTCCATTTCGATCATTATTTGCGCCAGATGTTGATCGACGACTGGGAAGTGCCGGCTGCAGCCACCGAATTGTTATTGGGCAGGTCGCTGCGCCAGCTTCTGGGCCAGCTCGGTATTAAGGCCAGCATGACCTCAAAGGGAATCTTCCAGCTTGAACTTGCCAACCAGATGTAGCCCTCGGTCGACCTTTTTCCGCTGCAAATTAATATGGATAAAGAGGGTAGGGGCCCTAAACTGAGGGTCCCCTGCTGCTTTTCCAAAAACCGCCTTGCGGTCCAATCTCTTTGACTAATTTTTAGGGAATGTCCTCTAATTTGCGCAAAATAATTAGCCTGAAATATTGCTTCCTTTAAAATAATAATTATTGTTTATTTAAGACCATCAAAACAAAATTTATCTGGAGGAAACAATATGTGTGAGTGCGGTTGTAAAATGAACCAGTCAGGCCAGACCGAGGACACCCTGAGGTATTATTGCTCGCAGTGTAATGTCTTCAAAGAAATCAAAAAAGGCGAACCCCGTCCGGAGTGCTGCGGCAAGAAAATGTTGGAGATGGACTAGATTTTGATTCCTTAACCTATCCGGGCCGGGCCAGTGATCGTTCCGGCCCGGATTTTCTGATGTACTTCCCACCCTTAGCCTGATCCCTTGTCTAAGTTCAGCTCTAAAAATTTCCTGATTTTTTCGTCTGATAGTTTAACCTTGGCTGGCGGCCAGCAAGAGGTTTGACAAATCAGGGTTTTTTGATGTAATTAATAGTTATTCAAAAAAATATGGTGGCCGCTGATGGCCTAAAGGATAGCGCAATGGAAGAATTTCCCCGTATGCAACGGTTGCCCGAATATGTTTTCGCCACTGTCAATGCCCTCAAAATGGAGGCCCGGCGGCGGCAGGAAGACATCATTGATCTGGGCATGGGCAACCCTGACCTCCCCACCCCGCAGCATATTGTGGACAAACTGATCGAGGCAGCGCAAAAAGGCCACAACCATCGTTACTCTGCCTCTCGGGGGATTACTAAACTCCGGGGAGCCATCGCTGATTGGTATAAACGCCGTTTTAATGTCGATATTGATCCGGAAACCGAAGCCATTGCCACTATCGGGGCCAAGGAAGGGCTGTCTCACCTGGTATTGGCGACGATCAGCCCTGGTGATGTGGTATTGGTGCCCAACCCCACATATCCCATCCATTCATATTCGGTGGTCATCTCGGGCGGGGACCTGGTGAGCATCCCCCTCAATCCGGACCGGGATTTTTTTGAAGATCTGGTGACCATCACCCGGCTCATCCGACCCCGGCCCAAGATGCTGATCATTTCTTTTCCCCATAATCCCACTACCGCAGTGGTCGACCGGCAGTTTTTCGAGAAGGTGGTGGCCTACGCCCAGGAATACAATGTCATGATCGTCCACGACTTCGCTTATGCCGACCTGGTCTTTGATGACTACGTGGCCCCCAGTTTTCTGGAGGTCCCGGGAGCCAAGGAAGTCGGGGTGGAACTGTTCTCCCTTTCTAAAAGTTATAGCATGCCGGGCTGGCGTTTGGGCTTCACGGTAGGCAACCGCAAAATGGTGCACGCCTTGAGCCGGATCAAAAGCTACCTGGATTACGGGGTCTTTCAGCCCATCCAGATCGCCGGCATCATCGCCTTAAACGGCCCCTATGAACCGGTCCAGGCAATTGTCAATGTTTATAAGGAAAGACGGGATGCGCTGTGCCGGGGTCTGCAGCGGGTCGGTTGGCGGGCGGAGCCCCCCAAAGGGACCATGTTTGTCTGGGCCAAGATTCCCAAGAAATTTCGCGAGCTGAAATCGGTAGAATTTTCCAAGATGTTAATCCGGGAGGCCAAAGTGGCAGTCTCACCTGGCCTGGGGTTCGGTGAATATGGCGATGGGTATGTCCGGTTTGCTTTGGTAGAAAATGTCCACCGGATAAACCAGGCAATCCGTGGTCTCAGAAAAGTATTGCAAGGGAAATAACCGTGAAGCCCGTCCAGGTGGGGATCATCGGCTGGGGCACGGTCGGATGTGGAGTGGCGCGCCTGCTCACTGAATGCGGCAATCGTTTCAACCAGCGGTTGGGAACCTCATTGGTCCTGAAAAAAGTGGCGGATCTGGACATTGAGACCCCCCGGCCGGTTCCGCTTGATCCCCAGCTTCTGACTCGCCAGGACCGGGACATCCTTGATGATCCCGAAATTGATATCGTGGTGGAGCTGATCGGCGGCGTCGACGCGGCCCGGGAGCTGGTGATGGGTGCGATTGGCCGGGGCAAACACGTGGTCACGGCCAATAAACATCTGTTGGCCCGGCACGGCAATGAAATTTTTCAAGCCGCGGCCCAGGCTGGAGTGGAGGTGGCCTTCGAAGGCAGCGTCGGCGGCGGCATCCCGATTATTTTGGCATTGCGTCAGGGTCTGGCTGCCAACCGCATCCAGGAAATGTTTGGCATTTTAAATGGCACCGCTAATTATATTCTGACCAGCATGGCCACCCAAAGGGCCTCCTTTCAGCAGGCGTTACAAGAGGCCCAGGAACAAGGTTACGCCGAAGCCGATCCCACCCTGGACGTGGAAGGCATTGACACAGCCCACAAACTGGCTATCTTAATGGCCCTGGCCTATGGCGCCCCCATCAACTTCGAGGCCATCGCCATCGAGGGCATCTCTAAAATTGAATTGATAGATTTGCAATTTGCCCGAGAATTCGGCTATCAGATCAAGCTCTTGGCCATTACCCGGGATGACGGCGAACGGGTGGAGGCCCGGGTTCATCCCACCATGATTCCCCTGGATCATATCCTGGCCAACGTCAACGGCCCGTACAATGCGGTTTATATCACCGGGGATGCGGTTGGGCCCATTCTGCTTTATGGACAGGGGGCCGGAATGATGACTACCGGCAGTGCGGTAGTCGCTGACCTGATTGATCTGGCCCGCAATTTGGTCCACGGCGTCAAAAGGCGCCTGCCCCCTTTGGGCATCGAGAATTTCAGCCAGAGACGCCGGGTAATCAAACCCCTGGACGATCTGGTTACCAATTACTACTTTCGTTTTGCAGCCCTGGACCGTCCTGGAGTTCTTTCCCAGGTTTCCGGAATCTTAGGGAAGAATCAGATCAGCATTGCCGCGGTGATTCAAAAGGGGCGGGGGCTGCAGGAATCAGTGCCGATCGTCATGATCACTCATGAGGCCCGCGAAGCCGACGTCAAACTGGCTTTGGCCGAGATTGATCAACTGCCGGAGATCAGCCAGAAGACTGTTCTCTTAAGGATAGAAGATCCTGGTCTCGATGCGGCTCATATCTGATAATTGCAATCGACTCATTGAGGTCACCGGTGCATTCATAAAAAAAGCTGGCTTTCAAGGAAATAGCCCTGTGACTTCGACCAAATCTCAAACCAGAGCTAATCGTGACCTGAGGATTAAATGAAATATGCTATTCTGATCGGCGACGGCATGGGGGATTATCCCCTGCCGGAATTGGAGGGGCAAACCCCGCTGCAGGCGGCCCAGACCCCGAATATGGATTTTTTGGCCACACATGGCGAACTGGGATTGGTGCAAACCATCCCGCCGGGCATGGAACCCGGCAGCGACGTGGCCAACATGGCCATCATGGGCTATGATCCAGCACGCTACCATACCGGCCGGGCCCCGTTAGAGGCCGCCAGTATGGGAGTCTACCTGCAACCGGAGGAAGTGGCCTTTCGCTGCAACTTGGTGACTTTGCGCCACGAACCCGGCGGGGATATCTTCATGGAGGATTACAGCGCCGGCCATATTAGCAGCGAAGAGGCCCGGGAGTTGATCGTCACCATTAATCAACATCTGGGCAATGCCACCCGGCGCTTTTACCCGGGGGTGAGCTATCGCCATCTGCTGGTCTGGCAGGGAGGGCAGGGTAGCTGGCGCACTTATCCGCCCCACGATCTCACTGACCAGAGTGTTCGGGACTATCTGGCCGGCAAGGGCCCGGAGAAGCCGGTGCTGGATCTGGTCAAGGCCTCGTGGCCCTTATTGGCGGAGCACCCCATCAATCAACAGCGTCGGGAACGGGGCCTGAAGCCTGGAAACTCAATCTGGCTCTGGGGTCAGGGACAGGCACCGCAAATGCCCACCCTGAAGGAACGCTTCGGGCTCCAGGGGGCAGTCATCTCTGCGGTGGATCTGATGCGCGGCCTGGGCATCTATGCTGGAATGCGGCCGATTCAGGTCCCAGGGGCCACCGGCTATCTGGACACCAATTATGCCGGCAAGGTCGCCGCGGCCTTACAGGCGCTGGAGGCTCTGGATCTGGTCTATTTGCATGTCGAGGCCCCCGATGAAGCCGGACACAGCGGCGAATTGGCCGATAAGATCAAGGCCATTGAGGACTTCGACCGCCTGGTGGTGGGCCCCATGCAGGATGGATTAGCCTTACTGGGGGGACATCGGATTTTGCTGCTCCCCGACCACCGCACCCCCGTCCGGGTGCGGACCCATACCACCGAGCCGGTGCCCTTCACAATTTATGACTCCCGCCAGGACCGAAGCGGTCAGCACCGGGGCTTTGATGAGTTCAGCGCTCAAGCTACCGGCCTGTTTATCGACCGGGGCGAAATCCTGCTGGAGCGATTGGTCCAAAAATCTTAGGGCGGGTTCCTCCCCCCATCTTTATCAACCCTTATTTACCCTGATCGGCGGTGGTTACAAACCTTACACTTGAAGTCAGGCCGCAGACGGCGCAAAGGTTTCCTTGAGGTAATTAACTGCGTTGCGGAATAATTGCATGCCAGCCCCTTCCAGATGGGGAGGGGGCTGCTGCTGCCGCCGCCAAGCCTCTTTCTGGCGGGTCCAGGTGGGATGTTGGGTGAAGCTGATATGGGCCTCCGGGTGGGGCATCAGACCCAGGACCCGGCCGGTGGGATCGCAGATGCCGGCGATATCGCCCAGCGAGCCGTTGGGATTGTCGGGAAATCGTCCGCAGGCCAGTTCACCCTCAGGGTTGGCATATTGCAGGACTACCTGCTCCCCAGCAAATAGTTCCGCCAGAATATCGGGGGGAGCATAAAACTTGCCCTCGCCGTGGCGCACCGGGAGTTCCAGATGGTTGATGCCGCGGGTAAACACCGAGCGCTGGGGGTTGACCTGAAGATGCACCCAGGCATCCCGGAAGTTGCCGCAATCGTTGGGGATGAAAGCTATCTGGCGCTGATCGTAACGCCCCCCCAGGCTGGGCAGCAACCCCATGTTAACCAGCACCTGGAAGCCGTTGCAGATGCCCAGGATCAGTTTGCCGGCCTTAATGAAGTCAATCAGCTCGGAATGTAAGGCCAGCTTCAGCCGCAGCCCCAGAATAACGCCGGCGCCGTGGTCATCGCCCCAGCTAAAGCCGCCGACCAGGGCCAGCAGATGGAAATCGGCAAGCCGCACCTCTCCCGACACCAGTTGATTGATGTGCACCCGTACGGCTTCGGCCCCGGCTTGGGCCAGGGCAAACTGGGTCTCATAATCGCAATTTAAGCCATAGCCATAGAGGACCAGCGCTTTGATAGGGGCCATGATACGGTTTTCGGTTTCCTGTAAAAGGTTATTTGGAGGGAAGGGGTCTGGGGCCCCTGAACCCCCGCTCCCAAGATTTGTTAAGTTCTACCGCCTTGAGCCTTTCTTCCGCCGGTTGGCGGCTTCCCGCTTCTGGGCCTTTTTCTGTTTCTGGGCTTGCAGTTCGATGACTTTTTGCTTTTTGATTGCCACCTTTTTGCTTTCCTTGCGCCAGCCATAGATGATCGGGCTGGCCACAAAGACCGAGGAATAGGAGCCGACTAACACTCCCAGAAACAGCGCCAGGGCAAAGTCGTGGATTACCACCCCCCCGAAGAACAGCAGGGCCACCAGCACCAACATAACAGTGAGGGAGGTGACGATGGTCCGGCTTAAGACCTCATTGATACTGATGTTAAGAGTATTGTACAGAGTATCCCGCCGCCGGGCCAGGTTTTCCCGGATGCGATCAAAGACTACCACAGTGTCGGTGAGGGAGTAGCCGGCCAGAGTAAGCAGACCGGTGACTACCAATAGGGAAATTTCTTTATTCAATAGATAGAAAATTCCCAATACCGCCACGACATCATGGAAAGTGGCAGTGGCGGCGGCGATCCCGAAGATTAATTCAAATCGCCAGGCCAGATAAAGGATGATGCCCGCCAGTGAGATGCCGATGGCCAACAGCGCCCGATTGCGTAAATATTTGCTGATCGAAGCCCCGATCTCTGAGGTGCCTTCGATTTTAAAGTTATTGCCGGGCAGGCTCTGGTTGAGCACCGCCCCAATGTCATCGGCCATCTGGCCAACTGACTCGTCGGACTTCTTTAATTTGACCATCAGGCCGCGACCGCTCTCGATGGACTGAATTTCGGCCTGCCCCCAGCCTTTTTGATTCAGGGCCTGGCGCACTTCATTGACCGTAAAGGGCTTTTCAGCTTTGAACTGCACCATTGCCCCGCCGGCAAAATCGACTCCCAGATTGCCGTAGCCGCGGCAGAGCTGCACAAAGGCAAACAGGCCTAATAAAACCAGAACGCTGGACACCACCAGAGCATATTTCCGATAGCCCAGAAAATCAATATGGGGACGTTTGAAAAACTCCATGAAGGACAGCTTTTGCAGCCAGCGCTTGATTAGCAGGTAATCATAAACCACCCGGGTGCCGAACAGGGCGGTAAACAGGTTGAGGGTGACGCCCAGACTGAGGGTCACGGCGAAGCCTTTAATGGGCCCGGTGCCAAACAAAAACAGCGCCAGGGCAGTAATCAGCGTGGTCACATGGGCGTCAATGATGGTCCAAAACGCCTTGTCGTAACCTCCATCAATCCCCGATTTCAGGGGCTTGCCGGCATGAAATTCCTCCCGCATGCGTTCATAAATGAGAACGTTGGAGTCTACTGCCATGCCCACCGAAAGGATGATCCCGGCAATTCCAGGCAGGGTCAGGGTGGCATTAAACAGCGATAGGGCCCCCAGGATCATGATCAGATTCAGGAGCAGGGCATAGTTGGCCACCAGACCGGACAGCCGGTAATAGATAAACATGAAACAGACCACCAGAAAGGTTCCTAAAAGACCGGAGAAAATCCCTTTGCGGATGGAGTCCAGGCCTAAAGTGGGGCCGACAGTAATATTCTGGACGATCTTGACGCTGGCCGGCAAGGCCCCGGCCCGGAGCACGATGGCCAGGTCGGAAGCCTCTTCGGGCGTAAAGGAGCCGGTTATCTGGCAGGTGCCGCCAGAAATTCTCTCTTGAATTACCGGGGCGGATTGGACCACGTCGTCCAGAACGATGGCCAGCCGGCGTTTGACATTGGCCTTGGTAATCTGATCAAACCGCCGGGCCCCCTGGCTGTTAAAATCAACCAGGACTTCCGGCTCATTGTACTCGCCATAACGCACCCGGGCCTCTTTAATGGCGGCGCCAGTGAGCAGGACTTTTTTCTCCAGCAGCAGCAGTTCCCATTTAATGCTGCCGGTCTGGCGATCAACGCGCTTCCATTTATAGATTTCATCACCGGGAGGGATCTTATCGGCTAAGGCTTTATTGAGTTCTTCCTGGCTGTACCCGGGCTGCAGGCGTCCCTCAGCCAGCGCCTGGTCAATCAACTCTTCTAAGTTAATCTGTGCCTGATCATCTACCAATTTAAATTCCAACTGGGCGGTCTTGCCGATCAGATCCATGGCCCGCTGCGGGTCTTGGATGCCGGGGAGTTGAACCACGATCTGATAAGCCCCCAGGATGGTCTGGGGGGCAATCACCGGCTCCCGGACCCCGAACTGGTCAATACGGTTGCGCAGCACTTCCAGACTCTGGGCCTGGGTGCGCTTTTCTAATTCTTCTTGGGCGCTTTCCCGCATGGTCAGCAGATATTTGACGCTGCTTCCTTCCCGCTGGGTGTTTTTGACCTCCAATTGACTGAATTCATCTTTAAGCAGCCGGTTGAATGCTGCCTGTTCATCTTTGTTCAGCAAGGTAACGGCCAGGGTTTCATGGGAGACCGCCCCGATTTGCAGGTCTAACCCCCGTTTTTCGCCCAGCTCTTTCAGATCCTGAGAACTCATGGACAGGAAATTCTGCACCGCCTGCTCCATATCAACCTGCAGGATGAGGTGCATACCGCCTTTTAAGTCGAGCCCCAGATTAAGGCCTCTACCTACAAAAGTCTCCCACCATCCGGGCAGTCGGCTGGTAAAGGAAGGCAAGACAAAGACTATCGAAGCCAGAGTCAGAATTAACAACAATAAGAACTTCAGGCGGATTTTTCTCAACATTTCCAAGACTCCTCGTGGAGGCTACTGCCGGGCCCCTTAACGTATCTTCTAGGTCCGGTCAGAAGAGGTCTAACGGGAAGTGTAAAAGACCTCTTCCGGTAATTTCAGGCAAGTCAAATAGTTGCCATAAACAGCGCCGGTATCAATGCCGATCTTATTGGGCCACACAAAAGGTTTGGGAAAGGGGGTATGGCCAAAGATTACGCGCTTGCCGAAGTCATCCAGACAAATCAGGAATTCCTCGCGGATCCACAGGACATCCTCTTCCTGCTGCTCGGCCAGGGGAACTCCGGGCTTGAGGCCGCCGTGGACAAAGATATAATCCTCGGTTTCATAGAACATTTTTAATTGCTGATAGAATTCCCAGTGGTCGGCCGGCAGTCGCCGCAGGCGGGATTCCCAATCCGCGCCCCAGTAACTCTCCAGGGTCGATCTGCCCCCATTGATAAGAAACAGCAGTTGGTTGTCGCCTTGCAAATAATCCAGAAACATGCGCTCATGGTTGCCCATCAGACAAATGATATTATCCGGCGGGTAATTTTTTTTTAGATCGATGATGTAATCTACCACGCCCCGCGAATCAGGACCGCGGTCAATATAATCTCCAATAAATACCAGCTTGTGATGGTCGATATCGGGCTTAACTTTGGCCATCAGGCGCTGCAAATGACCCAGACAACCATGGATATCGCCGATAGCATAGATTTGGGACACTGCAAATTCCTAGAGCCAGCGGATTAGCTTTTCCCCCTGATCCAACCGGGTCAGCCCAGCTTCCCGGGCCATTTTTTGGGCTTCGGTATGCTCCAGTCCGGTAATAAAGCGATTCAATAAAGGATGTTCATGGGCCCGGCCACAGGGTCGATACTGGCCCATAACGTTAACATAGGTGTGGGGGGAAATCTCCTCAGCCAAAAACTTCATGATCTCCCGGGTTCCGGCCAGGCCATTCGGCAGCACTAAATGCCGGACCAAAAGCCCCCGATAGGCGATGCCGTCCTCGTCCATGACCAGATCGCCGACCTGCCGGTGCATCTCTTTCAAGGCGGCCTTGGCGGCTTCCGGGTAATCTGGCGCTGAGGTCAGTTGGGCAGCGATCTCTGAGTCCCAGAACTTGAAGTCGGGCATATAAATATCAAAAACTCCATCTAAAAGTTTCAGAGTCGGTACTGCATCGTAACCCCCAAAGTTATACACCAAAGGCACATGCAGACCGCCCCTAATGGCCGCCGGCAGCGCCGCCAGAATCATGGGCACCTGATGGGAGGGAGTTACGAAATTAATATTATGGCAGCCCCGGCGCTGTAGAGCAAGCATAATCGCCGCCAGATTCTCCACTGAGATCTGGGTTCCTTCCCCGCCGTGGCTGATCTCCCAATTCTGGCAGAAGATGCAATATAGATTGCAATTAGTGAAAAAAATCGTCCCCGACCCGTTTTTGCCGACCAGCGGGTCTTCCTCGCCGAAATGGGGGCCATAGCTGGAGATTATAGGCTTATCGCCGGTGTTGCAGATACCCAATTCGCCGTGCAACCGGTCCACGTGGCAATGGTGCGGACAGATTTCGCACTGCGACATGATCTCATAGGCCGTTTCAATGCGCTGCTCCAGGATGCCCTGGCGATAGGTTTCTAAATAAGCGGGTTCCCAATCTTTCATGGATCAATCCTCATCCTGGTCAAAATGCGCTCCGGCAAGTCCTGCACAAAGCGGCAGACCTCATTGTAAGTGGTCCCCAGGTATCTATTATAACTGACTGCCGGAAAGATGATAAACAGGTACTGGCGGGCCCGGGTGGCGGCCACATACATCAGCCGGCGTTCCTCCTCCAATTCTTCCTCCCGCTCCAGGCAATAGCTGGAGGGGAAACGGCCCTCCGCGGCCCAGATAATCATCACCGCCTCCCACTCCAGGCCCTTGGCGGAGTGAATGGTGGACAGGGTCAGATAGTCCCCTCGTTCCTGGGTGACATCGGCCAGGCTGGTCGGCGGCTCCAGGGTAAGGTCGTTTAAAAAGTTCCCTAACTGGCGGTAACGGGCGGTTATGGTCACCAGATGTTCCAGGTCCCGGTACCGCTTGGGATAATCGTCAAAGCGGGTCTGGAGCAACGGCTCATAATGTGACAGGGCCACATTGAGCTGGGCGGCCGGAGTCAGAGTCGGATCATTTAACTGGGCCAAGAGTTCGGCCAGCGCTTTTAAATCACCCTTGGCCCCCTTCCGGGCGGTCAACCAGGCCATGGCGGACGGCCAGGTAAAGTCCTCCTCTCTGAGCCGGGTGAGGAACTTCTGACTGGTTTTTTTGCCTACCCCCGGGACCAGTTGCAACAGCCGGTTCCAGCTGATGGGATCGCGGGGGTTGGCCACCACCCGCAGGTAGGACAGCAGATCCTTGATGTGGGCGCTCTCCATAAATTTAAAGCCGCCGAATTTCATGAACGGCAACTGATGCCGCAACAATTCAATCTCCAGATCAAAGGAATGGTAAGCGGCCCGGAACAGCACGGCCATCTGGCTCAGCGCCAGGCCCTGGTTCTGCAGATCCGCAACCAGGTTGCAGACCCGTTGGGACTGCTCGTTTTCACTGCCCGTCCGCAGCAGGTGCGGCATGGGCCCCTGTTTTTTCTGGGTAAACAGACACTTGGTATATTTCTCCTGGGCCTGGGCGATGATGGTATTGGTAAGATCCAGAATCGGCTGGGTGCTGCGATAATTTTCCTCCAGCTTGATGATCTGAGTGCCGGGAAACAGGCGGGGAAAATCCATAATGTTGCGAAAGTTGGCGCCTCGGAAGGAATAGATCGACTGAGAGTCGTCGCCCACGGCCATGACGTTATCGTGGCTAAAGGCCAGCAGCCGCACCAGTTCGGCTTGCAGATGGTTGGTGTCTTGGTATTCATCCACCATGATGTAGCGGTAGCGTTCCGACAGGGCCAGGCGCAGGTCCTGATGTTCCTCCAGCAGACGCTTGCCTTCTATCAGTAAATCATCATAATCCAACAGTTGATGTTCCCGTTTGTGGCGCTGATATAATTGCTGCAGCTGTTCGAGAAGCTCCGCCAAATGCAAAAACTGGGGATAATTCTGAGCCAACAGGATTTCCAGCGAGAGATTTTTATTGACCATGGCCCCGAACAGTTCGGCAATGGTCTCTTTGCGGGGAAACTGGCCGGGGCCGGTATTGGTTTTTAATGGCTCCCGCAGCAGTTGCAGCAGGTCCCCCTGGTCGCTGCGATCCAAGATGGTGAAGCCGGAGTCATAGCCTAACCGGTTCCCATAGCGCCGCAGCCAACGGTGGCAGACCGAGTGGAAGGTTCCGCCCACTACTTGGTGGAGAGGCTGGTCAATCAGGTGCGCAGCCCGGGTCAGCATTTCCTGGGCAGCTTTGCGGGTAAAGGTAAGCAAAAGGATCGCCCCGGGGGGCACCCCGGATTCCACCAGGTAAGCCAGACGATACACCAAGGTCCGGGTTTTGCCGCTGCCGGCGCCGGCAATCACCAACACCGGCCCTTCCCGGGTGGTCACCGCCTGGTATTGCGCCGGGTTCAACTCCTGGCGATAATCGATAGAAGAAGGAGAGGGGCCAATGCTGTGGTCGCTTGGCTGGCCTGGGGTTGTTAGAGACTTAAGGTGCTTCATTCCTGGCTTTGTTGAAAGTAGGCCACGATGGCCGCAGTCAGGTCCGCAATCGTATAGCTCTGGGGCTGAATCTGGGCCCGATGGCCATACCTTTCCAGCGTCTGGGCAGTAACCGGGCCAATCGCTGCGATGACCGTGCCGGCCGACAGTTCCGCCAGACGCGCCTCTCCGACCAGGGCGGCAAAGTGGGTTACCGTGGACGAACTGGTAAAGGTCAAGACATCCACCTGGCCTTGCTGGAACAGGGCCTCGGCTTCCGGGGGCAAACCCGCAGCCGGAACGGTTTTGTAAGCCGGCACCACATGCACCAAGGCCCCCCGCTTCTGCAGTTCCTGCGGCAATACTTCCCGGGCCACCTGGGCCCGCGGCAGCACTATCAGACTGCCGGGGCGGATCTGGGGGGCCAGGCTCTCCACCAGGCCCTCGGCGCGATAATCAGTGGGGACGCAATCCGCTACCAGCCTATATTCCCTTAAAGCCTGAGCTGTAGCCGCGCCGATGGCGGCGATTTTCAGACTGCCCAAAGCCCGAACATCCTGTCCGGACTGGAACAGCCGGGTCATAAAGGCCTTAACCCCGTTGGTGCTGGTCAGAATCAGCCAGTCATAGCGGCTCAGCTGGCTTAGGGCCTGATCCAGGTCGGCATAGCTATCCGGGGGCTCGATCTGGATGGTGGGAACCTCCAGGCAGGTCGCCCCCTGTTCCGCCAGCAATTTGACAAAGGCGCTGGCCTGGTCCCGGGAACGGGTCACCACCACTCGCTTGCCCCACAGCGGCCGGGACTCGAACCAATTGAGTTGTGGACGCAACTGCACCACCCCACCGACCACCAAAATGGCCGGCGGCGTCAAGCCGGCCTTGTGGACCAGGGTGGCGATATCGCTTAGCGTGCCGGTGACCGTGCGTTGCGCCGGAGTCGTGCCCCGCTGAATCACCGCCGCCGGGGTCTGGGGAGGTTTGCCCCGGCTTTGCAGTTGCCGGGTAATTTCCGCCAGGTTTTTTACCCCCATCAGAAACACCAGGGTGCCCGGACTTTGGGCCAGAATCTCCCAGGGGATGGCGCTTTCCGCTTTGGTAGGGTCTTCGTGGCCGGTGATAAACGTTACCAACGAAGCGTAGCGCCGGTGGGTCAGAGGAATCCCGGCGTAGGCCGGGACCGCTGCGGCTGAACTGATTCCCGGCACCACTTCAAAAGGGATGCGGTGTTGGGCCAACTGTTCGGCCTCTTCTCCACCCCGGCCAAAGATATAGGGATCGCCGCCCTTGAGGCGCACGACTCTACCGCCGGTTCGGGCCTTCTCCACCAATAACTGATTGATTTCGCTCTGGCTCCGGCTATGATCGCCGCCGCGCTTGCCGACATAGATGATTTCAGCCTGGTCAGGCGCGGCCTGCAGAAGGGACTCATTAGCGAGATAATCATAAACCACACAATCGGCCTGCTGGAGCACCTCATACCCCCGCCGGGTGATCAGCCCCGGATCGCCCGGCCCGGCGCCCACCAGATAGACTATGCCTTTAATTTCTTTAGTCATTATTTTCTCACGCCAAGTCGCCAAGATGCTAAGAATTACTCAATTTTCCTCGCACCTTTGGGTCTTGGCGTGAAACCACCTTTTCGGGATGATAATACCGATCCCGTTCGCTGTAAATGCAGCCGCAGTAACTCTGGCGATAGAGTTGCAGCCGCTTGGACTCTTCTATGCCTGCTTTCCAGCCCGGTCGAAAATCCTGATAATAAAAGGGCACTCCCACTTCTTGGCCGACCTGTTCGCCGATGTCCCGGATCAGCTCATGTTGCTGATGCTTGCTGTACAGCAGAGTAGTGGTGAAGGCATCAAACTTGCCTCGCCGGGCGATGAGGGCCGTACCGTTGAGCCGCAAATGGTAACAGATCCGGCAGCGCTGGTGTTCCCGGAAGACCATCAGGCGCAGAAATTCCTCCAGATCGTAACGCCGGTCGACGATCAGGGGCAGGCCTGCCGGGGCAGCGTATGCTTCCAGAGCATTTAGTCGCCGCTCAAACTCCTGGTAAGGCTGAATGTTGGGGTTGTAAAAATAGCCGTGCACCCTCATCCCGGCGGCGCTGAGCACCTGCCGCGGATAGAGGGCGCAGGGCGCGCAGCAGATGTGTAAAAGGATTTTCATGCAGCCGTCAAGTGCCCATTACCTTTTTGCAGATGGCCCCCAGTTCGCCGATATTGCGTACCACTGTGATGCCCGCGGCTTCCAGGGCGGCAATTTTATCTTCGGCTTTGCCGCTGCCCCCGGAGATGATGGCGCCGGCATGGCCCATGCGTTTGCCCGGCGGCGCGGTCTGCCCGGCAATGAAGGCCACTACCGGCTTGCTGACCTCCGCCTTAATAAAAGCCGCGGCCTCTTCTTCGGCGGTACCGCCGATTTCGCCGATCAGCACAATGCCCGTGGTCTGGGAGTCGGCCTGAAACAATCGCAGCATATCAATAAAATCGGTGCCGATGATCGGATCGCCGCCGATGCCCACACAGGTAGATTGCCCCAGCCCCTGCAAAGTCAGCTGATAGACCGCTTCGTAGGTCAAAGTGCCGCTGCGGGACACCAGTCCGATCGGACCCGGTTGATGGATCGGGCCGGGCATGATGCCGACCTTGGCTGCCCCCGGCGAAATAATGCCGGGGCAGTTGGGGCCGATCAGGCGAATATCGGTGCCTTCCAGAGAGCGGGCCACCTTCACCATGTCCAGGGTGGGAATGCCCTCGGTAATGCAGACAATCACCTTGATGCCGGCCTCGGCCGCCTCCAGGATGGCATCGGCGGCAAAGGCCGGGGGGACAAAAATCATTGCAGTATTGGCCCCGGCCTGGGCCACCGCCTGCTTTACAGTATTGAAAACCGGGATGTCATCCATGGATTGGCCGCCTTTGCCCGGCGTCACCCCGGCCACCACCTGGGTGCCATATTCCACACACTGACGGGTATGAAACGACCCTTCCTTGCCAGTAATCCCCTGCACCACCAGTCGAGTATCCTTATCCACCAATACGCTCATTTTGTCGCCTTCTGCTTTTATCTAATATTCGTTAGAGGATGCGCCCCACAATACCGGCTATTTCGCCAACGCCGCCACCTTGTGCGCCGCGTCTAGCATATCTGAGGCCACCGTGAAATTGAGGCCCGAGTCTTTTAACAGGTCGCGGCCGATCTCGCAGCGGGTGCCTTCCAGGCGGATAATGATCGGCACCTGGACCTCCACCTGTTTGACCGCCTCCAACACCCCTTGGGCCAAAACATCGCAGCGCAGGATACCCCCGAAAATATTGATTAAAATGGCCTTGACCCGCGCGTCGCCCAGAATAATCCGGAAGCCGTTGGTAATCATGTCAGCGCTGGCGCCGCCGCCGACGTCCAGGAAGTTGGCCGGTTCGGCCCCGGCCAGCTTGATCAGGTCCATGGTGGCCATGGCCAGGCCAGCGCCGTTGACCATGGCCCCGATATTGCCGTCCAACCGGATATAGTTGAGATTGTGTTTTTGGGCCTCCAGTTCCAGTGGATCTATTTCGTTCGGATCTTCCAGCTCCAGCAGCTCCTTGTGGCGGTACAGGGCGTTATCGTCGAAATTGACCTTGGCATCCAGGGCCAGCATCTGGCCGTCAGCGGTGACCACCAGCGGATTGATTTCCACCAGGGAGCAATCGTAGGCCATGAACATTTTATAAAGATTGGAGATAAAACCAGAGGCAGTGCGAATCAGGCCGCTGTCCAGCCCCACTCCAAAGGCCAGGTTGCGGGTCTGATAAGGCATCAGGCCTACTGCCGGGTCGATGGCTTCTTTGATGATCAACTCCGGGGTGCGGGCCGCCACTTCCTCGATCTCCATGCCCCCGGCGGCGCTCATCATGATCACCGGCCGGGCCTGGGCCCGGTCGATGACCACCCCCAGATAGAGCTCTTGTTTGATGTCCAGGGCCTGTTCCACCAGGACTTTCTGGACTACCCGGCCTTCCGGCCCGGTCTGATGGGTCACCAGGGTCATGCCCAGCATGGCTTCCGCCAGTTGCCGGACCTCATCGAGATCGGCCGCCACCTTGACCCCTCCGCCCTTACCGCGCCCCCCGGCGTGGATCTGGGCTTTGACCACGTAGGTCATGCCGCCGATCGCTTCGGCAATCTGATAAGCTTCATGGGGATCTGCCGCCACCCCACCCTGGGGAATAGGCACATTGAACTTTTGCAGCAGCTGCTTGGCCTGATATTCATGGATTTTCATGCTTGATTGCCTCTTTCTGGAAAAATCTTTAAGTGAAGAAAAGCACAATATTTCATTTAATCAAATCCCCCCACCCCGTCAACCTTAAATTAGCTCTGGTGCGGCGGTGCCGTAAGAAGGCAATTTGCCTCACAGCCTGTGTTTGAAAGAGATTTCCAGTCCCTGTCGATCCAGATACTCTAAAAACAGATCGAAAAAATGGGCTGCCGAAACTTTCCAGGCGTCGGCGTAGGGCTGGAACTCTTGGGGGATCAATTTCATATTTTCCCTGATAAATTCCTCTTTCAGCCGCGTTATATCAATAACTTGCTGGAATGCCATATCCTCTCACTGTTGCCGGACCGATTCCCCTAAATCAGATTAAAGGATCAGGTTGAGATTATAGGTTTTGTCGGTATCTTTTTCTTTCAGTTGCAATCTCAGGATTTCTGGACGGCCAGCTTCTGCTGGAAACAGGATAATGCCGTGGGCCACTTCCTGCGGCTTGATCGGGTTATTGGAAAGAGTACGGTTATAGAGGTCCTCGGTTATGGTGCGACCCAGCTCGGAACTGCCACCGGCGCCAGCCCCCAGGATTCCACCGGTTGCGGCTCCGGCTACTGCCCCGCGCATGGCGTATTCCCCGGCCTCGCGTCCGGCCACCACTCCGACCGCGGCGCCGATGAGGGCTCCGGCGGCTCCACCTAAAAACCCACCTTTGGCAAACCCGCGCACCGCTTCCGGGAAGTCAGTGGCTAGAGTGACTCGATCGTAAGCGCTTTGGTCATCCAGTACGGGAAACATTTCATTATTATTATTAACTAGGAAGGTCTGACCAGGATTAATCTGCAAAGTCTGGGAGCCTTGGTTGTCAAAAACCACTTGCACCGGCAGCAGTCCGGCCTTAATGATATTGAAGCCAAACACGGCCCGGGCTTCTTCTTCCTGGGTCCAGGACCGGGCGGCCACAAAGGCGCCGTTGACGCGCTGGACATTGGCATAAGCCTGGGGCAATTTAAAGGGGGTCACCTGCGGCCTATAGGTGGCACAGCTCATAATAACCAGGGCGGTGATCAGGAGCCAAACGATCAAAAGTTTTTTCATTTTTTGTTACTCCGATTTGTTTTTTTATAAAATCATGATCTTAGGGGTAACTGAATCCTGGTCAGGTCCAGGCATTGCCCCTCGGGGCTGACGCTTAAAACTACCCCCTGTAACTGGATATTTTGAGTGGCTACTTTAAATTGTTGGGGGCGCTGAGTCAAGAAGCGTTCGATAATAACTTCTTTGTTCATGCCGATTACCGAATCACAAGAACCGGTAAAGCCCGCGTCGGTGAGATATCCGGTGCCGCCGGGCAAAATACGCTCATCGGCGGTCTGCACATGGGTATGGGTACCGATCACCGCGCTGGCCCGGCCGTCCAGATACCATCCCAGGGCCTGCTTTTCGCTGGTGGCCTCGGCGTGGATATCCACCAAGATTACCCGGACCTCGGCGGGAATACGGGCCAGTTCCCGGTCAGCGCCCCGAAACGGGCAATCCAGGTCACTCATGAACACCCGGCCTTCCAGATTGATGATAGCGGCCGGTTCCCCTGCCGGAGTTTCAAGCACCGCCGATCCCTCTCCCGGGGTGCCCGGGGGGTAATTGGCCGGTCGCAGCAGGCGGTCGCTGGCCTCCAGATAAGGGATAATTTCCTTATGTCTCCAGAGATGATTGCCGCTGGTCAGGATATCGATTCCTTGCCCCAGCAACTGATCTGCCAGGACCGGGGTAATGCCAATCCCTCCGGCGACATTCTCACCATTGGCCACTACCAGATCGATCTGGTGCTGGTCAACCACTTTGTGGAGCAGCTGGGTAATGGCTCGCCGTCCCGGTGCTCCCATGATATCGCCGATAAAAAAGATTTTCATCTAAATGGTGCGGCCCGCTTTTTGGCTTTGGCCTCGGTCTAAGTTTCGAGAAATAACCAGAAATGACAGCCAAAACCCTTCAACGGGCATATTCCACCGCCCGGGTTTCCCGGATGACCGTGACCTTGATCTGGCCGGGGTAGGTCAGCTTTTTTTCGATTTCCTTGGCCACTTCGCGGCTCAATAAGACCGCCTCTTCATCACTGAGCTGGTCGCTGTCAACAATCAGGCGGACTTCACGGCCGGCCTGGATGGCATAGGTCTTACTGACTCCGTTAAACGAGCGGGCAATCTTCTCCAGGTCCTCCAGGCGTTTGACATAAGACTCCAACATTTCCCGCCGCGCGCCGGGACGGGCCCCGGACAGGGTGTCGGCGGCCTGCACCAGGATGGCCAGCAGACTTTCAGGGGGTGTATCCTCGTGGTGAGCGGCGATGGCATGCACCACCTTGGCCGATTCGCCATAACGTTTGGCCAGTTCGGCCCCGATCAACGCATGTGGACCTTCAATTTCATGATCCACCGCCTTTCCCAGATCATGCAGCAGTCCGGCCCGTTTGGCCTGCTTGACATTGACTCCCAGTTCAGCGGCCATGATGCCGCACAGAAAAGCTACCTCCTTGGAATGCTGTAGGACATTTTGAGCAAAACTGGTGCGATATTTCAATTTACCTAAAAGTTTGATCAACTCCGGATGCAGACCGTGAACCCCGACGTCGAAGGCGGCTTCCTCCCCAGCTTCCCGGACGCTGACCTCCATCTCCTGGGTTACCTTCTCGACGATTTCCTCGATGCGGGCCGGATGGATGCGGCCGTCGGTAATCAATCGTTCCAGTGACTGGCGGGCCACTTCCCGCCGGACCGGATTGAACCCCGAAAGGATTACCGCCTCCGGAGTATCGTCAATGATCAGGTCAATGCCGGTGGCGGCTTCGATAGCCCGAATATTGCGGCCTTCCCGACCGATAATCCGGCCTTTCATTTCCTCGTTGGGCAGATTCACCACCGACACGGTCTGTTCAGCGACGTAATCCCCGGCATAGCGTTTAATGGCCAGGGCGATGACCTCTTTGGCCTTCTTATCCGCCAGTTCCCGGGTCTCGGCCTCGACTCTTTTGACCAGGCGCGCCGCATCGCTGCGCACTTCCCGCTCCAAGGCCTGAAGCAAAAGGCTGCGGGCCTCCTCGGAACTGATGCCCGCCAACCGCTCCAACTGGTTTTTCTGTTCCTGAATTAATTGTTGGTATTGGTTCTCTTGGTCCTGGAGGGCTTTCTCGGTTTTAACTACCGCTTTTTCGCGCTTGCTTAATTCTGCTTCCTTGCCGTCCAGGGTAGCGGTTTTGCGTTCCAGGTGTTCTTCCTTTTGCAGAAGACGCTTCTCTAAAATATTAAGTTCTAACCGCCGTTCCCGAGCCTCCTTGTCGAACTCGAGTTTTAATTGATAAATTTGGTCCTTAGCCTGAAGGCTGGCTTCTTTCCTGATGCCATCGGCTTCTTTCCTGGCCTCGTCCAACATTTTTTTAGCCAGGCTCTCCACAGATTTGATCCGGGATTCCAGGATAATTTTGCGGAGGTAGAAGCCGGCCAGCAGACCCAAGCCTCCCGCCACCACTAATAGAAGCAGTGTGGTCGATCCTACCGGCCCACCCATAATTATTTTCCCCTCCCTGATTATTGCTACTGCCCAACCGGAAAGACTGGAGCAGACTATGTGAATTTTATTTCAAAGCTAAATATTTTTTGAATTTATGAGAGTGGCTAGGCGCGACCGGGAGTCGCGCGAGGCTGGCTAACAGGGGTGGGTAATTAAATTAATAAGCGGTTTGCCGCTCATAGTTAAAATTAACTCGGTTCTATGATCTAAATAAAGATTTTGCTCGAGGTAAATTATACCCCGGCGCGGTACAGACTCCGATTCCCCTCCTTTCTAAAGCCTGACCTTGCCTGGGTGAGGTAGCGGCCCTCGACCCGGTTGAGGTCTTTTACCTCCACAAGATCTCAAGTTATGTAGAACCATCTTATGTAGAACCATCCCTGCAGGTGGCAATGGGATAACCTGGTCTGTCGGGGCCAGATTGTTCTCCAAACCGCCCCGGGCACTTCAAATCCCTTTTTTTCCAGTCTCGGCACTCACTTGTATTACTAGTCCGACCTGGCCAAAATTGTATCGCTTCCCCCACAATGATGCCGTGTTAACAGGAAGTTTTGAACCTCTAAAGTTCAAGTGGGTTTCTATGGTTGCTCCTTTAGGCTTTCCCTCTCGGGTCTTGCACACCAGAGACCACCTGAAACCCGGTTTAGTAGTGTTGGAACAACAACTAATCTGTTAATCACGAGCACTGCAGGGGAAGCGAACTGCGCGTCTCGATTAACTCAATCAAACGTTGCGATTTGGTTTCAACTTCCCTTTGGAGTTGCTGGTAGTCCTCCTTGGTCTCCAGAAATTCATATGCCAGATTGAGGGCAGCCATGATGGCCACCTCCAGGGGAGATATAGTGGGTAAGGCCTGACTGATTTCTTTCACCTTGTCGTCCACCATTTGGGTAATCAGCTTTACCCGGGCAGGGGACGCATCGCTCTTCAGGGTGATGGGCCGACCCAATATCTCGATTTTTATTGTTTCCGGCACCAGTTGGTAATTACTCCTGTGTTTCGGCGCCGAGGCTTCCTAATTTATTTAACAGCTGATCTATGCGCTGGCGCACCAGTTCCCGCTCTCGGCCCATTTTTTCAAGGTTTTCCTGGCTTTCCTTGAGAGCCTGCTCCTTTTCTTGTAGAGATTTGAGGAGAGAGGCATTATCCGATTTCAAAGTCTGATACTGGGTGAGGACCTGTTCCAGTCTATTCTCCAACACTTCAAAGAGCTCTATGGACACTCTCGCTTCCCCTTTAATTTGTATAGGTTGATTTTATTCAATGAGGATAAAATGTCAAGGACTTTTAAATCGGGGCGGCCAGGGCCGGACCCAGCCGGGAAGCCAAGGCCGAAAAACGTTTTAAGGGGCGGTCATTGCGGATGGCCATCGCCAGGGCCTTTTTACTGCCCAACAGCACCACCAGCTGTTTTCCCCGGGTAACCGCAGTATAAAGCAGATTGCGTTGCAGCATCAAATAGTGGTGGGTAGTAAGGGCGATGACCACTGCCGGGAATTCGTTACCCTGAGCTTTATGGATCGACACCGCGTAGGCCAGGGTTAGTTCATCCCATTCCGCCGGCTCATAAGCCACTTCCCGGCCCTCGAAATCAACCTTGAGCAGGCTGTTTTCGGAGTCAAAGCCGCTCACCCGGCCGATGTCCCCGTTGAAGACCTCTTTATCATAGTTATTCCGCACCTGCATGACCTTATCATGCCATCTAAACATCCGCCCGCCCCGCTCCCAGGCCGGGGCCTCGAGGTTGAGCTGCTTTTGCAATTCCTGGTTAAGATTTTGCACCCCAACCACCCCCCGATGCATGGGGGTCAGGACCTGGATATCCTTAACCGGATCAAAACCATAGTGTCGGGGGAGCCTTGTTACCACCACTTCCAGCAGTCGGTCCCGGAGCACTTCCGGATCGTCGATCTCCAGGAAAAAAAAGTCAGCATGCTGGGACTGGCGGGGAACGATGGGGAATTGTCCCTGGTTGATCCGGTGGGCATTGATGACAATCAGACTCTGACGGGCCTGCCGATAGATCTCCCGCAGCTGGACTACCGGGATGACCCCGGAATCGATCAGGTCTTTGAGGACATTGCCCGGACCTACCGAGGGTAATTGGTAGGCATCACCCACCAGGATGAGGCGGGCCGCGGCCGGCAAAGCCTTCAACAGGTGGTACATCAGGATGGTGTCCACCATGGAAACCTCATCGACGATGACCACATCGGTCTTCAAAGGCTGGGCGGCATTATGGCGGAAGCCGCCGGTCTGGGGCGAAAATTCCAGACAGCGATGAATGGTCGAGGCCTCGCCGCCGGTAGCCTCGGACAACCGCTTGGCGGCCCGGCCAGTAGGGGCCAACAGGGTCACCCGGGCTCCCAGCGACCGGTAGATATCCCTGATACAACTGATAATGGTGGTCTTGCCGGTTCCGGGCCCGCCGGTAATCACCAGCACCTTTTCAGTCAGGGCGCTGGTCACCGCCTGGGTCTGGTCCAACGACAACTCCAGGCCCCGGCGGCTTTGCGCCCATTCCAGGGCCTGGTCCAGGGCCAGCGGCCGCTCCAAGCCAGGTCCCTGCCGCAGTCGGGCCAGCAGCTGGGCAATGCCGGTTTCGGCCACAAAAAAGGGTTTGCGATAGATGCGTTCCTCTCCACCTTCCCAACCCTCGACCACCAGGTGGCCGTCTTGCGCCTGGCTTTCCAGGGCGGCCTCCAGGGCCGGGGCCTCGGCTTCCAGCAACTCCTGCGCCTTGTCTAGCAAAAGTTTCCGTGGCGCATAGACATGCCCCTGCAGCGCCAGTTGGTCCAGGGTATAAATGAGGCCGGCAGCCAGACGGACCGGGGATTGGCGATCGATATTGAGCCGGGCCGCCAGGCGGTCAGCTGTAAGGAAGCCGATGCCGTACACCTCGGTGGCCAGTTGATAGGGATTGGCACTGACCACCTGAATGGCCTGAGAACCATATTGTTTATAAATTTTAGTAGCATAGCCTACTCCCACCCCGTGCTCCTGGAGAAACAGCATTACCTCGCGGATGTCTTTTTGGGTTTCCCAGGCAGACTGGATCTGGGCGGCGCGTTTGCTGCCAATACCCTCTACTTCCTGTAATCGCTGGGGGGCATTATCGATGATCTCCAGGGTCTGATCGCCGAAGTGTTTGACCAGCCGGCCGGCCAGCTCCGGTCCGATGCCGTGAATGAAGCCGGAGGCCAAATATTTCTCTATTCCGGCCGCCGTCGCCGGAACTACCGAGGTCCACCAGACTACCTGAAACTGCTCCCCAAAACGGGGGTGGAAGACCCAGCGCCCCTTGAGGCGCAACTGTTCCCCCGGCTGGACGCCGGTCAGCGGCCCTACCACGGTAATTAAGCCCGGACGACCTCTGGTCCGGAGACGGGCCACGGTGAAGTGGCTCACCGGATCAGTATAACTGATCCGTTCCACCTGTCCCGACAGAGTGGCTAAATCATGATGATCCGAAGGTTCCGGGGAAGTTGATGACACTGCAATCGCCTAACCAATCAAACCGAGGAATTTTTCCCAATAATACCAAAATTCGACAATTTCCAGAAGAGAAGATTGGGGACTGGGAGGAGCTGCTTATTTTCAGGAAGTTATCCGGCTTTCAGGAAGGATAAAAAACCGGGAAAGTTTCCCTGCTTAACCTGTCCCTAGCCAATCGATAGAGGGCATCAATGCTAAAGGGATTATGGCCGCCGCTCTTATCCAGTGCCAGGCTGATTGATTAATCTGCTCTGGTTAATGCTTTCTAATCACCGCCGTCATCTCCGGCTTTCTGATTTTCCTGACACTGGGGACAGATGCCATCGACCTGCAGGTTGTGGGTTTTGACCAGGTAGCCGAATCTCCAGGCCAGTTTTTGCTCCACACAGGTGAGCAAAGGGTCCTCGAATTCGACGATGGCCCCGCATTTCAGGCAGCGCAGGTGGCAATGATGGGGCTGGCCGTAGATAGACTCATAGTGCCAGTGGCCATCGGTGAAATCGACTTCGCGGATCAGACCGCAGTCCAATAACAGCGGCAGCGTGCGATAAATTGAAGCCTTGGAAATCTTAATGCCCTGGCGCCGGAGGCGGAGATACAATTCATCTACATCAAAATGGCCCTGGATAGCAGCAATTTCCCGCAGGATCTTTTCCCGTTCCGGGGTTTGCCGCAACCCCCGGCCCCGGATATATTCTTTAAAAATTTCTAATTCTGATTTCATATCAAATGATTTTATTGAGATTCAAGTACAAATATTAAAGGGGGAGGGGAAATCTGTCAAGAAAAATTGGAAAGATAACCAACTGTCAGATGAAGATCAGAAGGAAAGCAGGTCTTCGGGAAGATTTGCCTGGTTGGTTTGCTGGGCAGATGTTGATTCATGCAAAGCCAAGGTCGGGGCAGGATTGATTCCCACCCCGACCATTTATGGTGATCTCACCGGAAAATAAAGATTACGCCTTTGAGATTATTTTGGCACATAAGCTTCCTGGTACATCAGGATCCCATTATTACCATGGCCGGTGAGGTCTTTGGTAGTTTGGTCGAAATTGTAGTAAGCCTGCAGTCCGGTCTCATCACCCACCAACGGTTTATTCATATTGGCCTGGATCTCTGGTCCGGTTAGAACCCGGTTCCACAAGCGGAACTCATCTATTTCCAATCTGCCACAGGTTCCCATAATTAAGGGGGCCGGGCTCGTAGCTATTGGGCCCTCGGCAGTGGTGAAGGCGATGAGCTGGCCGTTTTTATAAAGTCTAAAATTATCCGCCAAGGCATTAGCGTCATAGGTCATGGCCAGATGGGTCCACTGGTCAAATGGCACTTGGCCGACATCCTTGTTCTTCGGATGCAACCAATAACGCTTTTGGGTAGTGGTAATTTCGGCAGCAGCCTGGCGCACCCCATTGTAACTCCAGGTATTAAGGGCATAGGCATAAGGCCAGTTTAAAACCGGCTTGTAAATTATTGGGGTGATTTGATCGCTGGTCCCGGTAGTAGCCCCTCCAGGTGAGGGTTTGACCCAGAGCTCTACCGTCAATTGCTCTTTGGGGTTCAAATACCACTTAGCTGGGACATGCATGTTGTTGTATTTGGAAGCATTAACATAGGAGAAGAGTTTAAGCGCATGGTTGGCACCTGGGGCTGGAAGGGCAGGATTGTGACAGCGATAGAAAATATCCATGTCACCCCAGCCATAGGTGGGAGTATTGTATTTGGCCATCATCACATAATGAACTTTGTGGCCATTGCCGATGGCCATCTGCAGCCCAAGAATGTTATGAGTTGTAAAAACCGGAAAAAGCCAACATGGTCTAGTAAAGTTGACGCCGCCGTTGGCCGAATAACAATAGGTGGCTTCATTCCATAATACATGGACTCTTTTGCCGGTGGTATCACTGGGATCTGTTTGTACCATGGGCCACTTACCATGATCGGTACAGATGGTTCCCTGCGGGGCGGTTAATTCCTGTCGGGGAAAGAATTTTATTCCCTGATTGGCAGAACGCCTCAGAAATATCCTTCGGTTATCAGTCCGGAAAACCACGTAAGCATAATCGGCTTTGGCAGCCACAGTTTCCTGGCCGCTATCAATCTTGGCCCCCAGGACCGGACTAGCTGCCAGCTTCTTGGCATCCGACCAACTAGCCCCCTGATCGTTGGAAAATCGGCAATATAGAGCGATGTCATCGCTATCATGGGCGGTGTCGTTTTGGGTCCAGACGACATAGACCTGGGTGCCGGCCACGGCAATATGGGGGGAATAATGCCCATCATGCAAATTATAAGAAAGGTATTTGCCATTGGCAGCCGGAGTGGTCATCACCCGTTGCTTGAAGGTTTGACCGTTATCGCTGGAACTGGCACTGATCAGACGTGCCTCGAAATCTCCATTCACATCGGGTGCTATACTTTTTTGGTGCAGCACATGGATCTGGTCGCCCTCCCGGTATAAGTCCTGTATGGTATGATTAAAGGCGTCGATATTGGTAATCACAATATTTTTAAAGTTGGTGCCGTAGTCATTTGAGTTAAGTAAGCGGACGCAATTTTTGCTATGGTTTTCTGCATAATAAGAGAAGCCTATAGACACTTTTCCACTATGCGCGGCAATCCGGGTGTCGGTCAGATGCCATCTATTATAACCTGCAAAAACTTTGCGAGCCGGCTCGAAGTTAGCACCCTGGTCGGTAGAGCGGAAATATAAAAGTTTGTAATGCCAATTCCGACTGCCACTGGGGGGGTAATATCGGCTGAGGGCGATATGGACATAATCTCCGTCTACCGCCATGTGCTTAAAAGTGGGATGATGATTGAGGTACTCAAATGGTTTGATAATTTGGAGTAATATTTTGGGTTGAAAAGTTTTGCCGCCGTCTATCGAACGCCGATAAAAGGCTCGAATTTCTGAATCGTCGCTTTTCCGGGAGAACCAAAACACATGCACTATAGGGCCCTCGACGGCGATTTCCGGCGACCCCTCAACCCAGACCACTCCCTCGGGGTTGTATCCCGATAAATTCTTGTCCCATTTAGAAAGAGTGGGATTCTGGGCTTCGGCTGTTCCTATAATCAGCAATAGACTGCCCAGTAGAATTAATGATAGCCAACCAATTTTGCATGGAATCTTGCTTTTTAATTGCATTTCAGGCTCCTTTTTTTATTTTTAGTTAACCACAGTTACTGTTGGTTTATCTCTTCCATCCACTACGCAATTATGGTGCCATTTAGTGATAAAAAAATTAATCGTCCCGGAAAATGGGGGCGAAGAAATTTCAACTCAGCTTTTTCTTTCCAGAATTTTGCCACTCTTAAAGCCAGATTCGGCTTTACCACGCCAGTGGTTAATGCAGCTCATCAATGTTCAAATAAGTGTAGACAGTTGGCATGATTGCCTTTTTGTTTAATTTTCTGAAAGGTATGTTTAATATATTTAACTTTTATTAACTGATTTAAGAGGACAAAATAATCTTTAGCCTGGCTTATCAACCTGGTTAACTTCCATTTGATTCTTGATAAGGGGGTCGTTGGGCTAGTTGAAGTCTAATCTCAAGCCTAAAAACAGGGGTGACTAAATTCGATTTATTTGCCCGGCAGCGGCGGGGTTTGTGCGATAAATAACAAAGATCTGTCTTTTCTACTCTACCCTTCGGATTTAGGTGAATTTTGGGGAGAAAATAAATAGGTTATCAGGACCTAAAAGGGCTTGGTGAATATTTACTCATAATTATTATTGACAGGGCTATGGATACAATGGTAATAATAAACCTTGGAGAATGAGAAAATTTTTACAAGAATTTAGCCTGTGTTTTCCGGCACCTAAGAGATGCAAAGAGATGCTTCTCGGGCACCCGGGTGGTTGCCGCCCGGGCCATGTCCCAGAGGGAGGCGTAATTTTCTCTATCGGATGGCTCATTCTCCCCGGATGATCAGGACGGCAGCGGAGACAATCCGGGAGGGGACAAATCTCGGTGTAAAAACATTGCTAACTGGACTGAAATCTCTATAGAAGAGGAAGGAAAAGATGGCGGAACAAGTGATAGATAAAAGCAGGTCGAATCCAGGTCAAGCTGGCAGTCCCATCGGCGCTGTCCTGGTAGTCGGGGCCGGGGTCACCGGGGTTCAGGCTGCCGAAGATTTGGCCAACTCGGGTTATTACGTCTATTTATTGGAAAAAACTGCTAAAGTAGGCGGGATTACTGCAGAACTGGATAAGATGTTTCCCACCCATGACTGTTTTCTCTGTATGGTCTGCCCAAAACAGGATACCCATGGGTTTGTAGAAGTTACCCGCCATCCTTTTATTGAGTTCATCCCCGAGGCCGATCTCCAGACAGTTGAGGGCGAACCCGGGAACTTCAAGGCCCAGGTCCGGGTGGGCCCCGAAACCAAGGCCCGGACCCTGGAGGTAGGGGCCGTGATTATGGCTCCCGGCTTTGAGGTCTTTGATCCGACTGGCAATGACGTTTATCATTATAAGGATTATCCTAACGTCATCAATAGCTTAGAATTTGAGCGGCTGATCTCCGGCACCGGTCCGACCGGTGGCCGGTTGCTGCGGCCCTCGGATGGTCAAGAGGCCAAAAAGATTGCCTGGTTCCAGTGTGTCGGCTCCCGGGATATCCACCATGGCGATAATGCCTATTGTTCATCAATATGTTGTATGTATGCCCTCAAAGAGGCCATGATGGCCAAAGAGCTCTGTCCGGAGCCCCCTGAGACCAGCATCTTTTTTATGGATATTCGCACCTTTGGCAAGGACTTTGAGCTCTATCTCAAACGGGCGGAAGATTTGGGGGTGCGACTGATCCGCTCCCGCATCCATTCCATCGATCCCATCGCCAATAACCGCTTCAGCCTGAAGTATGTTGATGAAAGCGGCAACAGCCAGATGGAAGAATATGACCTGGTGGTGCTTTCCGTGGGCATGCAAATCACCAAGGAAACCAAAGAGTTGGCGAAGAGATTAGGGATCGAACTCAATAAACATAACTTTGCCCAGACCTCCACTTTCCAGCCGGTAAGGACCAACCGGCCCGGGTTTTATGTCTGTGGGGCTTTTCAGAATCCTTTGAATATCCCCGAGTCGGTCACTCAGGCCTCGGCCGCAGTGGCCGCAGTATCGGCGGATTTGAATAACGCCCGGGGCACCGTCGCCCAGCCCAAGACCTATCCGCCGGAGCGGGAGGTCAGCGGCGAAAGTCCCCGCGTCGGAGTATTTATTGACAGCTGCGGCATTGATTCAGACAGCCTGGATCTGCCGGCCCTGGCTTCTTATGGCAAGACCCTGCCCAATGTGGCCCTGGCCGAAACCGGAGATTTCCTGTGCACTCCTGAGGGCCAGAACAAAATGAAGGATATCATCCAGAAAAATAATCTCAATCGGGTGGTGGTGGCGGCTGGTTCAGTGCGCAATTACCGCCAGCAGTATCAGGATATTGTCCAGAGTGCCGGTCTCAACAAATATCTGCTGGAGATGGCCAACATCCGGGAGCAAGTGGCCTGGGTGCATAAAGGTGATCTGGCCAAGGCCACTAACAAGGCCAAAGGCCTGATCCGCATGGCAGTAGCCGACGCCAATCTGCGGCAGCCCATCAGCGAATCGGAAATCCCGGTTATCGGCAAGGGTCTGGTCATCGGCGGCGGCATCGGCGGCATGAATGCGGCCTTAAGCCTGGCCCAGCAAGGGTTCCCGGTTACCCTGATCGAAAAAAACGGAGAACTGGGAGGAGTCGCCCGCCGTCTCCATAGCACCATTGAGGGCGATGATGTTCAGGCCTACCTGAAAGACCTGATTGCCGAAGTCCAGGCCCATCCCCAGATCGAAGTGCTTACCAATAGCGAGATCGTTGAGTTCAAAGGGGTAAAGGGTGATTTTACCTCCAAGATCAAGACCGGTTCAGACACCCGGGAAATCAGGCATGGGGTGGCGATCGTGGCCAGCGGGGCCGAGCCCTATAAACCTAAGGAATTCCTCTATGGCCAGCATTCGGCGGTGAAGACCCAGCTAGAACTGGGAGAAACGTTGGCCGCCAACCCGGACGAGGCCAAGGCCTGGAAGAATATTGCCATGATCCAGTGCGTCGGCTCCCGGAACGAGGAAAATCCTAACTGCAGCCGCATCTGTTGCCAGGCGGCAATCAAAAATGCTTTGCATATCAAAAAGTTAAATCCCGAGGCCAATGTCTTTATATTGTATCGGGATATGCGCACCTACGGCCTGATGGAAGATTTTTATCAGGAAGCCCGGAAACACGGGGTTTTATTGTTCCGTTATCGGCATGAGGATCCGCCTATCGCCAAAGATAAAGGCGGTCGGTTGAGTATCCGCTTTAAGGATCTGCTCTTGGATGGCCGGGAGGTCACCCTCAGTCCTGATATTCTGGCTTTAAGCACTGGCGCGGTGCCCGGCGACAACAATGCCTTAGCCCAGACCATGAAGCTGGAGCGGGACAGCCTGGGTTGGTTCCAGGAAGTTCATTTAAAACAACGGCCGGTAGATTTCTTTACCGAGGGCGTCTATATGTGCGGCCTGGCCCATTCTCCTAAACTGATCACTGAGACCATCGCCCAAGCCCAGGCCGCGGCCGGCCGGGCCTTGACCGTGCTGGCTGCTGAGCGCCAGCGCATCGGCGGCGTGGTGGCCGTGGTCGATAAGGATTTGTGTGCCGCCTGCCTGATCTGTGTGCGGGCCTGTCCTTACGGGGTGCCCTATATCTGTGAAGACGGCTATTCGGTGATCGATCCGGCCCGTTGCCAGGGTTGTGGCATCTGTCCGGCGGAATGTCCGGCCAAGGCCATTACCTTGCAGAGCTATACTGATGCCCAGCTGCTGGCTAAATGTGACGCCCTGTTAGCGGAAGCCGCCGGTTAACAACTTTTAGGAGGTGACAGCCGCCACTGCCCGAAATCAATCAACCCGGGCCGGTTAGCTGGGGAAAGGTGCAAGACATAAATTTCGAACCGATAATTTTGGCCTTCTGTTGCTACTATTGCGCTTATGCCGCAGCCGATCTGGCCGGATCGATGCGGTTGCATTATCCGGCTAATGTCTTGATCATTCAGGTGCCCTGCTCGGGACGGATCAAAACCGTCCACCTGTTGCGGGCTTTTCAGCACGGCGCCGATGGGGTCATGGTCGCAGGCTGCCAAGAAGGCGAATGCCATTTTTTGACCGGCAATCTCCGGGCCCGGCGCAAGGTGGAGCAGGTGAAAAAGATTCTGGACGACTTGCAGCTCGGGGGCGATCGGGTAGAAATGTATAATCTATCTGCCAGTATGGGACCGAGATTTGCTGAAATCGCCCAGGAAATGACGACAAGAATTAAAAAATTGGGGCCCAGCCCGATAAGGCGGCAGCCTGCCGGAGGCAATGTTGCTGCAGCTTTTGGGCCGGTATTGGATCAGATCTAAAGTTAGCAAGGTAGAAGCGGGTGACTTTGCCAAAAGGAGTATAGGGATGAGTGAAGCTTTTGAGCCAACCATTATTGCTTATACCTGTCATTTCTGCCCTTATGAAATGGCCGACAAGGCAGGCGAGCAGCATTTAAGTTATCCAACCAATGTCTCCATTATCGAAGTGCCCTGCACCGGAAGGATTGATGTCATCCATCTGCTGCGGGCTTTTCAAGACGGAGCCGACGGTGTCTATGTGGTGGCTTGCAAGGAAGGCGAGTGTCATCACAAAACCGGCAACATTGTGGCTAAGAAAAGGTTGCAATATACTAAAAAGATCTTGGACGACTTGGAAATCGGCGGCGACCGGCTTGAAATGCATTACATTATGACTGGAGAAGTGCCGCATTTCGCCCGCATCGCCCAAGAGATGACCGACAAGATCCGGGCCTTGGGGCCCAATCCGGTAAAAAACGGCGGCGCCGCCAAGACGGCCTGAGTCTGTCTTATTAAAAGTTAACCATGTGGAAAGGGTGAAAAAATGATTGTTGCCGAGCAAAAACCCCTCAAAGAGATCATCGATATGGTCTCTCCTTTTAAAAAATTGTTGATCGTCGGCTGCAATGAGTGTGTCACCGTATGCCATGCCGGTGGTCGGAAAGAGGTTGAACAACTGGCTGCGGCTTTGTCGATGGCGGCTCAGAAAGATGGCCGGCCTTTAGAGATCAAGGAAGTTACCCTGGAACGGTGCTGTGACCCAGAATACATCGAACAGGTGCGGCCCTTTATTGATCAATACGAAGCGGTGCTGTCTTGCGCCTGCAGCGTCGGGACCCAATATTTTGCCGACACCTATCCCACTACGTGGGCCTTACCGGCCTTAAATACTTCGTTTATGGGCGGCTCGTTGGCGCAAGGCATCTGGGCGGAACGTTGTGCCGGCTGCGGCAACTGCATTATCCATGAGACCGGCGGCATCTGCCCCATCGCCCGCTGCTCCAAGCGGATGCTTAACGGCCCCTGCGGGGGCTCCACCGCTGGTCATTGTGAAGTAAATCCTGATGTCCCCTGTGGCTGGCAACTCATCTGGGACCGTTTGGTGGCCTTGGGACGGACCCCGGACTATGCCAAGATAATGGCCGCTAAAGATTGGAATACTAGCCGGGACGGTGGGCCACGGAAAATTGTCAGAGAGGATTTGACCATATGAAAACCGAGAGTAGATTAGAGAAGATTCTGGAGTCGGGGCAGCTGGCCGTAACTTCGGAAGCGGGGCCGCCTCGGGGAGCGGATGCTGAGGTCATCAGGAAAAAGGGGGAAATGTTAAAAAAATATGTAGACTGCTGCAATGTCACCGACAACCAAACCGCCATGGTGCGGGTCTGCAGTCTGGCTTCCTGTATCATTTTGAAAGAATTGGGGATCAGCCCGATCTTACAAATGACCGCCCGGGACCGCAACCGGCTGGCCATCCAGGCCGACATCCTGGGAGCCTATGCCTTTGGCATCAATACCATGCTATGTCTGACCGGCGACCACCAGAGTTTTGGCGACCATCCCACCGCGGCCAATGTCTTTGACCTCGATTCCATCCAGATGATCCAGGGAGTCAACAAGATCCGGGAAGAAGGCACCTTCATGGGTGGGGCCAAAATGACCGTAGCCCCCAAAATGTACATTGGCGCGGCCGCCAACCCCTTCGCCGACCCCTTTGAACTGCGGGTGATGCGGCTGGCTAAAAAAATCGCCGCCGGAGTCGATTTTATCCAGACCCAGTGCATCTTTAATATGGATAAATTTGCCAAGTGGATGCAAATGGTCTGCGATGAGGGACTGGACCAAAGGGTGCATATCCTGGCCGGGATTACCCCGATGAAGGGCCTGGGTATGGCCCGCTATATGAAAAACAAGGTCCCCGGCATGGACGTCCCGGATGAAGTAATCAATCGCTTAAAAGGCGTCCCTAAAGAGAAACAGGCCGACGAAGGCATTACCATGGCCGTGGAACAGATGCAGCAGCTGAAAGAAATGAAGGGCGTCCATGGCTTCCACATCATGGCTATTGAGTGGGAGGAAAAAGTCCCGGAAATCGTCGAACGGGCCGGACTCCTGCCCCGACCCAAGGTAGATTAATCAGCCCTGGGGCGAGAACTTATTACATTAATAGCCAAAATAGCCAACCTGGATCAAGGCTGGCAGGGGCTGGGTGACTGCCCTATGCCAGTTTGAACCAACCAGTTATCTGCCAACCGGAATATTAGGGGGAGCGGGAAGGTCAAAACCTTCCTGACTCCCCTGATTTTGTTAGGCATATAAAAATCTTGCCAAATGGGTCCAGGGCCCTTAACTAAAAATTTTCGTCCTCCCAAACCGCCATTTGCTATCGGTAAAAATTCCAGCCCCAGGAAAACTTCCTGACCCAGGCCTCTAGTTGACCCCTCCGGCTGGTACTAATGGTTATCATAGCTTTTTTGCCATGCTCAGGAACCACCAACTCTAATCCAGATTCTGGTATAATTGTTTGGGGACTGGGTCACGCTATCCCAGATTAATACCCATTTCTTGGAGAAAAAATGGCCATAACCGGTTATGTGTATGATAAACGCTATCTGCTGCATGATCCTGGCCCCGGACACCCGGAGCGGCCGGACCGCTTGCGGGCCATCCAGCGGCGGGTGGTGTTTTCCGGTTTGATAAAGCAGATTATCCTTATTGAACCGTATGAGGCTCCCCTGGCCTGGATTGAAAAGCTTCATGATTACCATTATATTGAACGTTTCCGGACCGCCTGCCAACAGGGCCGGACTTTTTTGGATGAGGCGGATAATGGCATTGGTGCGGCATCCTTTGATGTCGCCAGATTGGCGGTGGGGGGAGTGTTTGCCGCCTGTGATGCCATGATGCAAGGCGTGGTGCAAAACGCCTTTTGCGCGGTGCGTCCGGCCGGCCATCATGCGGAACGGGCTCAGGCGCGGGGATTTTGCTTTTTTAACAATGTCGCCTTGGGCGCCAAGTACCTGCAGGAGAAATACGGCCTGGAGAAAATTGCCATCGTAGATTGGGATGCTCATCATGGCAACGGCACCCAGCACCTCCTGGAAGAAGACCCGGCGTTTCTCTATATCTCGCTGCATGAGGACCCCAGTGTCTGTTATCCGGGGACTGGGTGGAAAAGCGAGCGGGGCAGGGGGGCGGGGGTGGGCTACACCCTCAATTTTCCTTTCCCGTCCTACAGCCGCGACCCCGAATATCTAAAAGTCATGGACGAAGAAGTTTTGCCTGCCCTGAAAAAGTTTAGACCTGATTGTTTGATGATTTCAGCCGGTTTTGATGGTCATGCCCTGGACCCCATGAGCCGTTTACGCCTTTCCGACAAGGCCTATATGATCATGGGCGGCCTATTGGTCGGTTTTGCCCGGGAATTTTGTCAAGGCCGCGTTATTTCCGTGCTGGAAGGCGGCTATAACCTGGAAGTCCTGGAAGACTGCGTGTTTGATCATATCCAGATATTGAACCGCCCTTGGCCCCAGGGCAGGCGAGGGCAAGGGAGCAAAGAAAGACCTGCCTTCACCCTATTACTCTAATAACCCCATAAGGGATATGTAATGGAAAAAGACCGTCTCGATTATCTGTTCAAACCGGGGTCAGTCGCGGTGATTGGCGCCAGCGGGAAGGAAGGCAGCCTGGGTTGGACCCTGGTGCATAATTTGCAAACCAGCGGTTTTGGTGGCCAAATCTTCCCTATCAATCCCAAGTATTCGGAAATCTTGGGTCTTCCTGCCTACCCTACAGTGACTGTGACCCCCGGTTCCATCGATTTGGCGGTGATAGCCATCCCTATTGGTGACATCCCCCCGGTGCTTAGACAATGCGGCCAGGCAGGGGTGAAGACTGCGGTCATCCTCTCCACCGGAGGCAAAGAGACCGGGGCGGAGGGGGAGCGGATCGAAGCGGAGATCCAGGCGGTGGCTGAGGAGGTTGGCATCCGCTATCTCGGTCCCAGTTCTCTGGGCCTCATCTGTCCCCTGGTGGGCCTCTACGCCAGCCTGGCCACGCAAGCGGTGTGTCCCGGCCACCTTGCCTTTATTTCCCAAAGCGGTGCCCTGTGCAGTTCGGTTCTGGGGTGGGCGGCCCAGAAAAATATCGGCTTTAGCCATTTCATCAGTGTCGGTTCCAAGACCGACCTGGACTTCGCTGATCTTATCGACTATCTGGGCGACCAGGACCCGGCCCGAAGCATTATTATCTATATGGAAAGCCTGACCCGGCACCGCAAGTTTATGAGCGCGGCCCGCTCGGTCTCCCGGGTAAAGCCCATCATTGTTATCAAAGCCGGGAAGTATCCGGGTGATAAAGAAGTGGACAAGGCGCTCATCGATGAGGACGCGGCCTACGACGCTTTCTTCCGGCGGGCCGGTATTGTCCGGGTGCACACCATCGGACAGCTCTTCGATTGCGCCGAGACCCTGGGAAAGATGAAGCAGCCGATGGGCGGGGAAGTGGGGATTATTACTAATGGGGGCGGCCTCTGCATGATGGCCGTGGATGCCCTGCACCGCTGGAACCAGGCTCCGGCAGAATTGCATCCTGAGACTCTGGCAAAACTAACAGATTTTCTCCCTCGCTTCTGGAGGCCCGGGAATCCCATAAATATTCTCCGGGACGCCACCCCGGAACGCTATACTCAAACCGTGCATACAGTACTGGAGGGGAGTGAATGCTCCGGATTGATCATTATCCTTTCTCCTCAGGCCTTGACCAATCCGACGGAGGTGGCCGCCGCCCTGGTCCGGGAAGCCAAAGGCCAAGGCCGCCCGATCTTTGCCGTGTGGATGGGCGGGGAAGAGGTCGCCCCAGGAATAAAGATTCTCAACCAAGCCGGCATCCCGACCTTTGAAACCCCGGAAGCCGCGGTGGACACCTTCATGGAGATGTATTCTTATAGCCGCCATCTTTCCCTGCTCCAGGAGACGCCGCCCCGCCAGCCCGTTGATTTGAAAGTGAATGCCAAACAGGCCCGGGCCTTTATGGATCAATGCCTGGCTCCTTCTCCGAAGCGCCTTACCGAACTGGAAGCCAAGGCCATTCTGTCGACCTATGGCATTCCGGTGAATCGCACCGTGGCCGCAGCCACGGCCGCGGAAGCAAAAATGGCGGCAGTGGAAATCGGCTATCCGGTGTTGCTGAGGATCAATGCCCCCGACCTTGAGGACAGAGAGGAAGGGACAAAGGTTGTCTATCACCTAAATGATGAGTCGCAGGTAGGGGCGGCATTCGACCGATTGACCGGGGAGCTCCGGAACCGGCATCCCCAACTCCGGATTCTGGGAGCGACCGTCCAGGCTCAGGAAAAGAAACCTCACTTTGAGTTGTTCGTCGGTTGCCGCCAAGATCCGGACTTCGGACCTTTGCTGGCATTTGGGGCTGGAGGACCCTTTGCCGAGATTTTCGGCGATATCGCCGTGGATCTGCCCCCTTTAAACCTGCTGTTGGCCCGCCGTTTAATGGAAAGAACCCGGATTTTCCAGGCATTGGCGGGAGGGAGCCAGTTGCCTGCCGCAGATCTGGACCAACTGGCCGAAATTTTGGTACGAGTCTCCCAACTGGTTACTGATTTCCCGGAGGTTGCCTTCCTGGAGATCAATCCCTTGTTTATCATCAATGGCCGGGCCAAGGCGGTGGCAGCCCGCATGACCTTGGAAACCAGCACCCTTCCAGCCCCCCGGCATCTGATCATTGCCCCCTATCCCAACCAGTATGAAAACGACTGGATGATGCGGGATGGGACGCCGGTGCTGCTCCGGCCTATGAAGCCCGAAGACGAGCCTCTGGTGTCCGCCTTTCTGATGAAGTGTTCCTGCGAGACTATTTTCTTCCGTTATTTTAGGCACGTTAAACAATGGACGCACGAGATGCTCATCCGCTTTACCCAAAATGATTATGACCGAGAGGTGGGCTTGATGGCCTTGGGGCAGCCGCCGGGCCCAGAGATCATGCTGGGGGTTGGGCGCCTGATCATGGCCGCCGACCGCTCCAGCGCCGAATTTGCCGTTATTGTGGCAGATCCCTGGCAGGGCAAGGGTCTGGGGCCTAAGTTGGTGGAACAAGTCATCGCCATTGCCCGTGACCAACAGGTTAAGGTTTTGTACGGCGATGTCCTGACCCAAAACCAACCCATGTTAGATCTGGCAAAAAAGCTGGGATTTAATATCAGGCGGACCGAAGATCCCCAGTTGTGCCGTATTGAGATGGCGCTTTGAAATGATCGAACGCCGCGGTCCCGAAATTCAGCCTCCCCTGTGATCTATCCCGGCCTCTAGTACCACAGCCAAGGATAAAGCATAAGTTTTGAGACTGCCTGGGGCTGGGGGTGAAGAGAAAGTTGAGGCCCCATCTTTTCTGCTCTTCACCCCCCACATGCCGGTTTGGACCTCTATGATACCCGGGTTTATGTCTCTAGGGAGCTTCCCCACAGGCCGTGGATATTGCAATAAGCCAGGGCATGAAAAGATTTGAACTCTCCGATCTGGTTGACCTGAAAGCGCACATTGGGGTTGGAATAAACCGGGGCCCAGGCGGCGCGTCCCAGATCGATCACCTGGTTGTTGTCCTTCTTTACGCCGTAGAGTTCAATCCAGACGATATGATGTTCTACGGTGTTGGGATGGGGAACCTCGTGTCCGATAACGACCCGGACAATATCCACCCCTTCCTTATGTCCTTTATCAATGGTGATAAGGGGGACGTGCTTTTCTTTGCCTTCGTCCTTTGCTCCTTTGATGATTGTACATATATCCATTTTTGTCCTCCTTGCTCGTTAGATTTGCTCAGTTGAGAATCAATCCCGCCTACTGACTTTCTCAATCCAATAAGTCAGGGTTTGCTGGTTGTAAATTGGGAATGCCAAAGCGATTAGATTTATTTTGGATTATATTTGAGGGAGTGTCTATTCGCGGGGATAATCAATTCAAAATAGTCATTCCTGACTATACCAAGGCCAGGGTTCGAATAATGATTTGACTATATGGTGTTGCCGAGTGCAGAGGGATGCCTGCCGCCACCCCAATATGTTCCCTTGATCGTAATTAGTATTACCGCCCTGCAGTTGGCGGGCTTGGGTTAGCGCCCCCGCCCAATACCGCATAAAGCCGCACCTGATTGGCGAGCTTGGCCAGCCGGATGGTGATGAGCCCTTGCTCGGCAGCATAGAGCGAACGTTGCGCATCCAGCACGTTCAGGTAGATATCGATCCCTTTTTCATACCGGGCATTGGAGAGCCGGTAGGCTTCGGCGGCGGCCTCCATAAGTGATTGCTGCGCCGCCATTTGATCCCCCACGGTTCCCCGTCGAGCCAGCGCATCAGCTACCTCCCGGAATGCTTCCTGGATCGCCCTCTCGTATTGGGCCACGACGATTTCCCTTTCCACTTTGGTGGCTTTTAGCGCCGGCCAGGTGCGGGGTTCAAAAATCGGCATGACCATTTGCGGGGCGTGACTCCAGATGAACGACCCGGACTTGAACAGCCCCGATAGATTGCCGCTGGCGGTGCCGACCGCCGAGGTCAGTGAAATGCGGGGAAAGAAAGCCGCCCGAGCCGCGCCGATATTGGCGTTGGCGGCCTTAAGTAAGCTTTCTGCTTGGAGAATATCCGGCCGCCGCAGGAGCACTTCGGAGGACATCCCGGGCGAGACGTCCGGCAACGGCGCGACGACGCTTAGCCTCTCCGGCAGCAGATTCGGGGGGACCGGTGAGCCGACCAGCAGGTCAAGGGCATTTTCATCTTGAGCTATCAGTTCGGTGTAACGGGCCACGTCCACCCGAGCCGCGTCCACCCGGGTCTGCACCTGACGCAGATCAAGTTCCGGTACGAACCCCACTTCAAAGCGCCGTTTGATTAAATCATAGGCTGCCTGTTGGGACTCGAGGGTGGATTGGGCCAGTTGGAGGTTCTCCCGATCCGCGGCCAGGGTCAGATAGGCGTTGGCTACTTCGGAGATTAGCAAGATCTGAGCACTGCGCCGCGCCTGTTCGGTGGCCAGGTATTCTTCCAGTGCCCGTTTTTTCAGGCTTCGGATGCGGCCGAAAAAATCGATTTCCCAGGAGGTAATACCCAGATTGACGGTGTACTCCTCCAGGGTCACCGTCCCTGGGGTACCGGAGATCTTGACGCGCTCCTTTCTGGCGCTGGCGCCAGCTGCCACCGTCGGTAACAGCTCGGCGCGCTGGATGCGGTATAAGGCGCGCGCCCGTTCCACATTTAAAGCGGCCACCCGCAGGTCCCGGTTGTTGTTCAGGGCCGTCTCAATGATGGTTTGCAGTCGTTGATCAGCGAAGAATTCCCGCCAGCCCAGGTCAGCGGCTGCCGGCGCCCCCTGGGGGGCGGGAGTGTCTTTATATGCCGGGCCACTGGGCCAGTCCTGGGGTACCGGGGCCTCGGGCCGCGTGTATTCCGGGATCAAGGTGCAGCCGGCGAGCAAGAGAGCCATTACGGCCAACAAGGAATACTTCTTCCTTATCATGTTACTGCGCCTCCGAGGTAGTTACGAGGTCCGATTCAGGCTCTTTGGTTGGAGCGCTTGCCTTTCTGCTGAACAGCTGCACCACCATTACATAGAATAAGGGAATGAAAAAGATGGCCAAAAAGGTTGACGTCACCATGCCGCCCAGGACGCCGGTGCCGATGGCCTTTTGGGCGCCAGCGCCAGCCCCGGTGGCTAAGGTCAGGGGCAGGACCCCGAAGCCAAAGGCCAGAGAGGTCATGACGATGGGGCGCAGCCGTAATTTGGCCCCTTCGAGCGTTGCCTCAATCAACCCCGCGCCTTCCTCTAACCTGGCCATGGCGAACTGAACGATCAAAATGGCGTTCTTGGTGGTCAACCCCAAGACAGTGAGCAGGCCAATTTGGAAATACACGTCGTTGGGCAGTCCCCGCAAAGATGAGGCGATCACCCCGCCGATGACTCCGAGCGGCAAGGCCAGCAAGACCGAGATAGGAACGGTCCAGCTCTCATACAGGGCGGCCAGGCAAAGAAAGATGACGATAATGGAAAAGGTGTAGAGCAGTCCGGTCTGGGCCTTGGCCATGCGCTCCTGATAAGAGATTCCGGTCCAGTCATAACCGATGTTCTTGGGCAGCTTGGCAACGATCTCTTCCATGGCCTGCATGGCCTCCCCGGAGCTTCTGCCGGGGGCCGGTTCACCCCAGATGTTCAGGGACGGAAAGCTGTTGTACCGCTCCAACAGCGGCGAGCCCTGGAACCAGTAGCCGGTGGCAAAGGAAGTGAACGGCGTCATGGTCCCTTCGGTGTTGCGGATATAGAGCCGCTCCAGGTCGTTGGGCAACATCCGGTAGGGTGCGTCGGCCTGGACATATACCCGTTTTACCCGTCCCCCCTGGATGAAGTCGTTTACATAGGCGCTGCCGAAGGCCGCGGAAACGGTGTGGTGAATGGCGCTGATCGGCACCCCCAGGGCTCCGGCTTTTTCCCAATCTACGTCAATGCGGTATTGGGTAACATCTTCCAGACCGCTGGGCCGGACGCGCACCAGCCGGGGTTCCTGGGCCGCCAGGCCGAGCATCTGGTTACGGGCCGCCATCAAGGCTTCGTGCCCCAAACCGCCCCGGTCCTGCAATTGGAAGTCGAACCCGCCCGCTCGCCCCAGCTCCAAGACGGCCGGCGGCGGAAACGCGAAGACTTTGGCGTTGCGGAGCTGGGAGAACTTGGCCATGGCGCGTTTCACCAGGGCGTCCACCTTCAGCTCCGCCCCGGGACGCAGGTCCCAGTCCCTGAGCATGACGAAACCCAGCCCGACGTTTTGCCCGGCGCCGGAAAAGCCCCGGCCGGCGACCGTAAAAATGGACCCCACCGCGTCCTTCTCATCCTCCAGAAAATGATGGCGGACCTGATCCAGGACCTCCTGAGTCTGCTCCAGGGTCGAACCCGCTGGCAGCATCGCCTGGACGTACATAACGCCCTGGTCTTCATCGGGGAGATAGGCAGTGGGCATACGCAAAAACAGAAATAACAGGGCAGCCGCGATCACCAGGTAAATTAACAGGTAGCGGAGCTTTCTGGTTAGGATCTGCCCGACCAGGGCCTGGTACCTGTCCCTGGTCCACCGAAACGTCCGGTCAAACCAGCGGAAAAACGGCCGGAACAAAAAAAAGCCTGATTCCGCGGCCCCGTGCCCCTTGCCCACCGGCTTAAGGAGCGAGGCGCACAGCACCGGGGTCAGGATCAGGGCCACCACCACCGACAGCAGCATGGCGGCGATGATAGTCACGGAAAACTGGCGGTAGATGACCCCGGTGGAACCGCCGAAAAACGCCATGGGCCCGAAAACCGCGGCCAGCACCAGACCGATGCCGATCAAAGCGCTGGTGATTTCGCCCATCGATTTGCGGGTGGCCTCTTTGGCTGGCAGCCCTTCGTCGCTCATCACCCGTTCCACGTTTTCTACCACCACAATGGCGTCGTCCACCAAAAGGCCGATGGCCAGCACCATGGCGAACATGGTCAGCATGTTGATGGAAAACCCGAACAATCCCAGGACCGCGAAGGTTCCCAGGATAACCACCGGCACTGCCAGAGTGGGAATCAGCGTGGCCCGCAGGCTTCCCAGGAAAATATACATCACCAGGAAGACCAGCAGAATCGCTTCCAATAGAGTCCAGACCACCTCATTGATGGCCACCCTCACGAAGGGCGTGGTGTCATAGGGGTAAATAACCTTCATGCCGGGGGGAAAATACCTGGACAACTCCTCCATCTTCCCCTTGATAGCATCCGCGGTAGCCAGCGCATTGGCGCCGGCGGCCTGCCGGACCGCCAGGGCGGATCCTGGTTGGCCGTTGTACAGCACCTTGCTGCCGTAGCGCTCGGTACCCAGCTCCGTCCGGCCCACGTCGCGCACCCGCACGATGGAGCCGTCCGGGTTGACGCGCAGCGGGATGGCCGCAAACTCCTCCGGGGTTTTGAGCAGGTTCTGGACGATGATGGAGGCGTTCAGCCGCTGGCCTTCCACCGCCGGAATCCCCCCGAACTGGCCGGCCGAAACCTCCACGTTGTAAGCCTGCACCCCCTGAATGACATCTTCCATGGTCAGACGGTAATCGGTCAGCTTGTCCGGGTTGACCCAGAGCCGCATGGCATACTGGGAAGCGAAGGTTTCCACTTCGCCCACCCCCGGCACCCGGGCCAGCACCTGTTCGATGTTGGCCTGGGCGTAGTCCGCCAGGTCAAATTCATCCATGCTGCCGTCTTCCGAGGTCAGACCGACAATGATGAGCCAGTTCCTGGTGGACTTGCTGACCTTGACGCCTTGGCGCTGCACCACATCGGGCAGACTCGCCATGGCGAGCTGAAGCTTGTTCTGCACCTGGGCCCAGGCAAGATCCGGATCTGTTCCCGGTGCGAAGGTGAGCTCAATTCTTCCGGAGCCGGAGGCATCGCTTTTGGCGGACATGTACAGCAGCTTGTCAAATCCGGTCATCTTCTGCTCGATGATCTGGACCACGCTGTTCTCCACGGTTTCGGCCGAGGCCCCGGGATAAAAGGCGTCAATGGCGATGGAGGGCGGGGCAATGGGGGGATATTGGGAGATGGGCAGATTGTAGATGGCCAGTCCTCCCGCCAGCATCATGATGGTAGCGATGACCCAGGCGAAGACCGGACGGTCCAGAAAGAAGTTCGATAACATCTAAACCCCCGTCAGCTCGATTGTGCAGAGGACCGTTGGGTATTGGGGGCCTTTACCCCGGCCTGTGGCCTTTTCCAGGGAACGACCTTGACGGTAGCGCCCGGCTCTACATTCATCATGCCTTCGACGATCAAACGCTCACCAGCCTTCAGGCCCGAGGAAACCAGCCATTGATCGCCGATGGCCCGGTTGAGGGTCAGCATCCGTTGTTGGACTATACCGGCCTCATCCACCAGCAGGGCGATGGGCTCTCCCTTAGGAGTGCGGCTCACCCCCTGTTGCGGCACCAGGATGGCCTGATCAGCAATGCCCTCCTGGACCACGGCCCGGACGAACATTCCCGGCAGGAGCAGATGATCGGGGTTCGGGACCACGATGCGCAGGGTGAAAGAGCCAGTCGTGGAGTCCACCGTGATGTCGCGGAATTGCAGCACGCCTTCCAGGGGATATGGGGTTCCGTCTTCCAGGATTATCCGGACTTTTTTACCGTTTTCACCATCGGTGCTGAGCCGGCCAGATTCCAGGTGGCGCCTCAAACGCAGCAACTCGGCGGACGACTGGGTCACATCCACATAAATCGGGTCAAGCTGTTGAATGGTGGCCAGGCAGGTAGGCTGGTACGCGGTCACTAGGGCGCCGTCGGTCACATTGGACTTGCCGATGCGCCCCGAGATGGGCGCGGTGACCCGAGTGTAGCCCAAATTGATCCGGGCCCCGGCTACCTCGGCTTTCCAATATTCAATCTCGGCCCGGGCCTGTGCCAGGGCCGCGGTTGCGTCGTCGCAGTCCTGGCGGCTGACCGCGTTGTCGACCAGCAATTCCTGACACCGATCGGCCTTTAACCGGATTGAGGGCAGATTGGCTTGCGCCTTGGCCAGGGAGGCCTGGGCAGAATCAAGCGCTACCTGGAAGGGGGCCGGATCAATCTGGTAAAGCAGTTGTCCGGCCTTGACATCGGAGCCCTCCCGGAATAGGCGCTTCTGGATGATGCCATTGACCTGCGGGCGGATTTCCGCCACCAGATAGGCCGACGTCCGGCCTGGCAACTCGGTGGTCAGCTCAACCTGCTGCGGCTGAATGGTTATCGCGGCCACTTCCGGGGCCGGAGGTGGTGCGGTCTGCGAGCCGCGGCCGCTGCCGCAGCCGGCCAGGAAGATCGTCAGGGCCAGCACCACCATAATCCGTTTAAGCGATTCATTTGCCGTCTTAGACCATTGCATCGGAAATTTCCCTAATATTCCTGATGAGGGTATTGAGCAAGCCAACTTAAGCGAAATCAAATATCCATCAGTCCTTTAAAGAAGATATCCAAAATGGTGGCCGGATCTTCTGGGTACGGATGGCGCTCCGGCGCGTCGAGCCAGAGCAGGAGAAAAGCATTGACGGTATTGTCGAGGGCTACGGCCAAATAATAGGGATCGGCGATCTTCTTGAACCGTTTGTTTTTGATGCCGTTGTCCAAAATCGCGGCAAGTTTTTGCAAAAAATCGTGGTAGCGTTGGCGCACCTCATCATCCAGGCCCGCCTTGAAGTTAAAGCTCATGCCGCCGCTCTCCGCCAGAAATAGGCGCACGAAAGGCAGATTGTTACGAAATATATCACCTTTGGTGGAGACATAATTGCGCAATTTTTCTACCTCATCATCCGACTGGGCCAACACCTGTGAAAATATCTGGTCGAAATCATCGCACCGCTCCATCACCAGGGTCTTGTAGAGGTCTTCTTTGTTTTGGAAGAATTTATAAAGGGTGCCAATGGCAAATTCGGCCTTCTCGGCGATCTCCTGGACAGAGACATTGTGGTAGCCCTTTTGCGAGAAAAGGTCAAGGGCGGCATCCAGGATATCCTGCCGCTGCCGCAATTTCTCCCTTTCCCGCCTCGGCAGCTTCTGTTCTTCCATTATATGACCCCCCCGGCAATGAACTATCCTTTCATAATATGAACATAACATCATATTATAGAATTAAACAGCATATTGTCAAGAAAATATGGAAGGGATTTTTGCCAGGAAGCCAGGCTTTGTAACTACCTTTGGGGAATCGGTTGATTCCTACTGGGAGAGCGCATCGGAAACTCACCCCCTGGATATCCTAGACCTGCTGATTGGCGCCGACTCCCCCAAAATAAGCCGGGTAACTGAGATTTAATGGTTCACCCTGGCTTCTATCTGGTTTAAACTAGCAACATATCCCCCTGAGAGAATTCTTTGGTGGTACTCTTCACCCCCGGGCGCGGGGAGGCACTGTTTCAGGAAGGAGGTGATCGGGAAGAACAGTCAATGACACATGGCCTGGAAAAGATTGTCCTTTGCCCAATATTGAACCTGGCAACCATCCCAAGGAAAGGAGATTGAGGTGTATGCGACCTACAAGCCGGTGGAAATCCCGGAAATAAGCCAAACAATGGGCACGGGGTGGCTGCCGCCCTTGCCTGATATGCGAGACTACACCGATACCACGCCGGAGATCGCCAAGATGGCTAAGAAGTTGGGGTTGGCCAAGGGAGAAAAAAAGGAGGCGCTCCCGGCCACCGTTGATCTCAGGAGTTGGTGTTCGCCGGTCGAAAACCAGAAGAGCCTGGGGTCCTGTACAGCCCATGCCGCGGTGGGAGTGGTGGAGTATTTTCAGCGCCGGGCCTTCGACAAACACATTGAAGGCTCCCGGCTTTTTGTCTATAAGACCACGCGCAACCTGATGCAGGTGACCGGGGATACCGGAGCCTGGCTGAGGCATACCATGGGTGCCTTAGTGCTCTGTGGGGTTCCAGACGAAAGGTACTGGCCCTACACCGATGCCGTACCTGAATTTGACCAGGAGCCGCCCAGCTTCGTCTATGCCGTGGCCGACAATTATGAAGCTCTCCGGTTCTTTTGCCATGATCCCCTGGGCGCCGACATCCCGGGGGATAGAGTCCTGACCCAGGTCAAGGATTATCTGGCTGCCGGGATCCCCTCGATGTTTGGCTTCTGGGGCTTCCCTTCGTTTAACCACACCGATGTAAAGGGCGGCATCCCTTATCCGTGCCCGAATGAGCGGGCGCAATGGGGCCATGCCATTGTTGCCGTGGGTTACGATGATGGCAAAAAGATAAAGAACACCATGTGCAACAAGGAAACCACGGGAGCATTGCTGATCCGCAACTCATGGGGAACCGGTTGGGGTGACAATGGCTACGGCTGGCTGCCCTACGATTATGTTATTCACAAACTGGCACTCGATTTCTGGTCGCTTTTAAGCATGGGGTGGGTTGATACCAAGCAGTTTGGAGTTTAATGGAGCAGAAGAGGCGTAAAACTTTTTGGAAAATGATCGGCTAACAAATCGCTCAAGTGGACGGCGGGAAGCCGGCCTGGGCGGCAGGCATCGTCATTGGCTCGCCGCCACTCAGCATAAAGGTTGAGGCCTGACCCCGTCCGCCTTTGATTTCCTTAATCCCCCAGATCTGTTAAGATAGGGTGGATTGAATAAGATCCCACTTTGATGTCAGGGCAAAAATAAATTTGCGGTTGAGGTTGCAGGGGGCTTGACTGATTGGATTAGAAAGGTTTCTAGTCTCTATGGCTTTTCCATGGCATGAAGTAGAGTGGGTGCTGCTGGACATGGACGGCACCTTGTTGGATAAATATTTCGACGATTATTTCTGGGAAACTCTGGTGCCGGAGGAGTATGGCCGTCGCCGGGGGCTGGATCCGGAAGCAGCCCGCCGCGAAGTTTATGCCCGTTATCAGCGGGAAGAAGGTACCCTGAACTGGACCGATATCGATTTCTGGTCCCGGGAACTGGACCTGGATATTCCGGCCCTCAAGGCAGGCATCCGCCATCTGATCGAAGTCCATCCGGACAGCGAGGCCTTCTTGCAATTTCTCCGGAATCTGGGCAAAAAAATCGTCCTGGTAACCAATGCCCATTACAAGACCCTGGACCTGAAGATGTCCCAGGTAGGGCTGTTGGGTTACTTTGACCAAGTAATTTCTTCTTTTGATCTAGGGATGCCCAAAGAGGAAGTACGCTTCTGGCAGGTGCTGGCAGAGCGATTCGGGATAGACCCGCAGCGGGCCGTGCTGATCGATGATAATCAGGAGGTCTTGCAGGCGGCGCAGCGTTTTGGTCTAAAATATCTTTTCTTTAAGGCCAAACCCAGTTCCCGGACGGAAGCCGAAGCCTCCGACCATTTCCCCATGGTTCTAAGGTTCCGAGAATTAATGACTTAATTGGAAAAATTCCGCCAGCCTGAATCGACTTTACCCGACCCTAATATCAATCCGCACTGGTGCGCCAGATTCGGGCTCCCAGGGCTGACAGTTTGGTCTCCAGCTGCTCGTAGCCCCGATCCAGATGATAGACGCGGTGCACCTCGGTGGTCCCCTGAGCTGCCAGCCCGGCCAGCACCAGGGAGGCGCTGGCCCGCAAATCGGTAGCCATCACCGGTGCGCCTTGCAGGTGCCGCCGCCCCCGGACCATAGCATGGTTGCCCGAGACCACGATGTCAGCGCCCAGACGGCGGAGCTCGCTGACGTGCATAAAGCGTTTTTCAAAGATATTCTCGGTGATCAGGCTGGCACCTTCAGCCACACACATCAGGGCCATGAACTGGGCCTGCATGTCAGTCGGAAAACCGGGGTAGGGATGGGTGATAACGTCAACTCCGACCAGGTGATCAGTAGGTTGGACTTTTATTAACCCATCGGCGATGGCCAGGTCCACTCCGGCCTCTTGGAATTTGTCGAGTACCGCGGTGAGATGGCTGGTGGGCGCATTGCGAATTGTCACTGGGCCATGGGTTATGGCCGCGGCCGTCAGATAGGTGGCAGCCTCGATCCGGTCGGGCATGATCACATGATTTGCCGGAGACAGGCTGTTTACGCCCCGAACGGTCAGGACATCGGTCCCGATGCCTTCGATATCAGCTCCCATTGCCACCAGAAAGCGAGCCAGGTCGGCTACTTCCGGTTCCTGAGCGGCGTTGTGGATGACCGTGGTCCCGGCCGCTAAGGTAGCAGCCATCATCAAGTTTTCGGTGCCGGTAACCGTGGGCAGTTCCAGGTGAATGGACGCCCCCTTCAACCGGTCGACGCTGGCTTCTACGTAACCATGTTTAAGGGTAACCTTAACCCCCATCTCTTCCAGACCCTTGAGATGAAGGTTAATCGGCCGGGCCCCGATAGCACAACCGCCGGGCAGGGAGACCCGGGCCCGTCCCCAGCGCGCTACCAACGGCCCCAGAACCAACACTGCGGCCCGCATGGTCTTGACTAATTCATAAGGGGCTTCCCAACAATCTATCTGGCTGGTATCGACTGCTAAGCCATTCTGATCCTTGAACTTGACTCCCAATTTGCCGAGCAGCTTTTTGGCGGTCCGGATGTCAGCCAGATTGGGGACATTGGTTAGCTGATAAGTTCCGGGAGCCAGCAGGGTAGCCGCCAGAATCGGCAGGACTGCATTTTTGGCGCCGCTGACCGCCACTTCTCCCTTAAGCGGAATTCCCCCCTCAACGACGATCTTATCCATAGCCGTTCGAATATCACAATCGCTTAGAAAACTCAAATATTATCTGATTTAGAAAAATCTGCTGGTTAATTTGGATCAAAGTAGTCGAGTTAATTTTCAATAATCTGAGCTAAAACTTACAAGCTTGGCAAATCTTTGCCAGCTTTTTTACCAGATTGCAATTTCAGATTTCACCAGAGCTGCACTTTGGAGCCAGAGAAATGCCTTGCTCTCCCGGCTCAGCCAACCCATGGGTAAGCAAAATATTTCCATCAGGTTAAATTTTGGTTATTAAAAAATTTTTTAATAAAAATAACCTGGTCTTGATGGACTTCTGTTCAGAACTGTGTTATGAGAAGTTCAACTAATGAAACTTGTTGATCAACTCTGGAAAATATATCAGCGGTTGTGGGAGTTCTTTGGTCCCCAGGGCTGGTGGCCGGGGGAGACCCCCTTTGAGATTGCGGTGGGGGCCATTCTGACCCAAAACACCAATTGGAACAACGTCGCCCGGGTAATTGCCCGCCTGCAACAAGACGGCCGCCTGTCTGCCGCAAAGTTGTTAGAGTTGAGCAAGGGCGAACTGGCTCAGTTCCTGCGCCCGGTGGGATACTATAACGTTAAGGCCCGGCGCTTGAAAAATTTTTTGGATTTCCTCCTGGCGCGCTACCAAGGAGTATTGGAAAACATGGCGCCGGATGATCTGGACCACCTGCGGCCAGCCTTGTTAAGCATTAAAGGCATCGGCCCAGAGACGGCCGACAGCATTCTGCTCTATGCCCTGGAAAAACCCACGTTTGTGGTTGATGCCTATACTTTTCGCATTTTACACCGGCATAATTTAATTACCGACCCATGCTCCTATGAAGAGCTGCGCCAGGTCTTTATGGCCCACCTTCCCGCTGACGTAGCTCTGTTTAAAGAATATCATGCCTTATTGGTGCGCCTCGGCAAAGAATACTGCCGCCCGCAGCCGCGTTGTGACCGATGTCCACTTGCCGGTGGGGATTTTTTCGGTTGATACCTGGAAAATCAACCGCCGGCTCAATGTTGCTTTTAACCCAGGAGATCGCCTGGTTTTTGGAACGATCCTTGCATATCAAATATAGTTGAGGAAAACGACATGGATGATTATTTAATAAGCAATCGACTTTTGCCCTGGTTTCTAGAAGGTTTGCTGGAAGAATTGTTGGCCGAAGAGGAAGTGGCTCTTCAGGACCAGCCAAATGCCGAATTATTTATGGCTTCCCGAATGGAAGGCTACCTCTCGAAAAATTGGTTTGGCCCATTCCTGCTGGGCCCCAAACGCCATAATCCCCGCGGTCATTGTTAAATAGCCGGAAGGATCTCTGACGACCAAAGGACAACGGGGGTTAGAGGCCGCTTTGGGCCCCAGGGCTGATTTACCTTCTGGGCTGCCACCGGCAGCTCAGAAGCTCTACCTGCGGCTCAGAGTGGCAAGCTGTAAATATTCCTGACAGTCTCAATCCTTAGGTTTCAGTTTTTCCCGCGGCTTCCCCAAATAATTCTGCTTTTCTTGTGATAAAATAATAAAATACTGTAAGTTAGGGCTTGGTTCTCGGTCTCTGCCGACAGGTAGAAGAGCATTATGGAGGAGTGATTCCTGATATGGCAGTCCTTATTTTGGTGGGGACAGTGCACGGCGATCCCCAGGGATATCGGCGCACCCGGCGCTTGTTGGACAAGCTCCGGCCTGATCTGGTCACTGTAGAAATCAGCCAGTTTTCGTTGCGATATCGTAAAAAACAGCGCCAGGTTTGGCGCCGCCAGTTTCAGTGGGCTCAGCAACACCTGCCCGCCGGGGCCTGCAGCCATCTGGCCCTCAGACGAATCGAAGCCCAATTAGCCTGGCCCTTTGAAGTCCAGGCGGCTGAGGATTTTGCCCAACAGCATGGCCTTGAATGGCGGCCCATTGATACCGGCCGGCTTTCTCGCGGCCATTTGCGGCGTTTCTGGCGGGAGCTGCTAACCCCCGATAATCTCAGAAATTTGCTCTTGACCGAGGATGGCGACTGGAATCAATATATTGCCGCCCAATATCAGCAGGCCCGCCTAGCGCTGGCTCAGCCAGAACGGTTGGTCATTCCATTGCATCGGTCATGGTCATCCCCGGAAATGAGCGGGCGGGATAAGGTAATGGCCGGACGGCTCCGAAAGCTGATCGAAGCCGGCTTTCGGGTGGTGCACCTGGGGGGCTGGACCCATCTGGTGACCGGCTTGGGCCGGCCGACCATAGGCCAGTGCCTGGAAGATTTGCAGCCCCAGCGCCTGCTGTTGGATCAGTTTTAGAGCTCAAATTTTGAATTTTGAGAAAAATAATGATAGATTAAATTTTCAGTCGATCTGACGCTGATGATTTTAGTATAAATTTTTTTACCATTAACTTGAACCATATTTTAACTTTAAGGGTAGACAACTTATGAGTACTATTCTGGTGGTGGATGATGATGCCAACACCAGGGAGGCCTTAGAAGGAAGCCTGCAGAAAATCGGGCATCAGGTGTTATTGGCCGCGACCGGCAGCGAGGCCCTGGAACAGGTGCGCCAACAGCCGGTAGAACTGGCAATTATCGATTTGAAATTGCCGGATATGGAAGGCACTGATCTGTTTGAAGCCATGCGGGTCATCTGTCCCGGGGTGATCGCCATTATGATTTCGGCCCGGGCCACTGTAGATGAAGCTGTGTCGGCCTTAAAACTGGGAATTTACGACTTCATCACCAAGGATTTCCGGATGCAGGAAATCCGCAAAGTGGTGAACAAGGCCCTGGAAACCCAACAATTGATCCTGGAAAATCAGCGTCTGCGCCAGGCCCTGCAAGAGCGCCTGGTCAGCGGGCGGATTATTGGCCGCAGCCCCTCCTTCCTTAAGATTATCCATCAGGTCAACCAGATCGCGCCCTTGAAGAGTACGGTGCTGTTGACCGGGGAGAGCGGGGTGGGCAAGGAAATCATTGCCGAAACCATTCATTACAGCAGCCCCCGGCATGATAAGCCCCTGGTGATGGTCAACTGCGCCGCCCTGCCGGAAACCCTGATTGAATCGGAACTCTTCGGCCACGAAAAAGGGGCTTTTACCGGGGCCGTGCAGCAGCGTAAGGGCCGCTTTGAACTGGCCGACGGCGGCACCATCTTCTTGGACGAAGTGGCTGAAATGCCCCCGCCCACCCAGGTCAAGCTGCTGCGGGTTTTGCAAAACGGCGAGTTTGAGCGGGTCGGGGGTTCCGCCACTCTCAACGTTGATATCCGCGTCATTGCGGCTACCAACCAGGATCTGGAACAGGCCATGAACGAAGGCCGGTTTCGTAAGGATCTGTTTTACCGCCTCAATGTCATCCATTTGGAAATTCCCCCGCTCCGGGAACGGGAAGAAGATATCCCGCTTTTGGCCCAAAATTTTCTCGACAAGTTCTGCCTGGAAAATAATCGTCCGGCCATGGGCTTCACCCCTGAGGCCATCCAGGCCCTTAAAAGCTACTCTTGGCCGGGTAATGTCCGAGAACTGGAAAACGTCGTCGAACGGGCCGTGGCCCTTTGCGTTGAATCCACGGTGAGACCGGAAGATCTGCCGGATGAAATCCGGGACTCTTCCGGGGTTAGTGACCGGATTATCATCCCTATAGGGGCCTCCATCGAAGAGATCGAGCGCCTGGTCATTTTGCAGACTCTGAAAAAGACCGGGGGCGATAAAGAGGTGACCGCCCGCATCCTGGGCATTGGCCTGGCCACTCTCTATCGCCGTCTGAAAGATATGGAAGCAAAAAACTCATCTACTTAGAGCGGTAATCTGCCATGGCTTTCGATACCTTTTTCGACCTTGACCCCCTGCCGGTGGAAAAGGCCGAAGCAATAGTTCTTCCGGCCTCCTATGAGGCCACTACCACCTATGGGACTGGCACCCGGTTCGGCCCAGAAGCCATACTTGCCGCCAGTCGCCAGGTAGAATTATGGGATGAGGAACTGGATTGGGACCCCAGTCAGGCCATCCGGCTGGCCACAGCCCGGGAAATCAGTCCCGAGGCGGCCGGTCCGGCGGCCATGGTGGAAAAAATCAAACGGGTCATTCATCCTCTGGTCGCCCAGGATAAGCTGCTGATCACCATTGGGGGGGAGCACACCATCACCCTGGCCCTGGTGCAGACCTATCTTACCCGCTACCCCGACCTGACGGTGATCGCCCTGGATGCCCATGCCGATTTCCGGGACAAATATCAGAACAGTCCCTTCTCCCATGCCTGTGTGCTGCGCCGGGTATGGGAACTGGGTCGCCCCTTGGTCCTGATCGGGGTGCGCAGCTATTCGGCTGAAGAGTATGAACTTATCAAAGTCGCTCCCCGCCTGACTTTGCTTAAGGCTGCCCACCTCCACGACCCGGAGTATTGGAACCTGGCCCTGGAAAACCTGGGCCGCATCAAGGGCCCGGTATATCTGTCCATTGATCTGGACGTCCTGGACCCGGCCGTCTTGCCGGCCACCGGCACCCCCGAGCCCGGTGGTTTGAGCTATTATCAGGTCCTGAAGCTGATGAAGGCCATCACCGCCCGGGGTCCGGTAATCGGTCTGGATCTGGTGGAACTGGCCCCCATTCCCGGCCACCGGGTGAGCGAATTCACTGTCGCCCGGCTGCTGTATAAATTTTTGGCCTATCGCTACCAGGACCGCCGGCCGCGATGAGCCATTGGTTAAAGGTTAATTGCCAGTAGTTAGGGAACAAGGTTGGCTTTTCGAATAACTGAGGAATTGAGCATAAGATTTCTTTTTTTAGGAGATCGGAGTGCGACGCAAAGAAGAGGACTTCCATGACGGGGCCGCGGATGGCCTGGTGCCGTTAAGTCCCTTAGACATTAATCAGGTCAAAGATTGCGATGAACTGCTGGCCGCCCTCAGCCGCACCGCCTTTGGCGGCCGCAGGCTGGGCGAGGCCGCCGAGGTTTTGCATCTGATGGTCGCCGACCCGGAGTGCACCATCGTCGGCACCTTTTCCGGGGCCATGACGGTGGCCAAAATGGGGCTGTTGATCTGTGAGATGATCGACCGGGGTTGGCTGCAGGTCATTATCTCCACCGGGGCGCTGATGGCCCATGGGCTGATTGAGGCGGTGGATCGGGTCCATTATAAATACGATCCCCGGCAGTCTGATCAGGAATTATACCGCAGGGGTTACAACCGGATCTATGATACCCTGGAGATGGAGAAGAACCTGGATTATGCCGAGCAAATCTTCCGAACCGTGTTGGAGCGGATGGACAAAAACCGGGTGCTGAGCTCGGAAATCATCTGTGCCGAGTTGGGGCGGTATTTGGCGGAGAGCACCGACCAGCCCGGGATTTTACGCAACGCCTATCTGGCCGGGGTGCCGGTGTTTATTCCGGCTTTTACTGATTCAGAATTGGGCCTCGATATCGCCAACTGGATGATTGGCCAGGCCACCCGGAAAGGCCGAAAGATCGAGGAAGCCCTGACCGATCTTTCGATGAATTTTAACCCCTTCCTGGACCTGGGGCGCTTTGGCCAGGAAGTTTTAAAGGCGAAGAAACTGGGCATTTTTACCATCGGCGGCGGGGTGCCGCGCAACTGGGCCCAACAGGTGGGCCCCTTTTTTGATATTTTGCAGAACCGGTTGCAGATTGATTTACCGTTTATCCGCTTCCAGTATGGCGTCCGCATTTGCCCGGAGCCGGTCCACTGGGGTGGCCTGAGCGGCTGCACCTACCAGGAGGGAGTATCCTGGGGAAAATTTGCCCCGCCCGAGGAAGGCGGCCGTTTTGCCGAGGTGCTCTGCGACGCTACCATTGCCTGGCCCATATTGTTGAAGGCGGTGATCCAGCGGATAGAGAAGCCTCCAGCCCCTTAAGGGGGGTTGGGAGACTGATCCTCACCGGTTTCCTTAAACACGAAAGTTTTCAGGCGCTGAAAATATTCCTCCCCGCCCATGATATAAGTATCATTATGATGGGCCTGGGGGATGGGATAGAGAAACTTGGGCGGATGAGCCGCGCCATATAACCGCTTTCCCATCTGAAAGGGAATAACCTCGTCATACACCCCATGGATAATAAGGAGCGGCACCTGCACCTGGCCGATCTTGCCCAGATTGTCGTAGGGCACAGTCGGGCGCCAGGAAACAAAGGGTGCGTAAAGCTGGAACATCTCTTCCGAGGAAGTAAAGGCGGATTCAATGATCAGGGCCCGGCAGGGGTGGTCGACGGCCAGATTTACTGCCAAGGCGCTCCCCAGAGAGCGGCCAAACAGAATCAGGTCTTCCGGGGGTATCCTCAAACGGGCAGTGACATAATCATAGGCCGCGGCCGCGTCCTCATAGGTCCCCTCCCTGGTGATGCGGCCCTGGGAGCGGCCATATTCGCGATAGTCAAAAATAAAAATCTGCAGACCGACCCTGCGCCACAACAACAGCAGGTTCTCGAGGCGATGACTGATGTTGCCGGCGTTGCCGTGAAACCATAGTAGGGTAGGGGAGGGCTGGGGCTGCGGCACCCACCAGCCGTGCAGTCGGACCTGGTCGCCCGTAGTAAAGAACACCTCTTCATAGTCCAGGCCATAGTCAGCCGGGGAGCCGATCATCAGCGGATCCGGGAAAAATACAATGCCTTTTTCTGAAAATTGACCTTCCATCGCCATAATCCTTTGAAAGCAGCTAATAAACTGGTTTAAGGTCCATTTTTGTCAGATTTTGTTCCATAACGCAACTTTTTTCCATTGATCAGCTGCCGAGGGATTAAGCTGATTTTTCCAAATATTCCGGCAAGCCTGGCCCTGTTGGCAAGGCGGGGATTCAGGGGCAGGATAAGATCTTTCCAGGTTTTCATCATTGACAATTTTGGGTTTTTAAGTTTTATTTGATAAATTTAAATCATGAAACCACCTTCGATCCATAGCTTTAATTATCATTTACCGGCCGGTTTGGTGGCCCAATATCCGCAGCAACCGCGGGACCAATCCCGGATGCTGGTGTTGGACCGGACTGAGGGCGGCTGGCACCATTGCCGCTTTTCCGACCTGCCGGCCTGGCTGGATGATCGGGACCTGTTGGTAGTGAACGATACCCAGGTGTTTCCGGCCCGGTTGCGGGGACGGAAAGATTCGGGAGGACAGGTAGAATTATTGCTTCTGAATCTGCCCCTCATCCAGGAAAACGGCCCCGCGCTGGGAGCGGCCCGGGCTTGGGGCTGGTATCGCGCCTCCCGGCGGCTGAAGCCCGGCCAGCATCTGGAGTTTAATCACGGTCTGCACGCCGAGGTAATCTCCGGCAATGGATCCCGGCAGGTGGAGGTCCGGTTTTGGACCGATAATCAAGATATCCGGCAAGCCTTGCACGCTGCAGGAGAAATGCCATTGCCGCCTTATATCCGGCGGACTCCAGAACTGCAGGACCGCGAGAGCTACCAAACCATCTTCGCCGCCCGGCCCGGAGCAGTAGCGGCCCCCACAGCCGGATTGCACTTTACCCCGGCAGTCTTGGCAGCTTTAAAGCAGCAGGGCGTTGACATGGTCAGTCTGACCCTGCATGTCGGACCGGGAACCTTCCAGCCGGTTAAGGAGGAAAACTATACCCGACATCGGTTGGAGCCGGAATATTTCGAATTGTCGGGGGAGGCTGCGGCTCGAATCAACCAGGCCCGGGCCGCGGGAAAGCAGGTGTTGGCGGTGGGTACTACCACGGTGCGGGTTCTGGAATCCCAGACTGATCGGGGAGTGGTAAAACCCGGACAGGGACTTTGCGACCTGTATATCTATCCGGGCTACTGTTTTAAGCTGGTGGATCGGTTGTTGACCAATTTCCACCTGCCCCGGTCGACGCTGCTGTTATTAGTCAGCGCCCTGGCCGGGCGGGAGTTGGTTTTGCAGGCCTATCAGGAGGCCGTGGCCCAGCAATATCGCTTTCATAGCTACGGCGATTGCATGTTGATATTATAATGCCCTCAGGATTCAGCTTTAAGTTGTTGGCCGTTGACGAAGCCGGTGAAGCCCGACGGGGGGAGATGACCCTGCCGCGGGGAAAGATTCAAACCCCGGTGTTCATGCCCGTTGGCACCCTGGCGACCGTCAAGACTCTGACCCCGGAGGAACTCCAAGAACTAGGCGCCCAGATCATTCTGGCTAATACCTATCACTTGTTTCTACGGCCCGGGGTGGAAGTCATCCAATCCCTGGGGGGACTGCACCAGTTTATGCATTGGGAACGCCCCATTTTAACCGACTCCGGGGGGTTTCAGATTTTTAGTCTGTCTCCCTTGCGCAGTATTACTGAAGAAGGGGTGACGTTTCGATCCCATCTCAATGGCGACAGCCATTTTCTGACCCCGGAGAAAGTGGTGGGTTTGCAAGAAGCCCTGGGAAGTGATATTTTAATCTGCTTAGATGAGTGTCCAGGCTTTCCGGCCGCCGAGGACTATGTGGCCCGGTCGGCCGGGTTAACCAAGCGCTGGGCCGAACGTTCCCTCCAGGCGAGGACCGACCTTGTAAAGCCCCTGTTTGCGGTGACCCAGGGCGGCATGTATCCCCACCTGCGGCGGGAACATGCCCAAGCTTTGGTGGGTCAGGATTTTGCAGGCTATGCCATCGGCGGCCTGAGCGTGGGAGAAGACAAAGACACCAGACTTGCCATGCTGGAGATCAGCATTTCAGAATTGCCGGCCACTAAACCCCGCTATTTGATGGGGGTGGGCACGCCCGAGGACCTGGTGGAAGCGGTCGGCCGGGGGGTGGATATGTTTGACTGTGTGCTGCCGACCCGCAATGCCCGCAACGGCATGGCCTTAACCCGAAATGGCCGTCTGGTGATCAAAAATACCCGGTATGCCCAAGACCCGCTTCCCTTGGATGAAGCCTGTGGCTGTTATACCTGTCGCCATTATTCCCGGGCCTACCTGCGACATCTTTTCATTGCCCGGGAGATTCTGGCTTATCGTCTTCTAACTTTGCATAATCTTTACTATTATCTGGAATTAATGGCTGGAATGCGGCAAGCTCTGGCCCAGGGCCGCTTCCAGGAATTTCGCCGCGATTTTTATCGCCAACAACAAAATGGAGGTGACTTAGGTGATTGATCTGGCTTATGCTATGACCGGGGCGCAAGGCAGCGGGGCCCAGGGCGGTAACGCCATGTGGACCTTTTTGCCTTTAATCCTGGTGTTCGTGATTTTCTACTTTTTGCTCATTCGCCCCCAGCAAAAAAAGGCCAAAGAACATCGCCAATTTCTAGAGAATCTGAAACGGGGTGATCGGGTGGTGACCTCGGGGGGGTTATTTGGGACCGTTACCGGCATCGCCGACCAGACCGTGACCATGGAAATTGCTGACAAGATCCGGGTTCGAGTGGGCCGGGGTTATATTGCGGGCTTTGCCCCCAAAGAATCAGGCAAGGCCGCCAACCAGAAGTAGTTCGCCGCACCTGGCAGGGGATTGCAGGCCACCATGGAGAACCTCACCGGCTTCCTTAGAAAAGTGGGGTAATATTTTAATTTCCTTTATGAAATTGGCACAATCCCCTAAGTAACCCTTCTGCCTTGGCCTACTATTAATAAGGTTTAATAGGATCTTAGGGATGGGCAACTTGAATAGGTGGTGGTTGGGCCTGAGGGCGCTGAGCATCAAGCCTGGCCTGACCCACTGCTTTCCGACCGGATACCTTAATGGAGTTAAACTCCTCTCACAACGGACATAAAGAGGCTTTACGTCAAGAAATCCAGACTCTCCGGGCGCTGGTCATCGAATTGGCCAGCCTCTCCCTGGCCGGTAAGGCTCAGGCCGAGCACTGGTTTAAGGTGTTGGAAAGCGTCAGCGCCCACCTAGACGAAGACCGCTGCCGGATTGCGGTAGTCGGCACCGTCAAATCTGGCAAAAGCACTCTGATCAATGCTCTTTTGGGACGGGATGTCCTCAAACGGGGGGCGGGGATTATCACCGCGATGATCACTCGGGTGGAGCCTGGATCAGAACCGCGGGCCTGTCTGGTTTTCAAGGACTGGGAAGAGATCAACGGAGAGCTAAATCGGGCCTTGAGCTTTTTCCCCAGTCCGCTCTTGTTGGAGAGACAGACGCCTTTAGACCTGCGCCGCCCCGAGGACCGCTATCTCATCGGGAAGGTATTGAAACAGGTTGAGAAAGATCGACTGCTGTCCCAGGATAGCCTGGACCAGAATTATGTCCTATTGAATTCTTATCTGGAAGGTTATGATCAGCTGAAAGGCAGGCTGGGAGCTGGACAGCAGCGCCTGGAGCTTACCAATGCCGATCTAGATATACACCAGCAACTGGTAAGCAACGAAGCAGAGGCCGTCTTTTTACAAGATGTGCTGTTGACCTTACCGTTTCCCTGGCCAGCCCAGGGCCTGGAACTGGGTGACTGTCAGGGGAGTGATTCTCCGATTCCCCAGCACCTGGCCCAGGTGCAGAACTATTTATTGAAAAGCGACCTGTTGCTGTATGTCATCAGCTCCCGGGTGGGGCTGCGGCAGGCAGATTATAGATTTCTGGCCGATATCAAACGCATGCGGCTGTGGGACCAGACCCGGTTTATCCTGAACCTGGATCTGAGTGAACACGAAAATCGCTCTGAGGTAGAGCGTCTGTTGGGCCGTTTGCATCGGGAGATGTCGGTATTCCAGACAGAGGCACCGGTTTTCGCTTTTTCGGCCCTGGATCACTTGCTCCCCCGCCTGCAGTCCCAAGGCGCGGCTTTGACGGCCCGGGACCAGGGCAAACTGGCTATCTGGGAACAAGATTTAGAGATCACCAGTTTCTCCAGGCAGGAAGCCAAACGGTTTGAGAGAGTATTACAGCGGCTGCTGAGCTTTCGACAATCCCAGCTGCTGTTGGCCGGCAGTCTGGCTCAGGTTCAGGCAGTGGCCCAGGGGATTCGCGAAAATGCCGGCCTGCAATACGATCTTTTGGGACAGGACGTGGAGGCCATCCAGCAGGCGGAAAGCCTTCTGGCCCAGCGCCGCCAGCCGCTGGATGGGGTGCTCCACAGTCTGAATCAAACCCTTCAGGGCTCGGTCCAGGACCTGAAGCGGCGGCTTCGAAGGCAGGTAGATTCGTTTTTCGATTCCCGCTACGGGGAGATTGGTCCTGCTATCTTCCAGTTCATCGAGCAATACCGGGAGGAATTGGACCGGCTGGAGCTCAGCGACAGTCTTTCCGCCTTTATGCCAGCCCTGTATCTCCTCTATCAGGATTTCCAGCAACAGTTCATGTCTTTCCTGACCGAGGAGATCAATTTGCGGATTCTGGAGTTTGTCAGACGGCAGGAAGACATTCTGGAAGCTGAGCTTACCAAGGTGGCCACTCCTTTGCTGATTTCCCTGCAAGACGCCTTTAGCCTTTATTATCAAGAAATGGCAAATCTAGGAGTATCAGCTGCAGTTCCTACCTTAACCGCGGCGGCCTGGTCCCGACCGGCTGACCTGCAACCGCCGCTGTTTTCCCTGGAACTGACCCTGGGCTGGAAACAACGGAGTGAAGCATTATTGCGCCTGGGAGCGAATCTGATCACCCAAACCCTGGCCCGCCTGAAGCGCCTGTGGCGCCGGGCTCCGGCTCCAACCAAGCGGGAGCGGCTGCGCCAATCCCTGTCGGAGGCCCTGGGCCGCATCAAAGACCAGACCGTGCAGGAAACTCAGCGCTACCTGATAGATTACGCCGAAGGTTTGAAATTCCGTTATTTCTTCCCTCTGATTGACCACCTGGTGCAGGAACAGCAAAAGAACTGGGAGGCGGCCCTGAAATCGTTGTTTGTCGATCTGGATGGCCTTAAGGAAGCCATCCAACAGCAAGAAGATCGGAAAGAGGACTGGCGCCGCCGTCTCCAGGGGGTAGTGCAGCAGGAGATGCAGATCGAGGCCGCCCTGGCCAGTCTCCGCGAGGCCGCGGAAAAGGCAACCCTGAACAGAGCTGATGACTGACCCATTCAACAAACTGGCCTGGGTAGCTCTGCGAGCCGTACCCGGTATTGGGGTGGTTATCTTCCAGCGTCTGGTCCGGCGCTTCGGTCAACCAGAAGCCGTTTTTCAAGCCTCCTACTCTGAACTGATCAGCGTCCCTAAGGTCAGTCCGGCTATTGCTCAGGCCATCCTCAACTTTCGGGAGTGGCCGAAAATTGATCGGGAGTTGGCCAGGCTGGGCGAACTGGGGATGCAGGTTGTCACTCAGACCGATGACACATTTCCCCCGGCCTTGCGCCACATTCCTTATCCGCCCCCCTTCCTTTATGTCAAAGGCACCCTGGGGCCTCAAGATCAGTTGGCGGTGGCGGTGGTTGGTACCCGCAAAATCACTTATTACGGCAAGAAAGTGAGCTACCGGCTGGGCCGCGAGTTAAGTCTCAAAGGGGTGACGGTGGTCAGCGGTTTGGCCCGAGGGATTGACAGCGCCGCGCACCTGGGGACTCTGGAAAACGGCGGTCGCACTCTGGCAGTGTTGGGCTGTGGGCTGGATAAAGTTTATCCCCCGGAAAATAAGGAACTTTATCGCCGCATACCCGCGCAGGGGGCGCTGATCAGCGAATTTCCCCTGGGAACGCCGCCGGAGGCCAAAAATTTCCCGATTCGCAACCGCCTGATCAGCGGTCTGGCGCTGGGGGTGGTGGTAGTGGAAGCCGGTATTCCCAGTGGGGCACTGATCACTGCCAATTTTGCTCTCGAACAGGGCCGGGAAGTCTTTGCCGTGCCCGGTCCGATCGATGCCCCGGGCAGCCTGGGCCCCAATCGCTTGATTCAGGAGGGAGCCAAATTAGTCCAAAATGTCGATGATATTTTAAGCGAAATCACCGGTATGCTGGCGCGGCCGGAGACTGCCGGCAGTCCAGCTGTTATGCACCCGGCTTTGCCTCAGGTTGAAGATCCCCTGGTAGCCCTGCTCAGCTCTGAACCGCAGCAGATCGAGGAATTGATCATGGCCTCAGGGTTGCCGGCCTCCGAGGTCATGACCCGGCTGACCATGCTGGAACTGCAAGGGCTGGCGCAAGAGTTGCCGGGAAAGTGTTACGTTCTGGCTGGATGATGATGTTTTATTTATTATGTTATAATAATGAGATAATGAGTTAAGATAATATTGTTTATTAAATATTATGGCTAAGTCACTATTAATTGTCGAATCGCCGGCCAAGGCCCGCACTTTGCAAAAATACCTGGGGTCTGAGTTCAAGGTCCAGGCTTCCGTGGGTCATATTAAAGATCTGCCTAAACATGAACTGGGGGTGGATGTCGAAAATAATTTCAAGCCGCACTATGTCACCATCGTCGGCAAGGCCAAGGTGATCCAAAGCTTGCGTCAGGCAGCCGATGATATCAATGATATCTATTTGGGACCTGACCCCGACCGCGAAGGCGAAGCCATTGCCTGGCATATTGCCGAGGTCCTGAAGGACCAGGACCATCGGTTCCATCGGGTCCTGTTCTATGAACTGACTCCCAAAGCGATCCGCCAGGCCCTGGCGGCTCCGGTGCCCCTCAACCGGCCGCGTTATGAATCTCAGCAGGCCCGGCGGATTTTGGACCGTTTGGTAGGCTATAAGATCTCGCCGCTGTTATGGGACAAAGTCAAACCAGGACTGAGCGCTGGCCGGGTGCAATCGGTGGCCCTCCGTCTAATCTGTGAGCGGGAGCGGGATATTCAGGCTTTTGTGTCGGAAGAGTATTGGTCTCTGACCGCGCATTTGCAGGCCGCCCAACCGCCTCCGTTCCAGGCCAAGCTGTTCAAATATAAAGGTAAGAAAGTCAATCTGGCCAACGCCCAACAGACCCAGCAGATTATTGAGGCCCTGGCCGGGGTTCCTTATACCGTCAGCCAGGTGGAACAGAAGGAGCGCCAGAAAAGACCCCTGGCCCCCTTCATCACCAGCACCTTGCAGCAGGAGGCCAGCCGGAAGCTCAGGTTCAGCGCCCGGCGGACCATGAGCGTGGCCCAGCGGCTGTATGAGGGTTTAGAGGTGGGATCGGAAGGTCCGGTGGGGCTGATTACTTATATGCGCACCGATTCCACCCGGGTGGCGGCCGAAGCAGTTAATGCAGTGCGTACTTATATCAGCCAAAATTTTGGTTCGGATTATCTCCCGGCCAAACCCCAGGTATATAAAAGCCGGAAGAGCGCCCAGGAAGCCCATGAGGCTATCCGACCCACGGACGTGGCCCGGACCCCGGAAAAAATGGCAGCCTTTTTGAAAAAAGAGGAGTTAGCGCTCTATGAGCTAATCTGGAAGCGGTTCGTAGCCAGTCAGATGAATCCGGCTATTTTGTTAATCACCACCGTTGATATTGCCGCGGCGGCGGCCTTGTTTCGGGCTACTGGTTCGATAGTTAAATTCCCTGGATTCACCCTGCTCTATGAAGAAAGCAAAAACGGCCGCGCAGAAGAGGAGGAGGCCAAGCTTCCGCCTCTGGCCCAGGGAGAGCAACTGAAACTAGTGAAGCTGGAGCCCAAGCAGCATTTCACCCAGCCGCCGCCGCGCTATACCGAGGCCACCCTGATCAAGGAACTGGAAAAGCAGGGAATCGGCCGCCCCAGTACCTATGCCACCATCTTAAGCAACATCCAGGATCGACTGTACATAATCAAAACCAAGGTAGGGCTGAGGCCCACGGAGCTGGGTCTGGTCATCAATGATCTCTTGGTGGAAAACTTCCCGGATATCCTGGACGTCAAGTTTACCGCCCGGCTGGAAGAAAACCTGGATCAGGTGGCAGAAGGAAAAATTTTTTGGGAGGAGGTGCTGCGCTCCTTTTATGAGCCGTTTGTGCATGAGCTGAAGTCGGCCAAAACCCAGATGCGGGAGGTCAGAGGCAGGCCCACCGGTCTGAAGTGCCCCCTTTGTAACTCAGAGCTTCTCATAAAATGGGGTAAGCAGGGGGAATTTCTGGGCTGTGCCGCCTTCCCCCGGTGCAAGTTTACCCAGAACTTTGAACGCGATGAGCAGGGCAACATTATCCCCATACCCAAGGAAGAGATTCCGCCGGCGGAAACTCCGGAGGTTGAGGAAAAGTGTCCCAAGTGCGGCCAAACCCTGGTGATAAAACAAGGCCGTTACGGGCCGTTCTTAGCCTGTCCCGGTTATCCCCAATGTCGGTACACCCGACCCTTGGAGACGACTCAGGACACTGAGGCGGCGGTCCTTTGTCCCCAGGAAGGCTGCGAGGGGGTATTGCTCCCCCGCCGTTCTAAAAGGGGAACGTTTTACGGGTGCAGCCGCTATCCGGAGTGCCGCTTTGCCTTGAATTACCCCCCGGTGAACCAACCCTGTCCGGAATGCGGCTTCCCCCTGCTGGTGGCCAAAGAGACCAAAAAAGCTGGCAAGATATTGGCCTGCCCCAGGAAGGGTTGCGGTTTCACCACGCCCCGGGATGATGACCAGGATTCCTGAGATTATCATTATCGGCGGCGGCCTGGCGGGCAGTGAGGCTGCCTGGCAGGCGGCGCGGCGGGGGGTTGAGGTCCACCTCTTTGAAATGAAGCCGGTAAAGTTCTCCCCGGCCCATCAATCTGAACAGATGGGGGAGTTAGTCTGCAGCAATTCCTTGCGGTCCGAAGCGGTTGACAGTGCAGTGGGATTGCTGAAGACGGAAATGCGTTGCCTGAATTCCCTGATCATGCAGGCTGCCGATGCTTCCCGGGTGCCGGCGGGTAAATCCCTGGCGGTGGATCGAGAAGCCTTTGCGGCCTATATCACTGAAAGCCTGGAAAATCAGGCTGGAGTGGAGATAATCCGGGAAGAGGTCACCCGCTTGGAGCTTTTCGCCCCGACCATTGTAGCCACTGGCCCTCTGACCACGGACCCTTTGGCTCAGGAACTGTCCCGCCTCACCGGCCAGGCGCATCTGCATTTTTATGATGCCATCTCGCCGATCGTGTTTGCCGATTCCATCGACTATGGCAAAGCCTTTCGCGCCTCCCGTTATGGAGTTGGGCATGACTACCTGAACTGCCCCTTGAGCCAGACCGAATACGACCGCTTTTATCAGGCGCTGCTGGCAGCCGAGCAAGTGCCATTGCGGGATTTTGAAGAACCCCGGTTTTTTGAGGGTTGCCTGCCCATTGAAGTGTTGGCGGCTCGCGGTTACCAGACCTTACTTTATGGGCCGATGAAACCGGTGGGACTGGTTGATCCTGAAACTGGCCGCCAACCTTTTGCCGTGGTTCAACTGCGACAGGATAACCAGGAAGGCACCCTGTATAATATGGTAGGATTTCAGACCAAGCTCAAGTATCCGGAGCAGAAACGGGTATTCCGGCTCATCCCCGGGTTGCAGCAGGCGGAGTTTGCCCGGTTGGGCAGCGTGCATCGCAACACTTTCATCCATGCTCCAGGATTTTTGACCCCATTTCTAAATGCCCGGCCATATCCCCAACTGTTTCTGGCCGGTCAGATTTCTGGGGTTGAAGGCTATGTCGAATCCACTGCCATGGGCCTGTTGGCCGGGATCAACGCCGCCCGCCAGGCTTGGGGCCAGCCATTGTTGACCCCGCCCCGTCCCACTGCACTCGGGGCTTTGATCCATCATTTGAACAATACCACAGTCAAAGACTTCCAGCCCATGAATGTTAATTTTGGCCTGTTTCCACCACTGCCGGGCCGGGTGCCCAAAAAAACCCGGGGAACAGCTTATGCCCGCCGGGCGCAGCAGGCCCTGGAAGCCTGGCTTACAGAACTTCCAGATGTTGGGAGGGGGGCGGCCGGTCCCCCGGCCCTCCCCTCAAATTAACCTGGTTAAAATTTATCCGATTAGCTGACCAAAATGATCAGAGTATCCGCCCCCCTGGTGGGGAAAGAAGAATTAGCAGCCGTCGAACAGGCTTTTGAGCTGGGCTACTTCGGCCATGGCGTCAAGGTCCTGGAGTTTGAGGCCCGGCTTCAGGAGTATCTGAACGCCGCCCAGGTAGTAGCGGTCAATTCCGGAAGCGCCGCCCTGCACCTGGCCCTGGAGGCCCTGGGGATCGGCCCCGGGGATGAAGTGATCGTGCCCTCCCTGACCTTCATTGCCTGCTTCCAGATGATTACCGCCACCGGAGCCCTGCCGGTGCCCTGTGAGGTCTATCCCGAGACTCTGCTGATGGATGTGCAAGATATGGAGCGAAAGCTCACCCCTCGCACCCGGGCGCTAATGCCGGTTCACTACGCCGGTAATCCCTGTGATCTGGACAGCATTTATCGGCTGGCCGCCCAGGCCGGAGTCAGGGTCATCGAAGACGCGGCACACGCCCTGGGCTCCAGCTATAATGGCCGGCTGATCGGAAGCTTTGGCGATGTAGCCTGTTTCAGCTTTGATTCCATCAAGAATATTACCTGCGGGGAAGGGGGGGCAATAATCTGCCAGGATGGGGAACTGGCAGAGATCATGCGCCAGAAGCGCCTGTTGGGCATTGAGCGCCGAGCCCATATCGAGTCGGGGACCCACCCCCGTTGGTCCTACCGTATCCCCCGGCAGGGTTTCCGCTACCACATGAGCAATATTAATGCCGCCATCGGCCTGGCTCAGTTAAAAAAATTACCTGCTTTTATCCAGCGGCGGCAACAGATTGCCCGCCGCTATGACCAAGCCCTAACCCGGCTGAACGGGGTAACACCCCTGAAGATTGACTATCACACCGTTGCCCCTCACATCTACATAATCCGAGTCCATCAGGGAAGGCGCGACGCCTTGATGGATTTTCTCCGCCAGCATGATATTGAAGCCAGCTTAAACTATATCCCCAATCACCGGCATGAACATTTTCAACATTTATATGGCCCCAGACAGTGGTCACTGCCAGTCACGGAACAGGCCTTCAAGGAAATAATCACCTTGCCGCTCCACTGCGCCCTCTCAGATGAACAGGTGGATAAGGTCATCCATCAGATTTACCGGTTCTTTGAATAGGCCTTTTTTACCGTCTCAGATCAATGGCTGGCAATGGGCCTTAGCCTTTTCGGGCTTCTCGATAAGAGTTTGATTTCATATGAAAATATAAATTACCATTGACTTTTTCCACATCTAGCCTTAAAAAATACTTAAGTACCATTGAGGGGGATGCTGGTGAGCGGGGGGGGAAAGCTCAAATATATCATTGTACTGTTGGTTCTTGTTCTGGGGTTGGCGGCTGGGATGTCCGAAGGCCAGGCCATGGACTCAGGGGTCCAGCTTTTCCCAGGCACAGGCCAGTACTTGCCTATGGAACCCCAGACTCCCCTCGAATTTCACATGCTGATCAGCGCCTCCAAGCCAGCCACTTCTAGTGCTCTTCCGGTGGCTGAATATCCAGCTTTTCTCTGGCAAGGAGAAAAAGTTCAACTGGTAGCCACCACTGAAATGCTGGGCAGTGCAGATTACGGATATCACCCCCAGGCTTCGGCTACCCTGAAGCTGCCTCACGACATGGAGCTGCGGGTTTCATTTCTCTATGACTTGAAGCCGCCGGCCAACCAGTCCGGACGAAGTGTCCGCAGCTACCTGTTGTTTAAATATTCCATGGATTATTGTCTCATGCCCGATCTCCAGGTTGGCTTAAGCGGATACCTCTATCAACAGCGTTCCCCGGATTTTCTTACCTTCAAGAGCCCCCAATTAGATCAGCCCACCCTGGGCCTTGGTCCCGGCGTTAAATACGACCTGGGAAGATGGAGTTTCATCTTCCAGTCCCAGTTAGAAAGCGGCGCCCGGGAGCGGGAAGAGGGCATCAATTGTTGGTTCCGGGTCTGGTACGCGTTTTAATATTTTTTTCAGTTCTCTTCAATAATTTTAAAAGGGGCTAATTTTTGCATGTCAAGCTGGATTAGAATACACTAATCACCTTCCCAAGTTTTTCCTCACCTTATATAATTTTTTCGCTCAATAAAGTTCAGATAAAAACAGCCGGCCCAGAGTTTGCCGGATAACTTGTTATTTGCCGCCGTTAGGATCCTTGGCCATGATCAGCCTGATACCCTGGTTTTTTTCCAAAACGGGGACCGGCCAGCCAAAGCCGATCTCGAAGGTTTTCCCAGACTAAATAAAATTCACCCAATAGGAAATTAATCTTGCCAATTTCTAACACAATGATTTAACATAAGACATTTTTTGAACTTGGGGTTTGTGATTTTTATGGCAAATAATGATTTAAAGATTTTCTCTGGCAGCAGTAACCCTGATTTGGCACAGGCAGTTTGCCGAGGCTTGTCCATCCCACTCAGCACCGTCAATTTAGGGACCTTTAGCGATGGTGAAATACGGGTGGAAATCGGGGAAAATGTAAGAGGGCAGGATGTTTTCGTCATTCAATCCACCTGCAACCCGGTCAACGGCAATCTGATGCAGCTGGTGATCATGATCGACGCCCTGAAGCGGGCTTCGGCCCGGCGCATTACCGCGGTTATTCCTTATTATGGATACGCCCGGCAGGACCGTAAAGTCGCCCCCCGGGTGCCGATCAGCGCTAAACTGGTGGCAGATCTACTGACCGCGGCTGGCGCCAACCGGGTGTTAACCATGGATCTGCATGTCGGGCAGATTCAGGGTTTTTTTAACATTCCGGTCGACAACCTGTATGCATCAGCGGTGATGATGCGCTATATCAAGGATAATTTCCACAATGAGCTGGTGATGGTATCTCCCGATGCCGGAGGGGTGCCACGGGCCCGGGCCTATGGCAAACGGCTTAATGCCGGTCTGGCGATGATCGATAAACGGCGGGACGCCCCAGGAAAGGCCAAAGCCATGCACATTATCGGGGATGTGTCCGGCAAACGAGCGGTTATTTTGGATGATATTATCGATACCGGAGGCACACTGACCGAAGCTGCCAAGACCATCATGGAAAATGGGGCTAGAGAGGTCTATGCCTGCTGTACCCATCCGGTCCTCTCCGGGCCGGCCATCCAACGCGTGATCGATTCCCCTATGAAGCGCCTGATTGTCTCGGATACGATCCCACTAGAAGATGAAGTCCGTAAATGTCCTAAAATTTTACAACTCTCGGTGGCCTCATTGTTTTCCAAGGCCATCCTTAATATTCACCGCGAGGATTCCATCAGTAGCCTGTTTGAGATTCAGTTTTAACCGCTGATTTCCAGAATTAAGGGGGAGAAATGAAAAGATGGCTGATTTTGGGGGTGATCCTGTTGATAGGAGCGATGCCTCTTTCCGCTCAGGCCACCGAACGCGGTCTGGCTGCCTATCCCGACGGGGTGGAAAATTTTTTCACCGGGGCCTTTCCACCGCCCGGGGTCTATTATCAAAATTTCTTTTTATACTACAAGGCTGACCAGTTCCGAGGCGGTCCCCCGGATGCGGAAATCGATGCCATTGCCCAGGTATTCCGTCTCATCTATTCCAGCAAGGTGGAAATCCTGGGGGCCAACTGGGGCATGCACATCGTCGCCCCGCTGATGTATATCGGTTTCCGCTCCAAACCCATGAACTTCAGTGATTACCAATTCGGGGTGGGCAATATCTCCATCGATCCCTGTATCCTGGGGTGGCATTTTGGCGACTACCATGTCACCGCCGGCTTTGAGATTATTTTCCCCGGCACCTACGATAGTGCTGATGCCGCCAGTCCATCGCAGAATTATTTTACCTTCCAACCGGTATTAGCCCTGGGCTGGCTGCCTAAGTGGGGTTTCGGAGTCAACATCAAAATGATGTATGACTTCCCGACCAGAAACGACGATCCCATCGAGGGTCCCCCGTTCTTTGCCCAGGACCATTACCATTCCGGCCAGGCGTTTCACTTTGACTATTGCGTGGATTATGCGGTGCTTCCTAATCTGCGGATCGGCGCGGCTGGTTACTACTATGTCCAGACGACCGGGGACACCGTTGATGGCCGCAAAGTCGGCTATCACGGGCGGGAATTTGCTATTGGCCCGGCCATCAAATACGATTATCAGCGGTTTACCTTTTGCCTGATCAACCAGTTTGAGATTGCCGCCCTTAATCGGCCGGAGGGCGTCCGCAACTGGATCAGAGTCTGGTACGCCTTTTAAGTATAGCTCAATTTAAAAAAGGGGGCGGACCAATGCTGGCCGCCCCCTTGGGGATTAAACCGCTAAAAGCTTCTTAAGCAACTGAGCCTGGCGCCGGGATGCGCCCTGGAGGGTTTCAAGTGCGGCCTGTCCTTGCTGTCCCCGGGCCAGACGCTCCTGGGGGTGGGCCAGCAAATATTGCCCGGCCGTAATCAGGTCTTCCAACCCATAGACCGTCCGGCCGGCCCCAACTTCCTCCAATAAGGTCCGGGCCAGACGGAAATTTTCCATATAAGGCCCGTAGAGGGGAAACTTTCCCCAAGCCGCGGCTTCCAGGATGTTTTGACCCCCGTGGGGAATCAGACTGCCGCCCACAAACACCAAATCAGCCAGGCCATAAAGCCTGAAAAGCTCTCCGACAGTATCTACAATTACTACCGGGTGATGGCGGTCCTCGACCTCCTGCTTTAACTGGCTCCAGAAATGATAGGGCAAACCGGCCTGGGCCAGGAGTTGACCGATGGCCGGGGCCCGTTCCGGGTGGCGGGGAGTTACGATCAGCAAAAGCGAAGGGTAGGGGACCGACAAAGATTGAAAGGCCTGGATGATTATCTCTTCTTCACCAGGGTGGGTAGAGGCAGCCAAAAAAATTAAATTATTCTGGGAATTCAGGCATTGCTGTAATTTAACAGGCTCGACGGCATTCCGGGGAGCCGCCAGCCGGTCCCACTTGGTGCTGCCGGTTACCACCACCTTTTCAGGTAGCGCCCCCAAGGCTAGGAAGCGCTGGGCATCTTCCGCACTGCTGGCGGCAATTAGCTCAAAATAGTTAATAATATCAGTAAAAAAGGGTTTAAGTCTAAGATATTGTCTAAAGGATCGATCGGAAAGCCGGGCATTGGCCAGGGCCAGTCTGACGCCAGCGCGGTGGGCAGCATATAAAAAGTTGGGCCAGATCTCCGTCTCCAGGGCAATGAACAAATCCGGCCGGAAATGTTGCAGGTAACGGTGTACTGCCCAGGGAAGATCCAAAGGATAATAAAATACCGTCATCGGCGGCTGATAAAGCTTGCGCGCCACGGCCTGGCCGGTTTCGGTGCCGGTCGAAAGCAGGAAGTCAGCGTCAGGAAATTCGTCCCGGAGGGCGCCGACCAGTGGCTCCGCCGCACTGATTTCCCCCACCGAGACCCCATGCAACCACAGGCGGGGGCCGCCGGCTGAGGAGGGCAGGGGGGGTAATCGCAGGCCTAAGCGCGGCCCAAAACTCTCCCCCCGGCCCCGGGACTTCAGGCGCCAGTAAAAAATTGGCCAGCCCAGGAGGCCAGCCAATATTGACAATCCGTAATAAATCGCCCTGAGCAAATTTCCCAAGCCCCATTAACCCAGTATTTGAGCCAGGGCCTCCTCGATTTTGGGGTAAAGAAATTGGAAACCGGCCTCCAGCAATCGTTGCGGCATTACCTTCTGGCCCCCCAGGACCACTTGGGCAGATTCCCCTAAAATCAGGCGCAGCATGAAGCCGGGAACAGGCAGACTGCTGGGGCGGCCCAGGACCTGACCCAGGGCTTTGGCCAACTCCCGGTTGCGCACCGGATGGGGGGTGCTAAAATTGACCGGACCCAAGAGTTCCGGATGATCCAGCAAGAACAGAAAAGCCCGGACCTGGTCCTCCTGATGAATCCAGGACAGCCATTGTTTCCCGGACCCGACCGGCCCGCCCAGATACAATTTAAAAATCGGGACCAGCTTTTGCAGAATCCCGCCGCCTTTGCCCAAGACCAGACCGAAGCGGGTGATTACCACTCGAATGCCCAGGTCTTGAGCCTTCAAGGCCTCGGCTTCCCATTGCTGCGCTACCTGGGCCAAAAAATCATTGCCGGGGGCTGAACCTTCCGTCAGAACCTCTTCCCCCCGGAGGCCATAATAGCCGACCGCGGAAGTGCTGCACAAAATTTGCCGACGGTTTCCAACCGCCAGGGCTTTAATCAGATTGCGGGCGCTGAGGACGCGGCTATCGCGAATGACTTGCTTGTTCTTGGGATTCCAGGGCCCGATGACATTGGCGCCCGCCAGGTGGATGATCCAGTCATGGTCTACGACGGCTTCCATCCACGGACCTTCCCGGGTGGGGTCGCCGACCAGATAATTGATTTCCGGATCTGGCGAAGCCGCACGGGAGCTCCGGGTAAGGATAGTGACCTCATGACCTTCCTGGGCCAACCGCAGGGAAAGATAAGATCCTACAAAACCAGTGCCCCCCGTCATAAAAACTTTCATTACCGTCCTCCTGTGATCAATTTGAGATTTTCTTAATTCATCAAGATTATCAGTGGCCAGTCTGGATAATTTAGATTCTGGTCGGGAATAGTAGAACCGCCTTTTTGAAGAGGCCGATAAAAATGAATTAATTGTTTACATAATATATATTATCAGACTCAACGATTATTCCATGTAACACCCCAGTGGTCCTGACTGTTCTTTCCATACCTTTTCATGGTATAAACTCTTTTTTCAGCAATTCTTTGAAATCCTCATAATTAACCTCTACCACGCGCCACTCCCTGGTTTCAGGATTCTGCTGCATCCGAAACCGCAAGGGTTTATTCGTCTCTGGGTCTCTAAGGGTTACTTCGGCCTGATATCCCTGCTGCTCGATTTGGGCATGGGTTACCAAGGCCGTCAAGCCGATCCTTTCATTGGTACTAAGGCTCAGCAAATACCGTTCAATCTGATTTTTGATCTGAGTTTCAAAGGTGTTGAACAATTTAGGGAGCAGATAACGAGCAAATCTTTTCCCCAATTTCCGGCTCCAGCGGCTAAACTCATCTGGAGGGGCCTCGTTCTTCTGGTTATTTTTAGGGAATTCAAGTTCTTGACTGGCATCATTAACAAAATTATTAAAGATCGCCTGTAAGTCCACAAATTTAAAAAAATTGTCTATATCCTGATTCTGAACCGCCCGCACCATTTGATAAAGCGCATGGCGCGGGGTGCCTTGCCAGAACCAGAGATATCCTAAAATGATGGCGCCCGAAAAGGCCAGCACCGCCAATATCAGAGCTAGAGTTTTACTGCGCATAGACTTCCTTTCTAAGGTTGGAAAAACTGCACCCGCTGTCAAAAGCATTGGCTTCCCGGGCAGATTTATGTTATGAGGCTAACCCAAAGAGCAAATTTTATGACTGTTTAGGATATTAAGAGCATGACCGAAACAGGACAATTGAAGTCCCGCATCATCCTGGACAACGGCCTCACCCTGGAAATATGGGACCGGTCGCGTCCAGTGGCGGGGGACCGCTGGCAAGTTACCATGGAAGCCCGGATTAACATACCGCTCCGGGAGAATTTCCTGGCCCCCTCCGAGCGCCATCTGAGCGACCGGATCAGAGCCGCGTTGGGCCCGGAAGTGTTGTTCTGCCAACAAAAAGTGAGAAATTTTATTGCTGTTGACCAGGTCCCGCAGGTTTTTGAGGGTTTGCAAAGGCGTTTTCTGCAGAGTACTCAAACCTATCTCGGACATCGGGACTTTCCCGGCAAATTTATCCTGAAAAAGTTTTCGGAATATCAAGAGGAACAAGCCTGGCGCAAGTCATAATGGGTTAGCCGCAAGCTGGGCCTGGGCTTCTAATAAATGATCTTTGAGAATAAGACCCAAAACCGCCAGGCATTCCAGGTCCAGGAAAAAGGTGCTGTGCTGATCATAAAGCACCGTGGCGCTAGCCGGCAGTTCCTCATCGGCATCATAAAATATCAGAGCCAGCGGCAGATTGGGCAGCGCCGGATAACGGTAACACAGGTCACCGGTTGCCAACTCGGACAATTTTTGTCCCCCTAGGAGTTGGGAGCAGGTTTCCAGAGCATCCAGCCGGTGACAGAAGGACTCGGCAATGGGTCTTTCCACCAAATCCTGGTACGTGGTCATAAAAAAAGCCGCGCCTTTGAATTCCCGGTAGGAGACCCATTGTCCGCTTAATTCCGCGGTCCCGCCATGAAGGACATAGTAGGCCAGCACAATGCGGATATCAATCGGCGGCAGCAATCCCTTAAAGTCGCTGACTCCTTCGCTAGTCACCCGATATAGCTTTCCGAAACTGGGAATCAGCAGGGCCTTCTGTTCATAATCGTATTTGGCTCCCAAGCCGTCAGCCAGCCAGCGGAGATCTAACGCGGCGAGCCTGGCGGCCAACCCGGCGTAAACTTCTTCGTAATGACGCGGCTGATCAGGCCGAAACATTGCCGTTCTCCCTTGATGTGGGGGAAATTTAGCAGAACTTCCAGGTTTTGGCAACGGGAAAATCCTCTCTGAGTTATGGAAGGCTAAATCAGTTGTCACCCAATCGGGAGTACATTCCTTAGGTTGACAGACAAAAGCCAATATCCTAAAATAGCGCCATGCTAAATCCCGATAGAGTTGTAGCACCGCATCAGGGGGGCGGAAAATATTGCCTTCTGCTGTCCGTACTGCTGGTCCTCGGTTTTTCCGGGCTAGCCTTGGCCCAGCCGGCGCCCTCAGCCTCCTGGGTGCAGAACCTGCGGCCCTGCCTCATCTATCCCGATCGGGCTCCTACCCTGGCCGCGCTCTTGAAACAGCTTGCTTTAGATTATGAGCCCGACATGACGCCGGAAGCGCGCCAGCGAGACCTGCTCGCCAAGATAGACCAGGCCTATAATTTAATGGACCTCCCGCGTCTGTATGCCATGCGCGAGCGCTCCCTGGCGCTGATCCGGTCCCATGGCGGCGAAATTTCCTGGGAATTCTTGCGACGCCGGCACTGGCCTAATGGTGATGCAGTCGGGGTAGCATTAAAGGTCCCGGTTTGGATTCCGGCCACTGCCAAGCGGGTGCTAACTTATGGAGATTTCACAAAAAAATGGCAGGATGTGGCAGCGCGCTTGCCGCGCCTGAGCGGCCAGGTGTGGTTTGTCTCTGAACTTAAGGATATCAATAATAAAGCCAGGTACCGGCCCGATACCATGTGGTTTGAAATCAACAGCCTGCACGCTCCCTTTGCTGCGCTATTAATAGAGCATATATTTAGAGAAGGATTCTATCAGCCGGAAAAACGGCTGCCGCTGCTGGTGATCCGGGGGGGTGAGGACACCTACGCGGCCAGTGCCTATTACGGCCCGGTAATCGCTGAATGCCTGAATTTTGCAGACGAAGAAGGGGACAGCCTCGAGTGTGAGGTGCGGCGCAACTATTACGACAGCATGGCCGAGGTTCATCATGGCCGGCATGCCAAGGCATCTAACCACCGGCTGGGTTGTGCTTTGGATCTGAACGATTTCAATTTCACGGAGGCACGGGATGGCTCCCCCAACCCCATCAGCCGGGCGTTGCGGCAGTTTAATCGGAATGCCATGCATCGTTTAGACGCCCGTAATCTGCCCGCCTGGGTCTATGACGCCGCCAAGCAGATCGGCTACCGACTCCCCCAGGAGTGGTATTACTTCGGCTATCATACGGATTGGCCCCATTTTGATTGTGGCACCAAATAATACTTTATTGACTGATTTCTTGGAGGGATTGCGCCGCGATCCTGATCTTCAGGAGATTATCAGTCATTATCATTATCGCTCCCCTCAACCAGCGGATTACCAAGGACCAGAGGTAGAACTTCCGCCGGTCCTGTGGGCGGCCCTGGAGCGGCAGGGAATTCCCCGGCTCTACCGGCACCAATTAGAAGCCCTGGCCGCGCTTCAGGCCGGGGAACAGATTCTGGTGGCCACCCCGACGGCTAGTGGTAAAACCCTGGTCTATAATCTGCCAGTAATTAGCGCGCTTCTTAGAGATCCAACGGCCCACGCCCTATACCTGTTTCCTCTCAAAGCCTTGGAGCAGGATCAGTTGAAGGCCCTGCAAGAACTGGCCGCCGCCCTCCCCTGCCCTTCTATTTCGGCGGCCATTTATGACGGCGACACCCCGGTCGAGGTGCGGAAGCGTCTCCGGACCCGGCCACCCCAGATCCTGCTCAGCAACCCGGATATGCTGCATATGGGTCTGTTGCCTTATCACCAATCCTGGCCGGGTTTTTTTGCTCGGCTAAAATATGTGGTAATTGATGAGGTCCACACTTACAAAGGCATCATGGGAAGTCATATGGCCCAGGTGTTGCGGCGGCTGCAGCGGGTATGCCAATATCATGGGTCAACCCCCCAATATATTTTATCTTCGGCCACCATCGCCAACCCGGATGAATTAGCCCGCCAGTTAATCGGCCAGGAGGTGACTGTCATTGCCGCCAATGGCGCGCCTCAGGCTGGCCGCCATTTTCTATTTCTCAACCCCTCGCTCAGCGCCGCCCAGACCACTGCCCGCCTCTTTATTCAGGCCCTGCGGCATGGTTTGGCGACCATCTGCTTTACTCAGGCCCGTAAGCTCACCGAACTTTTGCACCTCTGGGCCCTGCGTCTGGCTCCGGAGTTGAAACGCCGCATCAGCTCCTACCGGGCCGGATTTCTGCCCGAGGAGCGCCGGGAAATCGAACAACGGCTGGCCCGCGGTCACATGCTGGGAGTGATTTCGACCAGCGCCCTGGAAATGGGCATTGACATCGGCGGACTGGATGTTTGCCTGCTGGTGGGTTATCCCGGCACTATGGTGACCACCTGGCAGAGGAGCGGCCGGGTGGGCCGTCTGGGTCAGGATTCCCTGGTGGTTATGGTCGCCCAACCCGATGCCCTGGACCAGTATTTTATCAAACATCCAGAGGAGTTTTTCTCCCGCCGGCTCGAGGCCGCGGTCCTGGACCCCGATAATCCGGTAGTGGTTAAGGCGCACCTTGCCGCCGCAGCGCAGGAGTTGGCCCTGGAGCTAGCTCAGGAACAGGCCTTTGCTCCTGCTCGGATACGACCTCTTATCGACGAGCTGGAGCGAGAAAACCAGTTGCTCCGCAGTGCCGCCGGGGAGACCTGGTATGCCCACCACCGCTTCCCCCAGAAGCAGATAAACATCCGGGGCGTGGGCGAAAGTTTTGCCATCTTCAAGGTGGGCTCTCGCAGGGCCATCGGTACCATCGACGGCCACCGGGCGCTGAAAGAATGCCATCCCGGTGCGGTCTATCTGCATAAGGCCAATTCCTTTCTGGTGGAACGGTTAGACCTGGAGCGCCGCAATGTTTGGGTCAATCAGGTGGAGCCCACTTATTTTACCCGGATTCAGACCGACAAGGAGACAGAGATCCTGGAAGTCACCGCCAGCCAGCGCTTGGCCCATTTTAAGGTCCACACCGGTCACCTCAAGGTCACCGAACGCATTCTGGGTTATGAAAAACGCCGTCTGCATGGCCAGGAATTGTTGAGCATCGTCTCCCTGGAGCTTCCTCCCCAGATTTTCGAGACGGTCGGGACCTGGTTCGAGATCGAGGACCCTGTCAAGGCGGCGGTTTACCAGCGGGGACTGCATTTTATGGGCGGCATCCATGCTTTGGAGCATGCCCTGATCAGCATGTTTCCGCTGTTTGCCCTGGCCGACCGCAATGATATCGGCGGTATTTCCCATCCCTTCCATCCCCAGGTCGGGAAAGCGGCAGTCTTTATCTATGATGGCTATCCCGGCGGCGTCGGGTTGGCCTCCCGGGCTTACGAAATGGCCGAGCCGCTGCTCCACAAAACCAAAGAACTTATTGCTGAATGTCCCTGCGAGGACGGCTGTCCTTCCTGTATCCACTCCCCCAAATGCGGCTCGGGTAACAAACCACTGGAAAAAGCCGCGGCCCTCCAGATCGCCGAATTCATGCTGGGGCTGAGGGCCTTGCCGGTCTCCAGACCATCCTTGCATCAAGTTGCTGAGGCCAGCGCACCGGCCCTCAAAGTGGCCTCGGAAGGTTCCTGGCCCTGGGAAACGCCTCACCGCATCGGCTTTCTGGATTTGGAAACGCAACTTTCGGCTGAAGAAGTGGGCGGTTGGAGCCGATGTCATCAAATGAAGGTTTCCGTGGCGGTCTTGGCGGTGAATCAGCAAGAGGACTGTGAAATCTATTTGGAACCAGATATCGATAAGCTCTGTCGTCGGCTCCAGGAGCTGGACCTGGTGGTCGGGTTTAACCTGAAAAGGTTTGACTATCAGGTTCTACGACCCTATACCACGCTGGATTTAGCCGCTATTCCTACCCTGGACATTCTGGATGATGTTCATCAGATTCTGGGTATTCGGCTATCTCTGGGACATCTGGCCGAAAAAACCTTGGGGCAGGCCAAAAGCGGCGATGGTTTGTTGGCATTGCAACTGTTTAAGGATGGCCGGTTCCCGGAACTGATTGCTTATTGTCAGCAAGATGTCAGGCTCACCCGGGCCCTCTTCGAATTTGGCGTAAGCCAGGGGCATCTGATCTATCAGCACCGCCAGGGAGCCTTGGTCCGGGTCCCGGTGGATTGGAGCGAGGCTCGTTTTTTCCCCTGGGCTGATCATTTTCCTTTTGGAAAGTCTAAAATTCCCTCGCCCTGCTGGCGGGGGAAAAGGAAAATATAAGTTTTTGGATGCAGGCTAACGATTTTTCTTTGCCATTTCAGGGCTATTGTTCTATAAATTCAAGGTGCTATAAAAACTTCAGAGAAAGGAATCAACGCTATGCCCCGAAAAATCATTCTTTCCCTTCTGATCGCGCTGGTCGGCCTTTATGGCCTGACCGCGTCCCTGGCGATGGCTGAGGTCAAAGTCGGTGACAACTTAGGAAACCTGCCATTCAGTAAACCCCTGACTCCAGAGGATCAGAAGTATTTAGGCCTGGCCCAGGACGCCGCCTTTACTCTGAAAGAGGTCAGTGCTCCTTATGTATTTCTGGAGGCCTTCAGCACCAATTGTTCGCATTGCTTTGCCCAGGCTCCAAAATTAAATAATCTCTATAATCTGGTGGGACAAAATCCCCAGTTGGCCGAAAAAATTAAATTTATTGCCATCGGCGGCCATGACAATCAATTTGCTGTCACCATGTGGCGTAAACAGCTCAAGATTCCTTTCCCGGTGCTGCCAGACCTGGACGGCAGCCTTACCAAAAAATTGAATATTCCGGGTACCCCCACCAGCATGCTGTTGGATAAAAGCGGCAAAGTTTTATGGCTCCATATCGGGGCTTTTGAAAGTGCCGAGACCGCTTTTAATGAAATCAAGTCCGCCGTTAAATAGCAATAGCTCAGGGTGGGCGGCCCCTGAGGTGCCCACCCCAGTCCCTGGCTTCATCCAGCCAAGGCGGGCAAAACTCTATAGTTATGGTTGTAAAATCCGATGGAATTCAATTCGATCCTGATTGCCACCGATTTTTCGGACTGTTCCGGAGCTGCCTTCCAGGCCGCCCAGACCTTGGCTAAACGCTTTGAATCCAAGTTGATCCTGTTGCACGTCATCGACCAGAATTTTATCGGCAAACTGGTCCGTCATATGGGTAGGAAACCGGAGACCCTATTAAAAAGGCTGCGGACCCAGGCGGAACAGGAGATCAAGGATTTTCTGCAAAAGTGGAACGCCAAAGATCTGCCGGTGGACACCATTATCGCCACAGGACTACCCTTTCAGGAGATTGCCGTCAAGGCCCGGGAACTGGCGGTAGATTTGGTGGTGGTGGGTGGCTTTGGCCGGAGGGGGCGGCAACAGATTGACGAGGTCTTTTTTGGCTCCACCGCTGAAAAAGTGGTGCGCCTGCTGCCCTGCCCGATACTGTGCATCCCCTTGGGTTTGGGGCCGTCCTCATAAAGGAAAATCTGCCTGGATTTTGAAGATTTGCCGGGCTGGCAGGCTATAAATCTCCTTGATCCCGGTTTGAGAGGAGATTTCTGCCAGAATCTGCTCGATCTTCTCGGTAGAGGGGGCAATTACCGTAAACCAGATATTGTAGCGGTGCCGCCGCAGATAATTATGGGTGACCCCGGCATAGCGGTTCACCACCTGGACGAACTGCTCCATCTGCTCCTCCGGCACTTCGGCGGTGCACAGGGTGCTGGTATAGCCCAGTTTTCGGGAATTGAAATTGGCCCCGATGCGACGGATAATCCTCTGATCGTGCAACCGTTGGACCCGGGCCATAACCTCAGCCTCGGTTACCCCCAACCGCTCCCCGACCTCGGCATAAGGCCGGGAGACAATGGGAAAATGGACCTGGATTTCATTCAGGATCGCCCGGTCCAGATCGTCCAGGGCCTCATTTCCTGGCCTGTCATTTTTCTGGTTCATAGGCACACAATGGGTCCTCGCCCAACACATCGCCGGTCAAGGCATGAGCCCGGGCCCGGCAGCCGCCGCAGACCCGGCGATATTCGCAGCGGCCGCATTTGCCATGGTAGTCATTGACCGCCCGCAGGGCCTGAAACAACGGCGAGCGGGCGTAAACTTCAGGAAACGGCGCTTCCCGAATATCTCCTGCCAGCAGGTCCAGATAACCGCAGGGCTGCACTTCACCCCGGTAGGAGACAAAGGCAAAACCCTGCCCCCCCAGACAGCCCCGGGTCATGGCCTCCATGCCGTGGCTGGTCACCGAAATTTTCTCACCCCGCGCCGCGGCCTCCTGGCGCCACAGGCGGTAATACTGGGGGGCGCAGGTCGGCTTCAGGTGCAGCCGCCCTTCGCGCTGCCGGGCCAGCAGCCAGTGCAGGGTGGCCTCGTATTCCTCCGGAGACAGCAATAGGTCCTTGATCTCCTGGCCGCGGCCGGTGGGCACCAGCACAAAGACATGATGGGCCGCGGCTTCCAGTCTCAAAGCCAACTCGTAGATGGCCGGAAGTTCCTGGCGATTAGCCTGGGTAATGGTGGTATTAATCTGGAAGGGCAGCCCGGCCTCCCGGCAGGCCGCAATGCCGCGTAATGCCCCCTCAAAAGCTCCTGATACCTGGCGCAGCCGGTCATGGCTGGCTGCCTCAGCGCCATCAATCGAGATGCTCACCCGCTGGATACCCGCTCCCTTAAGATCGGTGGCAATTTTAGGGGTCAGCAGGGTACCGTTGGTCGCCGCCACCATCCGGAGCCCCAGGCTAGTACCATAGGCCGCCAACTCCAGCAGGTCTTCACGCAGGAGCGGCTCCCCGCCGGTGAGAATGACCACCACCTGGCCCATGCCGGCCAGATCATCCAGGAGCGCCCTACCCTCTTCGGTGGTTAACTCTCCCGCATACGGCCCCTGCCCGGCCGCGGCCCGACAATGCGCACAGGCTAAGTTACAGCGCCGGGTGATCTCCCAGGCCAGAAGGCGCAAGGGGGGGATTTTGATTGTCGGCTCCTTGGAAGAATTCATTTTTTGGGTAAATTCACCGAGGCTTGCAGTTTCATTTACTTTGCCATAGCATTTTCTAAAATTATCACTACCTGCTTGTGCCTTTTATCTCTGGCATAATCCAATGCGGTCCCACCATTTATATCTTTGGCATTGGGGTCTGCGCCCTGAGCTAACAGATTCTGGACAATGTTAGCATCACCTTTAAATGCGGCCCCCATCAAGGGGGTAAACCCAATTTTATTTATTTTTGTATTGGGGTCTGCGCCCTGGGCTAACAGAGTCTGGACAATGTCGGCGTGACCTTTGAATGTAGCCATCATCAAGAAGGCGGTTCGGCCCTCTTTATCTTTAACATTAATATCCATCCCAGCAGTTAAGAACAATTTTATGGCATGAGTATCGCATTCTTCGGCGCATTTAATAAAGGAATCCACACTATAAGCGACCCCCAAGTTCGCCAATTCCCGCCGCGCGTCCTTGGGGCTTTTGCCACAGCCGGGAACTAGCAACTAAATTAAAAATACAGCATATGAAGCCTTACTCGTTAAACTAAACATTTTTTCACTTCTCTTTACAAAGCCCTGGCCACCTCTTTCGCAAAATAGGTCAGAATCATGTCGGCGCCGGCCCGTTTGATGGCGACCAGGGACTCCAGCATGACGGCGTTCTCGTCCAGCCAGCCCTGCTGGGCCGCGGCCTTGATCATGGCATACTCGCCGCTCACCTGGTAGGCGGCCAGGGGTAGATCGATCTCACTCCGCAAACGGGCCAGAATGTCCAGGTAGGGCAGCGCCGGTTTGACCATGATGATATCCGCCCCCTCTTCCACGTCCAGGGTGGCCTCGCGCACGGCCTCCAGGGCATTGGCCGGATCCATCTGGTAAGAGCGGCGGTCGCCGAACTGCGGCGCCGATTCGGCCGCGTCCCGGAAGGGGCCGTAGAAGCTGGAGGCATATTTAACCGCGTAAGACAGGATGGGCAACATCTCAAAGCCCCGCTCATCTAAGGCCTCGCGGATGGCCAGCACCCGCCCGTCCATCATGTCGGAGGGGGCCACCATATCCGCCCCGGCCTCGGCATGGGAGAGCGCTACCTGGGCCAGCAATTCCAGGGTGGCGTCGTTGTCCACCTCCCCCTGCCGCACAAAGCCGCAGTGGCCGTGGCTGGTATAGCTGCAGAGGCAGACATCGGTGATCACCAGGATCTCGGGCACTTCCTGCTTGAGCCGGCGAACCGCCTGCTGTACGGTGCCTTGGCGGGCCGCGGCCTCACTTCCCAAGTCATCCTTTTTCTGGGGCAGGCCGAATAGCAGTATTGCCGGAATGCCCAATTGCTGGACCTCCTGGACTTCCCGGACCATTTGATCAACTGAGTGGCGAAACACCCCGGGCATTGAGGGCACCGGCTCCTTGATGCCCTGGCCTGGCACCACAAACATCGGGTAAATCAGGTCATCAGTCCTTAGGTAGGTTTCCCGTACCAGGCGGCGGAAATTTTCCCGCCGCCGCAGCCGGCGAGGGCGATAGGGTAGTTCCATAGCAACCGGGCTCCTGGTAGATGAATTTTCTGGCCACGACTGATTCTATGTAACCCCAGAAACCCATTTCTGTCAAGAGAAGCACAACTAACGAGCCCGGGGCTATAGCGGGCAACTCCCGGATTGCCCCCTAATAATTAGAACTTTAACCCTATCATCACCGTTTTTAGTTGACTTGAGAAAGGATTTAAGATAAAAATTCGACTATTTGGTTCCAAGATCAGGATGATGGCTGATTATCGAAATTGTTTGCCTAACCGTAGTCTAATCAGACCAGCGAGGGGGTGGCAAAAGGGGAACCCTTGAGGTTCCTCAAAAAATTTTAAAGAAGGAGGGCTTGGCCATGAAAAGGGAGCTCTTGGTCCAAAATCCGCGGCCTGATGGATACCACCTGATGCTAGAGCTTTATGGCTGCGATATGGAAAAGATTAATTCCCACCGATTCCTCCATCGAGCCGTAAAATCCGCAGTAAAAAATGTCGGTTTGACCAATCTGGGATCCCGGTATTATCAGTTCCAACCCCAGGGGGTGACCGGCTTTACACTGTTGGCTCAGTCCCATATTTCCCTCCATACCTGGCCGGAATACGGCTATCTGGTGCTAGACATCTTCACCTGCGGCGATGAGACTCAGGCTAATCTGCTTGAGCACCACCTCTTAGAGCGGATAGGCCCTTGCCAAGTCAAGCGACGAGTGGTTCGCAAGGGTTATCAATATCACAGATAGCACTCAAAACTTCCCTGCCCTGCCCGGCGATTTCCCTGGCTTGATAAAAAAAAGCCATTGACGTAAAGCGCCCGGAAAAGGATAATTATCCTTTAAGTAAGAATTTGGGCAGAACCTCTCTCTGGGAGCATTGATATGTCCAGGTTATGGGCCGGTTTATTGGCTATGATGTTGGTCGGGGCTGCTTGTGGCGGCCCCCGGGTAATAGAAGAATATCCTATACCGCAAGCCAAATATGAACCTAAAAAAGTAGAGCCAGGGCGGCTTTCCGGTGATGATAAGGCTCTTTTGGATGAGGCCCTTAATTCCCGGGCGGTGGCCACTGAGGAGGTAATTGCCCTGACTGATCGCCTTTTGGGCCACAACAGTCCCGCTATCCGAGATACAGTTACTCTGGATAAGATGCAGATCCTGTTGTTGAGAAGTTTACAGGATAAATCCAGAAAGTATTATCCCCAAACCTTGCGCAACCTGGGGATTGTCAATTATTACCAGAAGCAGTATAAGAATGCCCGGCAGGCTCTCCAGGCTTCTAGTGAACTTAATCCCAGGGATGACCAGACCCATTTTTATCTGGCCTGCATTTACGCCCAGCAGGGAAGAATCCATTACGCTCAGGGTGAGAAAAGCAAATCGGCCGCTCAATATAAACGGGCCCAGATCGAACTGGAGCAGGCCCGCAAACTCGATCCCTCCAATCCGCTATATCGTCAGGACCTGAAACAAGTCATGGAGATAAATTGACGGATGAGGATTGTTTGCCCATACTGCGGTAATGATACGGATTTCTATGAAGTGGCGGAAGAGGTCACCATTACCACTTTTTATGTGCAAAATGAGGATGGCAGCTTTACCGCAACCAGCGATGAGTCGGAAATCTTAGGAGGGGTCCATTTCTATTGTGGCGAATGTCACCAAGAACTGAAAGAGTACCACGACCATTTTCTGCAGATGCTTTTTTGAAATTAGAGTGGCCGCGCTCTTCAAATAAGGCGTTGGCCGCCCGTACTCTTATAATATAAACCAAGACCGGCCGCCGGAATCTGCTAAAGCTACTTCTTTCCCTTCCTATCTACCAAATTATTGGAATTATTACTCAGGTCAGAAAATAAACGGATTGGGGGTTTGAAAAAAACAGCTCCTGGGAGAAGGGCTAAGGGTCATAGCCCCCTCCCCTCAGATCAACCTTTTAAGTGCTTGGAGTAATAACAGAATTGCGAGATATCGGGACAATGTCAACGATCAGGTTTAATGAGCTTGCTTTTATCAATATTTTTGGTTAGGATGCCGAGGGCCAGAAAGGAGAAATGATCAAGATGGGAATATTGTCCAAGTCTGTGAGTTTTTGCCGCTATATGGTTCAAGGAGAGCTCCCCGGTGATTTTCTCTCCTGGGTTGACAATTGTCTGAAGAAAAATAGTTTCCTGGACATCGACGACAGCAGTCAGGAAAAGTCTATAGGGTGGGTGGAGTTAGACAACCTGTTGGAAAATGATTTCCACCAGGGGAGTGCCCATAAGGGGGAATACCTGACATTTTCGCTGCGCATCGATACCCGTAAAGTCCCCGCCGCGCTGTTCCGCAAACATTATCTGTTGGCCGAATCCATCCAAACCCGGCAAAAAACCCGGACTTTGAGCCGGGCTCAGAAGGCAGAATTGAAAGAAACAGTAATGCAAGAACTCCTTAGGCGTCAGATGCCCCAACCCCATCTGTACGATGTGGTCTGGAGCCCGGCCCAAGGACGGTTATGGCTGTTTAGCACCAGCCCCAAGGTGCGAGAAGTCTTTGAGACCTTGTTTCGGGATACCTTTGAGCTCGATCTCTACCTCCTATTTCCCTATACGCTGGGCCAGAGCCTGTTAAAAATAGAGTCTCAATGGCAGGCCCTGGAAAGCCTCATCCCCTCACTGGAGGCCCAGGCATGACTAACATGGATATAGTGGAACGGCTGTTGAACTATCGCTTTCTGGGCCGGGAATTCCTGACCTGGCTATGGTTCAAGAGCGAAGAAAATCCTGACGGCACTGTCCATCTGGCCGGACAGAAACCTTTGTCTCTGGAAGTCGGGGAGAAATTGCGGCTGGAGGTCGGGGAAGGAGAATATTACCAGAGTTTGGCAGTCCAGGGCAGTCATTCCGACCACCAGGAAGCCCGCCTGGGCTTACGGCAGGGCAAGACTCTGGAGGAGCTGCACCTTAAGGTCGCCCGGGAGGGGTTGGAGTGGCCTCTTACCTTGAAGGCAACCACCTTCGAAGTCAAGGGCCTGAAATGCACTGCCGGTCCCAGCCCTGGCGACCAAGACGACGAAGCCCACTTTTTTGACCAGATGGCCCAGATTGAGGAAGTCACTGACATCCTCGACAGCCTGTTTGCCGAATTCTTACAACTCCGCCTGAGTCCGGATTGGAAGACAGTGGAACTGCCGCGCCTCAAGGCCTGGATGACCGCCGAGGTTTAGGCTCCCATGCCGGAAGGCCCAGAGGTCGAAGTTATTCGCCGGGAATTGGCCTTGCATCTCCCCGGACGGCGGATCAACGCCCTGACCTTCGGCGAAAAGCAGCTACGGCAGCAATCAACCCAGCAAGAACTGACGAGTCTGGCCATCGGCCATTGCATCGAAAAACTTTCTCGGCGGGGCAAGTACCTGTTATTCCACCTGGATCAAGGGGCCACCCTGTTGATTCATCTGGGAATGAGCGGCAGCCTGCTGCTGTTTGAGCCCCCCATCCCTACCCTACCCCACGGTCACCTAAGTATCCATCTGGATGACGGCCGGGCCCTGGTTTTTCAGGACACCAGACGTTTTGGTCAATTCCTGATCTATCCTCCAGGGGTTAAGCCCCTGCCTCTGGCCGCAGTGGGGCTGGAGCCTTTCTCCCGGCATCTGACCCCTGAGCGGCTCTTGACGCTAACCCAGGGGCGCCAGCGGCCCATCAAGAATTTCTTGTTGGATGGCCGGATTATCGCCGGCATTGGCAATATCTATGCCAGCGAGATCCTGTTTGCCGCCGGTCTCCATCCTCAGACTCCGGTAGGAGAATTGACACACGCGGATTGGCAGATATTGATCAAGGCCATACGCCACATCTTGCGGGCCGCCATCCGTCTGGGGGGCACCACCATCTCCGACTTCAAAAACAGCCAGGGAGAGATCGGCAGGTTCTACCCCCAGCTGAAAGTATATGGCCGGGCCGGAGAACCCTGCCCTCGCTGTGGCACCCCGATTGAGCGCCTGGTCCAGGCCGGTCGCAGCAGTTTTTTCTGCCCCGGTTGCCAAGCCCGCCCAAATCCGGATTTTAAAGCCCGGCGGGGAATCCTCAATGACCAAAAATCTTGATTTTTTGGTTAAAAATAAGCATAATATAAGGATAAGAAAAAACGGAGGTTAAAGCCTAACCGATGAAAAAGGATATCCATCCCAAATATTATCAGACTACGGTGCGTTGTGCCTGTGGCAATGAATTTACCACTGGCTCTACCCAAGAGAATATCCGGGTGGAGATTTGCTCCAAGTGCCACCCGTTTTTCACCGGCAAACAGAAGCTGGTGGACTCTACCGGGCAGGTAGATCGTTTCTTGCGAAAATACTCCAAGATCCAGAAAAAAGCTTCAGAAAGCGAAGCCTCGGAGTAAGGGACGATGCCTGATTTTCCGGTGGGCGGGCAGGCGGTTATCGAGGGGGTAATGATGCGCGCCCCCCACGTGATGACCATCGCGGTCCGTCGGCCCGACGGCTCAATCATCGTCAAAGCCGACCGCCTTAAGCTCTTGGGAGATCGGCTGCCCTTCTTGCGCTGGCCCTTTTTCCGGGGGCCGATAGTCCTTTGGGAATCCCTGCTTTATGGCATCCGGGCCCTGACCTTTTCGGCTCATGCCGCGGTAGATGAGGAAGAGGAACAACTAGGTTCCGGGGCGATGATCATTACAGTAATCAGTGCCTTTGCTCTGGCCCTGTTTTTCTTCGGTCTGCTGCCGCACTATCTCAGCGGCCTGGTGGGTAGACTGTGGGGACAGGAGTTAACCACCGAGGCATTGTCCTTCCATGTCATCGACGGCCTGTTCAAGATCGGTTTTTTCCTGCTGTATATCTGGTCTATTTCTTTTTTCCAAGAAGTGCGGCGGGTATTTGAATACCATGGTGCGGAACACAAATCCATCTTTACTTATGAGGCTGGCCAACCCCTCACTCTGGAAAATGCCCGCCAGTACCAGATCATGCACCCCCGCTGCGGCACTTCGTTTATCCTGGTCGTCCTGCTCCTCAGTATTTTTCTGTTCGCCGCCCTATTCCCACTGCTGCCCGGTCTGAGCGGCTGGGGACGCTGGTTAGATCTGGTGCTTCAGGTAGGATTCAAGGTCATCCTGATGTTCCCCATCGCCGCCCTGTCCTATGAACTCATCCGGCTCGGAGGCCGTCATGCCGAACATCCCTTTATGCGATTCATCCTGTGGCCGGGACTAATGACCCAACACCTTACCGCCCGGGAACCCGCCGATGACCAGCTGGAGGTAGCCCTGGCGGCCTTGCAGGCAGCCATCCGCAGTGAACAGGAAGCCTTGCAAACCGCGGCCTGAGGTGATACAGCCGCCTGATTTTAGTTAATAATTTTTATTAACTTAATTAACTATCTATATAATATTCCATAGATTATTGCTAATTGACAGGGTGTCCGCTTGCGGCCTGAAGCGATTCGCCTTATAATAAAATTAATCAAAGAGTCTAAATTAGATAAGGGGTGGTAAACCCCGAGACCATCATGTTTATTGAACGTTTGCAAGCCATTGAAGATAAATTCCAGGGACTGGAAGCTAATTTAAGCAATCCTGAGGTTATCAAAGATCAGGAGCGCTATCAGCATTACGCCCGGGAACATGCCGAGTTGGTGCCGTTGATTCAAACCTTCCGGCGCTATCAACGGGTCCGCCAGGAATTGGCGTCCAACCAGGTCCTCTTAAAGGAGGAGAGCGACGAAGAATTCAAGGCCCTGGCCCGGGAGGAGATTCAGAGGTTGCGGACCGAATTGATGGGGCTGGAGGAGGAATTGCGGCTGCATCTGCTTCCCAAAGACCCTAATGATGCCCGGAACATCCTCCTTGAAATCCGGGCCGGCACCGGCGGCGAAGAAGCGGCCCTGTTTGTCGCCGATCTCTTCCGGATGTACAGCCGTTATGCGGAAAACCAGGGCTGGAAGGTTGAAGTTCTGAGCCATAATCCCACTGGCATGGGGGGGTTAAAGGAGATCATCGCCTTGATCTCCGGCCAACAGGTCTATAGCCGATTAAAATATGAGAGCGGGGTGCACCGGGTGCAGCGGGTGCCGGCCACTGAATCACAGGGCCGGATTCACACTTCAGCCGTGACCGTGGCCATTTTACCGGAGGCTGAAGAAGTCGACGTTCAGGTTAACCCAGAGGAAATCCGGGTCGATGTCTTCCGCTCCTCTGGCCCCGGGGGGCAGAGCGTCAATACCACTGATTCAGCGGTGCGTCTTACTCATTTGCCCACTGGTCTGGTGGTCTCCTGCCAGGATGAAAAATCCCAACACAAAAACAAAGTTAAGGCCTTGAAGGTGCTCCGGGCCCGGCTGCTAGATCTTAAACAGCGCGAGCAGCAGCAAAAAATCGCCCAGGATCGCAAAAGCCAGGTGGGCACCGGTGATCGCAGCGAACGCATCCGCACCTATAATTTCCCCCAGGGGCGCATCACCGACCATCGGCCAGGGCTTACCCTTCACCGGTTGGAAGGGATTTTAGCCGGAGAACTGGATGAACTGCTGGATGCCCTGAATTCCCATCACCGTACCGTGGCCCTGAAACAGCAGGAGGTATGAAAGCCGCACGCGGCGCAGCCTGGACCATAATGGACCTGCTCCGCTGGACTAACGGCTATTTCCGTGACAAAGGAGTCAGCGAACCCCGGGCCTCAGCCGAAGTCCTGCTGGCTTACTGTCTGGGTCTGGAGCGGCTGGCTCTTTATTTGCGCCATGACCAGCCCCTGAGCGCCGGTGAAGTGGCCAGCTTCAAGGCCCTGATGCAACGCCGTCTGGCCGGAGAGCCCACCCAATATATCACCGGCCACCAGGAATTCTGGTCCCTCGACTTTCTGGTCAGCCCCGCGGTCTTAATTCCCCGTCCGGAGACTGAAATTCTGATCGAGACCGTCCTAGAGCAAGTGCGGCAACAGGATTTTCCTCTAACCGGGGGACCCCTGTTAGATGTGGGCACTGGCAGCGGGGTGCTGGCCATCGTCCTGGCCCAGGAACTTCCAGATTCTCAAGTAGCGGCTCTCGATCAATCCGCGGCTGCTCTGGCTCTGGCCCAGGAAAATGCCCGGCGCCATCAGGTAGCACACCGCATCGGCTTCATCCGAGGCGACCTCTTGGAGCCGCTGGCCCCTCGCCCCCGGTTTGCGGTAATCATTGCCAATCCTCCTTATGTCCCCACCAGCGAATGGGGCCACCTGCCCCGGGAAATTCGCGACCATGAACCCCGGGTCGCCCTAAACGGCGGGCCTGATGGCTTAACCGTGATCCGGCGCCTGGTCTCGGAGGCCCATCACTATCTGATTCCCGGAGGACTTCTGGCCCTGGAAGTCGGAAACAGCCAGGCCCCGGCAGTTCTGGACCTGTTAAGCCCACAGGAAGCCTATGGGCCAGGCCAGGTCCGGGGTGACTACCACCAGGTAGAGCGGGTGGTATTTGCCCGGCGAGCAATATAAAAATTAAACAGGAATTTTAGCAAGTATTGAGGGGTCTTATTGGCGAGAACATCTGTGGGGCCAGCGCCAGCTATTTTCCTTCTATCCTGCTGATCAGGAAGTTTTCCCATGCGTCGTCATCACCTTCACCGGGTCTGATTTCCCCCAATGCCTCCAGCGGAACCTCAGCCCGGGCACTGGCCGCGTGGCCGCCAGCCGAGCCCAGCTTGCCAAAGGCCTTATTGGCCAGTCGGCCGGCGTTTTTCCGCAAGCCGTCATTACGAAACACGACGATTAGTTTATCCTGGTAAATGCCGCCGACAATGCTCCAGGTTATCTCTACCACCCGCAAAAAAAAATCGGCCAGCATCACCAGGAGATCTGGAGTAGGAACCGTACCGACGAAGCTGTAAAGCCGGTCATGGCGAATCTGCCAGCGTCCCAGACCCTGTCGGAAATACTTAAGCATCCCCAGAGTTAATTCGGCAATTTCAATGCGGCGGACCAAGGCGCGACGGGTAAACTGAAACAAAAAGTGGAAAGCCCGAATATCAGCTTCGGTGGAGTGACTCTCAAAATTAGCAGTATCAGTCTTGATGGCGTAGAACAGCGCCGTAGCTAATTTCAGGGAAGGCTTGATCTTGGCAGACCGGAGATATTCGGTCAACATAGTGGCAGTCGCCCCATAATCCGGGCGAACATCAACGAATGGGGCCCGGGTCTGGGGATGCAAGGGGTGATGATCAATAATTAGATCGTAGGCTATATCGGCAAATCGTTCATGATGACCCGGTTGACCATCGACCAAGGCCTTGCGGGTAAACTCCTGCAGATCAACTTTCTCATAAGTTAGCAGAGGAATTTCCAGGAGCCGGACCATGGTTTGGTTCTGGGGTCGAGTAATGGGACGGATGGGCGAAATGACACAGGCGGCAATGCGGCGCCAGAGCAACCGCTTCAGAGCCAGGGCGCTGGCAATGGAATCAGGGTCAGCGTCGATCAGGATCAACAACCGGTCATCGTGAGCAAAGAGTTTATATATCTTCCGCAGCCGTTCCCGCATTTTTTCACCTCTGAGGGAATAGGTAATTAGTATTTTAAATCAAGCCATTCATTACAGCAAGTTGGTAGAGGGCTGGTTCAATAAAAGCGAGCAGTCTTCTTCTGTGCCTCATGGCCTTGGCAGCCAACTAGACCGAGATCAGCTCCCTTTCCGGGCCAAGATCCGCAAATAAATCCGTCAATCGCCACCAGCGGCCGGCTGCAACCGGGGTTATCAAGGATTGCGCCAAGCACATGGCCATGGTTTGGGGTTGAAAAATGACGCTGCTGACTGTACCGGGGTTGGCTACTTCAGGGTCAGCCAGCAAATTTCGGGCCTTCTGCATATCTATCCCATTAGCAGCCAATGCATGTAAGCGCCGTTGGCGGCTGTGGCTATAGGCCTCGGTAAAGTGCCAGGGAGAGAGCGGCGAAAATGGCGGTCGGGGCGGGAACTGGCCTTTGACGGCCTGCATTTTGGCACTCTGGTAATGATTGGTGGCAATGATCAGGCCGTGGCTAGCCCGCCGTATTTGCCAATGGCGGGCAGAGACCTCCAGCACCTGAGCCTCGGCAGGACTACAGAGCACGAGATTATTGCCGCTAGTCCTTTTGCTGGCGGTAATCAGGACTGCCACTTGTTGCAGATTCTGGCCCTGCTGCAAGGCCTGGCGATTGCGGATGCCAGCCGGGCAGCCTCCTATGGTCCGGTCCACCGTCATGGCGGAGAGCTGGGCCAGGGCTACCCGCTTCTGGTTCATGCCGGTGTAGAGTCCGACAAACCCGGGCCAAGCCACCGAGACCAAAGGTATGCCGCTCGCCGTATGCAGCAGAAAGACTGTCTGGAGCCGGGCCATAACCTCGGTAAAGATGGCATAATCCAGATTCCGGGCCAGCAGCCAAGAACTGGTGTGGCGGTCTTTGCTCTCGGCGGCCAAACCCGAGCAACGGGGCAAGTTTTGTACCAGGTCGTCAAAAACATTGAGCAATAAGATCAAATTGATACTGACTCCCGCCCCCGCCGCCACCCCTTGCATTTCCTCCCAATAAGGACCAGGGATATAGGGCCGGAAACGCCGGGCCAGAACCATCAGAGCCAGATAGAGCGGCAGGCCCCCCACCCAGCCGGTGATTTTGGCCAGATAATTCAACACCCGACCACGCATCTGGCGAATCTCCCGGCCTAGCATGCGACCGTGAGCATGACCCATCTCGCCAGGCAAACCGCGGAGGCGTACTATCCGCAAGCCCGGCTCCTTCAATAGCAGGGCGGGAGGGGGCTTCTGAGAGAACTCTTGGGCCATCAACATAAGATGCGCCACCTATAGAAGAATTTCTGCTGCTGCGTCTGAGGTTGGACCACAAGTTTACCTTACTGATAAAATCTTGTCCATATGCAGTTTAAATATCGTCTAAGTATAATTAAATTTGATATAAACCTCTTAATTTAAAGTTTACCTCAAGGTAAAATTTCCTGCTAAAATTCTTTGAATTGAAAATTAAAGTATGATAATATTTTAGGTTAAATCCCAGATATATTATGGATAAGGTAAAGGCGGATAGGATGTCTGAAGGATTACAATACCCTGAGTTGCCTGAGCGGAATGCCTGGATCCTGGCAACTGAGTCTTTGCCTGAGGCGGTGGAAAAAGCTATGCGTCAGGCTCGCCAGGCTTTACTGGAAATGCAGAAGCGTAGTGGCTATTGGTGGGCGGAGCTGGAGTCCAATGTTACCATCACCGCCGAATATTTAATGCTCCATCATTTATTGGGAATAGCCGAGCCACACACGATCTCCGGCCTGGCAAACCATATCTTGCAGCAGCAGCTCGACAACGGCGGCTGGTCTATCTATTATGGAGACGGCGGTGAACTGAGCACCTCGGTGGAGGCTTACCTCGCTCTGAAACTGGCCGGCCTCTCCCCCCAAGAGCCGGCTCTCCAGCGGGCGCGAGCCTTTATTCAACAGCGGGGGGGACCCTTGCAGACCCGGGTTTTCACCCGAATTTTTTTAGCCTTGTTTGGCCAGGTAAGTTGGGAAGGGGTCCCTACCCTGCCAGTGGAATCCATTCTATTTCCCCCCCAGAGTGGCTTGAGCATCTACGAATTTTCCAGTTGGTCCCGTGCCACCATTGTGCCTTTGTCGGTGGTCATGGCCAAGCAACCGGTGTCCTTTTTGCCTCCAGAACTGGGAGTAAGCGAATTATTTGATGATCCCAAAGCAAGTTTTCGGGATCATCGGGTGCGATGGAAGGATAATGGCTTCAGTCTAGACAATCTCTTTGTGCTTTGGGATCGGATCTTGAAATTTTACCAAAGCTGGCCTCTCCATCCTTTCCGGCGGCTGGCTCTCCAACGGGCTGAATCCTGGATTTTGGAACATCAGGAAGACACCGGGGATTGGGGCGGTATTCAGCCGGCCATGCTCAATTCTCTGCTCGCCCTCCACTACCTGGGTTATGCCAATGATCATCCGGCAATCCGCCGCGGTCTGGAAGCCTTGGAATTTTTTACCATAAAGGAGAAAGATTCTATCCGGCTGCAATCTTGTATTTCCCCGGTATGGGATACCGGGTTGGCGGTCCGGGCGTTGGCTGCTTCGGGCTGTCCGGCCGCGCATCCGGCTTTGGTCAAAGCCTGCGATTGGCTGTTGCAGCAGCAGATTCTGGTTCCGGGTGACTGGTCGATCAAAAAACCAGATCTGGCCCCGGGAGGGTGGGCCTTTGAATTCGTCAATAACTGGTATCCAGATATTGATGATAGTGCAGTAGTCTTGATGGCCCTTAAGGAAGGTCTGATTGATCCGGATCAGTTTCAATCTGCCCTAAATCTGGGCATCGATTGGTGCCTGGGGATGCAGTCCGAAAATGGCGGCTTTGGGGCCTTTGATGCGGATAATACTAAAGACTGGCTCAACCGCATTCCTTTCGGGGACTTACGGGCCCTGATTGACCCTCCCACCGAAGATGTGACTGGCCGTATCCTGGAGATGATGGGTATTTTTGGCTTCAGCCTAAACCACCCGGTCGCAGCCCGGGCTTATATTTTCCTGCGCCAAACCCAACAGCCCGACGGGTGTTGGTGGGGGCGTTGGGGGGTTAACTATATTTATGGCACCTGGTCGGTACTGACCGGGCTGAAAAGTATCGGCGAAGACATGTCTCAAACCTACATTCGCCGAGCAGTGGCCTGGCTGAAGGGTTGCCAGAATGCTGATGGCGGCTGGGGCGAGACCTGCGAATCCTACCGCCGCCCCCAGCTCCGAGGCCAGGGAGAGAGTACCGCCTCCCAAACCGCCTGGGCCCTGATGGCCCTGATCGCCGCCGGCGAAGACAGTTCCGTTGAGGTGCAAAGAGGACTAGAATTTTTGATAAAGACCCAGAATGCCGAGGGCCGCTGGGAAGAGCCTTATTTTACCGGCACCGGTTTTCCGCAACACTTCATGATCCGTTATCATTTATATCGTGATTGCTTTCCCCTGATGGCATTGGGACAGTATCTGCAGGCCGGCGGGAGAACCCCGCATGAGTAACACTCTGGTTACCGGGGGCAGCGGATTCGTCGGACGCGCCCTGGTTCAGGAACTGCTAAATGATGGTCGCCGGGTGCGGGTGCTGGCCCGTCAACCCGATCATCCCGCCCTCCAGGGGCTGGCCGTTGAGGCGGTCCAGGGTGATTTGCGCCAGCCAGAATCCTTAAGAATTGCCCTGGAGGGCTGTAGCCACCTTTTTCACGTCGCCGCCGACTATCGCCTCTGGGTTCCCCACCCCCAAGAGATGTATGCTACCAATGTCGAGGGCACCCGCCATATCCTCCAGACGGCTTGGGATCGCGGCCTGGAGCATATAGTGTACACCAGCACGGTGGGAACCCTGGGCAATCCTGGGGACGGCACTCCGGGGACGGAAGATACTCCAGTAAGTCTGGCCGATATGGTCGGGCCTTACAAAAGATCCAAGTTTTTGGCTGAACAGGTGGCCTTGGAATTCGCTCGGCAAGGGCTACCCGTGGTGATTGTCAATCCTAGCACTCCGGTTGGTCCTTGGGACTATCGCCCTACCCCGACCGGCCAGATGATCGTCGATTTTTTAAACGGCCAGATGCCGGCCTATCTGGATTCCGGCCTCAATCTGATCCATGTCCGGGATGTGGCCCGGGGCCATATCCTGGCCGAACAAGGGGGGCGGCCAGGAGAAAAATATATCCTGGGTCACCAGAACCTCAGCCTGTCAGCGATCTTGCAGATCCTGGCCAACCTCAGCCATCGGCCGGCTCCTCGCTGGCGGCTGCCTTATTACCCAATATTGGGGCTGGCTTATATCAATGAATTCTGGGCTACCCGGGTCAGTCATCGCCCGCCGCGCATTCCTGTGACTGCGGTCAAAATGGCCAAGAAATTCATGTATTTTGACAGCAGCAAGGCCGTCCAGGAACTGGGCCTCCTTCAAACTCCGGTGCGCGAGGCCTTGCAGGATGCGATTAATTGGTTTCAAGAGCATGGCTATGTAAAACAGCGCAAGACTCAGAGTTAAATTGACAAAGGCCGGAATATGCGGCCCTTTCTCGATCGTCATATTTTTTTATAAAACCGTTTCCAGCCTGAATTTTTTGCAGGAGATCACTGATGCGCTTCCCTTTAAGCCTTGATATCTCTTTAATTACCTATCTAATCGAAAAACGCCGACAACGCCAGGAGAAGTTTCCCCTGGTGCTGATGTTAGAACCTACCCATTTATGCAACCTGGCCTGCCAAGGATGTGGCCGTATCCAGGAATACCGGGATACCCTACACCAGATGATGCCCTTGGAGGAATGTTTAAGCTCGGTCGAGGAATGCGGCGCTCCGGTGGTAACGATCACCGGTGGCGAACCATTGCTTTATCCGCCGGTCTTTGAGTTGGTGCAGGAATTGATCCGAAGGCACAAACATATCTATTTATGCACTAATGGACTCCTGCTCGAGAAGTCCCTGCCCAACCTGCCGGTTTCCGACCATCTGACCCTGAGTGTCCACCTGGATGGTCTGGCCCCCACCCACGACCTTATTTTGGGACGTCCGGGAGTGTTTGATCAGTCCATCAAAGCTATCAAGGCCGCCAAACGGCAAGGCTTCCAGGTTTGCACCAACACTACCATTTATAAACAGACCGATATCCAAGAGATAGAAATCCTTTTTGCTTACCTCACCTATCTGGATATCGACGGCCTATTAGTATCGCCTGCGTTCAGCTTCGAATCGGTAAATCCGGAACTATTTTTAAGCCGGGAAGAAATCAAGGAAAAATTCACCCGCCTGACCGCCAATGACAACAGATTTAAATTCTATGATTCGCCCTTGTATCTGGAATTCCTGCGAGGTGAACGTGAATATGAATGCACCCCTTGGGCCAATCCCACCCGTAACCCCCGGGGGTGGCGGTCACCCTGTTACCAGCTCATGGATGCTCATTACCCGACCTATGAAGAATTTATGACCCGAACCAAGTGGGAGCGCTACGGCGTCGGTCGTGATCCCCGTTGCCAGCAATGCATGATGCATTCTGGTTTTGAGCCGACCGTGGTGCGAACCCTGGGCAAAGACCTCAAAGATCTCTGGGAAATGGTGTGTTGGAATCTGTCTTAGGGCGATGAGCAAAGGCGAGTCACGGTGGCAAGTAAAAACTTTGGTCTGCCGATCTGCTTGATGTTGATGGTTATCGGGCTCAGTAACTGCAGTATGAAAGTCCCCGCCGCCGTAGTTCCTCCGCCCTTGCCGGTGCAGCGCACCGGGGAGAAAATCGACACCACCCTGTTCCCCTTGCCGGTCTTGGCCACCAACCCTAATTCCGGTAATGATTATGGCTTCTTGCCGGTATGGATTTTCCCCCGGGAAGATCAAGCCATGGGGCTAATCCTGGCGCCTTCGGTGATCTACAATGAAGAAGATGGCACTGCTTTTGCCTTCCGCTTGCTGGCTTATCCCACTTCTGAGGTTCACTACCGGCTGATCGTGGACCAGTCTACCGGGGTCAATTCGGAATACGAATTTTTTTATGATAATAAGGCCATGGGAGCCAGAGATTGGACTTATGGCCTGCTGCTCAACTATAACAGCGACTATTTTCCCCGCTTTTATGGGTTTGGCAACACCAGTGCCGAAGATGACGAGACCAGTTATACCTCCCGGACCCGGGAAGCCCTGGGCTATTTGGGCTTTCTATTTACCGACAGGTTGGAACTTATCTGGCAGGAACGGCTGACCATGACCTCTTTGAGCGACAAGCATCTCCCCAGTCTGCCCTCCACCGTGGAATTATTTCCAGAGGCTATGCGAATTCGGCAAAATACCACTTTTGCCCACCGGTTGTCCCTTAATTACGATACCCGGGACTTTGAAGATACTCCCACCTGTGGATTGCTGGCCAGTGTCTATGGAGAAACCGCCATCAAGGCCTTGGGGAGCGATGCCTCGTTTGACCGGGTGGGAGTGGTGTTTAAAGGTTTTCAACCCCTGGACGCGGATCGGCGGTTTATTACTGCTGTTCACTTAGAAGGCGAATTTATGCTGCGCCAGGAAGACACCCCGTTTTATGAATGGCCTCAATTGGGTGGGTTTGGCAGCAACCGGGGCTATGGGGAATGGCGATTTATTGATCGCAATATGATCGCCTTTACTGTGGAACAGCGCATCGAGGCCTTCAGCCTGCAACATTTCGGGGTGGTCAGCCACTGGGAGATAGCGCCTTTTTTTGAATTCGGCAAGGTTTTTCCGACTATAGGGAAATTTAACTTCCGCTCTCTAAAGCCGGTAGGCGGACTCGGTCTGCGTGCTTCCGTCCGGCCTCAAGTTGTCGGCCATGTCGACTTCGGGTTTGGCCAGGAAGGCACCGCCGTGTTTATGGGCCTGGATTACCCGTTTTGAACCTGGAGACCAGAAAAACCGTGGTTGCCAGCCTGAGTTTGATGCTGCTAGGGTTGGCTATTTTTTTACCCACCCTGGGCAAACTGCCCTTGATCCGTTCTGAAGCCATGTATGCGGTTATTCCCCAGGAGATGTTGAACTCTGGGGACTGGTTGACGCCCATGTTGAATGGGGCCCGTTATCTGGATAAACCGCCGATGCTCTACTGGATTAATCTGGCCGCTTTCTGGCTGCTCGGGGTTTCCGATGTAGTGGTCCGGCTGCCCACCTTTGCTCTGGCCTTGGGGGAACTCCTGGCTACCTTTCTGATCGGTAAAACTTTATTTTCCCGCCGGGTAGGTTGGCTGGCCGGTTTAATCTTGCTCACCAGTATCGGCTTTTTTATCTTACACGAAGAACTCCTCACTGACCACCTCATCACCCTGACCCTGGCCTGGGCTATCTATTTTTTGCTTGCCTGGCGGTTGCGGCCTAGCCCTGGTAAAGCTATAGGGTTCCACCTCTGCCTGGCGGTCGGTTTGTTGAGCAAGGGTTTCATCGGCTTTCTGTTTCCGGTGGCTATCGGTGGGCTGTTCGCGCTCTTGGTGAGGGATTCTCACACCTGGCGGATTTTTCTTCACCCCTTGGGACTGATAGTCCTCGCGGTCATAAGTCTACCCTGGTTTATCGCCATGGAAATCCATCATCCCGGGTTTTTTTATTATCATGTGTTTAACGAACAGATCGGCCGGTTTTTTGGCATGCGGGTGCCTCTGGATATAGTTGGTTTTTCTATCCCCCTGTTTTGGTTGTTTGTGTTGATCTGGCTGATGCCCTGGACCCCTTTTTTGCCCACAACCCTGGCCCGGCTCTGGCCCCGGCAATGGTTCCCGCTTCGCCCCGCCTACCAGGGGCCGGCACTGTTATTCATCTGGGCCGGGATAGTATTGGGCTTTTTCACCATCTGTTCCCTGCGCATTGAGTATTATTCTCTGCCCGCCCTTCCCCCGCTGGCTTTGGCTCTGGGCTGGCGATTGGAACAATTTCTCTTGAATCCGCGGGACTCGGCCATTGCCGCCAGTCTGACCCTGTTGCCCTTGATGACCATCGGTATGGCAGCTTTGGTACCGCTGTTTGAGGAGATCTGCACCGATAATCGCCGGGAATTTCTGGGAATGTTTGAACTATTGCGTCCCATTGCCCAGCAGATTATATTTTTGCTTCCGGTCTTGGGGCTGGGCAGTGCTGTTTTAGGTTGGCTTAGACGGCCCCGGCTCTGCCTGTTGGGGGTGGGCAGCACCGCCTTGGTGACCCTGTATTTTACCTTTCAATGCATGGTGGTGCTATCGCCCAGCCTCAGCGACCGTGAGCTAGGGGAGTATATCCGCCAGCATGCCGACCCGAAAGATCTGGTCATAATGGAAAGCATTGAGGAATTCGAGTATGGCGCCAGCCTGCGCTTTTATGCTCAGCGGCCAATTCTGATGGTCAAACGCGATGGGTTGCCCCGCTTTGGCTTGCCGGTGCCGCCGGAGGACAACTACTTGATTCCCCCGGATCAACTTCAAGAGCTTTGGACCACCCACAATCGGGTCTATGTACTCACCGATGATGCCATCCCATTAGACCCTCTGTTCCAGCAGGCCCCGGTGGCCGCGGCCGCGGGTGGGAAAAGTCTGCTGACCAATCGGCCCCTTCCTAATTCCAAATAGCAGTTGCTTATGATTAAAAAGATAATTAATTTAAATTTATGATCCCTCTACACGATAATATCCCCTCACAGCGCACTCCCTATGTCAATTATAGCATTATTGCGGTCAATGCTTTGTTTTTCCTGCTCGAATTGTCTGCCGGGCCCCATCTTCAGGAATTAATTTATACCCTGGGTTTCATTCCGGCCCGCTTCCTGGCCTTGTGGCAGAACTTTCCCGATGATTTGCTAAGCATCCACTTACCATTGTTGACCACCATGTTTCTACACGGTGGCTGGCTGCATCTGATCACCAATATGTGGATCCTTTACATCTTTGGGGATAATGTCGAGGATACTTTCGGACACGGGCGTTACCTGCTGTTCTACCTGGCCTGTGGGGTGGCCGGCAGCCTGTTGTATCTGGTGACTTCGCCCCATTCCCAAATTCCGGTCGTCGGGGCCAGCGGTGCTATTGCCGGGGTTATGGGAGCTTACTTTTTTCTGTTCCCCCGTTCTCGGGTACTCACCCTGATCCCCTTTTTCTTCATCTATATTGTCGAGCTCCCCGCTTTTGTCTTTCTAGGATTCTGGTTTGTGTTACAGTTCTTTAGCGGCACCCTGGCGATTTTGCGGCCTGAGGCAGGAGGGGCGGTAGCCTGGTGGGCCCATATCGGCGGATTCTTAAGTGGGGTTTTGTTCCTTTACCTCTTCCTTCCCTCCCGGGTCAGGTGGCCTTTCCGCCACCGCTAAAATTGCTTTGTCTGCCCCACGAAATTTGCTTTTTAACCATCTATTAGCGTATAATATTATTTATAAAGAATAAATCTGCCCGAGCGCGGGCCGGAAAAAATAGTGCTCGATCCCCATCAACAAAGAGTATTGATCCTGGATTTTGGGTCGCAATATACCCAGCTAATCGCTCGACGGATAAGAGAGCTAAAGGTTTATTGTGAAATCCACCCCTTTGTGATGCCCCTGGAGGACATCAAGAAATTTGCCCCCAACGGCATCATCCTGTCGGGTGGCCCGGGCAGCGTGTACGAGCCTAATGCAGCCCTGATCACTGCCGAGGTCTTTAAGCTGGAGGTGCCGATCCTGGGCATTTGTTATGGTCTGCAGCTGATCAATTATCTGTTAGGCGGAAGAGTAACCGCGGCCGCCTCCCGCGAATACGGCCGCAAGGTTTTCCACCTCACCGATTTTCAAGATTTGTTCTACGGACTGGAATCTCCGCTCACCGTCTGGATGAGTCATGGTGATTTGGTGGAAGCTGCCGCGCCTGGCTGTGAGGTCATTGGTTATAGTGATACTGCTCCAGTGGGGGCCATTCGGGACCTCAGCGGCCGGATTTTTGGGGTCCAGTTCCATCCTGAAGTGGAACACACCCCCAAGGGGCGCCAGGTGCTGAGCAATTTTCTGTTTCGCATCTGCGGCCTCCAGCCCCTGTGGACCATGCATTCTTTTATAGAGGCCACCACCCAGGCCCTTAGGGAAAAAGTGGGCCACCACCGGGTGGTCTGTGCCTTGTCGGGCGGGGTAGATTCATCGGTTACCGCGGCTCTGCTGCATCGGGCTATCGGCGACCAGTTAACCTGCATTTTTGTCAATAATGGCCTGCTCCGCAAGGGCGAAGCCGAAAAAGTGGTGCAGGTGTTTCAGGAAAACTACCATATCAACCTGATATACGTAGATGCCACCGCCAGTTTTTTACAGCTTCTGGCCCGCGTTACTGATCCGGAAGAAAAACGGCGCCGCATCGGCCAGGAGTTTATCCGCATCTTTGCTGCCGAAGCCCAAAAGCTGGGCCAGGTAAAATATCTGGCCCAGGGCACTCTTTACCCGGATGTGATCGAAAGCGTTTCTTTTAAGGGACCCTCGTCCACTATCAAGACCCATCATAACGTCGGCGGCCTCCCTGAGGTCATGCCCCTCGAACTGATCGAACCGCTGCGGGAATTGTTTAAGGATGAAGTGCGGCAACTGGGCCGGGAACTGGGCCTGCCGGAGGAAATGATCTGGCGGCATCCTTTTCCGGGGCCAGGCCTGGCGATTCGCATTCTGGGCGAAGTCACCCCGGAACGGCTGGCCATTCTGCGGGAAGCCGATACTATTGTCCTCAGCGAAATGAAGGCGGCCGGATATTATCGCCAGGTCTGGCAGGCCTTCGCGGTGCTGCTGCCTCTGAAAACGGTGGGGGTCATGGGGGACGAGCGGACCTATGAGCACGTGGTGGCGCTGCGGGTGGTCGACTCCACCGACGCCATGACCGCGGACTGGAGTCGCCTGCCCCACGACTTTCTGGCGCACCTGGCCAACCGGCTGATCAATGAAGTCAAAGGAGTCAATCGGGTGGTTTACGATATCTCTTCCAAGCCGCCCAGCACTATTGAATGGGAATAAACTTTCAGCTTCGAAGTCTGGATTAAAAAAACTTAAACCATAATAGAAACTTTTACCCCTAACAGTGACTAAAAACTAATTTTTTCAGTTCCAAACCCAAAACTTGCCACTGACTAATTATGTTCTTCCGTGATATTTTAGGCCAGGAGCGGCCCCTCAGCTTTCTCAAAACTGCCCTGCGGACCGGACAGATGCCGCATGCCTATTTGTTTTTGGGAGGCAAGGGGGTGGGCAAGGCCAGCACTGCCCTGGCCCTGGCCCAGGCGCTCAATTGTGAACACCGGCAATCAGATGAAGAGGCTTGCGGGGAGTGTGGTTCCTGCCGCCGTTTTGCCGGGGGCAATCATCCGGATTTTCTCGTCCTCGGGCCATCCTCGGATCGGGTTGGGGCTCAGATCAAGATCGAGCAGATCAGAGCCCTGCGGCGCCAGTTAGGCTTTCCACCCCTGATCGGCCCCTGGCGAGTCATTCTGATCAAACCGGCCGAAGCCCTGAATGAACCCGCGGCCAATGCCTTGCTCAAGCTCCTGGAAGAACCGCCGCCCCACAATCTGCTTATCCTGACCTCCCTGGCCGAAACCGACCTATTGCCCACCATTGTGTCCCGCTGTCGGCGGCTATCATTTTTGCCGCTGCCGCCGGGGCTGGTGGTTCAAGAGTTGATTAAACACCGGGGGCTGGGTCATGATCAGGCAGCCCTGGTGGCTGCCCTGAGTGGCGGATCCTTGGGCCAGGCCCTGGCAGTGGAATTTCAGGACCTGTTGGCTCAACGCGATCAGGCGGTGGCGGCTCTGGAAAAATTGCCTCAATGTGACACTACTGAGATTCTGGATTGGGCTGCCGGATGGACCAAAAACATTGCAGAGCTGGAAAATTTCCTCCTCCTGGTGCGGTTGTGGTATCGTGACTTATTGGCCCTGCACTTTCAGGTGCCGCCGGCCAGGCTGGTCAATCAGGATCGCCTGGTAGAGCTCGCCCAGGCTCGGGGTCGGATTTCGCCGGAAATATTGCTGCAGCGGCTGGAGGCCTTGGCCCAGGCCCACCGGCATCTGCAAGCCAACCTGAATGTCGAGCTTACCCTTGATATATTAGGGCTGCGACTGCAGAGCCCCCGGTTAGAAGGACAGAATAGTTTTTGAGATGAATAAAATCGTTAAAATTCGATTTCAACCCCACAGCAAAAGTTATGATTTTGATTCCGGGCATTTTGTCCTGTATCCGGGCGATCAGGTGATTGTTGAGACTGATCAAGGCATCGGCATGGGTGTAGTCGTCCGCGCTCCGATACCCCGGAATCCCAAACTGCCGGATCGGGCCCTCAAACCAGTTCTGCGTCTGGCTACTGCCGAAGATCGGGAACAGGCCCGGCGCAGCAAGGAAAAAGAGCAGCAGGCTTATGATTTTTGCCTGGAGCGCATCAAGGCCCGCCAGCTGGCCATGCATCTGGTGCGGGTGGAGAACTTTTTTGACGGTAACAAGATGATTTTTTACTTTACCGCCGAGAAGCGGGTGGATTTCCGTGAACTAGTGCGCGATCTGGTTCAGCAGTTTCACACCCGGATCGAACTGCGTCAGATCGGCGTGCGGCATAAAGCCAAGATGATCGGCGGCCTGGGCTGCTGTGGGCGCCCCTTATGCTGTGCTACTTTCCTTCAGGATTTCGAGCCGGTATCCATCCGGATGGCCAAAGAACAGAACCTGAGCCTCAATCCCAGCAAGATCTCCGGACTTTGCGGCCGCCTGATGTGCTGCCTGAGCTATGAATATGATACCTATCTTGAACTCAAAAAGGACCTGCCCCGCATCGGCAAACAGGTCAAATTGCCCCAAGGAGAAGGAAAAGTCATCCGCGAAAACGTCATCAGTCGGACCATTACCATTGAGTTAAGCGACGGCGGCGAGTTGGAAATGTCTATCGATGAATTTTTGCAGGGGCAGGGAGACGCCGTTTCTCCAAAACAAGATCAATCAGCCACCCCTGGGGATAATCATGAGTGATATTGACCATACCCTGGAATCTCTTAAAATTTTTATTAAAAAAGAGATAATTGATAATTATTTTGCCGAACGTAATTACCTGGAAGAAGACCTTGAGCTCCTGCAGGAAAAAGTGGCGTCCTATCGTCAGGAAGCCAGTCAGGTAGCCCGCCAGTTTGCTGCCTTTTACCAGGCCCTGGGATCGGAAGCCGGGATCAATGCGGTCTGCCGAACCCTAAAGCTTGCCGAACCGCCCTTTTATGCCGAATTTCAGCAAATGTCAGTCTCGGAGCGGGAAGCCTTGTTGCACTGCTACCACCCCCGGGGCTTAACCGAACGCCGGCGTTTCAAGCACCTGATCCATGACCTCTATGAGCCATTGCAACAGAAAGTGGAACACTTGCGGGAAAGCCATGCCAAGTTGGTCAGCCACTGCCGATTGCTCAATGAGGATATCACCAAGTTCAATCTTAATTATGATTTTAACCTGATCTCCTCTCAGATCGAGGCCTTGGAAGGAGAAGCGACCAGCCTGCCCGACGGCCTGAGTGCCCGGGATCGGGAGGCCCTGGCGGCCCGGATGGCCTTTCGGCGCTATGACCTGGATAAAGAACAGTTGCCCCAGGTGCCGGAACTGCCACCCTTAAAAGAGGTCAAAAGCCGGCTGGACGAAACCCTGGACCGGATTTACCAACCTTAGCATCAAAGACATTGCGAAGCGCCACCGCCGGAGCGCCTTTACCGATTATTAGGGTTAAATGCCTGTGGAAAATCAGCCTGATATTGCATCACCGCTCAGAGTCAAGGTTGGAGGGGCGCACCTGACCCTGTATCTGGAGGATTGCCTGGAGGGTATGGCCCGCCATCTGGCCCTGGGCAGCGTCGATGTGGTGGTCACCTCGCCCCCTTATAACCTGGGAGTCAATTATAGCCGATATCAGGACAATATCTCCCGGCAGGAATATCTCAACTGGCTGGAGCACTGGGCCATCCAGGTCAAGCGGGTCCTGCACGACCGCGGGTCGCTGTTTCTCAATATCGGCGCCAAGCCCTCTGATCCCTGGGTGCCCTTTGAAGTGGCCCAGGTGATGCGGAGGCATTTTGTTTTACAAAATGTTATCCACTGGATAAAATCGATCGCCATTGAAAAAAACCAGGTGGGCAATTACCCCGGCCTGCTGTGTGATATCGCGGTCGGTCATTACAAGCCGATCAACAGCCGCCGTTATCTCAACGACTGCCAGGAATACATCTTTCATCTGACCAAGTCCGGGGATGTGGAACTGGACCGGCTGGCCATCGGCGTCCCCTACCAGGATAAGAGCAACATCGGCCGCTGGGAAACAGCCCGGGAGGACCGACGCTGCCGGGGCAATACGTGGTTCATCCCCTATCAGACGATCATGCGCCGGAGCCAGGACCGACCCCACCCAGCGACCTTTCCCATAGCGCTCCCAGAACGATGCTTGAGACTCCACGGAGTGAAACAGATCGGCCTGGTGCTCGATCCCTTTCTGGGATTGGGACATACGGCGCAGGCCTGTGCACGGCTAGGGATAGATTTTGTGGGATTTGAGATTGACCCCCAATATCTGGAAATCAGCCAACAAAGTTTAATTTCTCCGAACTGGCAGCTGCAACTAAAATTCCCAAAATTATTTTAAGGCTATTAATGTCGCCATCTAATATTGCTGAAATTTGAAAAATGATCCCTATAAGGTAAATAATTATTATGGTAAATTACACCTCCTCAATGCGCCATTTCTTCAATCACACCCTCTGGCAGCCGGAGACTCCGGAGGGTCGGTGGCATTGGGTCTACGCCCTGTTGCAAATTCCGGTCCTGGCTTTTCAGGGATTGATTGGCCGCAAATCCCTGATTCGGGTTGCGGCTCTGGCCTATGCCACCATCCTGGCTTTGATTCCGCTGTTGGCCCTGCTGTTTGCCATTTTTAAAGGCCTCGGCATACAGCGTTTGTTGGCCGCGCAGCTGCTTCCCAGACTGGCCGGCGGCTCCCAGGAATTTGCCCGCCAGATTCTCAATTATATCGAGGCCACCAAGGTAACTTCCCTGGGTATTTTTGGAGTGGTGTGGCTGCTGGTGGCCCTGATTCTGGTGATGTCTAACGTTGAGCAGGCCTTTAACGAGATCTGGGGCGTGCCCCATACCCGCCCCTGGTGGCGCAAATTAAGTGATTACCTGAGCATCTTTCTGCTCCTACCCTTGCTGATGGCGGTTTCGGTGTCCCTGGCCAGCACCATCCAGGGCCATCCTGCCATCCGGGGATTCTTCCAGACCTTTCTCCCCGGAGTTTTCGATTCGGCTGCGAGCTACCTGATCTCTTTTGGTCTGATCTGGGTGGTATTCACCATTATTTATCTGGTGATGCCCAATACCCGGGTCAGATTTTTGTCTGCCCTGTTAGGGGGCATTGTCGGGGGCAGCCTCTGGCAGGTGGCACAATGGATCTTTCTATGGTTCCAGGCCAGTGCTACTTATTATAATGCCATTTACGGAGCCCTTTATCAGCTGCTATTTCTGATTATCTGGATCTTCTGGAGCTGGCTGGTGATGCTGTTTGGCAGCGAAGTTGCTTTTGCACATCAACATCTGCCGCAGTTAGTCAAAGAATCTCGACAGCCGCGCCGCCAAGGCCAGAGAGTGGATGAATACTTGGGTCTGGCGGCCCTGATGGCTATCGGCAAGCGCTTCTACCGGGAACAGGAACCCATGGCCTTGAATGAATTAACTGAATTGTTTTCCCTGGAGCCGTTATCTGCCCAGGAATTGATCAAAGCTCTGCAGCTAAATGGTTTGATAGTAGAGCTGGCGGCCAGCGATGGTCAGGGATTGGCAACTTATCTGCCGCAACGGCCTTTGGACCAAGTTGCGGCGTTGGAGGTAATCGATGGTTTGCGACAGCGGCGCTGGGCGGCTCTAAGTCCAATGCTCTCCTTGGAAAAAAGCCCGGTTATTCAGTTGGCCCAGTTTTTTGAGGGGTCACAGAAATCACGATTGGAAAAGCTAAGCGTTAAGGATCTGATTGATCAGGAAACTAACGGGAGCCAGTTGTCCGCCGCCCGGCCAGAACAGGAATCACCTGATAAAATTTAATACTGCCTCTTAAGTTATTCAGATAACTTATCAATATTTAATTCTCTATTATTGTCTACCTTCTTTAATCATTTTCTCCAATTGGGCCTTCTGCGGATGCTGGGGATTAAGTTCCAAGGCTTTGGCAAATAAAGGAGCGGCCTTTTGCTTTTCTCCCTGGTAATAATAGGTGGCCCCCAGGTTGATCATTGCTACCCAGAAATTTGGATCAATATCTATGGCCTGCTTAAAGGACTCAATTTCTTTGGCGCGCAGCTCAGGTTGACGGAGCCTATTATATTTGAAACGGTAGGCCATGCCCAACATATTATAGGCGGTTGCGGAGCGGGGCACCTGTTGGATTACTCTTTGAAAACAGTCAATAGCCCGGTCATACTCCTGATTTTTGAAATGAGACTCGCCAATTTGAAGTAGTTGTTCGGGGGATGGGTTTTTAGAACCCTGTCCGCAAGCCAGCACAATCAGCAGGAGCCCTACCATGATCAGATACTTGTTCATCTCTATCACCTGGCCTTCCCCTTAAAACAGGTTATTAAATTGTGACGTCCATTAGCCTAAAAAATTATTTTTGCCTTATTAGAAATTAGCAGGTTGTGAACTATTTGGGGTAGGAAATGCAATTCTAAGGTCTATGAGCTTAAGTCTGGTCAGGTTGCGGCTTAACTTCATTTAATTTTTTCAGAGTCCGGTCAAGATTGGCCTTGGCTTTATCATAAAAGGTGGGGCTTAATTCCAGGGCCAACTGAAAGCATTTAGCCGCCTCTTGGTATTGTCCATCCATAAAGTAATAAACGCCGACGTTATTATAGGCCTGGGCTTCGTCCCCGGCCTCAAGAAAAGCTTGCAGCGCCTCCTGATAACGTTTTAACCCGGCCAGAGCTATGCCGAGTTGGCGGTTGATTTTAACGTCTTTCGGGGCCAATTCCTTTCCTTTATTCAACCAGGTAATAGCCTTTCGGTATTCGTCCAACTGATTGTAAGCACGACCCAGAGCGATAATGGTGGCCAGATTGTCAGGATCGGATCGAGCCACGGCTTCAAGTTCTGATATGGCCTTGCGAGGCTCCCCAGCTCCCAGATAAGTAATCCCCATAAAATATCGGGTTTTCTGGCGTTGGGGATCGGCGCTCAAGACCAAGCGAAATTCATCGATGGCATTAGCATATTTTTTGCTCAAAAAATTAACCAGACCCAATGCTTCGTGAGCCTGCAACATGTCGGGCTGGTGGACCAAAACGCGGCTTAACATCTTCTGGGCGGCATCCAACTCCCCTCTAAGAAGAAAAATCACTCCGATCTTATACATTAGTTGATAATTCTCAGGCTGGTCTTTGAGGAGTTGGAGGTAGTTGAATAAAGAGCTGTCATATTCCCCGAGGCGGGTAAACATGTCTGCCAGAGCTTCTAGCTGTTCATCGGGTAAATCCTGGGCCTTTGAAGAGCGCCAACTATCTTTCGAACTGTAAACCTCTCTAAAATCAGCAAATTCATCTTTGCCCAAGAGCCGCGGTTTAGAATAACTGGTGTTGCGGGAGCATTGGCTGAGTAAAAACGACATGGCTACTAATAAAGCCCCCAGAACCAGTCGCTTGGCATGCCTCATGACAGTTGGCCTATTTTATACTTATTTGGCCAATTGGGCCAAAAATCTATCCTGAGGACTCAGATCATGTCCCAGGATGATTTTAATATCAGCCCATCTTGGTAAATTCAGAGATTCCTCTGCCCGGGCAACCGGGAAGAATTTGGAAGTTAAGAACTCAACTACCCTGTCCTTTCCAGGACGGTAGTAAATCAAAGTTTTATCTGCCCCGAAATCTATATGATTAGCTATGGACACCACATTGAAACCTTCCAGAGATAATCTGGTTCTGGTGTTTCGGGCCATATTCTTTATACCGTTGCCGTTGCGGAGGTCGATGGCGGTTTCGATCAACTCTTGTGACGATAATAACGGCAATCTCAAGCTTTGCTCTGAGGGAATGAGCTGCTTCTCCAGGTGTGGAATAGCCTGGTCATTTGTTTCTGATTTAGCCGCGAGCTCTATACTTTTTGCCGGGGATGGTGCTATCTGCTTCTGGCTATCAAAATTTAGAATAGTTAATAAACGCGACTCCCAGTCCAGTTTGGCCAGGAAACTCTCTTGATCAGCCAAATCATGCCCCAGGATGATCTTAATATCCACTCCTTCCGGCAGGTCCAAACACTGTTCTGCTTTGGAGGCTTGGAAGAATTTGGAATTCAGAATTTGAACTACTCTCTCTTTCCCCGGACTATAATAGAGCACGGTTTCCTGCACCCCGAAATCGATGTGATTATCGCTGCTTATAACATTAAAACCTTCCAAGCAAAGACTGAATCGAGTGTCTAAGGCCATACGGGATACGCCGTTGCCATTGCGGATGTCAATTTTAGTATCCACCAGCTCCTGGGCAGTTAATATCGGCAACCGGGATGAGTCCGCGGCCTCTGATCCATCCGCTCTGAAAGCAGCAACCGGCTCCACTTCTGCCAAATTGGTTTGCTCCTCTGGCTCAGCCGTAATTACCGGCACCGGCGCGGTTTTCTGCTCGGCCTCGGATTGCAGTGGCTTTGAATCCGCAGACGAAATAATTTCCTTTTCTAATTCAGGCGTCGAGGCTGGCAGCTGGGGCAATTTTTGATCTGCCATATCCAGCTTGTCAGGTTCTGAAATCATAACTTCGGCAGGGCTTACTGGGGCAGCAGCAACCGGCTCCACTTCTGCCAAATTGGTTTGCTCCTCTGGCTCAGCCGTA
>JBKHJN010000042.1:0-20705 GCA_046538075.1 Desulfobacteraceae bacterium | reverse complement strand
CCCCCGCCCTCCCCTCAAGCTCCCCTCCCAACCCCCTTTAAGGGCATCTATGACGTTATTCCCTTCACTTAGTGTTTCATAATTCCGATTAAATTGTCAGGCTTTTTTAATATTCGCCTTAACTACTCAGAAATGTCTACCTGTTGCTAAGACTGCGTTAAAAATTTAAAACATAGGTCGTATTTACTGAACAATTAGCAGCTTCTATTTTATTAACTGATTGATAATTCACCATAAAATAATTGGCAAGGTTTTTGTAGGAAAAATACCTGATTAAGTATTGAGCAGAGGCCGGGCACCAAAGGCAGATTATGGCTTTTCAACTGAGCCGTTTAGCGGCAAAGCATATGAACTCATTCCGTAAATTGTTCTCGTTTATTTCAGCCGATTGGATCCAAGATTTAGAGACGAAAACCCTTGAAACCTGGCTCCTTAACATTATCCTTTTCCTTTTTTACTTCGGCTTTTTCGGTTTCCTCAGCTATATGATTTATCATTTTTCCAGCACTTACAGTTCCCTGCTTGAAAATTTGCCGGCCTTAATAAATACAGGCTGAGTGATAAATTATGGCCTTTCGAGCTCGCGGTTATTGAATAAGTCCAGGAGGTTATTGTTCTGGTTTGGTTGTGGGCAAGCGAATGGTCACCGTGGTCCCGACGTTTTCTTTGCTCTCGATGAAGATTTCCCCCCGATGTTGGACAATGATTTTATGGACGATCGGCAACCCCAGACCAGGTCCAGAAGGCTTGGTAGAAAAAAAAGTATCAAAAATATGGGGCAGCATATGGGCCGGAATGCCCTTGCCGTTATCCGCCACCTTAATTTCCACCATGCCATCTTGGTGCGCCGTACTAAGCCTCAGGTGGCCTCCGAAAAACATAGCATCCAGGGCATTGGCCACCAGTTGCAGGATCACCCGCTTCATGTTGCCCACATCCATGGTTAGGGGGGGCAGGTTCTCAGTCAACTCCACCTTGAGGTCAATGTGCTTTTCTTCGATCTTGGACCGGATGATACCCAGGGCCCCGCGTACCACCTGGTTGATGTCTTGTTCCTCTTCGCGCGGAACAAAAATTACCGAGGTTTCTATTACTTCCCTGACCATCTGTTCCAGGCGTTTGGCCTCCTTGATAATGATCTCGGCATAATTCCGGGTATCAGAATCTTTGGGAAGTTTTTTCAGGAGCAGATGGGCAAAACCGCCGATGGCGTGGACTGGATTGCGAATCTGGTGGGCCACCTGTTGGGCGCTGCGGACCGCCGCTCCCAACTGGCCGGCTAGGGACTGGAAGAATTCCACGTGCTCCCGGGCAAAATAGCCTTTCTGGCTGCTGGCCGCGCTCAAGACCCCCAGGGCCAAGGTTTCAGTGGTGATCGGGGCCAGAACAAAAGAGGCCATGGTTTCCTCTTCCAGCAATCCTTCCAGGCGGTCTCCCCCCATCAGGGAGGTATCGGACACAGAAATGACCTGGGGGGTCAAAAGACATTGCCCCAGCAGAGAACCGATTTCCGGCTTAACCGAGGTGATCGGAGCCAAGTGGTTCAAGCCCCGGTAACTCTTGATGGTTAACATGCCCTCTTCGTCCAACAGTCTTACTGAGCACTTTTCCACCCCCAAGCGTTCGACCAACAGGTCCAGCACCCCCTCAATGAGTTCGGGCAGGTATAAAGTTGAGGTCAAGGTTCGGGCCGCCTCATACAGCACTGACAGTTCAGCTACCCGCCGTTTAAGCTTTTGTTGGCTTTCTTCCAGGGAACTCGACACCTGTCCGAAGAGATCAAATACCCCCTCCATGCGGGAGCCTAAAGAAGATAGATAGCCATCCATGATTACCCGGGCGGCGGCTGGTCCGATAGACCCGGCAATAGTCCGCTCGACATAAGACTGGAGCTGCAGTTTTTCCCGATCCCCCCATTCTTTTTCAGGGGTGTTCACCTGTCTCAAGAAGGCTTGCTGGGCTTCGGCCGCCTTTGGGGTGCCGATGAATTTCTCCATGAAGCGGGTAAATTGATCCAGGTTGGGAAGGTAAGTATATCGCCTCTCCACCGGCATGCCTTCTTCCAGTTCAAAAACATCTACAAATCGCCAGGCCTGCTCTTCTTCCAGAGGGCTGCTGGCGGTCAGCAAGGAGACGCTGACAAATGTCCCGACGTTGAAAAACAAGGACCAGAAAAAGGCATGCGACAGGACGTCGAGGCCGGTCAGACCCAAAAAAGCAGTGGGCTTGAGAAAAGCCAGACCCAAGGGGCCATGTTCCAAAATATCGGTCGGAAACATTCCTGCTTCAACCAGGTAGGGCAAAACCAGGGTGTAGGCCCACAGGAAAAACCCTGACCCCAACCCGGCGATGGCTCCATATTTGGTAGATTCCCGCCAGTACAAAGCCCCCAGAATAGCGGGCGCCAGTTGCGCCACCCCGCAAAAGGCGATCAACCCCATATCCACCAGCATGGCGGAGGGGCCAATCAGGCGATAGGTGATGTATCCTAAAAGGATCACCAGCAGAATGCCAGCCCGTTTGATGGTCAAAAGATAAGGGGGCAGGCGCTCCTGTAACTTGAGCCGGATGGCCAGCGGTAGCACCAGGCTATTGAGGAGCATGGTGCTGACTGCAATGGAGCCCACCGCTACCATGGCCGTCGAGGCCGACAGGCCGCCGATAAAGGTTAACAGAGCCAAATACGGATGACCGCCTTCCAGTGGAATTCTAAGCACAAAGGTATCGGCCTGAGAAGGCGGAAAACCCAGCAGCAATCCGCCGAAAGCAATGGGCATGACAAAAAGATTAATTAATAACAGGTATAAGGGTAAAAGCCACATGGCGGTCAGGATATGCTTTTCATCGGTGTTCTCCACTACCGCCATATGAAACTGGCGGGGCAGGAAAAGTATGGCCCCCATAGCCAGGAAGGTCTGGACCATGATCAATATATAGCTATCATGAGCGCCAGTGTTAATTTGTAAAAGCTGACGAAATTTCGGGTCTTGGCTGATACCCCCAAAAATCTCTCCCCAGCCGTGAAAAATGCCGTAAGTAACCAGGACCCCGACTGCCAAAAAGGCCAGCAGCTTAATCAGCGATTCGAACGCCACCGCCGCCACCATGCCCTCATGGCGTTCGGTAGGGTCCAGATGGCGAGCTCCGAATAATATCCCGAATACCACCAGAACCAGGGCCACATAAAAAGCGGTATCTTGGTACACGGGGGTGGTGAGTGGTGATATAATTTTCTGATATACCAGGATATTAAAAGTATCAGAGACTGATTTAAGTTGCAGGCCGATATAAGGGACTACCGCCAGCAGCACCCCCAGGGTAACCATTGCCCCCAGGAAGGTTCCTTTGCCATAGCGCAGGGTGAGAAAGTCGGACATGGTGGTCAGGTTGTTGTCTTTGCAGACCCGGAGCAGCTTGCGCAACACAAACCACCAGAAAAAGGCCATTATGGTGGGGCCCAGATAGATGGTGAGAAAGGTCGCACCCTGGGTCGCAGCTTTCCCGACGCTGCCAAAGAAAGTCCAGGCGGTGCAATAGACGGCCAGAGAAAGGGTATAAATGTAGGGATTGGCAATAACACTGCGGCCTCTGGCCCGCCGCCGGTCCCCATAATAGGCAATGGCAAAGAGCAGCAACAAGTAACCAAAGGCAATGGCCGCTACCAAACCAGGGCTAAGCATCACTCTCCATATGTGGTCTGAGCTTTATACTCTTTGGAAATTAAATGGCCAAAAGCCAAAAGCCCGATAATGGCCAACACCCAAATCCCAAAGAGATACCAGGTAAGAATCGGCACCCCAAAGCTCATATACTCACAGTTGAAGATTTGTAATAGAGGATAATTAAGCAGGAACAGGCCTAAAATTCCCAGCAGCACCAGGAGCTTGTCCTTCTTGGTCATGGCAGGTGACATCTTCTCTGCTTGCCCTTCCTTAGTCTGTGAAATCGGCTCACTTAAAAATTTATTATCGCCTGGGGCCGGAGCAGAATAATTTTGATAATTTATTTTTATATAATAGCGTACTTATAACCGGGAAACAAGGGGGCAAAGAAGCTGTAAAGGCAAGTCAATAGGGAGTTTTGACCAGAAATGGATTTTTTGTTAAGCATTACCGGTGATCCGGCTGGAATATTTGTTTAGACCATAGGGCCCTTTCGGAAACAACGTCCTTGGCTAAACCGACCGAGTTCTGATAAGCGCCAAATTCTCAAATCGTTCATAGCGGCCTCGCAGGGCGCGGGCTAAGGTCAGACCCAGGCCCGATTCCATGAAATTCCGGTCGGTATCCACAAACAAAGCCGGCAGGCCGCTGCGACCAATAGCCTCCGCCATCTTCAAGGCATCGCCGCGGGCATCGGCACTGAACAACGGGACATTGGGGTTGCCATCTGAAATCACCACAACAATGGGGATCAGGCTCTTCCGGCGTTGCAATTCAGCCCGGGCCAACCGGAAGGCCAAGTTCAGGGCATGGGCCATGGGGGTCTTGCCGCCGGTGGGTAAAATGCGCAGCCTCTTCCGGGCCAAAGTGATGCTGTTGGTCGGCGGCAGCAATACCCGGGCCCGGAGTCCATTAAAGGTGATCATGCCCACCCGGTCGCGGCGCTGGTAGGCCTGGACCAGAAAGGACAGAGCCGCCTGTTTGGCCGCGGCCATGCGCTGGGCTGCGGCCATGGAACCGCTGGCATCGACCACCAGCAGCAACAGCGCCTGGTTTCTGCCGTGGCGGAGTTTATAACGCAGATCATCAGCGCTGATACCGAGTTTGCCGTCCACCAAGCTTTTGCCGTTGGCGACCGCGGCCCTAAGGGTGGCATCGAGGGCCAGATCCGGCACCTCCCCATATGGATAGCGGGATCGCAGATAGCGGCCAAAACAGCTCTGGGGGGCCGCGGCCAGACGCCGGCCGCGTTTGCCGTGATATTGGCGGGGGAATTGAAAGGATAACTGTTTCAGGTCAAAGGCCGGGGGACCGGCGACTACAAAGGTGCCCTCGGGGACCGGCAGGTCGCGTTTTACCGGCTTTTTTTTTCCGCCGGGGGCGGCATGGACTCGCCGGCGGCTGCCGCCTCGATCTCTTCGGCCAGCCTGGCCGAGTCGATTTCCTCGTCTTCGAGCGGATGGCGAACCAACCGGTGCCGCAGGGCAAAGAGCGCGGCTCGTTTGATGTCCTCCATCTCGACCATGGTCCGGCCTTGCAGGGCTGCCAGAGTACATGCCGCCCAGGTGGTCACCAGATCCGCCCGATGTCCCTCCGCCCCCATAGAGAGGGCCAGGTGCACGGCCAGACCAAGGGCAGCTTCACTCACCTGAACCTTGGGAAGGAGGGCCCGGGCTTGTTCGACCCGGTGCTTCAATTCGATCTCGGACTGCTGATAGGCGGCAATAAAGTCTTCGGGAGCACGCTCAAAGGCCAGGCGGTTATTGACAATGGCCGCCCGGGCGGCGGGATTGTCCAGCCCCTTGACTTCGACGCAGACACCGAAGCGGTCCAGCAATTGCGGACGTAATTCTCCCTCTTCAGGATTCATGGTGCCCACCAGAATAAAGCGGGCCGGGTGGGCTACAGAAACCGATTCCCGTTCCACCATATTAACCCCGTAAGCCGCGACGTCCAGCAGCACATCGACCAGATGGTCTTCCAGCAGATTGACTTCATCGATGTAGAGGATGCCGCGATGGGCCCGGGCCAACAGGCCGGGTTCAAATTGCTTGCGGCCGGCATGAATAGCCGCCTCCAGATCCAGGGTGCCCAACACCCGGTCCTCGGTGGCCCCTAATGGCAGGGTCACCACCGGCACTGGCTTGCGGATCACCCGCAGGCCATTGCCTTGGGCCCGGCGGCGTTGACAATCCTCGCAGAGCCCATCCACCCCCTGAGGATGGCATCCATAAATACAGCCGGCCACTGCTTCCATTTCCGGCAGCAAGGCAGCCAGGGCCCGCACTGCAGTAGACTTGCCAGTGCCTCTCTCCCCCCGGATCAGCACCCCGCCGATGGCGGGATTGACGGCGTTAATCAATAGGGCCAGTTTGAGGTCTTCCTGCCCGACCAGGGCGGAAAACGGAAAGCGGGGCAAATGGTTTCGCATAACTTGTTATTTTTACCTTTCCGGGGACAGTAGTCAAGTTTTTGAAGAAGCATGTTTTTTAAGGGCTCAGTATACCTGAATATCAGCCCAAAAAATCCTTGACAATTTTTAATTGGAGGTGCTACATTTTAGATGAGTTATGTAATAGGCGAAAGCCACCCAGACTCAGCTGGGTGGCTTTTTGTTTTGGGGACCCAATGCGGCTGCTAATCATCGACAATTATGATTCCTTCACCTATAACCTGGTGCAATTATTTTATGAATTTGATCTGGAGGTGCTGGTCTTCCGCCATGACCAGATTACCCTGGGGGCTATTGAAAGCCTGGATCCGGATTGGCTGTGCATCTCCCCTGGCCCCAAGGCCCCCAAGGATGCCGGCATCAGCAAGGCGGTGATCGCCCATTTTGCCCCCCGATTGCCGATCCTGGGGGTCTGTCTGGGAATGCAGGCCTTAAACGAAGTTTTTGGCGGCCGGACCCTCTTGGCTCCGGTGCCAGTGCACGGCAAGCGCTACCAGGTATTTCATCAAGGCCGCGGCCTGTTTGACGGGTTGCCTTCCCCCTTCTGGGCGGCCCGGTATCATTCATTGGCCGCTCAACCCCAATCTAATGACCTGGAGGTCACGGCCCGCTCCCAGGATGGGGTAGTCATGGGACTTGCTCATCGTCGCCATCCTCTGCATGGCGTCCAGTTTCATCCGGAGTCCTTCCTTACCGAATACGGCAAAGAGCTGACGGTCAATTTTCTGAGACTGGCCCCGGGCTTCGGGAATCCGACCGGGCAGCAAAGGGACTCAAGTTTATAAGGATGACATTTATGTGGGGTCAAATAACTGATCTGGAGGTTGCTTCGATCCAACCGCCGGCCGGCACTTCCGGTCTGGCGGAGTGGTTTGCCGCCCGGCGGGCCCAGCCCTATGCGATGTTGCTGTTGAGCGGCGGGGACTTGGACTGCGCCCGCTATTCCTTGATGGGCTGGGATCCCTTTCTAGTCCTGCGGGCCAGAGGTAAACAGCTTAATATCTGGATAGGTGACCGCCATCAGACCCTGGTCGCCCACCCCTTTAGGGTGCTGGAGGAAATCCTGGGTGCCCTGGAGCTCCCCGACCCCTTGCCGGTTTTCCCTTTCACTGCCGGCGGGCTGGGTTTTTTGGCCTATGATCTAAAAAACCATCTGGAGCGCCTGCCCACCTGCGCCCGCGACGACCTGCAACTGCCGGAGATGGTCCTGGCCTTCCCCCGCCAGCTGATCGTCCATGACCGCTATCAGAACCTTGGTTGGCGGATCAGAGTGCACTATGAGGCTCCTAAAAGTGGTATCTCCCCAAGGCCCCGGCGATCACCGGTGGAGCCAGAGGTTCCTGCCGCTGAGCGATCCCCGGGAAATTATCGGGTTGGGCCGTTGCGGAGCAACTTCAGCCGGGAAGAATATCTTCAGGCCGTGGGCCGGGTGCGCCATTATATCCGCCAGGGAGATGTCTATCAGGTCAACCTGTCGCAGCGTTTTTCCTTCCCTTTGAAAGGTGATCTGTACAGCCTGTTTTTACGGCTCTACCAGCTTAATCCGGCTCCGTTTTATGCCTATCTGAATATGGGGGATTTTCAGGTGTTATCCACTTCCATGGAGCGCTTCCTGTTCCGTCAGGGGGATTATCTGGAAACCCGGCCCATCAAAGGCACCCGGCCCCGCGGCCGCACCACGGCCGAGGATGATGCGCTGCGCCAGGAACTGCTCGCCAGCCTCAAGGACGATGCCGAGCTGTCGATGATCGTCGATTTGCTGCGCAATGATTTGGGCAAAGTCTGCCGGGCCCGTACGGTCAAGGTCCAGGAGCACAAGCGCCTGGAAGCTTATCAGAATGTCTATCACCTTATTTCAATTGTCGAGGGGCGCCTCCGTCCTGAGGCCACCCAGGTCGATATCCTCCGGGCGACCTTTCCAGGCGGCTCGATCACCGGCTGTCCCAAGATAAGGGCCATGGAAATCATCGATGAACTGGAACCCACGGTGCGCCACGTTTATACCGGGGCGATCGGCTATCTGGGGCTGCACCGCAACCTGGATCTCAACATCGCCATCCGCACTGCAGTCGCCACCCAGGGCTGGGTGCACTTCTCCGTCGGGGGCGGCATTGTCTACGATTCCCGGGAAGAAGACGAATATCTGGAAACCCTGCATAAAGGCCAGACCCTGTTTAATATTATCGGCCAGGGCGGAATCCAGGAGAACGGCCCGAAACAGATAAGATTCAGCCAGAGTTAAGTCTAAGCAGCAACCGGAATTCTCTACCGCCAGGAGGGAAATTTAAGTAAACGGCCGAGTGCAATGTCCCAAGAATTCATCTTTGTCAATCAGCGGCTGGTGCCAGAAAAGGAAGCCCTGATCTCCGTAAATGACCGGGGCTGGCTTTATGGCGATGGATTTTTCGAGACGATGCGGGCCGAAGCCGGGCGGGTGTTGTTCCTCTCCGAGCATCTGGCCCGCCTGACCGCTTCCTGCCAGCAACTTCTGATCAAACTGCCGCGGGATTTCCCCTGGGTGGAGCATATAGCCGCCCTGTTGGCCCACAATGATCTGGGCGCCGGGTTGGCGGTGGTAAAAATTCTGGTCACCCGAGGCAGTGTTGCAGGGCTGGGATTGCCCCCCAGCGACCACCCGACCATCGTCATCTATGCCCGACCCTATGAGCCGCCTCCGGCCACCGAATATCAGCAAGGCTGGCCGGTAGCCATCTTCCCGGAGCGCCGGGCCAGCTTTCTGGGACGCCACAAGAGCTTGAATTATCTGTTCTGTCTGGCGGCCCGGCAATATGCCCTGGACCGGGGGGGTAGAGAAGCCTTGATCCTGGAAGCTGACGGCACCGTCTCCGAGGGGGCGGCGACCGGCCTGATCTTTGCCGAAGCCGGCGGGTATTTTACCCCGCAGGCGGCCAGCGCCCTCCCCAGCATTACAGTGGCTATGGTGCAGCGGGGCCTGGGCCGGCGGGGAGATATATTAAGTTGGGTTCCCACCACGGTGGAACGCCTGGCTCAGGCCCAAGGAGTATGGCTGGCCAACTCCCTGATGGGGGTGCTGCCCGTGGCCTCCTTGGATGACCGGAATCTGGCTGGCTCGCCACAGACGGAATTTCTCAATCAGTGCCTGTGGTCAGAGGCTGGCTAGGGCCTGACGCAGCTTCTGGCCAACTGCCGGCATTTCCCCCGGCCGGTATTCCCCCTGCGGAAACAGTTGCAAATCATCATCATAAAAGCGGGGGATCACATGCAGGTGAGCATGGAACACCACCTGTCCGGCGGCTGGAAAATTATTCATCCCGATATTGAAACCTTCGGCCTGATAGGCGACTTGGCAGGCCCGGGCTACCTGCCGACAGACCCGGCCCATCTCCAGCCAAAGGTCATCGGGCAGGTCCAGCAGGTTCTCATAGTGCTCCTGGGGGATTACCAGGGTATGGCCATACTGCACCGGCGCAATATCCAGGAAAGCATAGACCCGATCGGTCCGTAAAATCGGCACCGAGGACAACCGGCCCGCGGCAATCCGACAGAAGATGCAATCAGCATTAGACATTTTTCTCCCCTTTTTATCGTGGTAATGGTAACATGCGCGACAATCTTTAAAATGACTACATCATAAAAAACGATATATTACCTTCCTGGAGAGGTCAACCATGCACGCAGATTTATGGTGGGTCTGGATGGTCTTAGCGGGAATATTTCTGGTCGGAGAGCTCTTTACGGCTGGTTTTTTCCTCTTGTGGTTTGCTATCGGCGCTGCGGTAGCCGGACTTTTGGCCTGGTGGGGACCCGGACTAGCCTGGCAAATACTCACCTTTGCCCTAGTAACGGGAATTTTACTGGCCTTTTCCCGCCAATTGGCCGATAAGATCAGCAAAAAACAACCGTCAGACATCGGGGCTGATCGATTTACCGGGCAATATGGCATTGTTACCGAGGAAATTGATAACCTCAGGAACACCGGAAAGGTACGAGTCAAGCAGGACGAATGGCGGGCTGACAGTGCTACTGGGGAAAATATCGCGCTTGATACCTTAGTCAAAGTAGTCAGATTGGAAGGCACCCATCTGGTAGTGAGACCTAACTCAAAAGGAGACCGAAATGGAAGCTGATTTAGGAATAATCATCTTATTCGGAGTCATCGCTCTCATTGTGATCATTACTGCGGTAGCCTCAATCCGGATTATCCGGCCCTACGAAAAGGGCATTGTTGAACGGCTGGGCCGATACCAGCGGACCGCCGACAGTGGACTTACTTTGATTATGCCATACATGGAAACATTGACCAAGATGGATATGCGGGAACAAGTGGTGGATGTGCCTCCCCAAGCAGTGATTACCAGCGACAATGTTGTCGTTCAGGTTGATGCCGTGGTATACTTTGAAATCACGATCCGATCAAGGTTCTCTACAATGTTTCCGACTTTTTCATTGCGGCCACGAAACTGGCCCAGACTAACCTGAGAAATTTGGTTGGCGATATGGCTCTGGACGAATCGCTTACTTCCCGTGAAACGATCAACAGCAAGCTCAGGCAGATTCTGGACGACGCCACCGATAAATGGGGGGCCCGGGTTACGCGGGTGGAAATGCAACGGATCGAACCGCCGACGGACGTGACCGAGGCGATGCACCGTCAGATGAAGGCCGAACGCGACCGTCGGGCTATGATCCTTGAAGCCGAAGGTAAAAAGAAATCCCAGGTCCTCAACGCCGAGGGGGATCGAGAGGCCAGGATACTAGAAGCGGAAGGCAAGGCCGAGGCAATCAGACGGGTCGCCGATGCTGAAAAATATCAAAAACTCACTATTGCCCAGGGTGAGGCCGAAGCCATTGCCAACGTTTACAAGGCCATCCATGAAGGCCAGCCGACAAATGACCTGATCGCCATAAAATATTTGGAAACTCTTCAGGCCATCGCAAATGGCCAGGCCAGCAAAGTTTTTCTGCCTTATGAGGCATCGGGCGTGATAGCCAGCATTGCCGGGATCGGGGAGCTTTTCAGAGAAAAACTCGTTGCTCACCGAGAGGACGAACAGTGATGAGATGCAGCTATACAGGCCTATTATGGCAGGCAGCTAAGAGGTCAGGACATGAGTCTAGTTAAAGATCTAAGGCCTTTGTTGGCTGATCTGGTGGCCGAGATGGAAAAGACCGTACCCTATGCCGCGGCCCTGGCCCAGGAGACCGAAGGCGAACGCCTGTGGGTGGACAGCCGGGAAGCCCGGGCCGAGGCCCTGGAGCGCCAACAGGGGGTGGTGCTGACCGTGTTCACCGGCCGCAGCTTTCTGGAATATGCCCTGAGCGGCCTGGCTGCTCCTGATTTTTGCCAGCGCCTCTCCCAGGGGGCGCGGGCTCTGGTCGGCGCCGCGGTTGAGGAAGGTGTGGTGGAAAATGAGATTACCATAAATCCCGGCACTCCATTGACCAAAGATTTCGCGGTCTTTCCCATCCTTGATCCCACCGACATTCCCCTGAAGGACAAAATGGCTGATCTGACCGGGATCCGGGACGAATTGCGGGCCGGCGACCCCCGGATCGTAAATGCCACGGTGGTTTTTCTCCAGGTGACCACCCGGGAGTTGTTTGTCAATCGGGCTCGCAGTCTCTATCAGGAGTTGCCCCGGGTTCAGATGGTGGCTCAGATCGTGCTGCGTCAGGATGATCGCACCGCCCGCCTGCATACCGGCCATTGTTATCAGGGCGGATACGAGCATGCCCGTCTGGGTCCGGAGCAGCTCTCCCGGCTGCGGGAAGATGCGGGACGCATTCTCATGGCCCCCCGGCTGACCCCGGGGACCTATGATTGCATCTTTTCACCGGATTTTGCCGGCATTTTCGCTCACGAAGCCTTTGGCCACGGCACCGAAGCCGACCTGTTTCTGCAGCATCGCTCTCGCGGCCAGGACTATCTGGGCCAGCCCGTGGCCTCGCCGTTAGTCGACCTCTATGATTCCCCGGTGCTCCCCGGCCAGGCCGGTAGTTTCTTCTTTGACCACGAAGGCCAACTGGCCAGCGCCACTCAGATTATCCGGCAGGGCATTCTCTCCCGGCCGATTACGGATCTGAATTCCGCCTCCCGGCTGGGCCTGCCCCGCACTGCCAATGGCCGGCGGGAATCTATTGCCCGCAAGACTTATGCCCGGATGACCAACACCTATTTCGGTCCGGGCCGCCACACCTTTGAGGAGATGCTCGCTGATATCCAGTTCGGCTATTTTCTTGATCATCCTTCCAACGGTATGGAAGACCCCAAAGGCTGGGGCATCCAACTGGAGGGGCTTTACGCCGAGGAGATTCGCCAGGGGCAATTGACCGGCCGGGTCTATTCCCCGGTGATAGTCACCGGCTACGTCCCCGACCTGCTGCAATCGATCACCATGGTCGGCAATAAAATGGAAATTACCGGACTGGGCACCTGCGGCAAGGGCCACAAGGAATGGGTCAAAGTTTCGGATGGCGGCCCTTATTTACGCTTGCAGGCTCGCCTGGGTTAGCGATCCCCTGTTACTCAATTTATAAAATTAATCGAATGGGGGGCAGCAAGGCAAATATTTGCAAAGGAGTCATTTATGAAAATCATGAAATTATGGGTCAGCATGTTGGGATTGATGATTCTAGCAGTTGGCTGTAGTGGCGATCTAATGACTGCCGCTAATTCCCAGGCTGAGGCGGCCGGAGAGGATGCCATGGTAATTACTGGGACCGTGCGCCATATTCCTTTAGAGGGCGGATTTTATGGCATTATCGCCGACAACGGGGAACGCTATGATCCAATAAATCTGGACCCCCAATACGCCGTGGACGGCTTGCGGGTAAGAATCACCGCCAGGGTGCGTCCGGATCAGGTCAGCTTCCACATGTGGGGTAAAATCATTGAGATCATCACTATTGAGAAATTATCGGCTGGTGAGTCCTAATGCCGGTGCATTGAATTTTCTGATCACCCAGGCGGCTGCGGGCGGCCTGGTAAACATCGCTGATTATCCGGGTTGACAAGTGCTGCAGGGCCTGGCTCATCCCCTGGGCCAGCCCTCCCGGAGTTTTCTCCGCCAGCGGCTCTAACGCCTGGTATTTCTTCTGAAATACAACGTGCCTGGTTATTTCCTTCTGATTGGTATCGAGCAGGGTGATATGGAGAGTGAGCGCCGCCTGCCAAACTGCGGGGTCGTCAATCTCCTGGCACTCTTCTACCCCGCCTTCCAGCCGGAACCGGCAATCAGAAGTTTGGTTGGGCCCCATGACCGCTTGGAAGAGCCCCGAGTCCCGCAGATCCCGGACCAGATAATCGGTGACCATATAACCTGGGTTGACCCGCCAGCGGTGGTAGTGATAGGTATCGCTTTTAAACGGCTGGGGCTGGTAAACCATGGCGTTGGTGTTAAAGGCCTGGGCTACCGAGAACTGTTCCACTCCAATCCCTGCCTCCAGGGTGGGTAGATTGGTAAAAACCGGAGCCGGGTAATCCAAGAGGTAACGTTGCACTAAAATCGGCGGTTTTCCACAACCATAAGTCAGCAGCGCCAGGATCAAAATGGCCCCCAGCCTCGCCGCAGACCGGAGCAGTTGCGGTGTTATGTTTGACCGCTCTGTTAACGAAAGCTTTGTCATCTTCCCTCCAGTTATCTTATTCATTCCATCTTGGGGCCGGGGGTTTACCAAACAGCAAATCAGAGGGGCGGCTGTAGACCCTCTCCAGGAGCATCTCCAAAGTCTCTGAGCTGCGCCGGAGGTTCTCGCTGGTGGCCGAGATGTCTTTAGCAATTTGTCGGGTTTCCCCCATAGTTTCAGCCAGTTCCAGGCGGCGCCACTGTTTTTCAACGCTTTGCAGCAGTGTCCGGGCCCCCCTGAGGGTCTCGCCAGCCCCGACCAGGACCTGATCGATGGTCCCGTCGGCCACCAGCTTATTTACCCGGCCGCTCACTTCCTCCAGATTGGCTGCCGCCGACTCCACTTTGGCCAAAATCGCCTGCATTCTTTCGCCGTTTAAAAAGGTTTCCATCTCCTTGGTGGTGGACTTGATCTGCTCGGAAATTCCCTCAGTATCAATCTGCTTTAATTTATTGACAATTTCTTCGATTCCGGAAAGAATCTTATATCTCTCGGAGGGGCGGGAGGGAATAATAGGATATTCGGAGGGGAAATCAATCTCCGGAGAGAGATCAGGCTCTTCTGGTTTGGGACGGTCCAAATCGATGTACATGATACCGGTGATGCCTGCGGCCGACAGTTGGGCTACGGTAGTCTGGCTTAAATTATTTTCCAGGTCAATCTTCATCACCACCGCGATCAGCCGGTTATCGGGGGCCACCTCTATCGCTTCCACCCGCCCCACCTCCACCCCGCGGTAGCGGACAATTGAATCCTTCTGCAGACCCTGCACGGACTCATCTAAATAAGTGACGTAAGTGTCCCCCTTGAGAAAAAATCCGGTAGCTCCTACCCAGATAATGGCGGTCATCCCGATAAGGACCCCGATGATAACAAAGAGTCCCACCAAGAACTTGGAGGTCTTTCTGGCCATTTTAGCTTCCCTTCAAATCTATTTGGCGGCGCTGGCCTGGCGACGGAAGAAATTAACCACCCGCGGGTCAGTGGAATGCTCCTTGAGCTCACGCGGGTCACCCACGGCAATTATCCCTTTGGCGGATTTATCCAGGACCACCACCCGGTGGGCGATATTGAAGATCGATTCCAGTTCATGAGTAACGATCACCATGGTGGTGCCCATCCCGGTGTTGATAATTTTGATTAGGTTGTCAAGCTCGGCTGAAGTTATGGGGTCCAAACCGGCAGAGGGTTCATCGAAGAACAGCACGGTCGGATCCAACGCCATGGCCCGGGCCAGTCCCGCCCTTTTTTTCATTCCGCCGGAAAGCTCCGAGGGCAGCAGTTCTTCATAACCGGCCAGGTTGACCAGCCCAAGTTTCATCCTGACAATCAGGTCAATGGTCGAGGAAGGCAGATCGGTATATTCCGAGAGGGGGAGGGCGACATTTTCCCCCAGGGTCATGGAGCCGAACAAAGCTCCGGACTGGAACAGCACCCCGATCGCCCTCCTCAATTTTTGTAGCTCTGCTTCATCCTCGGTATTGACGTCAACTCCTCTGATCAGCACCCGGCCGGCAAAGGGTTGGTACAGTCCGAACATGTGCTTCAGCAGCGTGGACTTGCCGCAGCCGCTGCTCCCCAAAATAACCAGGATTTCCCCCGCATAGACCTCGAAGCTGACATCTTCAAAAACCGTCAGGTCCCCATAGCGGGCGGTAATTGCATCCACCACAATGATAGGGTTTTGCTGAGCCCCGGTCAAAACTCGCCTTTCTTATCGGACATAGTGCAGCATAATGGCAAAGGCGGAATCTGTAACAATAATCAGAAAAATTGCCGCCACCACTGCGGAAGTGGTCGCCGAACCGACCCCGGCGGCCCCGCCCCTGACCTGAAAGCCCCGCTGACAGCCGATGCCGGCGATCAGCACGGCAAATACGGCTGACTTAAACAGGCTGGAAATAATATCAAAGACCTCCAGACTGGTCTGGGTTTGCTGGATATAAGTGAAAACCGTCAGGTCCAAGCCGAGCACCCCCACGACCATACCCCCTAACAGACCGAAGAGGTCGGCGTATAGAGTAAGCAACGGCACTACCAGCATGGCGGCCACAACCTTGGGAACGGCCAGAAACCGGATGGGGTCGAATCCCATGGTCACCAGGGCATCCACTTCCTCATTAACCATCATGGTGCCGATCTCGGCCGCGAAGGCCGAACCCGACCGTCCGGCTACCAGGATGGCAGTCATGATTGGCCCCAGTTCCCGGACCATGGCAATGGCTAACAGCGACGCTACATAAATATTGGCCCCGAACTGTTTGAGCTGCAGGGAGGACATGAAGGCAATGATCAGCCCGAGCAGGAAGCTGATCAGACCCACGATGGGCAGCCCATCCACCCCGGCCCTTTTCATGGAAGATAAAGTGTCACTCCAGCGCACCGAGCCCGGATGGCGGAGGGCGAAAGCCATTGCTGCCAAGAGGCTGCCCAGGAAAGTCAATACCTGAACGAAATCGTTGAGGACCGCTAAACTTACCTCGCCTACCTGTTCCAGCACCGGGAGGCGGCCTGGCTTTACCGCCCGGGGTGCGGTCAGCGCCTCCCGATCAATAAGGCCCAGGATGCGCTCCGCTTCTTCGGGCAGATCAACCAGGCTCCAGGAAATCGACCGGCTCTCGGCCTCATTTTCCATCTGTAGCAGCAGCAAGGCGCCGGCGCTGTCCAGGTACTCGACTTTCGAGAGCTCAACGGTAATCTGTCCGGGTTTTCGCTCAGCTAAGAGGGTCTCCAACTCGGATTTGATGGAGGTTAGATTTTCCAAGGCGATCCGCCCTGAAATCGACAAGACAAGCCCCTCGCCCCGGCGGCCCTCAGCCCGGATGGAATAATCAGAGGGAGGGCTTTTGGCTTTTTTCATCGGAACCTGGACATGAATCGTTGCGGTCGGCCAACCAAGGCACCATTATATACCAGTTGCCGGCTGATTAAATTATCGGTGGTTAAAATTAAGCGCCAGAAACTCTTCTTCGGTTATGCCCCATTTGCGGTCCGCCTCCGCCGCGTCAAAACATAATATCAACAAACCTTTGAGCTCTGCCTGGCGCAAAAGGGGGGAGCAGATAACATAAAGCTTGGAGCCATTCTGGAAGAACAGTCTGGCCTGCACAATCCTGCGCTCCTCCAGGGCCTTAACCACGACGTGATAATTTAAGAAAACCTGAACATTATAAGGCCTGTCCGGATATGCAGTTAATGCCACCCCTTGCTTATCCAGGACTCCAACTGTGAAAGATGTGGGTAACTGGTCCTGATCAGCATCTCGGTATAATTTTTCTAATTTTGTCTGGATGGATTTGATGTCCCGCTCGGCGGTCGGGCCCACCAGAGGCTGGGAAAACTCCTGGATAATCTCTAAGATTCTTTCCTTAAAAGCTGTTGCCTCTGGACTTAATGGCGGCTCTGGCATTTGGCAGCCGGCTAAAATCCCGGTCAGCATGATAAGGCATAACACTAGCTTCTGCCATCTGTCGCGGTCAATGATATTAGTAAGCATATTGCATCTCGTGTCTCGCCACCTGGATTCTTGACAACCCTGATTCAGCATTAACCCTGTTACATCCGGTTGGCCAGGAGGAACCGGCAGCATCCCCAACATCATCAAGGCCAGAAGGGGGCGAAGACCATGGGGCTGCCCCTCAAGTGGTTCCTGGTCAATCTTCCTTGCTCACCACAGTAACATGATTGGTGGTCTGTTCCATATAGGGCCAGGGCAGGTGGAGGCTGTAGCGGCTCAGTACCCAGAGTTCAGGGATTATTTCCGAGACCAGCTCACCGGCGTCAAATACCCGTACCACCGAGCTTTCGGAGACCACCACGGCAACGGCTTGCGTATCAGCGGTGATTGAGGCCGCAGCCATATGGCGGGCCCCTAGGCCCAGGGGCAGATCAATCCTGGCCGAGGAGGCATTCAGATATCGACAGGCAGAGATGACAATGCCTTGGTCGGAGACCACGAAGGCGCCGTCCAGCTGCGCCAGCTCTTTTAAGGTCTCCCGCATGTTAGGATTGTCGATCCGTTTGACTTCGTCCGGATGTCCGAATAAGGGGTCAAGAATCAAACACTTGGAGCGTTGCAGCACCGCATCCGAATCAAAGATGGTAAATAAGGTACCGATTTTCCGGCCTTCCCTGCCTTCCCGGGCCAGCTCCACGGCCAAGGTGATCACCTTTTCCAGGACCACCCGGTCGATACTCTGCTTCTTAGCGCAGATCTTGTCGAAGATCTTGGTTTCGGGAAACATCTGTTTCTCCCAGCTTAAAAAACATATCAACCCTTTATCCCCAATGGTCAGGAAAAACTGCCCTATGGCCGGGTTAATATTTAATTATCAGAAAAAACTCCGGGTTTCAATTGAATACTCCAATGCCATGGCCATCTCCGGGGTGTTTTATGCCCCGTAGCAATTTTAAATTTTAAGATCTCCAGTGGCAAAGCTCAAGGAGCAGGGATTACCAGATGTAAACCGACCAGCTTGCGAGCCAGGAGTTTTATTAACCTCAGGTCATAAAAATGCTTGACTCTATTAAAGCTTGTTTTAAAATAACGACAGCAAGATCTACCTTCTCTATCATTAAACCTACTCGCCCTCCAACCATTATCTTGCTAGTGTAGTAGGGAAGCATAGGGAATGGACTTCCGCTTTTTGTTATCTTTGCAGACTTGAACAGCATTAGCAGTACTCAACGCATTTTAAACCCTCCGGGCTCAACTCAGGCTGGGCCTGAGAGCCAGACCAATAATCAACACCTGCCGCCCCCAAAGGGCCTATCATCGAGGAGGTAAAAAAACCGTCCCGCCAGTCTATCGGTTTAAGGAGAATTGCCTCTTTGTTTAGGTGGACGATAAACCGGTTAACCTCGATTTATGGGAGATGACTCACTAGTTGCCCCATCTTTTTACCTAGACTTGATTGCCTCCCGACCCCCCTGGTCCGCCGGGGTGTTAAAGGACGATTATTCGGGGTAAGAGGTTAATAATCTTTCCTTATAAAAATTCTGCTTGCTGTTTAACAATTTAACCGGAGGAGGAGGGTCATGCTCAGGACAAGCCGGATAGCCTGGTTAATCTTGCTTACCCTGGTGATGGCGGGCAGCCGGTCAGCCGGAGCTCAGCCGCCGCAGGCCGGGAAAATCATCCATCTGCAAGGTCAGGTCATGGTCCGCCCCAGCGGGACCGAAAAATGGGTAAAGGCCAGGATCAATCAAGAGCTTGGCCCCGGGGATGCGATCAGGACCGGACCGGCATCCCGGACTGCCATCCTCTGTGTGGATGAAAGCCAGATTCAGCTCCAGGAAAACACCACCATAATCCTGAAGGAAATCGTGCCCTCCCCCCACCTGCAGGCCCCGGCGGTGACCCCGGCCATTCTGGAAAAGCCTCCCGCCAGCTTATACCAGGTCCCTAACGGAGAAATCTGGCTGCGCAACAAGAATGAAAAATTCCGGTTTGAATTAGAGACTCCGGTGATTACCGCCACCATCCGCGGCACCGAGTTTGTCGTCCGGGTCCAGCCGGACGGCATCACCACCGTGACCCTCTTGGAAGGCCAGGTCTGGTTGATCAATCCCTTGGGAGAATTGTGTCTCCAACCCGGGGAGGAAGGTTTTGCCTCACCGGGAAAAGGCCCCAGCAAGCGCGTTCTAGTGCAGCCGGCCGATGCCGCCCAATGGGTCCTTTATTATCCGGGCATCTTCAGCTATCGGGACCTGCCGCTTTCCCCCCGGCCCGGAGAGACGCGGCTGCCGGCCAGCCCCCCGCCCCTGGCCGCCCTGATCCAGCAGGGGGAGGCCGCCTATGATCAGGGCAACCTGCCGGAGGCCGAGGCCCAGGCCAAAGCCGTCCTGGCCCAAGCTCCCGACAATGGCCGGGCCCTGACCTTGATGGGTTGGGTCAGGTTGCAACACAATGCTCCAGAAGAGGCCCTGGGCTATTTCCGCCGGGTCCGAGATGCGGACGACCGCACTATTATCGGGATGGCCCTCTGCCGCTACCGCCTGGGTGATTTAACTGGCGCTTATGAACTGGTCCAGGCGGCTTCCCAGAAGCTGCGCCCCGCCCCGTTTTTGCTCACCATGGCCGGTTATTTTGCCATGTTGGCGGGCCAGATCGATAAAGCGGTGTCTCAGCTGGAGGCCGCCAGTCGTCAGCTACCGGACGCGGCGTTGCCCCGGGCCTTGTTGGCCCAGATCTATCTGGTCCAGAACCGCAAGGACGCCGCCCTGTCCGAGGCTAACACCGCCCTGTCCCAGTCCCCGAACTCGCCGGTGGCCCTGCTCAGCCTGGCCCTGGTGAAGATGTCCCAATTTGACCTGCCCGCGGCCATCCCGAATTTACAAAAGGCCCTGGCCGCGGATCCCCGGTTTGTCGATGCCTATGTTTATCTGGCCAAGATCTGGTTGGGCTCGGAATACCTGGGCTGGGCCCAGCAGACCGTGGACCAGGCCCGGCAACTGGCGCCCCAAGATGCCGAGGTCCTCAGTCTGGCCGGGTTCGTGCGCCTGGCCTACCGGGATTATACCGCGGCCCAAAGATTATTCCTCCAGGCCTCGGAATTCGACCCCAGCCTGGGAGAGCCGCATCTGGGGCTGGCCACCTACCATTTCCGGCACCGGAATTTCACCCAGGGTCTGACCGAAATGTTGACCGCCACCCTGTTGGATCCCCGGCTCTCTCAATATCAGAGCCAGTTGGGCAAGGCGCTCTACCAGGCCCACGCCTTTGACAAAGCCCTGGAGGTGTGGGACTACGCCAAGAGCCTGGATCCCAAGGATCCCACCCCTCACCTCTATAAGGGCATCGCCTTGACCGACCTCAACCGGCCCGGGGAGGCCATCCAGGAGATCAATAAGTCCATTGAGCTGAACGACAACGTGGCCATGTTCCGGGCCCGCCAATCCCTGGACCAGGATTTAGCGGTGCGCAATGCCGGTCTGGCCCGGGCCTACCAGCAGTTAGGGCTCACCGAGTGGGCCTTGAGCAA
>JBKHJN010000083.1:0-4668 GCA_046538075.1 Desulfobacteraceae bacterium | reverse complement strand
TAAAATAGCTTGCGAACCCAACAACTTAAATTGTAACGACGTTCTTACCCGGCTCACACATAAAAAAATTAATCATTGTAAGCCACCTCTCCAAGGTTTGGGGGTGCCAATAATCGCCTTTAATAGAGCTTAGAAGAAATATTGCTTCCTCATGGCTTTTTTATTTTGACTCCTTTGAAAATGGATTAAATTATATTAATCATCATATATCCAGCTAATATCAAAGAGGATCTGAGGCCAGCTCAAATAAATCTAGAAAGAATTGTTAAAAGCCATTTCCAAGCCTTTTTCGCCGGTCACCGCTATCTTAGCGCTATCTTAGGGATGACAATGCATGTGTCTCTTCAAGGACGGTTGATTTGATGGGTGAGGACTGAAGGGCCGGGGGATGAATATGATAAAAACAACCGGGCGGGAGGCGGTGGTCCAGCTCCACGGCCGGCTCGACCGAACCCAGGCGGGCCGATTGTGGCGCGAGGTAACCTACACTCTGAAAGCAAGTACTCCACAACACCTCGTTCTCGACTTTCGGGAAGTCACCGGTATCGATACCGCCGGTGTCGCGCTTCTTCTGAATCTTGAAGATCGATGTGGTCAGCAGGGAATCGAGCTTTCCCATCTTCATCTGCCGGCAGTAATGGGCCTGTTCCTCAGCTATTGGCGGGAACATTCGTCGGGCCGTCCCGTCTACGAGGTAAAACCCCGGATCGATCCTCTCTGGCGCTTGTGGGAACGGGTTTGGCAGTATCTCTGTGAAGCCTATGCCTTTATCCGATTCCTGGGGGATTTCTTAGCCGCCGGTCCCAGACAGCTCATGCATGCGGGTGGAATGCATATGAGAGAAATCCTTTATCAAATTCAGTTCGTCGGGGTGGACGCAGTTCCTTTGCTGGTCACCATGAGCCTGTTGTTGGGGGCTCTCATGGTATTTCAGGGAATTGATACCGTCCGTAGTTTCGGACAAGATATATTTATCGCCGACATAGTGGTCATTGCGGTCACTCGGGAAATGGGACCGCTTCTGACCGGGGTAATCCTGGCGGGACGCCTGGGGGGCGCCTTTGCTGCGGAAATCGGCACCATGAAACTGAACGAAGAGATTGATGCTCTCACGGTCCATAACTTTGATATCACCCGCTTTCTGGTATTGCCCCGGGTTTTCGCCCTGATACTGGCCGCACCGCTGCTGACGATGATCTCTGATGCTGCCGGCATTATCGGCGGCCTCTTAACCAGCAACATGATTTTGGATATGCCGGTATTGAGTTTTTTGGCAGAGGCGCAAAAGGCACTCAGGAGCTGCGATATCTATACCGGGCTCATCAAAGGCGGTGTCTTTGGCGCCTTCATCGCCCTCATCGGCTGCTTCCGGGGGCTCAGAACCGGTACGGAGCCGATCAGCGTGGGAATTCAGACGACTTCCGCGGTCGTGACCGGTATTTTCGTAGTCATTTTTTGGGATACGCTCTTAAGCTATATTTTCCACATGTATGGATGGTAGAGGAAGATCGGGAATGGCAGTGAGGCACACCGAACCGAAGCTGCAAGACATTGACATCATAACTGTAAAAGATCTGGTGGTCGGCTACGGTGATACCATTGTACTAGATGGAGTGAGCTTTTCCGTACGCCAAGGAGAAATCCTGACGATTCTCGGCCCCAGCGGGTGCGGCAAGAGCACCCTTCTCAAAGTTATGGCCGGCCTGATTTCTCCCCACCGGGGGCGGATCCGGGTAATGGGAGAGGAAATCACCCCGGGAAATGCCGGAGAAGCGGTAGCGCGGGTTCGTCAGCACCTCGGCTTTTTGTTCCAATCGGGAGCCCTTTTCGAATCCCTTACCGTGGCTGAGAATGTGGCGCTGCTTTTGGAGGAGTTCACCGATCTTCCATCAGAACTCATTGCTGGTATTGTACAATTGAAGCTCGATTTGGTCGAACTGGGCCAGTACGGCCACCTGATGCCGGGTGAGTTGAGCGGCGGCATGAAGAAGCGGGCTGCCCTGGCTAGAACCATGGCCCTCGATCCCGAGATCATTTTATGTGACGACCCCGGAGTTGGTTTGGATTCGGTAATCGGCCGCGGCATGGACGAGCTCCTGCTGGAGCTCAACGCCTTCTTAGGGATCACCTTAGTGGTGGCGACCCAGGAATTAGAAAGAATTGAAAACCTGGCCGGTCGCTGTATTATGCTGGACGTGAAAAGTAAAGGGATTATTGTTTCCGGACCCTTAGCAGAGTTGCAAGAAAGTAAAGATCCACGCGTTCGGCTCTTTTTCCAGCGGGGAGTCGTCAGGCCGACAGCCAGGGGAACAGCTTAATGGCCAAGAAGATTAGTCACTTTCAACTGGGACTGTTCTTTTTAATCGGCCTGGCGATTGTCGTTGGCGGCCTTATCTGGGCTGGAACCACCTATGTCTTCACGTCGGCCAAGACTTATGTAACGTTTTTCAATGAATCGGTGCAGGGGCTCAACCCGGGGGCGAGGGTGACCTACTTAGGCGTACAGGTGGGCACCGTCCAGGCCATCGGTATTGCGCCGGACGGGAAACTCATCCGGGTAGAGATGCAGTTGGCATCGAACTTCAACGTCGCTAACATGGCGGTTAAACTTATTTTTGCCGGCATTATGGGACAACTCTACTTATCGATCGACCAGGCTCCACCCGACCTTGATCAGATAACCCCGAAAATCAACTTCCCCCTCAAGTATCCCCTGATCCCGGCCCGCCCTTCAGAAATCCAGATCGCCGATGCGATGGCAAAGATTTATAAAAAGATCGTTGCGGTGGATTTTGAGGGACTGATTGCAGATTCGAGGAAGACGGCTCAAGAAGCTACCAGGCTGCTGGCAGACAAGGATATTCGCAAAACCATACAGAATTTCAGGGAAATATCCGCGGATATAAAAAACCTGGTTAACGCCTTGGGTAAGCCTGGAACACCCCAAAAATGGAAGAAAAGCTTTGCTGATCTTGCCGCCACTGCTGCCGCGGCGCAGAAAAGCAGCGAGGCTTTGGCCTCCCAGTTTGGGAGAATTTCTCCCGGTTCGGTGGGCAATATTGCCAGGCAGATGGAGCAAACCATCTTTCAGATAAACCAGGTTCTCACCAACCTCAAAGGGCTGGTGCATGAATTGCAAGAAAAACCAGGTAAAATTCTTATCGTGCCTCGCGAAGAGGAGCCCTTCAGGAGATAATCATGATTTTGTCAAAGTGGTGGCTTCTCTGGCTGATCCCTATATTTGCGGCAGGTTGCGCATCGCTTATTTTTCCGTCATCGGCGCCCCCGGTATATTATCAACTGGACTACCAACCTACCTTGGGGAAATGCCCTCAGGCATTTAAAAAGGGCCTGCGCGTGTGGACATTTACGAGCTCAGACCCTTACCGACGCACCGGGATGGTGGTTTTAAAACCGGGAGGCGAGGTCTCCTTCTCCAGCGCCTTTCAATGGGTTGCCAGTCCAGGGACCCTATTGCCGGAGAGCCTGCAACGGGATTTGACCCTCAGTTCACTCTTTCCCCGGGTGGTAGGCGCCAATGATCCCACCGGGGCGCCCCTGGAATTGAGCGGCCATGTCTTTGTCTTCGCCTGGGAGCGGACCGGCTCGATTTCCCGGGCGGCCCTGCAGATCGAAGTGAGCCTGATAGATAGCGACGAGGCGCCCCGGCGGGTAATTTTTCGCCGGGAGTACGATATGAGAAGCGAACCATTTGCCGAGGACTCTTCCACAGCTTTTGCCCAGGCCATGAGCGGCCTGGTGGCCGAATTTTCGCAAAAATTACAGCAGGATATCTGCGCCGCCCAGAAAAATTGAAAAACAGGAGTAGCTTCCCCCCGTGCATTTTTATAGTCTTTTTTTGAGGGAAGAGGCTCGCGTTTTCCGAGACCCAGAAACTATAGACGAAGTACGAAAATAAAACAAGGCCCCGGTGCCTTCTGATTGCCAATCTTTGCCGCTAATGGCGATGACTCTGACAGCAGGCCCATCGACTGGCGCCGGCTGCTGGGGAAAATACAAGGTTTTTTAAGCAAGGAGACGACTTAGCCGAACCATGTCCACCACCGAATCCGACCCCACTCACACCGAAACCCAGGAAACCACTGCGGCCGTTCCGAGGGTTTCGGGTCCAGAAGCTGATGGGGAGCAAAGCCCGCAAACCCTATGGACCAATCTGCGTCATGAATTGCGGACGCCTGTGGACGCTATTATCCGTTCTAGTGAACGGTTGCGGGAAGACGCCGATGGTCCAGGTCAGGCGGAGTTCATCGCTAATCTTAGCGGGATTCACTTTGCCGGCCGGCAACTCCGGGAGATCATCAACGACCTCCTGGACTCAGCCAAATATGCTTCTGGCGATGCCGTTTCTAATCTGGCCTCCCTGATCGCCAACCTGCACTATAAGGTGCGCCTGCCGATAAACGATGTCATCGGTCTCAGCGAGACCCTGCTGGAGAACGCCGCCGCACAAGGGCGGCTAGACCTTATCGCTGATCTGAAGAAGATTCAATCTGCCGCTGAATACATCCTTTCTTACATCAACGAAATTATCGATTTTTCCAAAATCGATGCCGGACTGAAGAAATCCGGCGCGGAAGATTCGGAGCGGCTATCTCTTATCGACCGTGTCATGATTAGTCTCCGGGGACTGGCTCAGGATAGCGCGGC
>JBKHJN010000082.1:0-4855 GCA_046538075.1 Desulfobacteraceae bacterium | reverse complement strand
AGATGACGCAGAAGAGCTTTTCCCGCCAGGTGAGGCCGGCGCCCAGGACCGAGAGATAGGTGCCCGCAGAGCGCCACACCAGGCCGACGCCGATCACGGCCAGGCCGGCCAGGCCGGAGTTCCAGGCCACCTCCAGGTTCACCTGCGCGCCCACCAGGACGAACAGCAGCAGTTCGGCAAAGACCCAGACGCGTTTTAATTTCTGGGATATCTGGTGGGCCAGGCTTTCCTGCTTTTCCAGGATAATGAAACCCAGGGCCATGACCCCCAGAAGGCTGGCCATGGGCAGGTATTTGTGGGTGATGTCCTCGATCCAGGTAAGGACGATGGCCACCCCCACCACGATGATGGTGCGCCGGGGACTGGCGAACTCCATTTTGGTGAAGAGCTTGTAGAGCAGGTAGCCGGGAATCAGGCCCAGGATGATGCCCAGCACGATGGACACGGGGATGCTGGAGATCTGCCAGGCGAAGTTGACCTGCTGGCCTGTTTCCATGGCCAGCAGGATGGTAAAAATGACGATGACAAAAACGTCGTCAATGGCCGAAGCCGCCAGCACCAGGGTGGGGATGCCTTTTTTGGCCCCCAGGTTGCGCTCCATGAACTGGATCATCAGGGGCACCACCACCGCGGGAGAGACCGCGCCCAAAATGGAGCCCAAAATCGCGGCTTCCAGAGGGGTGAGGTCGAGGAAAAAGGGGGCCACCAGCACCACCCCGGCGATTTCAAAAAGGGCCGGGACCGAAGACATAAGAACGGCGGGGCGGGCGGTGCGGTGCAGGGTGTCTTTCCGGAGCTCGAACCCGGCCCGGAGCAAAATGACGATCAGGGCGATTTTGCGAAAATCCGCGGACACGGCCAGCATTTCGGGCTGGATCAATCCCAGGACATGGGGCCCGGCCAGCATGCCCACCAGGAGCATGCCCACCAGACCGGGCAACTTGAGCCGGCGGAACAGGTAGTCCGCGCCCAACCCCAATACAATGATGAAGGCCAGGCTAATGGCCATGCGCGCCTCCTTGGGTACAAAATGACAAGCAGGTTCCGGGGTTAAAGCCCTGCGGCTCTCAAAGAAAAAGCTCCTGAGCGCCGGGCGGCATCATCAGGAGCTATCAGCGTTTCCGCAGTTCGGGTGACCCTTTTCCCACCCCGGCGAGCCCCATCACCTCGTTAATGGCCTTTATACGTGGCAAAGGCCCATACTGTCAAGCGGAAGAGACACCCGGAGCGAAGAAAAGTACCGGGGAATCCATCGGTTCTCACGGCTTCCCCGGTTGACAAAAAACCGCGGCCTGCGTATAAATAAAGGCTAGCTGGGGGATCGTCCAACGGCAGGACAGCAGACTCTGGATCTGCCTATCCAGGTTCGAATCCTGGTCCCCCAGCCAATTTTTTTTATAATAATTTAGATTGAGGCTGAATCAGATGGGGAGGCAATTTAACTGCAGAAGCGTAGGCGAGTTTAGGATGGGCTGATATTGCCACAGGATAATCATCCAACAGACGGGACGCTCTTTCAAAGAGCATTCTAAACTACGAACTTAGACGGAAATTTCTTTTCCCAAAAATTTATGATTAATTATCCAGAGACCGGGCTTCCAAATATACTTTTTCATCTGCTGGCGTACTGAGCCGATCATCCAGCAATTTTTTTGGCAATCCCTTACCATCTGTCGTATTTCTTCCGCCTTCCTTCCATTCCAGATGTCTTCAAAAGAGGCCTGAGTAAGGTTACCCATATCTGCTTCCAACCCATTGCATGGGAGTATCCGGCCATTAGGCTCCAGGAAAAAAGAGTCATGGCCCATCTGACAGGGCAGAAGCCTTTTATTCCCTTTGATATAATTTATCAATCCATAATTAAAATATGCCCTGAACCAATCTTTCATTCTCTTTGATTTTAAGAGTTCTTTGATAAGCTTTTGGAATTCTTGTATAGCTATTTCAGGGTAGTCGAACCTGTTGTCAAGTTTATGAAAATAGAAAGAATTATGGATCGCGGCAGTAGCAAACTCAAGACCCATCATTTTGGCCAGATGGTAAAGATCGATCATATCTCTTGCATTTTTGTCCGAAACGGTTATGGCAAACCCGATATCTTTTACTCCCATGTGATAGAGCTCTATGAGCGTCCTTAAACCTTTATCGAAACCGTTCTTTATCCCTCGAAGCTCGTCATTGGTCTTGGGAAGGCCTTCGAGGCTGATCCTCAGGCCGATGTCTTTGTGTTTCCCAAATAGTTTCAGTATCCTATCAGTTAAAAAGCCATTTGAACTTATGACCAGTCTTTTGGTTTTTCTTTTCAAAACACTGATGATATCCCCCAGGTCATTCCTTAGAAACGGCTCACCGCCGGTTACATTTACCGTGTTCATAAACGGTAATTTTTCATAAACAAAGGGACCTATCTCCTCTTCTTTTTTTGAGGGGTACTGCCAGGTATTGCACATATGACACTTGGCGTTGCAGCGGTAAGTAACGATGAGGCTGGCAAAGTTAATTGAATGCATAAGCTTCCCCGTTCATGACTGTCGTGTATAATTCCTCGAACTTGTCGGTAATGTTATCCCAGCTGTGATTCTCCAAAACATAATGTTTGCCCTTTTTGGCTAACTCATTATCAATTGTGTTATTTATCAAGAATTTAATTTTATTTTCCAGATCATCAGTATCTTTATTCCTGAAGGTATATCCAAAGCCATTAAGTGCTTCGAGATTTTCCGGAATATTCGAAGCAAGGCAGGTACTTCCGTAACTCATGGCTTCAAGCAGAGCAGTCGGAAGTCCCTCGATTTCCGAGGGCAGAACAAAAAGGCGGCAGTTGCTGAAAAGCTCATGCAGCAACCTGCCGGTGACAAACCCGGTAAAAATAATGTTATTGTTACCTCCCGCCAGATCGTAAAGTTGGGACTTATACTCTTCCTCGTGCTGGGCGTCGCCTGCTATCACGAGTTTTATGTCCGTTTTCAGGCGCTTGTAGGCCTCGATCAGATAATGAGCCCCTTTTTCCCGAACGAGCCGGGCGGCAAAAAGGATATAATCCTTCCCCTGAAGGCCGTATTGTTTGATCAGATCCGGGGCGGCTATTTGGGCTGGATTGACCCCTGTGGGAATATATACGCTTTTGATCCCATATCGGTCCTGAAGATATTTCTGTTGGACCTTGGAAACCACCGTAAGTTTGTGCGGGAATTTAACGGAGGGGCGTTCCGAGAGTTTAAGGAACATCCTGCCGGAGAGGGCCCATTTTGATCTTTTCCATTCCAGACCATGTCCCTGGACAATTACTTTCCTACCCAAAAACCTGGGGATGAAGTTAAACATTGATGGACCAAAAGCATGATAATGTACCAGGTCTTTGCCATTATCTCCAAAACAGTGCCTGACCGTCGCAATAAAAGAGGCGAATAATTTTTCCAAGCTCCTGCTTTTCAGAGTGGGAATGATCCTTATTTTCATTCCTTTGTATATTCCATTTTCGGCTCCATAATGCCCCATCGCATAGACAGCAATATCATGTCCTCTTTCGACCAGCCTGGAACCGATCTCTTCGGTATACTTCTCTATCCCCCCGCCGAGGGGCATACCTTTGAGAACAATGTAAGATATTTTCATGCTTCCTCCTAAGTTTGGATTTTTCTCGCAAATGCCTTACGCCGGTATGTTTGCCAGGGAGCAACTCAACCCCGTCATTGCGCCGCAAAGCTCCAAACGGCCATCCCTCCCGGCCCCACCCACGCGCCGGACATCAGGGAAGCAACCCTGGATTCATCAGCAGGCCAACTTCAAGGTCAACCTGAGGCCAAGTGCCTCGAGGTTCAGGAAGATGAAACTTGCCGCTTAAAGGAGCTGGAGACCGAAAACAGCTCCTCGTCCTGAGCTTGGACGAGATTCTTGGAAAAATTTGGAGGACCGGCTTAGAAGCGCCAGATGATCCAGGAGCGGCGCCGGCAGGAGTAAGCGTGGGCAAAGGTCCAGTTTGGCCTTAAGTCCCCGGACTGACTTTTATCGGGACGGCCCGCTCTTCCGAAAAGAAAGGCTCGAGACCGGGATCCTGACAGGCAGTCATGTCCCAGCCGCTTTCGGGTATCAGCGGATCAGAGCAGCCCCCGACCGGCAGGGGTGGCGGGTCCGCTTCAAGCAGGGTAGCGTTCGTATCGGGTGAATTTGCAACGGCTTCCCGTCCAGGAGGGACGGCGGCAAGCAGCAGCCGCTCCTTTGAGCCCACCGAGGTTGCTTGCCCCGGTGCATTTCGTGGACATCATTGAGGATAGGCTGGCGTCAGGGCGTAAACTGGGTCTGCTGAACGTCCTGGATATGTTCAGTCGGCAGAGACTAAATTCGCCGGGAGTATGGGGTACCGGGTTTCTGGCCGCTCGGAATCTGGGAGTTTTTTTACGCAGCGGCGCACCCGGCGTGGCGTTCGGGACCAAGGCCCCCGTTCGAAGCCACGGTGTGTCAGAGGCTGCTATGTAGCTTGGCGGTCAAAGACGAGCCGGTACCCAAGGCCCAGCCCTACGACAACGGCTTGTATGGAGATATTGTTAAGGCTCACAATGAAGGTTATTTTTCTTCTTGCATCGAGTTCAGGTTTTTGTAGCCAAAAGCATTAAACTTAAATATGCCATCTCGTTTTCTGGGCCTTGAAATTTTTTATGAAGTGAATTCCGCACCTTGCCAAGATAACCCTCATCCACAACCACCAGAGGAAAAATTCTTATGTTGCCCCAGCCGTTCTTTTCAAGCATTTTCCGGTAGTCAACCGGTCTAAGCCGGTTCGGTTGACCAGGGTAGCGGAAGAGATGGTAAATGAAATCACCATATCTGTAGATGTTTAGAGGGTCGGCATTTCTTA
>JBKHJN010000013.1:0-67423 GCA_046538075.1 Desulfobacteraceae bacterium | reverse complement strand
ATTCTAACCTCAATTCATTTATGTTATGAACTGAGCAATAGATTTCCAGTCAAAGTTAAGGTTCGACCATGAAATAAGTGGTTTTCTCATCAAAGGCCTGGCCGGTCGTCACTTTGTTGACCACGGTATAGGTGCCCGGCGATGCATCTTGAGGCACCTTAAAGGCAACCTGATCCACATAGGTGCCGTTAGACTTGGTGGTCTGATTCTGGTTGGGAGCGCCCACCCGGGTGCCGTTATGCTGAATCTCGCGCACCACCGTAACCGGGGTAGGTTGGTTTTCCGGAGTTAACAGGGTGTAGGACATCACCATGTCAACCTGCCCGCCCGGTTTAACCTTAGTGGGATTGACATCGGCTTTTTCAATCGCCAGGATATTGCCCCGAGCCGGGCTGTAATTGTAATCCTGGGCCGCTAGATCAGCACTGCGCACCTGGGATTCCCGGTGTCTGGCATAGAGGTAGCCTCCCACCCCGCCGGCCACCGCCCCGGTAGCGGCGCCAACCCAGGCTCCGGTAGCGGCCGAGCCGGTAGCGGCCCCAATAATGGAACCCAAAGCCGCGCCGGTTGCGGCTCCTCCCAAGACCCCGGCCCCGGCCGAACGGGCCGGATCATAATGGCCATTAACCGCACAGCCGGCCAGGGAGACTATGAGCAACGGAATTACGATAATCGCTAACGATTTGTGGACCATGGTATCCTCCTTCTTGTACGCTAAAGTTGTTCACCTCTGGCCTTCCAGATGCGATCCAGAATGCCGTTAATAAAGGCCCCGGAGTCCTCGGTGCTGTAACGTTTGGCCAACTCTATGGCCTCATTAATCACCGCTTTGGGCGGCGCCTGAGGCAGATAAAGCAGTTCAAAGATGGCCAGCCGCAGAACATTTCGATCAATGGCAGTCATCCGCTCTACCCGCCAATGCTCGGAGAACCGGGTTATCAAGGCATCCAGTTCTTCGCGGTGGTCTGCCACCCCCTCTACCAATTGCTTGAAATAGGCAGAGGGTTTTCTGCCTTGGTGAAAATATTGCCAGTAATGGTTAGAGAGTGATTCGTCAAAGGGCCCAGCCATTTCCCCTAAATAAAGACACTGCAGCGCCCATTCCCGGGCCTGACTTTTAGCAAGCCGGGGCACAAATGGCTAAACTCCGATCTGCCGCAACAGGTTGACCATTTCGATGGCCGCTTCGGCGGCGGCAAAGCCTTTGTTGCCGGCCTTGCTGCCCGCCCGCTCGATGGCCTGCTCCAGGGTATCAGTGGTCAGCACCCCATAAATGATCGGCATTCCGGTCTCCAGCGAGGCGTTGGCAATGCCCTTGCTGACCTCGGAGGCCACATAATCAAAATGCGGCGTCGCTCCCCGGATCACCGCGGCCAGGCAGATGACCGCATCAAAGGCTTGGCTCTGGGCCAGTTTCTTGGCGACCAGGGGAATTTCAAAAGCTCCCGGCACCATAAAGATTTTCACATCCTCTTCCCGCGCTCCCTTGCGGATCAGTCCATCCAGGGCCCCGCTCAGCAGGCGATTGCAGATAAAATCATTGAATCGACTCACTACCAGGGCAAATCTCAGTCCCTCCGCCAGGAGTTTGCCTTCCACCGTCTTGATCATGCCGATCCCCTTTACGCCAAATCGAGCAAATGGCCCATCTTCAGACATTTGGTTTTGAGATATTTCGCATTTTCCCGGTTCGGAGGAACTTCCAGCGGCACCCGCTCTACGACCTTGAGTCCGTAGCCCTCCAAGCCAATGATCTTCTTGGGATTATTGGTCATCAGGCGCATCTGCCGCACTCCCAGGTCACGCAGAATCTGGGCGCCAATGCCATAATCCCGCAGGTCTGCTTTAAATCCCAGGGCAACGTTGGCTTCCACGGTGTCCGCCCCCTGATCCTGAAGCTCATAGGCCCGCAGCTTGTTGACCAGTCCAATCCCGCGGCCTTCCTGATGCATATAAATTATCACTCCGCAGCCTTCCGCCTCTACCTTTTGCATCGCAGAAATCAACTGATCACCACAGTCGCAGCGCAAAGAGCCAAAGACATCCCCGGTCAGGCACTCGGAATGGACCCGAACCAGCACGGGGGTATCCGGCCGGATCTCGCCCTTGATCAGGGCCAGGTGCTGAAAATCATCAATGTCATTCTCATAGGCGATGGCAGTGAATTCGCCATGATAGGTCGGCAGTTTGGTAACCGCCCGGCGGTGCACAAAGGACTCGTGGCCCAACCGGTAGGCCACCAGATCAGCAATGGTGGCGATCTTCAGGTCATGCTGGGCCGCAAAGCTCTCCAGGTCTGCCATCCGGGCCATGGTGCCGTCGTCTTTCATAACCTCACAGATGACTGCGGCGGGTTTCAAACCGGCCAGCCGGGCCAGATCGACCGAGCCTTCCGTCTGACCGGTGCGCACCAGAACTCCGCCTTTCCGGGCCCGCAACGGGAAGACATGACCAGGGCTGACCAAATCTTCGGGGGCGGTGTCATCAGCGACCGCGGTCCGGATGGTGGTGGCGCGGTCCGCCGCAGAAATTCCGGTCGTCACCCCCCGTTTGGCTTCAATAGAGACGGTGAAGGCAGTTCGAAAGGGAGAGGTATTACGGCTCACCATCATCGGAATCTGCAGCCGCTCAATAATCTCCGGGCTCAGGGCCAGGCAAATCAGGCCCCGGCCAAAACGAGCCATGAAATTGATGGCCTCCGGGGTTACTTTTTCGGCCGCCAGGGTCAAATCCCCCTCATTTTCCCGGTCTTCATCATCAACTAAAATGATTATCCGGCCCTGTTGGATATCAGCAATTACTTCTTCGATCGGTGCGATCGGCATGTTACCATATTCCTTTTAAATATTAATTTTCTAACTTATGATCCTAAGTCTTGTTATTAACTAAAATTGTGACGCAGGAGTAATTCTGTGGTTACCCCTCCGGTGTCGGTTTTGGGCCTTAGCAATTTGGCCACGTATTTACCGATAATATCGGTTTCGATATTGACCCGGGCGCCCGCGGCCAAGCCGGCAATGGTAGTATGTTGAGCCGTATAAGGGATAATGTTCACCATAAACCAATCCGGGCCGCAAGAATTTACTGTCAGGCTAATACCCTCCACGGCGATCGAGCCTTTTTCGACGACATAGCGCCCCCACTGGGCCGAGAGAGCAATTTTTAGACGCCAGGACTGAGGGCCGACTATTTTTTCCTGCACCGTCCCGACGTCATCGACGTGGCCGGTGACCAGGTGCCCTCCCAGTCGATCTCCGAGCCGCAGGGCTCGCTCTAAGTTTACCAGATCACGCCTCTTTTTCAAGGATAAAGTAGTTCGGGCCAGGGTCTCGGCCGAGACCTCGACGATGAACTCACCGCCCCTGAGTTCGACTACCGTAAGGCAGGCGCCGCTGACGGCAATGGAATCCCCCAACCGGACCTCGGCCAGATCAAAGGGCGGGCTGATGGCCAGCCGCAACCCATCCGCCACCCGGGTGATCCCAGTGATCTCCCCCATGCCTTCTATCAATCCAGTAAACATCAGGCTAATCCCACGGGAAACCAGGGTAGGGCCCTGGACCTGGCTTGGCTGCCAGCTCTGACCCAACCCTTTTCCTCAAACCGGCTCATCAGGCAATGGTAACTTCCGGGCACAGATAGACGTTCTGGATGGCGTTCAACAATTCCACCCCTTCGGCCATGGGGCGCTGGAAGGCCTTGCGGCCGGAAATCAGTCCCATGCCCCCGGCCCGTTTATTGATCACCGCGGTGCGGGTGGCGGCCGCCAGGTCGTTTTTCCCCGAGGCACCCCCGGAATTGATCAGCCCCACCCGGCCCATGTAGCAGTTGGCCACCTGGTAGCGGGTCATGTCGATGGGGTGGTCGCCGGCCAGCTCAGAGTAGACCCGGGCATTGGTCTTGCCAAACTTGAGGGCAGTGTAGCCGCCGTTCACCTCAGGCTGTTTCTGTTTAACAATATCTGCCTGGATAGTCACCCCCAAGTGGTTGGCCTGCCCGGTCAGATCAGCAGCGCTATGATAATCTGTGTCACCCGTTTTAAAAGCCGGGTTGCGCAGGTAACACCACAGCACCGTTACCATACCCAGTTCATGAGCGGCTTCAAAGGCTTCGCTGATTTCCTGAATCTGGCGGCGACTTTCGGTCGAGCCATAATAGATGGTGGCCCCCACCGCCACCGCCCCCAAATCAAAGGCCTGCTCCACCCGGGCAAACAGGGTCTGGTCATAAATATTAGGATAGGTAAGAAGTTCATTGTGATTGATCTTTACTAGGAAAGGGATCTGGTGCGCATAGCGCCGGGCTACCGAGCCCAGCACCCCCAGGGTGGAGGCCACGGCATTGCAGCCGCCTTCAATGGCCAGCCTGACGATATTCTCCGGGTCAAAATAGATGGGATTAGGAGCAAATGAGGCCCCGGCGGAATGCTCGATTCCCTGATCAACCGGCAGGATGGAAACATAGCCGGTCCTGGCCAGGCGGCCATGATTTAAGATGCACGACAAAGAGCGGAGCACGCCCACCGGCCGATCGCTGGGCTCCAGCACCCGGTTGATAAAATCCGGCCCCGGCAGGTGGAGCGTTTCTTTGGGAATGCCAGCGCAGGTGTGAGTCAATAAGCCTTCAGCTTCCGGTCCCAACAAACTGTGAATTTTGGAATACATCGAGCCTCCTTATAATATTGCTTGGGTTGATTTAACTTGGCAGCAACCTTTTATCGAGCAGCGGCGCCCAGCAGTTCCAGGGCCACCTGAGCGGCCCGGCGGGAGGCGCCAATACCTTGTAAGCTATGAATTACCCGTTTCAGGCCGGAACGTATCCGTCCTAAAAGTTGGGGGTTGGTCAGAAGATTCTGGATCTCAGCTGCCAGTGCCGCCGGGGTCAGCCGGTCCTGAATAAGTTCCGGGAACAAACCCTCTTTGGCCAACAGATTGACCATGCCGATATGATTGACCCGAATCAGCCGCTTCCCCACCTGGTAACTGAGCGGGGCCAGGCGATAAACTATGACCATCGGGGTGCCCCCCAGCGCGGCTTCCAGGGTGGCAGTGCCCGAAGTTACCACTGCTAGGTCAGCCGCGGCCAACACTTCACTGGTCTGCCCCTGTAAGATCTGCAGGGGCAGCCGCCGGCCAGAGGTCAGATCAGCAATCAGCTCAGGCGGGGCGGTCGCCGCCTGCGGCAACAGAAAGCGGCATCGCCGAACCTGCTGCTGCACAATTTCGGCCCCGGCCAGCATGATCGGCAGCAGGCGCTCAATCTCGCTGGCCCGGCTGCCGGGCAGCAGCGCAATGGCCAGGTCCTGGTCGACTAGCCCCAGTTGACGCCGCAGTTGTGGACGGGGCGGCAGCTCCGGCATGGTCTCGAACAGCGGGTGGCCCACGTAGGTGACGGCGACGCCGTGCTCCTGGTAGAATTCCTCTTCGAAGGGGAAGATCACCACCATCCGATCCACTAGGCGGGCAATGGTATGCACCCGGTAACGCCGCCAGGCCCAGACCTGGGGGCTGATATAGTATAGCACCGGCACCCCAAAATGTCGGGCAAAACGGGCTACCCAGAAGTTAAAATCCGGATAATCGACCAGAATGGCCAGTTGCGGCCGGGTTTCCTTGAGATAGCGCCACAAATCTGCCAGGGCTTTCCCTACCGCCGGCAGCTTTTCCGCCACTTCCCATAAACCGACCACTGCCAGGTCTTGGGCGGGGCAGGCAATCTTTACCCCCTGGCGGGCCAAATAATCACCGCCGATGCCGTAAAATCCGGCCTCCGGCAACTGCTCCTGGATCGCCGCCACCAGCCGGGCGGCGTGTTGGTCGCCGGAACTCTCGCCGGCCACCACCATGATTTGGGGTTTTTGGTTTTTGGTTTTCGGTCGTGAATTCAAAACATCTGATCTGGGGTGATTATTGATTTATATTTATTCTACTCTTTAAGCTTCGCTTGGCAACCGGGGGTTAAAGAGATTTTATATAATTGCATCTAATCCTTATGCCTTGGCCTTGCGCATGGCGGCATTGATGTCCAGTGCCAGGGCCAGGGCCGCCTTGCCGGCTTCGCCGCTGACTACCGGTTCTTGCCGGTGGGCCACCGCTTCTAGAAAAGCGGCAATCTCCTTCATTAAAGGATCAGCCGGAGGAAAACTCAGATTCTCGAGGTTAATGCCGGGATAGATGCCACCCGCCTGGTCGGTCTTTTCTACACAAGTCAACTCCCGCTTTTCAAAATCCAGAGACAGGTAAGCCCGGGGTTCGAACAGCCGAAATTTCCGCATACTCTTAAATGACACCCGGCTGGCGGTCAGGTTGGCAATGCAGCCGGTATCAAATTCCAAACGGGCGTTGGCCAGATCAATGGTATCAGTGAGCACTGAGATTCCTGCGCCCCGGATTTCTTTGATTTGGCCGGGCACCAGCGACAAGGTTAGGTCCAGGTCATGAATCATCAGGTCCAAAACCACATCCACATCCGTAGCCCGCTCCTTGAAAAAGGCCAGGCGATGGGTTTCAATGAATTGTGGCTGGCTGACCCGCCGGACCAGTTCTTCTACCGCGGGGTTAAAGCGCTCCAGGTGGCCGACCTGCAATATCCGTCCCTGCTGTCGGGCTAGGTGGACCAGTTCTTGGGCCTCGGTCACCGTCGTCGCCAGGGGTTTTTCCACCAAGACATCGCAGCCCTGGAGCAGGCAGTCCCGGACCACATTGAAATGCTGGGAAGTGAACACCGCCACACTGACGGCCTGGACCAGCGGCAGCAGCTCCCGATAATCCTGAAAGGCCTTGGTGCGGCAGGCCTCTGCTACTTGAGCCGCCCGCTGGAAATCGAGATCTACCACCCCGACCAGCTTTGCCGGTTCCAGGGCGGCATATTTCTCCGCGTGAAACCGCCCCAGATAGCCCACGCCGATGACCCCTACGGTGATCGGTGACATAACTAGCAATGAGCCCTAAGTATCGCTGACTGGATAAAAATTATCTTCCCAACCATTGATGTTAAATACATATTAACAATCATTTAAGTATAGAATTTAACAGGCGGATTGCTTCCGGCCCCAGAGTCAGGCCTCAAAAATCAGGAAATACAACTTGCTTATTCCCTAATAAATATCTGGTATTTTGTTAAATTACACATTTACCGACCAGATTGCAAACAAAACCTGGATGCCCCCCGGACGGGAAATATTATTTGACATCCCCGGGAAAATGCGCTAAAAAATTGCACGTATGGCCTGAAGGAGTAACAGATGGTTGAAAAAACTAAATTTATCTGGTTGGATGGGAAATTTGTGCCATGGGACGAAGCTCAGGTCCATATTCTCACTCATACCTTGCATTATGGCTTGGGGACCTTTGAGGGTATCCGGGCTTATCAGACCCATGATGGCCGCACCGCCATCTTCCGTTTGCCCGAGCATACCGAACGGCTGTTTGATTCGGCCCATGTCATTCAAATGATTATGCCCTATAGCCCCGAAGAGATCGACCAGGCCTGCATTGAGACGGTCAGGGTTAATGGGACGAATGGGGGTTATATCCGGCCCCTGGTCTTTATTGGGGACGGCGTCATGGGATTGCATCCTCAGAATAATCCCATCCGGGTGGCGATCATCACCTGGCCCTGGGGGGCTTACTTGGGCGACGAGGGCATGCGCCGCGGCATTCGGGTCAAGACTTCTTCATTTATTCGCCATCACGTCAATATTATGATGACCCGGACCAAAACCGTGGGGAATTATGTCAACTCGATCCTAGCCAAACGGGAGGTGACGCAGGCTGGCTATGACGAAGCCCTGTTGCTCGACACCGAGGGTTATGTGGCGGAAGCGTCAGGAGAGAATATTTTCATAGTCAAAAAGGGCATCCTGGAGACCCCGCCGGTCTCGGCCATCCTGGCGGGGATTACCCGGGACAGCATCATCACCTTGGCCCAAGACCTGGGGCTGACCGTCAAAGAAGAGCGGTTCAGCCGAGACAAGCTCTACATCGCTGATGAGGTCTTCTTAACCGGTACCGCCGCTGAAGTCACTCCGGTCCGGGAAGTGGATGATCGGCGGATCGGTCCGGGCCAGCCGGGACCTGTTACTCTCCAGTTGCAGAAGGCCTATTTTGAGGTGGTCAAAGGGGAAAATCCCCGCTATACTTCCTGGCTGACTTATATTTGAGATTTTCTGGTCTGACCTTAAAACACCTGAACCTGGATAATCATCGGGCCTGCCGCCGCTGTCCCGCCGAATAATCAGAAAGCGGCTCTCCCCTTTACGGTTGCGGTATTTTTCCCCATAGTCGGATCATCAAGCTAAAGGCGGCCTTTATTACTGGCAGCAGGTCGATCCGGATCAACTCTTCAGATATTGAGAGAGGATATCGGTTTCGGTAATCAATCCGATTAATTCACCTTCCTGGACCACTGGCAGACAGCCGATTTTTTTATCCAGCATCAGCCGAACCGCTTCTTTTAATTCTGCTTCCGGGAAGATGGTTATTAAATCGGTCTTCATGATATCCTTGATCCGAATGGTTTTCATCAGATCGCGGCTCGCCCGAGTGCCATAACCCAGAGCCTGGGCCAATGAAGTGCGGAACAGGTCCCGTTCCGAAATGATGCCCACCAATTTTTTGCCTTCTACGACGGGAAGATGGCGGATACGCCCTAACTGCATGATATCGTTGGCCAGGCTTAATTCATCCTCGACATTTAAGGTGGCCACGTCTCTGATCATTACATCTCGGACTTTCATGGATCATCTCCTTTTCTGAAAATAACCGGCCAGACTGCCCTTAGGGTGCTCTACAAATCAATCAGTCCGGGGCGGCTTGGGAAGATTGGCAAACAGATAGGTCAGCCCCCGCTCGATCCGGTCATAAGCTACCTCATCTCCTGCCCGGCCCAAAAGGGCCAGCGATTTCAACCCGGTGCCCAAACTCATACTGGTTTCTTTCTGACCGTGCCAGCGACAGTTGCCGTCGGCTCCGACCAGAATGGCCTCCAGAATTACATCGCTCTCCGCATCACCCAGAATTTCCTCACCCTTGCGGCGCATTACACTTTTGGTCAGAGCCAGGTGGTATTCTCCACCCCGGGCGGCATAGAGCCGCAGGCCACCGATCATAATGGCATCGACGTTTTTCTCCCGGGCTAGCTCCATAACTCTTTCAGTGGCAACGGTAGCTGATTCCTCAGGATCAAGCATCTTAAAGGTTAAACAAGGAGTGCCTACCTGGCCCCACTGCACCAGTTGCAGGTCTCGGAGGTCCCGGTCATCAGTGGTAATATCAAAGTTCGAGGCCATGGCCAGCTTGGTCTCGGCCAGAGAAAGAATTGGCCGCCCCTTGTTCATATCGTCGTAGACCTTGCCAGGGAATCCCACCAACAGGACCTTGTTAATGCCGGCTATGGAGGGCCGCGGTTCGGGGGTGCTGGCACATCCCAGGCCGAAAAATAACACGGCCACCATCAGCCAGCCGCAACCCTGTAGTCCGAAACTGAGTCTTGAGTATTTCAATTGCAACTCCTATGGCCAAGATAGATTCTTAAAGCGGGAAAGTCAATGCGGTCAGATTCAGGGTCAGATGCTGTCTTGCCAACCCCGGGCTCGAGCACTCAATTCCGCCAGGGAAACCAAGGCCTGTCGGGCCTGCTCCGGGGCCAGGTAGGCCAGTCCACAGGCCGGAGTGAGGAGGCTTTGGGACAGCAGCGCCTTGCGGTCCAGTCCAGTCTTTTCCAACTGCACGACCTGCTCCTGAAACCGCTCCCAGAGTTGGTCGACCGCCTCTTGGGGAGCTGTGGGGCTGGTGGGAACTATTCCCCAGGCCAGATAACCGCCCCGGGCCAGAAAATTTTTTACGCTCTGCTCATACAGGATCAGGGTATCAAAAAAGCCGTAGGCATCAAAGCTGAGGATATCAATCGGGGTCTCCAGCAGCATGGACCAGTCAGTATTGCCGCAGCAGTGGATGCCGAACAGCACCTCCCCGTGCTGGCGGCAGGCTTCCATGGCTTCGGTCAAAGTGGCGATGACTTCGGCCCGAGAAATGGGCATGAAGGCCGAGCCAAAGCCGGTCAGATAGGGCTCATCGAAAAAGATCACCGCCCGCTTTCCCAGGCTGCGGATTTTCTGGGCCTGCCAGGCGGCCTTTAAGGCCAACCCTTGAGTGACGGCCTGGCTTAGTTCCCGATCAAAAAGAATGGCTTTGCCCTGCTGGTCCTTGACCATACCGGCAAAGGTAACCGGCCCGGCGACTTGACCTTTTAAGAAGGACGGTGAGGCCGGCGGTCGGGTCTGAACCGCGGCCAGCAGGTCAAAAAATCCGGTGGCTTCTTCCGGGTGCAAGGCAAAAGCAGTTAAATCGCTGCCCAGGGCCAGTTCATAAAATCCAGTCAGGGTCGCTTCCCGGTCAGACTGACCGTCCAGCACCACAGTTCGATTTTCGGCATCGAGCCTGAGACCCGGCAGGCCCCGGGCGGCTTGCGGCACCATGTCTTCTTGAAATCCCAGTTTGACCATCTGTGGCCAGAACGGCAGTTCCGGCAAATATTTCAGGATCAAGGCGACCGCTTCCTGGGAGTTCAAAAACGGCACCGAGCCGATCCCGGTGGCGGCTAAGGCGGGCAGGACGTCCATAAGATCACCATGTTGATTTAAATTAAAGATTATTCCTTATCAACCGTAATATTTTTCTTGGCGCTTGTCAATAAACTAGAGCCGATAAGATAGAATTACCCGGCTCTGACCGAAAACCCAAAATAATATCCTGGAGGCCAGCTTATTCCAGTGGAAAAGGGGCTGCGGCTGTGGTAATTAACAAAAATTGGGTCCGTTTTTCTCATCCTGCCAGAGTAGAGAAAAATTCTTGTTGGTAAATCCGGTCGACCCGACTTTTGGGTTAATGATAAAAATTCTTTCTGACGAAGAGGAATTTAAAAACCGGTGGAAATTTCCCTGGCTGAGCTCAAAGCCAGAAAAATCCCCGACTTACCAGGGTGGAGATCTAGGTGGCGATTACGACCTGCCGGGAGTGCCAGAAAGAGGTTAGCACTGAGGCCCAGTCCTGTCCTTATTGTGGCGCGCCGCATCCGGCCGAAAAGGAGTGGCGAGGGACGGGCTACGAATGGAAGTCGGCCCGGTCCTATTGCGGTTATCCCCTGGTGCACATTGCCTTTGGGAAAAACGCCCAGGGTCGGCGGCGGGTGGCCAAGGGCATCATTGCCATCGGCCAGATCGGCATCGGGGTGATTACCGTGGCCCAGTTCGGGGTTGGCATCGTCTTCGGCTTTGGCCAGTTTATCTTTGCGCCCCTGGTAGTGGCGCAATTGGCCGGTGGTCTAATCCTGGCAGTAGGTCAGATCGCTTGCGGATACGTGGCCATTGGGCAATTTGTATTAGCTTACTATGGACTGGCCTGCGCGGCAGTGGGCAAATATATCTGGACTCTGGACTGCCATGATGCCGAAGCGGTGGAGTTCTTTCGCTCACTATGGATGCTGCTTAAACACCTGGTCAGATTTTAGTTGGTAAAAATAAGAGCCCCATCCATCAATTAAAGTCTGGTGCCACCCGGCGCCATGCTTGGGCTGCTCCAAACCCCAAAGTCTGTTAAGATAGGTCTGGCTAACGGAAGCTTATTTCAAGTTGCTTTCACAAACCTACTTTTCCCTGACCGTAGGGGGGCAATTTATGGCGCTCAAAAGCGCTCTTCCAAATCCACTCCCCAACCCCTTAAGGGGGGGGTTGGGAGGGGAGCTTGAGGGGGGCCGGCGGTCCCCTGGCCCTCCCCCCACATTAACCGTTTCCATGCTCGGAGTAATAACTACCGCGATCCGCCTTAAAGAAAATAAGGTGGTGGCGAATCCTGGATTTAATTCCGAATACTTGACAAATTCCTTTTCAAGTGACATTGTGAAATTACCGCGGTGTCGGTTAAAAAGGGCGGAGGAATGCAGCTGCGCCGTCAACCAGGTAAGCACTGAATCTGCCAACAATCTCAATTTGCAGGAGTAAGAACTCATGCGTAAGGTTGTGGTAGTTTATTTTATCGGTATGATCCTGTTGTGTCTGTTGGGCAATCTTTTGGTCCGGTATGACAGGGTTATGCGAATATTAATCCCTGATTATCATACGGGGCGGTCAGATACCAATGACTATTCTTTCAAGATTGATCCCAAAAATAACTATGATTTTGAGGATTATCGGAAAAGCCAAATTGCTTTCAGTTCCTTTGATCTCTTTGCGGGATTGAGCAAAAATGAAATTGAGACCGTACGCTCTCAAGCGACTTTCTTTTTCGCTTGTCTTGTAGCCTGCTTAATGGTGTTACACGTTCTCAGGGAACCTTAAGCCGGGTCAATGCTATCGCGGTCTGGTCAAAGCATCCAGTTCTACCAAGTATTCTTTCATGCGTCCTAAGCACGTAAGCGGCAGCCGCAGCCGCAGCCTCGCAGTGATAAGCCTGGGGCATGGACAAGGTTGCCGGAGCCATGAGTTTTATCCAAGTAACAATGGCTATCGCCCCGGTCAGTCGGTGATCCGAGTGAAGGCGCGCTTGCCCTCGATGGGGCGATAAACCGAGCCAAAGTCAAAGGCATAATTGAAGTCGTCTTGCTCCCGCTTTCTTTGTTCCTTAAGATCAATATTATGAACGATTAGCAGTTCTTCGTTGATGTTAGAGCCCTGCAATAATTTCAGACCGGAAGGGGCCCAAAGGCCGGAGCCGCCCCAGAAATGGGCTCCGGTGACGCCGTGTTCGCCCACGGCATTACAGGCAATGACCCACACCTGATTGGTGGCTGCCAAAGCCGGCATGACCATATCCCAGAGATTGCCGTAATACACGTCGGACCCCACATTCATGCCGGGATAATCCCGCCGGGCCCGGGACCGCCAGGAGGCGATTTGGATAATGGCATCCACCTCATCAATCTTGGCATATTCCAGAACCAACTGGGAAAACAGAATATCGTAGCAGGTGGTGAAACCGAACCGCCCATGTTTCGCATCAATGACGAGGCGGTCATCCTTGCCTGAGTTGCTAAAAATCCTTTCCACAGGGGGAAGGAAAATCTTATCGTAGATTTCGTCTATATTGCAATAGTCATGCGCTTTACACAGGAGAAAGCTGGTGTTGAAGAATTTCTGGTTGGGCCCCTGGCGCAAGGTATTGAAAATAATAGCGTTTAACTGGTTGCCAAGATAAGGTTGGAGATTCTTATCAACCCAGTCGGTGTTATTTTCGATGACCGCCTGCTCCATATAATGCCAACAGCGTGGTTCATCCTCCCAGAAATAGCCCGACAGGCACAACTCGGGAAAGATGGCGAGGTTGACCTTTTTGGCCTGAAAGACTTCCAGGGCCCGGAGCATTTTGTCCTTGTTGGCTTCAATGTCGGGGACCACGGCGTGGAAGTTAGCGATGCCCACGGAAAGATGGCGATCTTCATCGGAAAGGGCCCGTTCGATGATAATGAAGCCATTCCCGCAGCCAGTGGCTATTGAGTCGGTTTTCATTTTTTAACTCCTCTCACCAGAGATTGGACGGACTGCCTGAATTAAGGCCAGCAAAAATTATCCTCATTTATACAAAATATTTATGCTGATTCCCATTTTTTACTACGGCATAATCAAAATTTAAACCGGATCCATGGGAAGCAGCATAGAGGCCAGCCAGGCCATTATGGGTTTTGGCCGCCAACCTCCTCCAATGATCTGCTGGTTCTGCGTCGGGGTTCTTGGACTTGCCCTTTAAGTATCGGCGAACCAAGGAATTGGCCTGTTCAAAATCTAAAAAAAAGATACTTTTTGAGGGGAACTTGTGATACCTTGAATTCAGCAAGGGGATAGAATTACAAAGAGAGGGGATATTTAGATCGAATCCCGGATGGAAGGTTCAAAAACTCATTCCCAATTGCGGTTGCCCAGGCTGGCGCATAATCTCAGTTTTTTACTATACGGAATCGTTTTTATCGGAGTAATTTCTCTCATTGTTTTCCTGGATATGTGTGATTCGGAACTGAGGAAGACTTACATCAAGGAAGGCGGGCCGATCGAATTACCCTCCGCGGTCGGATATTTTATCTGTCTCGCCATGCTTTTTTTCCCTAAAGCCAAGGATCTTGCAAGCCGCTGCTGTATCATGTTTATCTTACTTTTATTTGGGTTAAGAGAGTTGGATTTCCACGTGAAGTTTACCCCGATGAATATGGAAAAAATCCAGTTTTATCTGAGCCCTGAGGTTCCCGTTGCCGAGAAGCTAATTGGTGTCGTCATCATCGTTTCATTGCTTGGGTGCCTTTTTTATTTAGCCAAAAGGCATGCTTTGGACTATATAAAAGCGCTCAAGAAAATGGAGGAATACGCTCTTGGAGTGTTTTTCGGAATCCTGTTCCTGGTTTTCGCCAAAACCCTGGACGGTTTGCAGCGGAACCTGGCGTTTACGGATTTTACGATTACCAGGGAAGTAATCGAGCTCACCACTGTTATAGAAGAAGTTTTGGAGCTGGGTGCCCCGGTGATGTTTATGATCGCCATCATGGCTTTTTTTCATAGATTATCATTTACAAGGAACTGACCCAACATTCCTGTTATTCCATTAAATAAGTTTTGCAAATTATGGGCATTGAGGAGACGGCGGCAGTCTTAAAGGAGAACATCATATGGAAAAAGCAGATATTGACTTAAAAAAAGCCCAGCAAGACTCGCTGGCGCGTCGGCGCTATCAGTACTCCCGGCTGGCGCGAATCTTCTTTGGCATGATGGATTTGGTAACGGGAAAGGAAGTGACCTTGCCCAAAGCCAAGCTCATTGAAACTCTGGCCAGCATTCCCTATCGCGCCTGGGAAAACCGTCATTATGCCCGGATGACCCGACACTATCGCAACCTAGAAAAAGTAAACCAGGCGCGTCAAATGGTCGCTTGGTGCCGAGAGGCGCAGGATAATGAGTTCTGGCACTTGCTGATCATCGAGGAGAAGATGAAAGAGGATGGCATCAAAGATCCGTGGTATCTATACTGGCCCATTCCCTCTTTAATGGTTGCCTCCTACGTCTTGTTGGCCAAGATCATGGTCCTGCTCTTCCCCCGCCGGGCCTATCGGTTCAATGCCGAATTCGAGGACCATGCTGAACATGTTTATGCCCAATTCGTAGCCGACCACCCGGAATGGGAAGAGCAACCGGTCAAAAGTGCGCTCGTTAAGGAATACGGCCAATTCGATAATTGGGCGGATGTATTCCGGCGCATCGGACTCGATGAGCGCGACCACATGAACCGCAGCTTTGTGTTCTCCGGCCGGCCCGACCATGTGGTAAAATATAACGGCATGCCGGAGGCTTGACCTTCATTACTTTCCGGCTAAACTGAACAGAGACGGCACTCCTCAGAGAACTCGCTGGACAGCGTCAGGGGTTCAGGAGGCAGGCTAAGCACCTGGCCCGGACGCGCCCCGTAGCGATAAATAGTTACTCCCTTGAGGCCCAAGCGGTAAGATAGTTTGAAGGCCTGGGCTGCTTCCTCGATTGTGGCTGTGGGCGGCAGGTTGATGGTCTTGGAGACCGCGTTGTCCACATGGCGTTGAAAGGCGGCCTGCATCTGGAGCTGGATTTCCGGGCTGACTTCAAAAGTAGTAGGAAACAGCCGGCGCAGGGATGCAGGCAACTCTTTGAAAGGGCGGACTCGGCCAATGGGACTGATTTTGGGGAGCCATTGATCCAGTTCCAGGCCGGCCTCGGCCATTTTTTGGACAAATAAAGGGTGGACTTGCAAAAAATCTTCCTCTTCCAGAGCTCGGCGCATATAAGCAATGGCAAATAATGGTTCAATACCGCTGCTGGTTCCGGCGATCAGGCTGATTGTACCGGTGGGCGCAATGGTGGTCAGGGTGGCATGGCGCCGCCCTGGTCTACCTTCATGATGCCAGCGGCTGCGCCTAAAATTGGGAAAAGGACCCCGCTCCTGAGCCAGTTGCTCGGATTGAGCCACCGCCGTGGCCTGGATGCGAACCATCAATGCCTCGGCCAGTTTTAGGGCTTCCAGGTCATCATAGGGGAGGCCGAGGCGGATAAACAGGTCGGCCAGCCCCATGACTCCCAGGCCGATCTTGCGGTTAGCCCGGGTTAGCGTATCAATCTGGGGTAAGGGATAGTGACTCTGGTCGATGACATCGTCTAGAAAAGTTACGCCCAAACGCACCAGCCGGTCTAATTCCGGCCAATCAACTTCACCGCCCCGTACCAGCCGGGCCAAATTGATGGAGCCCAGGTTGCAGGCTTCATAAGGCAATAGGGGTTGTTCGCCACAGGGGTTGGTGGCCTCCAGCCGGCCCAACTCCGGAAGGGGGTTGGCCCGATTGATGGCATCTAGAAAAATCAAACCCGGATCTCCGGTCTGCAGGGCCTGTTGACAAATGGTCTCAAACACCTCCCGCGCCCGAACCATTCTCACTGTCCGGCCGGTACGGGGATTTATCAAAGCATAAGTTTCATCGTTCTCCACCTTGTCCATAAACTCATCAGTGACCGCCACCGATAGATTAAAGTGTTGAAAGGCTTCGGGGTTGGCTTTGGCCTGAACGAAATCCAGGATATCCGGATGGTCATAACTGAGGATGCCCATGTTGGCACCGCGACGCCGTCCCCCTTGTTTTATCACCTCGGTCGTGGTATTAAATATCTGCATAAACGACACCGGCCCCGACGCTACCCCGCCGGTGGTCCGCACCGGGTCCTGGCGGGGGCGCAGATGGGAAAAATTAAACCCGGTGCCGCCGCCGCTCTGATGGATCAGGGCCATATCGCGCACTGCCCCCAAGATGCTCTCCATATTATCCTCGACCGGCAACACAAAGCAGGCGGCCAATTGCTGTCGGGAGGTCCCGGCATTCATCAGAGTCGGACTGTTGGGAAGGAATTTCAGCTCCGCCATGGCCTCAAAGAAATCTTCCACCATTCGGGCCGCGGCCTGGGGGCTGCCATAGCGGTGTTCGGCCGCGGCTACCGTCTGGGCTACCCGGCGAAAAAGCCCTTCCGGGGTTTCAAGTATTTTACCATCTTCCGCCCAGGCCAGATATCGCTGTTCCAGCACCCGTTGAGCCAGAGGACTGAATTTAACCTGTCGTTCTTTTTCCATAACCGGCTCTGCCATTTCTTTATGTTTTTTTTATGTTAAGTCGCCTAAAAATAAATTTCCACCCGGAACAGCCCGGCTACTCCGCCAAATTAGCAAATCTGACAATTTTTAGGAGAGATGAGTCATAATTCTATTAAATTATTTCATATTACTGAATCAAAAGTTTTCCGCCCACCTGCCCACCAAACGGTTCCTTCCCCAAATTTTTAATATGTGAAGGAGGTCTGCTGTTTAATGCAAAATTTACCAACAACCGTAAGTGAACTGGCCGATAAGCTCTTTGGCATTGTCTATGAGCCGGGTATTTGGCTTCAGCTGGGTACTATAATAATTATTCTGCTGGCAGCCCGAATGCTGGGCGCCTTGTTCCGCCGATCCTTGCGGCGCTGGCTACCCGGTTTGATCCCCAAGGAGGCGCATCTTTCTCTTATCGAAGATATACTGACAAAAATCGCCAGTCCTTTGACTGCTGCCGTGCTGTTGTGGATTGCCTTCCTGTTGGCCCAGCAGAACCAATGGGACCATATTCTCTTGGGTACGGCGATGAAATTAGCCTGGGCCTGGATGTTTATCCGCTTAATGACTTCTTTTCTGGCCGGCAAGATCTGGGCCAAAATTTTAGCGGTATTCATCTGGACGGTGGTGGCATTGGATATTGTCGGCGTGCTCCGGCCGACCATCGACTTTTTGGATCAAATCGGGCTGGGCACCGGCGGCAATCGCCTCTCGATTTGGGTCATTCTCAAAGCCGCCATTATGCTGGCCATAATCATCCCCTTGGTCGGCAAGTTGTCCAGCTTTCTCCAGGCCAAAATCGAGAAGGCCCCGCAACTGACCCCCAAGTTGCAGGTGCTGTTGAGCAAGCTGCTCAAGACCGCGCTGTATAGCGCCACCATATTGATCGCTTTAGACAGCGTCGGGTTTAATTTTCAATTGCTGGCCCTGTTCAGCGGCGCGGTCGGCTTGGGCGTGGGCTTCGGCTTGCAGAAAGTGGTGTCCAACCTGGTAAGCGGGGTGATCATTCTGGCCGATAATTCCATCCGCCCCGGCGACGTCATTGAAGTGGGCGGCGTATACGGATGGATCGAATCCTTGCATGCCCGTTTCGTGTCCGTGGTAACCCGGGACGGCACCTCCTTCCTGATTCCTAATGACGACCTGATCACCAATCAGGTCATTAACTGGTCGTTCAGCGGCCATGGCACCAGGCTTAAGATTCCCGTGGGGGTTTCTTATAGTTCAGATGTGCCCCGAGCCATGGAACTGATGGTGGCGGCGGCCGAAGAGTCGCCCCGGGTCCTTAAACAGCCGGCCCCGGTGGCCCGGCTTATCGGTTTCGGAGACAGCTCCATCGATCTGGAATTGCGCGTCTGGATCAAAGACCCCCAAAAAGGCGTGGTCAATATCAAAAGCGAAATCCAGCTTAAGATTTGGGAGATCTTCCGGGAGCACGGGGTTGAATTTCCCTTCCCCCAGCGAGACCTCTCTCTGAAGCCCACTTCGGAAATCACCGTCCGCCTCCAAGGAGACGCCGATATCAAAGAAAGAGGCGAACTGTTGCCCGCCAAACCCACTCCCCCAATCCCTTGATGGAGAAGGGGAGGAGAGCCTGAGGGGAGGGCAGGGGGCTTTTGGTCCCCGGGCCCTACCCGCAAATTAATTTTTTAAATGCTTGGCATAACCGTTTCATTCTCAGGCCATTCCCAATTTCTTGGCCAGTTTCTGATAGGGCTTGGGAAATTCAGGCTGGAAGTTCTGATAAAAGGTGATCGGGTAGCGAGCCCCGATTTGGCGGCCGGCCTCCTTGAGGCCGGTGAGCAGCCCTTCCAGAAATTTAATCGGGAAGGCCATGATCAGTTCGTCGTCCTGGGTCATGGAAAAAATCCGGTCTCCCATCCCCGGGATGGCCACCCGCATCTGCTGGCTCTGAAAGGGGCCGATCAGATATTCGGCGCATTCCACCTTGCCGCCGAAGCTGCCGCGGACCCGGTCCTGGAAGCTGAAAGTAGCAGCGCCGATCAGCCGGATCAATTGCGCCGGGTTGCCATAAACCAGCACGATGTCCGGATCCGACTTAATCCGGGCCAGCGGACTGAGATACAGGGCCTCCAGTTGCCCGGCAGCAAGATGGGGCAGGGCCTGGGCTTCCTGGATGCCGGGGCCCACCTCCGGGTGAAACCCCACTTCACAGAAAAGCTGGCCTAATTCGGTGACTGGGTCAGCCGCTGGAGTCAATCCAAAGGCCAGCATGGCCGGGATGCAGATGAGATCATCTTTAGTCAGGCCGACGTTCCAACCATAGACCCGGGCCATGGTCAGACCCTGACAGATAGTGACCTTTTTCTTCAGAACCTCGGCAGGCCGTCTGGTCTTGTCGGGCAGGTCAGCCGCATTTTTTATGAATTTGACTCCCAAAGGTTCGGTCCGCAGACGCAGGTCTTCCTTAAGTTGGAGAGTGGCAGCATTGTAATCCATGGCTTCCCTCCTTATTTAAAGGATTTTTACGATGATGGTTGACTTTCTTGCCCAGGTGTCAGGTCGGACTGAAATTCAAATCTTTTCAGGGAGTGGCCCAGACGGCCAGCCTCATTAACCTGATGAAGGCGCTGGCGGCATTCCGCTATCCTGGACTTTTTTCCTAGAGTGGCATAGACATCAAAAGCTCGGCTATAATAATAAAAGGCCTGGTCCAGATCACCCTGGGCCTGGTAGGTTTCGGCCAGACCGAAAAGATCCGCGGCCATCGCGGCGCGGTCCAGAATTTCCCGGTCGGCGGCCAGGGCCGTGTTAAAATGCGTCAAAGCGGCGCTAGTTTCTCCTTGAGCCAGTCGCAAACGGCCCCAGTGATGATTCCAGGTGCCCTGCAGGGCGGGGGTAGTGGCCAGCGAACGGGCTTGGGTAAGCAAACGGGCCGCGGCCTCCAGATCCTGCTGATCTAAATGCCAGCTGGCCAGTTGACATAGGATCCGAGCTTGGGCCGCGGCCGAGCCGGAATGCGCGGCGGCCTGTTGAGCGGCTTGCAGATATTCCCAGGCCTGGTCAGGATGGCCGGATTTGTGGGCGACGGTGGCCAGGTTGGCCAGGTTGGTGCCGGCGGCGGCCCAATCCGGGATTTCCTGGTTTAAGCTCAAGGCCTGATTGAACAGATCGTGGGCGGTTTCCAGGTCACCTTGTTCCAGGGCCACAGCCCCCAGATTATTTAGCTGCTGCGCCACCCCGGAGGGATAATCAATGGACCGGCTGATCTCCAGCGCCTTGCCGAAATCCCGGGCGGCCCGCTGCAGGTCTCCCTGAGAAAACCACTGCTGCCCCTGGATACTAAAGGTAGTAGCTCTGGTGACCTGCTGGCCGTAGGGGTCGGGGCCAGCCCGGCAGCCCCAAATCAACAGGATTGCCAACCCCAGCCGGACCAGAGACTTAAGGGACATTCCGGGGCTCCAGGTGAATAGTTTTGCTCTCCGGCTTTCTGGGCATGGTCATACGAATCAGGGGATTGGCTTTGAGGGCGTCCACCACATCGGTTCCGCCCCGAGCTGCTTCCGAAGCCGAACCCATTAATTCAGGAAATTCCTGACTGCCCTGTTGGATATCCGCCAGTATGCTTTTAACCGTCTGCACCTCTTCCCCTACTGATTTGGCCAAAGCGGGCATCTGGCCGGAGGCCTCCTTAAGGTCACCAGTAATGCGTTGGGCATCTTGGAGCACGGTTTCGATATTGGTCAAAGATTCTTCCAGCCGGCCATAGAAATCGGTCTGCATCATCAGTTTCCCCAGCGAACCCTTGGCCTCCAGAATGCTGGCCATTACTTCGTTGAAGCGGTTGAGGGAAGTCAACAGTGTCTTTTCATGGGCTTTTAGTTGTTCGGTCAGGTAAGCCAGATTAATCAGAATCTGTTTGGCCCGGCGCAAGCTTTCCTCGGGTTGGAACTCTTCTAGATAATCCGCAAAGGTCTTGTGTTCCTGGGAAGGGATGGTCCCATATTCAGCAATCGGCGGGTAACCGGAAGACCCCGGGCTGATTTCCAGATATTCACTGCCAAACAGCCCCGGGCTTTGCACTTCGGCCACCGAATCCTGGCGGATCAGATCCGCATATTCGGCTAACACCTTAACGGTGATCACTACCTGGCTTTCCTCCATCGCCCGACTGATGCGTAGGTCGGTTATCTTGCCGATCTCGGCATTGAACATCTTGACTGCCGAACCCGGGGTGAGATTATAACCCTGCTTGAATTTTACCAGATAGGTGCGTTGCGGTTTGAACCAGGCCTTGCCTTGGCCAATGGCGAGCAGAGCCGCCATGGCAATCAATACTATCAGGAAAAGAAACAACCCTGCCAACTTTTCGGAGCGAGTGAAGCCCTCGTCCATATCAAGCTCTCCAGAGTAGAGCTATCTAAAAAATATTTATAATCATAACACTACCGCTGGCCCTTTGACAACGCAATTCCCTTAGTACGCCGCCGATAAATATTTATGGAAATAAGAGGGCGGCAAAATCTCAAATTAATAATTTTTTATTGGTCCCGGGTCAAAGAAATGATAAATATGGAAATTGTGATCTCGGCCAGCCTGTTAGGTAAAAAATTCGTATGGCCATCAAATTAATAATCTCAGAGCTGTTCGTCCGATGAACTCAGAAACACAGCCCCAGCCGGTTTACCATACACTGCCGCTCCCAGAGGTCTTTGCTGCCCTAGGAACCGGGCCAGAGGGATTGGATACTGCCCGGGTCGAGGTCCGGCAAATGCAGTACGGTCCCAACGAATTGGTCTCGGGCCACAAGATTCCCCTGTTCGGGCTTTTCCTGCATCAGTTTAAAAATATCTTGATCCTCATTCTGCTGGCGGCTACGGTGATCTCTTTGCTGCTGGGTGAGACCCTGGATGCCATGGTTATCTTTGCCATTGTCCTGGCCAGTACCATTTTGGGGTTTATCCAGGAGTATCGGGCCGAAAGGGCGGTCCAGGCCCTGAAGCAAATGGCGGCGCCGACCGCCACCGTCATCCGGGAAGGGGAGGAGCTGGTCATTCCGGCCCGGGAAGTGGTGCCGGGTGATCTGCTGGTGTTGCACACCGGCGACCGGGTGGCCGCGGATGCGCGGGTGGTGGCCGAAATGAACCTGATGACCGATGAAGCCCCGCTAACCGGGGAATCCACCCCGGTGAAAAAAAGCGTTGACCCGGTAGAGGCCGAAGACACCCCCCTGGGCGACCGCACCAGCATGGTCTATGGGGCTACGGTGATCACCTATGGGCGGGGCCAGGCAGTGGTCACCGCCACCGGGATGGATACCGCCTTCGGCCAGATTGCCCGGATGTTGGGTGAAATCACCCAGGAAAAGACCCCGCTGGAATTGCGGATGGCCAGCATCGGTCGGCTGTTGGGCATTATCGCTCTGTTTATCTGTGCCCTGGCGGCCTTATTGGGGGTCTGGCGGGGCTATGGATGGCTGCACATGTTTATCTGGGGGGTCAGTCTGGCGGTGGCCGCGGTCCCGGAAGCCTTGCCCGCGGTGGTCACCGGGGCGCTGGCCATCGGCACTACCAAAATGGCCCGCCGCAATGCCATTATCAAACGGCTGCCGGCAGTGGAAACCATGGGCTGCACCACGGTCATCTGCACTGACAAGACCGGCACCCTGACTCGCAATGAGATGACTGTCCGCCAACTCTATCTAGACGATATCCAGGTGGAGGTTACGGGCAGCGGCTATCTCCCCCAGGGGGAATTTTTGGTATCGGGCCAGCCCATAAATCCTGATAACTGGCCTACCCTGACCCTGGCCGCGAAAATTGCCCTGCTATGCAATGATGCCATCCTCAAGGAAAGCGGCGGCAATTGGTCGGTATGGGGCGATCCTACCGAGGGAGCCTTGCTGGTGCTGGGTGGCAAGGCGGGGCTGGATCTTTCCCAGCTTTCCCAAGACCTGCCCCGGGTGGGGGAAGTGCCTTTTGCCGCCGAACGGCGGCGGATGAGCACGGTGCATCCGACTCCAGAGGGCCGGGTGGCCTATGTCAAGGGCGGTCCCGAGAGTGTGCTGGGCCAATGCCAGACCCAATTGTGCCAGGGGGAAGTCCGACCCTTATCGGTGGAAGATCGCCAGCGCATCCTGGTCCAGGCCGAAGTTATGGCCGCGGCCGCCTTGCGGGTGCTGGGGCTGGCGTACCGCTCCTTGCCGGACAACCTGACCGACTATGATGAAGATAAGGTTGAGCAAGACCTGACCTGGGTGGGCTTGGTAGGAATGATCGATCCGGCCCGGCCCGAAGCCCTGGAATCAGTGGCCCAATGCCGTCAGGCCGGCATCCGGGTGATCATGGTCACCGGCGATCATCCGATCACGGCCGCGGCCATTGGCCGGGAGATCGGCTTGCTGCCCGGCAATTCCAAAGAGACTAAGCTGGTATTGACCGGCCGCGATCTGACCCGACTGAGCGATGAACAGTTGCTGGAGGTCCTTCCCCAGACTCCGGTATTTGCCCGGGTGGCCCCGGAACATAAGTTGCGCCTGGTGAATCTTCTCAAGGCTCAAGGGGAAATCGTCGCCATGACCGGGGATGGGGTTAATGACGCCCCCGCCTTGAAGCGGGCCGACATCGGGGTGGCCATGGGCATCACCGGCACCGAAGTTACCAAAGAAACCGCAGCCATGATCCTGGCCGATGATAACTTTGCCTCCCTGGTGGCCGCGGTCGAGGAAGGCCGGGTAATCTTCGACAACATCAAAAAATATTTAATATTTCTGTTGACCTGCAATATCGGTGAAATCCTGGTGTTGTCCATGGCCTTTTTCCTGGGTCTGCCCTTGCCGCTGATTGCCATCCAGATTCTCTGGGTCAATCTGACCACTGACGGTCTGCCCGCCCTGGCCCTGGGGGTGGACCCCAAGGACCCTGACGTCATGCAGCGTCCTCCCCGCCCTCCGGAGCAGGGCCTCTTTACCCGCCCGGTCAACACCCTATTGGCGGTGATTCCTCTTCATCTGTTGGTGGTGTTGCTGCCGCTGTTTGCCTATTATTATTACTGCAACCCCAGCGGCTACTCTGATTCCCAGATGATCCTGGTCAAGGCCCAGACCATGACCTTCGTGGGCATCATCCTGCTGGAGATGATCAACGCCTTCAACTGCCGCTCGGAATATTACTCGCTGCGGCGGATGGGGTTTTTTAAGAATCGCTTTCTGATCTTGGCGGTATTGTCTTCCCTGGCTTTGTTAGCCGCCGTGGTGGAATGGCAGCCCTTGGCCCGGTTATTCCATACCATACCCCTCAGCCTCAAGGACTGGCTGATCGCCCTGGGGGTCAGCCTTACTATCCTCCCTACCGTGGAGCTGACCAAGTGGTTTTTGCGCCGCCGGGGGCAAAAGGCGCAAACAGCCTGATCAACCTGCCCGCTCTTAACTGATCTATAAGGCCCTTGTTCCCAGGCTCAGCTTGGGAACAAGGCAAATTATCAGAATTATCAGATCTTAGCCCAACAGCCGGGTCTCGACCTGACTGAGCTCAAGTCGGGCCTCGGCCAGTTCTTTGTACAGGCGTCCGACTTTGGGCCAGTTCTGGGCTTTGACGGCTTTGAGCAAATCGCCCTCCAATTCGGCCACTTCCAGACGCTGGTAATAATCCAGGGATTCCTTGAAATGCGCCAAGACTATTTTGCCGGTCAGAATGGGGTGGTTATTGGTGACGTTGGCCTCCTTGATCCGCAGCCCGTGTTCCATTTCGACCTCCAGCCCCCTGCAGAAATCCTCCACCGGAATATCCATGCCGCCCAGATTCATCTGGTCCATAATTATGCGGGCCTCTTCCAGTCGCACCTTGGGTTCGGTCAAGGCCGTCCAATCGCTAATTTTGAGTTCCCGGCACACCCTTTTAACTTCCTCGATCGTGACATATTCGGGGAGCTCCATAACTGTTCCTTTCTTATCTGTTCAGTTTAGGACCCTATTGCTGGTCAATAATAACTATGATTGCCAGGCCTGTCTGCTCAGTAAGCATATCTCAGATAAGAAAGGAATTCAAAGGGTTTATTAGGCCGCGGCCCGGGGGTCACCATGAAGATAATACCCGGTTACCTTCCTAAAGGCCTCTGAAGTTTTGGGGCCCGGATAGCAGTCAACTCTGACATAAATGCCTGGCACCGTATTCAAAAAAATCTGCAGTTCTCCGACAATGGCTGATGGTTCGCTTTCGGAATAGCATAATAAAGACTTAGCCTCTTTAACCGGTTCCGGGGGCAGGATGGGGGCTGGGATATCCAACAATTCAATCGCGCCCAATTCGGCCAGGCGGCGCAAACAGACCGCGGCGCCGATCTGCTCGGACACCGCCGTCTCGGACCAGCGGCCGTCGGCCACATATTTGCCACTGGTATAATGGTTGGCATAACTCCACAGATAGGGTGACAACACATGGGGGTGGTAGAGGCGGTAACCCCAGCCATTGTATTCTTCCAATCTGTAAAGCAGGGCCGGCAGGCTCCAGTCCTGCCAATTATGCAATCCCTTCAAACACAGCGCGTCAGCAGCGCTCTCTTCCCAGGTAAATGGTGGATTTCCATGTTGCGGCCGCCCGGCGGGAACATGCATTGTTCTGTTGCTGAGGGGGTCGCCGTTGTGCAGATGCCGGTTAAAATTAAGCGAGGACTCCATACTATGAATTACCGCAATGAAATACCAGGGGATTCCCAAAGGCTCGCCCACCGCCCGATAGCGGTTTTGATTTTGCTGGATTTTATCCAGGACCGCCTCCACCTGGCTGAGTTTTTCTTCCCGGATGATGCAGGTGTCAAACAGACGTCGATATTCCTCTATTAACTCAGGAGTCAGTCTTACTTTTGCCATTACTTTTTTCCTTGCACGGGGAAAACAATATTCGCCAATTTTAGTTGATATACCTGCCGAAACTCCATCTCCCAGGCGGGAGGAAAGTAAATTTGAACATATTAAGGTTCTAAAATTTTTTTAACCCCACCTAACCCTCCCCCCGGCTAGATGGTCTCCGAAAATTAGAGAATCACCCCTAAGGTGGGCAAGGCCACGGTCTTGATTACCAGCCCGACCACCCGGACAAATAGATCCCGTCCTTTCTGATTGAGCTTCAGTTGTTTTCGCATTACCTCACCCTGGAGAGTGGCCAGCAGATGCTGGAGATTTTGCTCATGTTCTTCAGGGTTTCCCGCGGCGGCGGCCAACAGCTTCTCGCGGGCCAGGTCTGTGGCCAGTTGGTGAAGAAAATCCAGGTCTTCCTCATCCCACAAATCTTTGACCTCAGCTTTAAACAAAGAGAATATTTCATCTCGGAGCCGGTTCAGATCGGGCATCTTATTCCTCCTTGGCATCATCTACCAGTTGCTGAAACTTATTGGCCGCCTGGATGCGGATCCGTTTGGTATCCGGGCTCAGCTGCGGGTCTTTGGCAATGTAGTGTTGATATTCCGGAAGAATGACATTGGTATAGCCATCCACTGCCCTGACAAAGTCCTGATTGACGCTGCAACCACCCAGGAAGACCAATCCCCACAGAGACAGGATTACCAGGCATTTTTTCATTTTTTTCTTACCTCCTGCTATTTTATTTTTTGACTCATCTGTCCATCGCTGCCCCTATCCGACAGAGGGACAGGACAAATGACAATCAAATCTGGTCCGTCACCAGGGGGAAGCACCGGGACTATTTCCCGATCCCCCCTCGATGGACAGCATTTTTTTATCTTGGTCAATCCTTATATTTTTATTGGGCAGAAGTCTAATCAGCCTGGGGAGGATGTCAAAGATCTGCCGACTTGAGGGTATGAGTGGAAGGAAAGAAGCCTGCTATCCTAAAATCTTCTGGCTTCTGGAACGGCTGGCTTCCTAAAACCTGGTCACCAACTGCTGGTCCGGGACAATTTGAACCACTTGGGGTCGCCTAAAACCACGGAAGTGTCGATCTGCCGCGGCGGGATTGACCAGTATTGCTTTAATAACCGGTCTTTTTCCTGCGGGGAGACCAGTCGGAAGCCATGTTTTTCATAGAAGCGGATGGCCCAGGTGGCCGCAGCCCAGGTACCGATCAGGATGGGAGGCTCGGTCTGTTGCTGCAGAAACGCCAGTAACTTTGACCCAATGCCTTGGTTTTGCCGGGCAGGGCGAACATAGGCATGCCGGATGAGAGTCACGTCCTGAACCGGTTGCAGACCCATCACCCCGAGTAATTGGCCTTCCTCGGCATAGCCCCAGAAAACTACCCCGGACTCGATTTCGTGCTTTAGTTCATCCCTGGGCATATAGGGTATTTTCCAGCAATCCTCGGGGATAACGCCCTGATAGACTGTGGCCGCCTCGTTGATAATGGCGTAGATCATCTCAAAATCATGATGGTCGCAGCGCCGAATCATGGTTTTCATCACCAATAAGTGGCAGCTCCTAAAGTTTAAGGTTAAACTTAGGCAGGGAGTAAGTCAATCTTTCAGGGCCTGTGGTGCTTGGTCCGGCCACGGTCAATTCCTGATTATTACTCTGGTTATTTAAAAATTTAATTTGAGGGGAGGGCCGGGGGACCTCCCTCAAGCTCCCCTCTCCATCCCCCTTAAGGGGTTGGGGAAGTGGGTTGGGGAAAGCTGTTTTTTTCTGATCTGAGCAATAACTCTGATAAATTGCCTGGGCCAAAACTCAATACTCCGCCAGGCGCTCAATAATTTCCGGGATCAGGGCAGTGGCCAGTTGGGGCAGCGAACCACCGCCCAGGACTACCTGTAAAGGTATGCCGCACTCTGTGGAGACAAACAGCATCAGGTCGCAGATCTCAAAGAAGGCCGGCTCGGTCAGGCCCAGGGAGCCGTAATCGTCGCTATGGGTATCAAAGCCAAAATACCAGATCAAGAGATCGGGGTGGAAGGCGGGAATAAGGGGGAGTTGGCGGCGCACGGCCTCGACATAGAGAGAGTTTACCTGAGGCTGCCAGCCCAAGCTATATACGTCAACGTCAATTTTGGTGCCATCCGGAGACTGGTAATTGCTGCCGCAGAAACAGATATGCAGAACCTCGGGGTCGTCCTTGACCAGCTGCCGGGTGCCGTCACCGTGGTGGGCATCGGTATCGACAATGGCGAACCGCCGCCAGGGGCTGATTTCCCGTACCTGGGTAATAGCCAAGACCACATCATTAAAACAGCAGGCCCCCCAGAACTGGCGCCGGCCGGCATGATGGCCGCCAGCGCCGATAAAACAAAAACTCCGGTCCAGCTCGCCCCGGGCCAGGGCCTCCATGGCCGCTACTACCCCGCCCGCCGACTCATAGGCGGTACTGCAAAACGGGTCCCGGGCCACGGCCGGGATTATTGCCGCATCATGTACCTTGAGAATCAGTTCTTCGGACACCCGGGGGGATTCAAACATTTGGACATTAGGCTTTTTGAGCAAATCATCCAGGGCTTCCGGAAAATCCCGCAGGCGGGTGCCGATAGTCATATAACTCTTGCGACTGAAGGAAGGATGATAATAGATGCCAAGCTTTTTCATTGCGTTTTCCATTTGCAGTGGGACGGTGAGCAGACGTAAATTTCCACCTGTTTTTGCCGGGGGCATCACCGATGGCGGGCTGATTTTCTGTTTTATGCCCCTTTCCCTATAATGGCAAGGGCGACCCGGCCGGCCGCCCCTGTGGCTTCCACCCGGGAATCGGCTTAGACGCCGAAGCGCTCTCCTACCTGGGGTTGTTGGGCCTTGATGAATTCTTCCGCCTTAACCTTCCCTAAGTCTTTGGTGCGGAAGCGCTGAATCTGCAGGGTGCCTCCCCGGGCCGCCACGGTGAGGCCGGTAGGGTTGACTTCCAAAATTTCCCCCGGGGTATGGCTGTGGCAGGCGGCACTGTACGAGGCATTGTAAAACTTCACCTTTTCCCCCCGCCAGGTGGTGGTAGCGCCCGGTTGGGGGTCACAGCCGCGGATAAAGTCATATAAGGCTCGGCCCGGAATATTCCAATCTAGGCCGCTGACCTTTTCATCACAGGGGGGTTCATAGGTGGCGGCGGAATGATCCTGGGGGATCCGGGGAGCAGTGCCGGCCTGAACCATCTCCACTGCCTCAACTACGGCGTCCACCCCCATGTGGTAGAGTTTATTAAAATAAACCGCCCCGGTGGTCTCATCCGGGCCGATCTCCACCTCTTTCTGGAGCAGGATGTCTCCGGTATCAATGCCCTCGTCAACCCAGAAGATCGTCAGGCCGGTTTTGGTATCGCCATAGATCACCGCCCAGTTGATGGCCGAAGCCCCCCGGTGTTTGGGCAATATCGAGGGGTGATAGCAAATGCTCCCCAAACGGGGTTGATTGAAGACCTGGGGCGGGACAATATCGGTGACAAAGGCCAGGACCCCCAGGTCGGCGTTCAAGGTCTGCATCTGCTTGGCGGTCTCCGGGTCCTTCATCCGCCGGGGTTGAAAAACCGGCACCCCGGCCGTCTGGGCCGCCTCCTTAAGAGGATCCAACTTGCCCTTGGGAGGATCTGGCGGACAGAAAACCCCGACAATATCGTGTCCCCGCTCTTTCAGTTTGTTGAACACATCGGCGCCAAACGCCGCCTGGCCAATCAGGACAATACGCATGATACCCTCCTGTTTTACTTCCGGGCCGTCTGCCTGGCTGGGCATTAAACGAAGTTAATGATGATGTTCCTCCGGAGGCCGTTCCGGCTCCAGCAGAGAAGCATAAATAGCCACGCCAGAAGCGGCTAACACCGCCAACACACTGATGATCCAGCTGAAATTGAGAATGGCTAATCCAAACAGCAGAAAGACTGCCACACATAGGACCGCCTGCTTTTTCCGATATTCTTCGGTTGCTGCCATATTATCCGCCTCCCCATCAATTTATAAGATCGCCTTATTCACGCCAGGTCAACTCTTTATAAAAACAGGATAAATTTTCTCTTGCTTGCCAAGATTACTAAGTGGGACAATCAGCTTGACCCATATTTGGTGATGCTGCAAAATTTTACCATAGTACTGCTGGGGTTGTAAAACTAAATCCGTGTCGAGCATTGGACCCTCGGTTAAATCTCGGCCTAGCGCCGGTGCCTGAGGTTAAACTTTGGGTAAATGCCCAACAGGGCGGGAAGGGGGGAGAATAGGGCAGGGAAGAACCCGGAGGATTAGATTACCATATAGAACTTCCGCCCCTTACTCCCCCTTCGCAGAGGTTGGATATCGGAGGAATTTGGCTGGATGTGGGGGATTGCCAGGCTAGTCAACTCAAGCTTCTTCATTGTTTAAAAAACCACCGCAGGGGGATTGGGGTTTCCGATCGCCGCCCCCGGCTAAATTAAAAATTCTTATCTTCGCCCGGAAATCTTGGGGGCGTTCCCTAAGATGCCGGGCCCAGGCCTCTTCCCGGGTTTCCCCTTTCTGCACCCGGATAAGGGCCAATTTATATTTAAACCAGGTTGCCGTCCCTGTCTTGTTTTTGAGGTTAACCATAATATTCTCCCCAGGACTTTTGCTTGCCGGCAGAATTACTTGCCCGTTGATTATGACTGCGGTCAGTTCATCTTGCCGAAATCTTGGTGCTGGTTGATTTCTGGCAGTTACCCAGAGGCGGCTCCCGCTTTTTTATCCTACTCAACCTTTCAGCCGAAGCGATTGCAATCGTAATGCCAACCCAAAGCACTTCCTTTTTTGTTATAACTAGCTGTTTTATTTAAATTAATTAATTGACCGGGAATTACTGGGTTTTTTGCCCTGATCACGGACTTGACAAATTTTACAAGTTGTAAATGTTTGGATGACCAAAGGACCCGGGCCACAATACCGGTATGGGAATCATTAGATTTAGCGTTTCGGGATGGAGAAATTTATGGTAATTTTATAATGATGAAAATGAGCAATACCCAAGAACTGGCCGAGCTCCTGAAAAAGTCCCAGGCGGTGGTGGCCTTAACCGGAGCCGGCATTTCGGTGGATAGCGGCATCCCCAGTTTCCGCGGGGCTCAAGGGTTGTGGACTCGTTATGACCCCTTGGATTATGCTCATATCCGGGCTTTCCTCAGGGATCCGGCCCGGGTCTGGGAGATGCTCCTGGAACTGGACGAAGTCATCAGCCAGGCCCGTCCCAATGCCGCGCATCAGGCCCTGGCTGAACTGGAGCGGTTGGGCAAGCTTAAGGGCATTATCACTCAGAATGTGGACAACCTGCACCAGGCTGCTGGCAGCCGCCAGGTCGTAGAATATCATGGCAATGCCCATCGGTTCGTTTGTTTGAGCTGCGGCCGGTCTTTTAGGCGGGAGGAATTGGATTTTTCCCATCTGCCGCTCTACTGCCAATGTCAGGGGTTGATCAAGCCGGATGTGGTCTTCTTTGGCGAAGATATCCCCCCGCGGGCCAATGCCGCGGCCTGGGAACTGGCGGAACGCACCGACCTGTTTCTGGTCATCGGCACTTCGGCGGCGGTGGCCCCGGCCAGCCTGCTGCCTTACGTGGCCAAACGCCACGGCGCCCAGGTGGTGGAAATCAACCTGGAGCCCACCACTTTGACTGAGCATCTGACTGACTATTTTATTCAGGATTCAGCCAGCCAGGTGCTGCCCCGGACCCTGGCCCTGCTGTTAGAAGCTTAATTTGACAGGAAGGCCGGCGGTCCCCCGGCCGCCAGTTCATTTATTTATGACCTGAGTAATCCCCCTTTTTTTCTTCTTTGCCCTTAACCCAAAAACTGACTGATTGCTCTAGCTCCCAGCCAACGGCTAGCTCGGCTTCGATGGTCTGGCGTATTTGCTGGCAAAGGGCCGGTCCCAAACGCTCCTGGAGTTCCGGGCAGAGGAACCGCTGGCAATAATAGTGGCGGGCCATCAATTTGCAACCCCAGGGCCCGAGAAAGAAACATTTCCCGGAAATCTCCTGCGATTCAGGAAGGTTCACTCCAAGCAGTCGGTTCACCAGCAAGAGCCCCCAATCGTATTGATTTTCCACTCCTGGAAAACAGCAGCTGCCCGGCCCCTCCCGGGCACACACGGTACAGGCGGCGGTGATGCCAAGCCGGCGGTTTAACTCCCTGGTTTGGCGGATGGCTTGGCCATAGCAGTCCAGGCAAGGGCCGATCCGCCGGTCTCTCCGAATAGCTTCCCCGAAGCGCTCGTATAACCGGTTCGCCCGCCTGATTTCCGATCGGATGCCTTTTTTCAGCATCAGCCGTACTTAGAAACGGGTCAGGGAAAGGCCCTGGTTTCCCCCAGGCGCAGGACGATAAACTTATCCAGGGCAATCTTGGCCTGGCGCAAGGCCTGCTGTAAGAACAAGGGCGGCTCCCCCAGGGGCTCATCGGTCAGTTTAAAGGTACCCCAATGCATGCCGATCGACTGCTGCGAACCTACATCCTGGTGAATCATCACTGCCTCTTCCGGATTGACGTGCATCGGGCGCATAAACCAGCGGGGCATATAGCCGCCGATGGGAATCAGCGACAGCCGCATCGGCCCCAGCCGGCGGCCGATCTCTTGGAAATCCGGGGAGTATCCAGTGTCGCAGGAAAAGAAGATCTTACCGCAGGTGGTTTCCAGCACCCAGCCCGACCACAGGGTCTCATTGGCATCAAACGGAGTGCGCATGGAAAAATGCTGGGCCGGGACACAATGAAAGCGCATCGGCCCCAGACTGGCTGATTGCCACCAATCCAACTCCACCACTTCGTGCAAGTCATTTTTTTTAAACCACGGGGCCAATCGCAGCGGGACGAAAAACCTGGTCTGCTGTCCCAAACTGACCACCGTACGGACATCGAGATGATCGTAATGGTTATGGCTGATCACCACGGCCTGGATCGGGGGGAGTTGAGTCCGGGACAGGCCCGGCGGCGCTACCCGCCGGGGCCCGGCAAAGGTTAATGGTGAAACCCGGTCGCTGAACACCGGGTCAGTCAGGATATTTACGCCGTCAACCTGCACCAGAAAGCTGGCATGTCCGATCCAGGTGACTTGAATTTTCCCGGCTTCGGGATTGTTGATCCGATCCAGGTCAGGTGAAACCACTTTGGGATTATAGGGCGGCACTGTTTCGGGCGGCAGGGCGGGTTCCTCATTGGGACCAAGCCCCAGTTGCCATCGGAAGAAATCCAGGGTCCGCTTGCCGGTTTGGATATGGAGATTGCGAAACCCCTTAGTGGTGTGGTGCGAAGGTTGAGGCGAGATAGGCGGCGCCGGTCGCCCGGCGTTGGCCAGAGACAGCATAACCAAAAGCAAAAACAATGTCATAACCAGTTTGAAGCCCATCAGATATGAATTCTAGCTTCTTTTCAACTTACCGAGCCTGCCGAACTTGACCACCACTTTATTTGCCGGCCTTCACCTGTCTGTGCTGAGAGCCTGACAATTCTATATTGACATTAAACCCTCTGCCGTTAGATGATAAAGGTTGTGTGTAGCAGTCATTACAGAGATAATCTGCATAGACTCTAAACCCAGAAAAAGTTCACTTGCTTAACGAAGGATAACCGAAGCTGCCCTCAAATACCAGACAAAAACTGCAAGCCCTGGCAGAATTACAGGTGGAATTGAGCAATTGCCAAAAGTGTCGGCTGGCTTCCACCCGGATCAACGTATTGGCCGGGGAAGGGAAGGTTGATAGCCGACTGCTGCTCATCGCTCAGGCTCCGGGTGAAAAGGAAGACAAAGAGGGCCGGATGTTTATCGGCCCTTCCGGTCCTATATTAGACGAGCTCCTTCAGGCTGCGGGTCTCAGCAGAACTGAGATCTATATGACCAATCTGGTGAAATGCCATCTGCCCCAGAACCGGCGGCCCAAACAGGATGAAATCGACGCCTGCAGCCCCTACCTGGCCCAGGAGATTGCCATCATCGGGCCCGCCCTGCTGGTTCCCTTGGGGTTTTTCGCCACCCGGTGTATATTAGCAGAGTATAATGCCCCCCGGCCTGCGGCCCGGGCCGAATTTAGAAATTTATATGGCCAGCTTATCCTGGCCTCGGATCAAAAAATTTTTCCCCTGCCTCATCCCTCCGCCCTGCTTTACAATCGATCATTTAAACCTGCCATTATGGAGATGTATAAAAAACTCAGGGTCTTATCCCAACCCTGTAAATGGTATCCTCTCTGTCCCCTGCGCCGCTTTTATGAGCAAGGGCAACTCGAGCCCTATTGGATTGCCTATTACTGTCAGGGCGACTGGGAGGATTGCCGCCGCTATCAGATGGAAGAGCGGGGGGAATATCACCCCGATACCCTGCTGCCCGATGGCACTTATTTAGAGAAATCATCCTAAGCGGAAAGAATAATCCCCTGCCTGTTGGGTAGCAGGCGGATTATTCTGGTTAATTTTGACATGGTTTTCATTTTAATCGGGCCTGAAAAATAGACGACCGGGATGATCGGGAGATCAATCCCGGCCCTCTGGTGAATGGTCGGCTCAGACCTTGGCAAAGGTCAGGCCGCGTTCGTCGGCGTCCACCTGCACGGTATCGCCTTCGCCAAATTCCCCTTGCAAGACCAGCTTGGCCAGGCTGTCCTGGATATGCTTCTGAATGGCGCGGCGCAAGGGCCGGGCCCCATAAACCGGATCAAAGCCCTCGTTGGCCAGAAAATCCCGGGCCGAGTCGGTCAGCACCAGATTGATCTGATGCTCCTGTAGCCGCTGAGCCAGACGCGCCACCTGCAGATCGACAATCTTTCGCAGGTGCTCCCGATCCAGGCGGTGGAAAATAATGATATCGTCCACCCGGTTGAGGAACTCGGGTTTGAAGTGGAAGCGCAGAGCTTCCATCACCCGCTCTTTCATCTCCTCCTCGTCGGCCACTTCGGTGATATACTGGCTGCCGATGTTAGAAGTCATGATGACGATGGTATTTTTAAAATCCACCGTCCGGCCGTGGCCGTCGGTCATGCGGCCGTCGTCCAGAATCTGCAGCAGGGAGTTGAAGACCTCGGGGTGGGCCTTTTCGACTTCATCGAACAGAATCACCGAATAAGGCCGGCGCCGCACCGCCTCGGTAAGTTGGCCGCCTTCTTCATAGCCGACATATCCCGGAGGGGCGCCGATGAGCCGGGATACCGTGTGTTTCTCCATATATTCCGACATATCCAGACGGATCAAAGCCTGCTCCGAATCAAACAGGAATTCTGCTAAGGCCCGGGCCAATTCGGTTTTACCCACTCCGGTAGGCCCCATAAAAATAAAGGAACCCAGCGGCCGGTTGGGATCCTGCAGCCCGGAGCGGGCCCGGCGCACCGCGTTGGAAACCGCCTGGACGGCTTCAGTCTGTCCTACCACCCGCTGCGCCAGGCGCTCCTCCATATGGATAAGCTTCTGCTTTTCGCCCTCCAACAGCCGGGAGACCGGGATGCCGGTCCATTTGGCCACCACCTCGGCCACGTCTTCGGCGTCGACCTCCTCTTTGAGCATGGCCCCTTCCTGCTGCAACTCGGCCAGCTTCTGGTTGCTGGCTTCCAATTCCTTCTGCAAGTTAAGCAGCGTGCCATAGCGGAGCTCCGCCGCCTTGGTCAGATCGCCGCTGCGCTCCGCCTCGGCCTCCTCGACCTTGGCCTGTTCGATCTGCTCCTTGATTTCCCGGATCCGGGTGATGGCCTCTTTTTCCTGTTGCCAGCGGGCCTTCATTGCCGCACTCTGCTCCTTGAGGTCGGCCAGAGACTTTTCGATCTTGCCCAGCCGCTCCTGGGAGCCAGGATCCTGCTCTTTTTTCAAGGCCTCCCGTTCGATCTCTTCCTGGCGGATCTTGCGCTCTACTTCATCGATCTCGGAAGGCAGGCTGTCAATTTCAATCCGCAGCTTGCTGGCCGACTCATCAATCAGGTCGACGGCTTTGTCGGGCAGGAAGCGGTCGGTAATGTAGCGTTTCGACAAGGTGGCGGCAGCAATAATGGCGCTGTCCTTGATGTGCACCCCGTGATGAACCTCGTAGCGGTCTTTAAGGCCCCTTAGGATAGCAATAGTATCCTCGACGCTCGGTTCGGCCACCATAATGGGCTGAAAGCGCCGCTCCAACGCGGCATCTTTTTCAATGTATTTGCGGTATTCATTGATCGTGGTGGCCCCCACACAGCGCAGTTCGCCGCGGGCCAGGGGCGGCTTGATCATATTGGAGGCATCCACCGCGCCTTCGGCGGCGCCAGCTCCTACCAGGGTGTGCAGCTCATCGATAAACAGGACGATTTTGCCGTCCGACTCCACCACTTCTTTAATGACCGCCTTGAGGCGATCCTCGAATTCGCCCCGGTACTTGCTCCCGGCCACCAGCGCCCCCATATCCAGGGCCACAATGCGCCGATCTTTGAGGCTATCGGGCACATCGCCGTTGACGATGCGCTGGGCCAGGCCCTCGACGATCGCGGTCTTGCCCACCCCGGCTTCGCCGATAAGCACCGGATTGTTCTTGGTGCGCCGGGATAACACTTGGATAATGCGCCGGATTTCCATATCCCGGCCAATGACCGGATCCAGTTTCCCCCGGCGGGCCCACTGAGTCAGATCGCGACCGTATTTCTCCAAAGGTTGATATTTGTCTTCCGGAGTCTGATCGGTTACCCGCTGCGACCCCCGGACGGCGGCCAGGGCCTGTAAAATAGCCTCCGGGGTGAGCCCCAACGTGACCAGGGCCCGACCGACATCAGTGTCTTTGGCCGCAGCCATGGCCAGCAGCAGGTGCTCGGTGGACACATAATCATCCCGCATCTGTTCGGCATGCTTGAAGGCCGTGTCCAGCACTTTATTGAGCTCCGGAGAGATATATACCTGGGCGGCCCCGCTGACCCGCGGCAACCGGGTCAGAATATCTTCGACTTCCTTGATTAACTGTTGAGGATCAACCTCTAATTTTTTGATTAACGGCCGGACCAGCCCTTCTTCCTGAGCTAACAGAGTGCGCAGCAGGTGCGCGGTTTCAATCTGGGAGTGGTTCAGGGTCCGGGCCAGTTCCTGGGCCCCTTGCAGGGCCTCTTGGGCTTTCAAAGTCAATTTATCAAATCGCATAAATAAAACGCCTCCCCCTTTGGCGTTGCTAAGTGTCTGTAATTTGTATTAACATAAACATGAATGAACCAATGTCAAGTTTTCGCCGCTTATCAGGAAGTTAGCGATATGTTAAACAAGCTTATTAATTGGGAGGCGCAGCCATGAATGATCGGCGGCTGGTGGCGATTATTCCGGCCCGCTATGGCTCCACCCGCTTTCCAGGCAAACCCCTGGCCCTGATTGCCGGGCAGCCCATGATTCAGCGGGTCTATGAACAGGCCAGCCAGGTCAAGCAGCTGGCCGGGGTTTGGGTGGCGACCGACGACCGGCGCATTGCCGATTGTGTCCGGGGATTTGGGGGCAAAGTGCTAGTGACCCGCCCGGACCACCTTTCTGGCACTGACCGGCTGGCGGAAGCGGCCACGAAACTGGGGTTGGCCCCCCAGGATGTGGTGATCAATATTCAGGGAGATCAGCCGGCTTTCCCGGTGGCGGTGATCGACCAGCTCATCCAGCCTCTGCTTGCCGAACCAAAGGTGGTTATGGCTACCCTGGCCTGCCGGGTGAACGATCCCGGCGCGGCTTCGAACCCCAATGTGGTCAAAGTGGTTTTCGATCAGCGCCACCTCGCCTTGTACTTTTCCCGGGCCCCGATCCCCTTTTGGCGCGATGCGGCAGAGCCCCCCTTTTTCTACAAACACATCGGCATCTACGGCTACAGCTATGAATTTTTGCGCCAGTACGTGCAACTGCCCCCCGGCATCTGGGAGCAGGCGGAAAAGTTGGAGCAACTCCGGGCCCTGGAACACGGCTTTGCCATTCGGGTGGTGGTAACCCGGTTTGAAACCCTGGAAGTGGATGTCCCGGCAGACATCGGCCGGGTGGAAAGCTACCTCACGACTGGCAGCCTTTAAACACAAGGGTCAGGGAGATACAGGGCCCTGGCCGGCATAAAGTTTTTCAGAATGACGTATTAATGATTGACATCGCGGCAATCAGCAGTTATTTAAAACGAGGGGGGAGAATTAACCAGCCGTCATTTAACTAGGGAGCCAGATTTTGGGAAATATCAGCACGATTAGAATTATCAAAACCACAACTTTTGTAATTCTAGGGATTTTGCTGGGGTCAGCAGCGGTAACGGCCAGGGCCGGAACTATAGAGGAAGCAGATCAGCTTGTCCAAACTCCCACCCCTGACAAGGTTAATCAAGCCCTCAACATCTATCAAGAATTTTTGCCTAAAGCCGGCTCCGGGCGGTTTTGCCTGCTGGTGCGGATGGCCCGCGGGGCATACATTATGGGAGAGTTGGCCGAAAAGGGAAAACAAGAGTATCATTATGAAAAAGGCAAGCTTTATGCCCAGCGGCTGATCGAGGAACGGCCCGAGAGCGTCGAAGGCCATTACTGGCTGGCCCTCAACCTGACCGGGCTGGCCGAAGTCAACTGGTCCCAGGGCCTAGTTCTGCTTCCCCAGATCATGAAAGAGCTGGAGCGGGCCCAGGCCCTTGACCCCACCTACGACCAGGCCGGGCCGCATCGAGTATTAGGTCGGATCTACGCTGAGGCCCCCAGCTGGCCGCTATCGGTCGGAGATCTCTATAAATCCTTACACCACCTCAAAATGGCCACCGAAATGGCTCCGGAAAATACCACCAATCATCTTTTCCTGGCCGAAACCCTGCTTCGACTGGGTTTTCCCGCCCAGGCCAAGGTTGAACTGGAAAAGGTGTTTAAATCGGACCAACATGCGATATGTGCAAAGATGATAACGGAGGATCGCCAACGGGCCCAAGTGATCCTAAAAAATTCTAATGCCGAATAAAGTTTTCTCCTGAACCCACTCCCCCAACCCCTTAAGGAGGGGCGACGGTCCCCCGACCCTCCTCTCAAATCAACCTTTTAAATGCTCAGAGTAATAACTTCCAAAAGAGGGCCGGAGAAATTAAAATGCCAGGCAAATCAGCATCGCCCAATGCGCCCTATTTCCGGGTGGCCTGGTCAATGGCCTGAAAAGTGATGTCCAGCAGTTCAGCCAATTCGCTCCGAGAAATGCACAGGGGCGGCATCAAGATCACCACATCCCCCAGAGGCCGCAGCATGGCTCCCAGCTTCCGGGCTTCCAAGGTTACCTGATGGCCAACGCGGCGCCATACCGGAAATGGCTCCCGGCTGGCCTTATCCTGCACCAGTTCCAGGCCCACCATGAAACCCCGCTGGCGGATATCGCCGATATGTGGATGATCTGCCCGAGCGGCCAACCGTTGGCTTAAATAATCGATCTTTTCCGGTAGTTTTTCAAATATCCGGTCAGTCTCAAACAAGTCCAGACTGGCCAGGGCGGCGGCCGCGGCCAGCGGATTGCCGGTATAGGTGTGGCCGTGAAAGAAGGTTTTGAATTCTTGATACTCTCCCAGGAATTGCTCGTAGATCTGATCAGTCGCCAGAGTAGCGGCCAGGGGCAGATAACCGCCGGTAATGCCTTTGCCCAGACAGAGCAGATCCGGGGTCACGCCTTCATGTTCACAAGCAAACATCCTGCCGGTGCGACCGAACCCGGTGGCGACCTCATCGGCGATGAGCAGCACCCCGTAGCGATCGGCTACCTGCCGCACTTTAGCCAGATAGCCCGGAGGCTGAGGGATCATGCCGGCGGCCCCTTGCATGACCGGCTCCAGGATGATGGCGGCTAGTTCCTGGTGTCGGGCGGCGACCAGGTCTTCCAGGGTCGATAAACATTGTTCCTGACATTGGTCTCGATCGGGGCAGCGATAGCAATAAGTCCCCGGAGCCATATAAGTAGGAAACAGCAAGTCCTTGAATACACTATGGAATATATCGATGCCGCCCACGGCTACGGCCCCCAGGGTGTCACCGTGGTAAGCGTTGGCCAGCTTGAGGAAGCGCCGTCGGCCAGGTTCCCCTTTGAGTTGCCAATACCGATAAGCCAGTTTGAGGGCTACTTCCACCGCAGTAGAGCCATTGTCCGAATAGAACACCTTGTTTAATCCTGGCGGGGTGATGGCCACCAGACGCTGGGCCAACTGGAGAGCCGGAATATTGCCCAGCCCCAGTAAAGTGCTATGGGCGATTTTGCCCAACTGGTCAATGATGGCCTGATTCAATTCAGGCCGGCCATGGCCATGGACAATGGCCCAGATCGAGGAGACCCCGTCTAGGTAACGGCGATTATTGGTATCATAGATATAGACGCCTTCCCCCCGGGCGATGACTATTAATTCCTCCCGGACAAATCCCTGCATCTGGGTGAAGGGATGCCAGAGATATCGGGAGTCCCATTCCATTAAGGTCTGATAATCCGGCTGCACTGGTAGATAAAATCCTTCCTCTTGATCTACACCAAGGTAAATTGCTGCCCGGCTGCTTTGCCACACTGCCTTTGGGCCGGCAAGTTAGCCGGAGCGGGCAGGAGAGATTCACAAAGCTAAGGAGCACAAAAAATCAGAGGTAAAAATCCTGTTGGGCGGTTGACGGGCTCAGCATGGGGTCCTGGCTGGGCCGGCCCGGCATCAGGAATAACTTTCCTCAAGTGCATCAGAATTATTTTTCCGCCGTGGATCATCGATTTCATAGCGGCGCATTTTATTAAACAGGGTCGTCCGGCTGATATTTAGCATCTGGGCGGTGATCTGGCGATTCCAGTTGTTTTGCCGTAAGCTTTCAAAAAGAATCTGTTTTTCGGCTGCAGCGAGGGCGTCTGCCAGCGACAGGCCATCCAGCCGGGGCTTCCAGCTCTTGACCTTTTCCACCAGATGGGAGGGCAGGACTTCCGGAATGATAAAATCCCCCTGACTAAGGATTATTGCCCGCTCGATTACATGCTCCAATTCCCGGACATTACCGGGCCAGGGATAGAAATGACAAAGTTCCAGGGCGCTTTTGGCAATGCCCTTGACCTGCTTGTTATAGACCTCATTGAACCGTCTGATAAAATGGATAATCAATGGCTCGATATCGGCCAGGCGCTCCCGCAACGGGGGAATGGATAAGGAGACCACATTGATGCGGTGGTACAAATCTTCCCGGAATCGTTTACGTTCCACTTCGTCGATCAACGGTGAGTTGGTGGCGGTAATGATGCGGACATCCGTCTTAATCGTCTGGTTGCCTCCCACCCGTTCGAAAACCTTTTCCTGCAGGATGCGCAGCAGCTTGACCTGCAGGTTCAGGGAGGCGCTGTTGATATCGTCGAGGAAAATGGTACCGCCGTGGGCTTCTTCGAATTTACCCTTTTTATCCCGATAGGCATTGGTAAAAGAGCCCCGCACATGGCCGAAAAGTTCGCTTTCCAACAGAGTTTCCGAAAGAGAACCGCAGCTTAACTCTACAAAAGCCCCATCCCGCCGGCCAGATTGGCGATGAATATATTTGGCCAGCAGTGACTTGCCGGTGCCGGATTCGCCGGTAATCAGGACGGTGGCCATGGTATCGGCTACCATGTGCACCAAATCAAGCAGTTCGATCATCTGACGGTCTTTGAAGATCATGCCTTCGTCCAATTCCCAGGGGCGAACCCGCTTTTTCAGGCTTTGGTAGGAGGCCAGCAGCCGCTTCTGCTCTAGGGCTCGTTGTATGGTTAGCTTTAGCCGCAGATCATCAATCGGTTTGGTGATATAATCATAGGCCCCCAATTTGATGGCTTCCACCGCCCCCTCAATATGACCATGAGCGGTAATCAGAATAACAATGGCTTCGCTATCTTTGCCCTTGTATTCCTTTAATAACTCAAAGCCATCCATTCCGGGCATCCTAATATCGGAGAGAATGATATTATATCTGTTAAATTTCAACTTTCCCAAGGCTTCGATGCCGTCGGCGCTGGAGTCGACGGAATAACCTTCGAAGGCCAGCATTTCCCGGAGCGAATTGCAGACGAATTCGTCGTCATCGACTATCAAGATATCTTTGTACTTCAACTTTATCTCCCCCGAATTACTTGAGATTTCTGGACCAGTCAGTTACTGGCCGGGGCAATTCAATCGTAACTGTAGTCCCTTGCCCGACGTGGCTGTCCACTTTGATATGGCCCTGATAACGTTCTATAATCTTTTCACAGATCGATAATCCGAGTCCCATGCCTTGCCCCTCCTTTTTTGTGCTAAAGAAGGGTTTAAAGATCTTTTCAAGATTTTGAGGGGTTATCCCCTCCCCGGTATCACCGAATTTGATCAACACCCGGCCTAAATCTTCAATGCCGGTGATCTGTAATTCTCCGCCTTGAGGCATGGCGTTTAACGCGTTTTTAATCAGATTAACAAAAACCATATAAAGATCGCTGCCCACTAAGATCTGATCAAAGGTCGGGGGAAAGTCCAAAGAGATTTCCACTCCTTGCTCATTGGCTTGAAAAGTCAAAATCTTGACGGCTTCTTGGACCTGGCTTAATACCGTATCCTGAGCCTTGAGCACCTTGTGCGGCTGGCTCAGATTGAGCATGGATCTCACCGACTGAGAGATCCGGTTCAAACCTTTCTGAGCTTCGTTTAGATAACGGCCAACCTCTTCACTGTCCTGTTTTTTCAGTATGGCCAACGAGATAAAGCGCATAACCCCATCGAGCGGGTTATTCAACTCGTGGATTACACAGGCCGAAAGCTTACCCATGATGGCCAGGTGTTCACTGATGGCCAGGCGCTGCCGCATTTGCTCTATCTCGGTGATGTCTTCCAGGACCATCAGGACTTTGGGCTGTCCAGGCTCGGGTCGGAAGCCAAACATCTTTACCGAGACAATCCGGTTACCACGATTTGAGTGATTCAGGTTAAGCTGCTCTAATTCCAGTGAGCTTTCGGAATGCAAGGCCTCCTTAAGGGCGTGGGATAACTGTTCCTGATCTGCAGGTGAAGTCCAATTCAGACAAGGGAGCAGTTCTTTCCCTAATAACAGTTGTTCATCCTGATCCAAAAGTTCGGCCAGAGCCGGATTAGCAGAGCAGAGCCGCAGTTCCTGGTCTAAAACTGCCAGCCCGATGGTCATGGATTTGCTCAGTTGACTGACATAATCCTTCATCTGCACCAGCTCAGACTGGGTGTCCACCAAGGCCTTATTTATCCGCTGGTTTTCTTCCTCCTTGGCCCTTAGGAATAAGATTTCGGCCAGGATCAGGGCCAATAGCCAGATCAGAAACAGCTCTCGAGTGGTAAAAGGTCTCAGGTCATTCCGGTCGGCCAGGTTGATCACTCCCCATAATTTATCTTTGACGATTGGAACCACTATAAAACTGGGGGTTTGATACTGCTGGCTCCGGCTGACCTCGTAAAAACGAGGGTCGCTTCGGATATCAGTTACCAACAACGGCCGGCTATTTTGCAACACATAACCCATAACCCCTTTGCCCGGCGGTTTGGGCAAAATGACCTGGCTGCCTTCACCGCCGCTCTGGGCGGCACAGACCAGTTCGTCTCTTTCCGGCTGGGTAAGAAAGATGGAGCCGCGCGTTGCCTGAGCCAGTGTCTGGGCTTTGGCTAAGAACAGGCGGGCCAACTCCTGCTTGTCCTGGACCTGCTTGGCCTCAAGACGCAACTGTTCCAAGACCTTGAATTCTTCGACTTCGGGAGACATTTCCAGAATTTGAAGACCCAAGGCTTCCGCCCCCTTTAAGGTCCATTCCAGTTCGCGGGTCGCCTCCCGCAGCGCTTTAAATTCTAAGGCTCGCTTAATGGTCAGGATGATGGCTTCCGGGTGTACCGGCTTGGCAATATAATCATAGGCCCCCAGCTTGATGGCTGCTACGGCATCCTTAATGCTGGAGTAGCCGGTAAGCATAATCGTCATAGTCTCCGGATATAACAGACTGATCTGCCGCAGCAGTTCCATGCCGCTCATCCCGGGCATCACCACATCGATGAGGGCCAGATCAACGCGGTTGTCCGCCAGACATTTCAGGGCGGCCAACCCATCCCCAGCGGTATTAACCTGATATCCATGAGAAATCAAAATTTCCTGGATGACTTCGACTATTGCCGGCTCATCCTCTACCACCAGTATCATCGGTGGGTTGGGCATAAACTCTCCTTTTCCCCTGGATCAGGCTCCAAACCGAGGTTAGAAACAGCCATATGGTAGGTTAAGTATAATTTTTCCATTTTAATAATGGACAATCATGAAAAGTTGGTTTAACCGGTTCAATTATCTTGATCGGGGGGCGGTAGCGATCTCTTAAACCGTTGAGCGGCCATATTGGCGGACCAGATAATCACGGTAAGCCCCGGATTGGATGCGGTTTATCCAGCCCCGATGCTCCAGATACCAATCGATAGTACGTTTTAGACCCGCGGTGAAGTCCACCTCGGGCTGCCATCCGATTTCTTGGTTGATTTTGGTGGTATCGAGGGCATAACGCCAATCGTGGCCCGGGCGATCTTTGACAAAGGTAATCAGGTCTTTTAAGGAGTTGCTGCCCGGCTGACAGTCTTGGAGAAGCTGCAGCACCTGATACACCACATCCAGATTCGAGTGCTCGTTTCGGGCGCCGATATTATAGGTTTGGCCGCCCCGGCCGTTTTCCAACACCATCTCCAGGGCCCGGCAATGATCTTCGACATAGAGCCAATCCCGGATATTATCGCCCTGGCCATAGACCGGGATCGGTTTTCGGCCCAGCGCCTGAGTAATAATCAAGGGGATAAATTTTTCGGGAAATTGATAGGGGCCATAATTATTGGATGAGTTGGTTATGATCACCGGTAGGCCATAGGTTTTATGATAGGCCCGGGCCAGCATATCGCCCGCCGCTTTACTGGCCGCATAGGGGCTGTTAGGAGCATAGGGTGATGATTCGGTAAATGCTGGCTGCTGGTGGGTCAAAGAACCATAAACCTCGTCGGTGCTGACCTGCAGAAATCGGGGTTCTTCTTCCAACCCGCGGTTGCCTTCGATCCAGGCCTGACGGGCGGCCTCCAACAGGGCAAAGGTTCCCTGGACATTGGTCCGCATAAAGACGGCCGGAGACATTATGGACCGGTCCACATGCGATTCCGCGGCAAAATGCACCACCCGGCTTATCGGATAACGCTGAAACAGGGAATGCACCAGTACCTGGTCCGCTATGTCTCCCTGGATAAAGGTATAATGCGGCGAGTCTTCCAAATCAGCCAGGTTTTCAGGATTGCCGGCATAGGTTAACAGATCTAAATTGATGATTTTATGGTCCGGATTTTTCCGGTTCAGGTAATGAATGAAATTGCTGCCGATAAAACCAGCCCCTCCAGTAACCAGGGTGGTCGTCATAATTGCCCTCCGTACAGGTGCCAGAATTCGGCAAAGGCAGTCTTCCAATCCGGCATGTGGTCCAACTGCTCCAGTTGAAGAATACGATTGGCTAACACCGAATTACGGGGCCGCGGTGCGGGACGGGGAAATTCCGAAGTAGTGCAAGGTCTTAGATCAACCGCGATGCCGGCCGCAGAAAAAATCTGCCAAGCAAAATCATACCAGGTACAGGCTCCCTGGCAGGTGGCATGGTAGGTCCCAAAGGCGTCGGTTTCCACTAAATCGAAAACCTGGCGAGCCAAAGCCAGGGTACTGGTGGGAGTACCTTGCTGGTCATCGACTACTTTTAGCGGCAATTCCTGGGAGGCCAGTTCCCGGCCCCGGGCCAGGACCGTCTTGACAAAGTTTGGTCCTTGCGGGCCATAAAGCCAGGCAGTGCGGACAATAAAATGGTCTGGACACTGCTCCCGCACCCCCTGCTCTCCTAAAAGTTTGCTTTTGCCATATACCGACAGGGGGCAAGGGCGGTCCCATTCGACATAGGGGCTGTCTTTTTGCCCATCAAAGATATAGTCGGTACTGATGTGAACTAAACGCACTCCAAAACGACGGCAGGCTAGGCCTAGATTCCGGGGGCCCAGGGCGTTGACCCGGTAAGCGAGATCTACCTGAGTTTCACAGTCGTCGACCCGGGTGTAGGCCGCGGCATTAATCAACACCTCCGGGCGGTAATGGTCGATTTCCGCTAACACCGCCTGACAATTGGTAATATCAAGCAGGTCGAGGTCGGTCGACCGGATAGCCAATCCCCGGGAGATACCTTCTCGAACCAAAGACTGGCCCAATTGGCCATAGCTCCCAGTGATCATTACTTGCATGGCTTATAGGTTCCTTGTGAAAATTGTCAGACCCTTCTGTTACCGTCTCTTCTGATAAGGATGGCGCTCTCCCCCAGCAGGCTGGTTCAGAGGAGGATTATCAAGGATTGCGGCCCGCTTCCGGTCCAAGGCCTAGTCTAACCGGAACTTGGAATGGGGCTCATCCTCGTACCGTTCTTCGTCAACGGCGTGGCTCCGGCCGGGTCCCCGGTAGAGCCGGTTGGGACAATTGAGCACCAACCCCTCCCGGTCGCTAACATTAATATAGCCGTGGACGACGCCCGGAGGGATAATCACTACTCCCGGTTGACTCTCTCCCAGGACTAAATCCTGACGGGCTCCGTAGGTCTGACTGTCCGGACGATTATCCCACAGCACGATCCGAAAGTCACCCGGTCCGGGAAAGCAGAAAAAATCGGTCTGCTCCCGGTGGGCATGTGGCCCCCTTTTCTGCCCTGGGTTGGTAAAGGAAATGTAGGCCATCGCTGGGTATAGGGCCGGATCCAGTTCATCCTGGCGAAAGACTTCTGCTAAGCGTCCCCGTTGATCAGCATACAACTTCAAGTGGCTGGTAACAACTCCCTGAATTTCCATAAGCAGTCCTATAGTTAGAGTAGATCTCTAATCGGTAGATAGATAGACCGATGATAACTCAGCGCCGGATCAATTATCTGTAGGATATGATTAAAAAATCAAACTCTGATAATTCAAACTCTGAACCAAAATTGTTTCAATGTTGACACAAAAGGCTTTCGGTGTCAATCAATTTTTCCGGCTCCATGATTATTTCTTTAATTACCGGTTCCGGTCCCCTGATTTTAAGCCGGTCCGGGCCAGATAAGCAAGTCTAAACATGTCTGGAACAGGCCTTGAGGAGCTACCCCAGACCAAAGGGCTGAATTCTAACTCATCTTAGGACCAAGACTATTCGCGGCAGATCAGACGCAAGGGAATCTCACGAAACACATTATAGAGGCGGGTTTTGGCCTTTTCGTAGCGCTGATAAAAAATATAGGCTACTTCATACATAACCTTAAAGCCGATCTCGGGGTCTTGAGCAAACAAATCTTCCAGAGCGTTGACGTCGATTTCTATGGCTACCGTGGGCTCCAGACAGGTGGCCGTCAAAGAATGGACCTGAAGCCGCATCAGCGAGGCCACCCCGATCAGTTCTCCCGGACCATGGCGTTCATAGGAAATCCAGGCATCGGCTTCCGGCATTACATCGTCCAGGCTGACCAGACCCTCGACGATAAGATAGATTTGCCGGGCACTAACTCCCTGATGGTAAATGACGTCCCCCCGGCTGAATTCTTGTTGACGGCAACAATCAGCCACTTGGGCCCGTTGTTGATCGCTCAACCCGGCCACCAGAGGAATATTGCTCAACTGCCGAATAATGCTCATCAGCGCTTCCCTATTCAGGTTATTATTAATATTTTAGAAACCCAGGCCTTATCCCTTCCGAGTCGTATAAGGTTACCAGGGTTGGCCTTAGGGGTAAAGAGTTTTCCGACTTGGAAGCTTTTTGGGGGCCGGGGGTTCATTGACTGCGGCCCCCAAAACCGATGGCTCACCTTCTTATTTCTATCCAGATGGCCGATGGAAGCCCTAAATGTCCTTCAAGACCTGATCGATTTCAGCGTCGGTAAAATCCCAGGTTACATTGTGTGGGGCTAAATTTTCTTTAAAGAATTCTGGCAGCCGGTCTTGGGCCGCAGTAAAGCCGGCAGCGCGGTTAAAACTTTTTTCATCCCGGAGCACCTCTTGCCCCAGGGTCAGGAAATGGTCAGTGCCCCAATTCAGACCATAACGCGCATTAATCATGTCAATAATACAGGGCAAGGCCTCAGTATTATCCAACACTGCAAAAGCGGTAAACAGACAGAGGCCGGTGCAATCAATGGCCGCCGTGGCAATTTGCAGGTTGCGGGCCAACTCAATCTGGCCTTCCTTCTGCAGCGGATCTCCTTTGCCCCCGCACCCCAGGATGTTTTTGGCCACGGTATAGCCCGCGGTATGGTCGCCGCCCATCGGAGAAGTAGCGTAAGTCAGACCGATGCCCTTTTCGGCCCGGGGATCATAAGCCGGCAGTCCCTGTCCTTTTACCGCCGGGACCCGATCAACTCCCAGGGCCTGTCCGGCATAAACCGAACCATTGCCGAGGATCAATCCCCAGGGATCTTCGGTTGCCACTTTTTTGACCGTGGCGATGGCCGCAGGACCATCCCCCCAAGGGATCAGACCGCCTTCCATCATCACCCCCAGGGCCACCCCGGTCTCGATGGTGTCCAGGCCCAAATCATCGCAGAGGCGGTCCAACTGGGCAATATAGTCCAGGTCTTGGATAATGGTATGCGCCCCTAAAGCCCAGATGCTCTCATACTCAAACCCGGAGGTCAGATATTTGCCCTGGGCATCATGGTAAGTCTGGGAACACTGGATGACACAGCCGGGATGGCAGCCTTCTTTGGTCTTGCCGCCTCTTTGCTTGATCAGTTCGACCATTTTTTCCCCGCTCAAATCCGCGGCAAAGGCAAACCGGCCGCGCCGGAAATTCTGGGTGGGCAAAGCTCCGGCCTCGTTGACAATATTGACCAGTACGGCTGTGCCCAAAGTGGGTAGGGCCTGGCCGCTTACCGGATGGTTGACCAAAAGATGGGCCCATTTGCGGGCCGCAGCCTTAAATTTCTCCCCATCCGCCATCGGCAGCCACGGCGGGGTATGCTGATCATCAACCACCAGGGCCTTGAGCTTTTTGGACCCCATCAGGGCCCCTAAACCACCCCGGCCTGCGGCCCGACTGGGTCGCCCCTGGTTATCGGCAAACTGAATGCTGGCGGCGCACAGACGTTTCTCGCCAGCCGGTCCAATGCTCATCACCCCCACCTGCTGGCCGAAACGCTCCCGCAACCGGGCGGTAGTTTCATAATTCCCCCGTCCGACATAATCGCCGGCCGGGAAAAACTCTACCCCTTGTTGGGAAAGCCGGACCAGGAAGAAGTTCCCTTCTTCCGGTTTGCCTTCAACAATTATGGCCCTTATCCCCAGGCGGGCCAGTTTCTGGGATAAGATGCCCCCGGCATTGCTTTCCTTGATGGTGCCGGTCAGGGGAGATTTGCCCCCCACCGAGATGCGCCCGGAGCTGGAGGCCGGCGTCCCGGTCAACAGCCCCGGGGCCAGAATCAACAAATTGCCCGCGCTTAAGGGATGGCAGGTAGGAGGCACCAGCTTCCGGATGATTCGAGAACTGAGGCCGCGGCCTCCCAGTCCTTGGTATTCCGGTGAATCTTCTTCCCAATAAAAACTGTTGTCGGTCATATTGAGATGTAAGATCCTGGACATGATATTCTCCTTATGATCCTGGTTGACCGGTCTGGCTGCTGTAACCGGCCAAACCCACCTTAAAAACAACCGCCTAAATCCATCAATTTTCTAAATAGAATACCCCCAATTAAAACCACTGTCAATTAGGAACAGGTTCAAAACCGGTAATCCTAGTATTGTTCCTATAGCATAATATTAATAATGGTATCGTTAACTTAAAATATAAGAACTTAACTTGAGAATATTTCCTTAAATTTATTTGCTCTAGGGGAAGGCTTCTGATATAAACCAAGGGTGGTTAAGGAATGCCTTAACCGCTCAGCCCTCATAGTTCCGAGACCTGAAGCAAACTCTTATAATATCTTTGACCTAGAGGCCTTGGTTTAAAAGTCCGGGCTGGGAAAAATTGCAAGCCGGTAATCATGAGAAAAGGAGACAGGTCATGAGATTATCTGGTGAATGGAGGCGCGCTAGCTGGATATTGTGCCTAATGCTGCTAGGACTGCTGACCTTGAACAGTGTTGGCCAGGCTGCCGGGAAAACCGCGCCGGACTTCACCCTGCCCGATATCCAGGGGAAAAATTATACTTTGAGCCAGCTCAAGGGCAAAGTGGTGCTCCTTAACTTCTTCACTATCTGGTGTATGCCCTGCCGGGAAGAAATGCCCGATCTGAATGCCATATATAAAGAATATCAAAATCAAGGATTGGAGATTCTGGGCATCTGTCTCAAGGCTGATCCGAATCAGCTGCGCTTCTTTGTCAAACAGATGAACCTGGATTATCCGGTGCTAAACGGCACCGACCAGATAGATAAGGACTATGGCGAGATCACCGGCGTCCCTACTACCTTTATCATCAATAAAAAGGGCGATATCGTCCATGAAATCGTTGGGGCCCGGGACAAAGCCGAATTTCTGAGGCTGATTAAACCTCTTTTATAACCCGGCCGCATACTCAGCAAGACCGCCTGGGTTTATATCTGCCGAAATTTTTGGGGCCTTGATGGTGCAGATTTAGCTTATAATCGGGACTAATCGCCCAGCCAGGAGAAGTCGCCTTCTTCCAGGCGCTGGCAGATGGTTTGTTCCAACTCCTGGTAAGTGGGATCATCCTGGAGGAATTTGAAAGGCTGGAAGTCAAAGTGCACCAGTCGCAGCAGGGGGTCCTCGGCCAGGCTGGATAAATAAGTCAGGGTCTGTTCCCGGTTCTGAAGCTGGGCATAGACTTGCGCATAGAGTTCTTTATATTCGATTTCCAGGTAGTCCAACGGATAGTCAGCCGGATTTTTGTAAGCCAATAGCCGGGTCAAGGCCTCTTCCGGACGCTGCAGCTTAAGGAGACAGCCGATCAGCGACAGGCGGGCGGCGTCGAAATCAGGGAGCAGAGCCAGTACCCGGTCATATTGCTCGACCGCCTCCGGTAAATTGCCCCGCGATTCATAGATTTTCCCCAATAAGAACAGGCCATCAGCCAGTTTGGGCTCTAAATCCAATAACTCCTCAATATAATGGTAGGCGCGATCAATCTGTGCGGCGGTTCCTCCGGACAGCAACTTTTCCGCCACCAGCAGGCGCAACCAGAGGTCATGGGGGGTAAGGTCAATGATACTCTCCAGATACCCCAGTTCGGCCTCGTCAATCACTGGATAGCGGATGGTCACCCCCAGGGCAATCTGGGAAATATGCTTCAGTTCGTAAAGATAAGTCAACCCTTCAAAGCCTTTTAAAATGGTCTCTTTGGGTTCAAAGTCGATCCGGAAATGGGCCCGCCGGCAGACCCGATAAGCACTGTGGCTCAGGTAGATTTTAGAGTGGGAGCCGCGGCGGCTTTCAGATTCAATGCGTTTGGCCAGATTGATCTGAAAGCCTTCCGGAGTGGGAAACTCCTTGTTGCCCGGATGCCAGCCCATGATGATCTTGCCGAAATTAATCCCGATCCCCACATCTTTGGGGGTCTGGCCGATATCCACCCGGGTGCGGTTAAAGGGGGACAACAGCCATTTGATTTTCAGATGCAGGGCCATGGTCAACAAAGTCTTGAGATCGGCCGCCGGAGTGGTCAGCAGGATCAAAAACAGTTCATCGCCCTTTAAGGTATAGAAAAAATTTTTGTGGAGCTGATAGCGGCGATTTCTCTTATCGAAAATTAAATATTGATGGAAGGCATTAACAGCCACTTCTTGGAATTGACAGATAAAATCATCATAATTTTCCAGGGAGGCGTTGTTGGAGACCTCCACACAATTGACGATATCGCCGAACAGAATGGCAGCTTCAACAATTTTTTTGGGTTCTTCAGCCACTTTGATCACCGCCTCTGATAGGTGGAAGGATGATTAAAAAATGAAAACTTTGTAATCAGGGGCGGCCATCAGATCGACCAGCACCGGCCCGCCTGAGATCCGGGCCCGGTCAATCAGTTCATCCGGAGGGATCAGACGCTTATTGGCACAGGCCTCACAGACGTGGATGATGGTCTGATGCTGCTGGAGTTTATGCAGCAGGTCGATCATCTGTTCCCCGGTAGTGGTGGCAATACCCTCGGCAATCCCTAACTGAGCCCAATGCACGGCCTCATCCACCAGAAAGATTTCCACATAATGGCCTTTGTCGGCGGCAATACTGGCAAACTGAACGGCTCGGGTGGCGGCCCCGGCCTCTCCCAGACCTTTGGTCAGGACAAACAGTAATTTGGTTGCAGGATTTTCCATCTCATCCTCACTTTCCCTTGCTTTTCATGGGCCGCAGCCCGGACCGCTTCGATGGGCCAATGCTTTAACACTCATTCAGGATAATTCCCTTCCTCCAGACAGCAAGTCAAATTCTATAGGACAATATAATACAAATTTTAAATTTGTTCTGATCGGGGTTGGATGTCAAGCAATTTATTCCCATAATATTCTTAGTAATATTAGCGGCTCCAGTATTTCCTAATGACCGCCTACTCCCAAGTAGACCAAAATTAATACCAGGGCCGCAACCGCCAGACGGTAGCCGGCAAAGATCATAAAGGTATGGCGTTGGAGAAAGCGGAGTAAGTACTTGATGGTAAGATAGCTGGAGAGGATCGCTGCGGCAAACCCCAGGCTGTAGGGCAACAACTGAAAATTATCGGCGTCCCCATTGATCATCCTGGTAACATGCAACAGTCCGGCGCCCAAAATAATCGGAGTCGAAAGCAGAAAAGAAAAACGGGCCGCAGTATCCCGCTTCAGACCAAGGAACAGCGCAGTGGATATGGTGATGCCGCTTCGGGAGACCCCGGGCATGATCGCCAGGGCCTGAGACAGACCGATGAGCAGGGCATCTTTGACGGTCAGGCCCGGTAGTTGCCGTTTATGCTGGGCCAGCTTTTCGGCCAGAATCAGCAAGATGCCGACCGAGCCCAATAAGATGGCGATCTGGGTCGGGCAGCGGAATGTAGTTTCCGCCTGCTGTTCGAAAAGATAGCCGGCTATCCCTCCCGGGATGGTACCCAAAATCAGGTAGCCGAACAACCGGCGCTCAAAGCGGTTGTGACGGGTGGGCTTGCACAGCGCCTGGATCATGGCCCACCACTCTGGCCAGAAGTAGGCCACGAGAGCCACTAAGGTACCGATATGCAGAATAATATCAAACCCCAGTCCGGCTTCTTTAATCCCCAGGAAATGTTCCAACAGGGCCAGATGGCCGGAGCTGGAAATAGGTAAAAATTCAGTTATTCCCTGGATGATCCCCAGAAAAATGGCTTCCACCACATTCATCTAAACATACCGCCTTTTCCTCCTCAGATAATGCCGGTTCCCAGACCCACGGCGATCAGCAGCAACATTACCCCCACAAAAATTTGAATCATACTGAGAGTTACTTTTTTTATCAACCAGTTTCCCAGCAAAGTGCCCAAAAAGGCGGACGAGACCGCAGTTGCTAACAAGGGCAGGTTGCGGCTCGATACGACTTCCGCCATTTGGGTGCCATACACCGTCAGCCGGGCAAAGTCCACCAAACAAGCAACTACCACGCCGGTGCCGATAAAGCTTTTTGGAGTCAACCCACAGCGGATTAGAAAAGCGCTGCGCAGCGCCCCCTGATGTCCGGAAAGGCCGCCAAAAAAGCCGCTGAGCAGGCCTCCGAGCGGAAGCAGGCGCTTCTCCAAAGCCAGGTCTTTGCATTTTGGGGCCAGTTCCAAGACGGCAAAAACGATCATCAATAGGGCCACCACTACCTTCACCGGCATGATCTGATAATCACCGCCCCAAAACTGATACTCCAACAAGGATTGCAGGTGGCTGAGCCAGAGCAGGGTCTGTGCCCCCAGCCAGGCCGCCCCAATCGCCGGCACGCCAAAGCGCCACAGCACGCTAAGGTCGGCATATCTGCCCAAAATTATTAATTTCAAGAGGTTGTTAAGCAAATGTACTATAGCCGTCAGAGCAATCGCAACCTCCAACCGAAAAAACAGCGCGAATACCGGAAGAAACAAAGTCCCCAGGCCGAAGCCGGAGAACAGTGTCAAGGCCGCGGTGATAAACGCCGCCAAGCTGACAATGACGTATTCCATGAACTAGTGTAAATTTTATTTAAAGGGTTGAGAAGAGCTGGTAAAGTTTAGTTGCAATCCCACCCCGACTTCCTCAAGGGGGGCCACCCGGGCCAGGGCGATCTTGGACCTGAGGTCAGTACAGTGGCAAGCGTGAAGCGCTTCCAGGCCGAGTTGGGCAAAATAGGCCGCGGTCTTTTCTAACCTCTCTTCATTAGGGTTGAGCAGATGAAAGCCGCCGATAATATCCAGCACCCGCGCTTCATTGCAAACCTTACGGGCGTATTCCACTGTGTTGCAGATGCCAGCATGGGCGCAGCCGACGATGACCACCAGACCTCGAGGCGATTTGTAGGCCAGGGCGGAATCATCCAACAAAAAATCAGGCTTCCGGCCCTGACCCCGGAAGACCTCGCCCAGCGGCCCGGAGGCCTCAAAATCGAACCGGCGCTCGATCTCGCCCAAAAAGATCAACCGCTCTGTCAGCTCCATCGGGGTTTTAGAAAGCTCCAGGCAAAAATGCCGGGCCAGCTTGGACTCGCCTAGCAGAGAGCCGATCTCCGGCAAGCCGGCCAGGGTTTTACTCTGAAAGACCTCAGGATGACCCACAATTTTCGGTCGACGATGCGGCACCCCCTCGATGGCAGCTTCGGTATACAAACGGATCAACGGGTCCAATCCCCAGGTATGGTCCAGGTGGCCGTGGGACAGCACCACGTAGTCCAGATGCCGCAGGTCCAGTCCCATTTTTTGGGCATTGATTAAAAAAACCTCGGAATAACCTACATCGAAGAGGATGCGCGGGCCATTGTCCTCAATAAAGAATGACAGCCCCGGCTCCCCCAGGAAGTAGCGGTCAATCAGGGTGTTATTATCCACTAAAACAGTTAGCTGCATATCTGCCCACCAGGTGTCGCTACCTAAAAGTTATTTCGAGGGACCTTCGGAATCCAGGGCATCTCGCCGGGGGTAAATTACCTTTATAGCCGCGGCTTGGCGTGATGAAAGTCGGTATGCTGTTCAAAGGCATGGGCGACCCTGATGAGGGTGGGCTCATCAAAGTGGCGGCCCAGCAGCTGCAAGCCGATCGGCAGACCCTGGGAACTGAAGCCGCAGGGCAGAGAGATCCCCGGAATTCCCGCCAGGTTGGCGGATAAGGTAAAAATATCCGACATATACATAGCCAGGGGATCATCGACTTTATCGCCGATGCGAAAGGCCGGGGTCGGGGCCACCGGCGTGGCCAGCACTGCACACCGGGCCAGGGCGGCGTCGAAATCCCGGCGGATCAGAGTGCGGACCTGGGAAGCCTTCTGATAATAAGCTTCGTAATAGCCGGCGGACAGGGCATAGGTGCCCAGCATGATCCGCCGCCGGACCTCGGCCCCGAATCCCTGCGACCGGGTTTGGGTGTACATTTCCAGCAACTCATCAGCCTCTGGAGCGCGATAGCCGTATTTGACCCCATCATAGCGGGCCAGATTGGAACTGGCTTCGGCCGGGGCAATCAGATAATAGGTTGCCACCACGTATTCGCTGTGGGGCAGACTGACTTCGACCAATTCCGCCCCTAGTTGAGCCAGGGTATCCAGGGCTTGCCGGACCGCGGCTTCCACTTCCGGATCTACTCCAGCGCCATAGTACTCCCGGGGCACGCCGATTTTCAGGCCGCTCAGATCCTGGTTGAGACTTTGGCGGTAATCCGGCACCGGCTGGTCCACCGACGTCGAATCTTGGGGATCATAGCCGGCTATTACCTGCAACAGCAGGGCGCAATCGGTCACATCTTTGGTAATGGTGCCGATCTGGTCCAGCGAGGACCCAAAGGCCACCAGCCCGAAGCGGGAGACCCGCCCATAGGTGGGTTTAAGCCCCACCACGCCGCAGTGCCCGGCCGGTTGACGGATGGAGCCGCCGGTATCGGAGGCCACCGACCCCAGGCACAAGTCGGCGGCTACCGCCACCGCTGAACCCCCACTGGAGCCCCCCGGGATATGGTCCGGGTTCCAGGGATTGCGCGTTACCCCGAAGGCGGAATTTTCATTGGAAGACCCCATGGCGAATTCATCCATATTGGTTTTGCCCAGAAAAATGGCGCCCGCCTGCCGCAGCTTGGCGCTGACCGTGGCATCATAAGGCGGCACAAAGTTTTCCAGGATGCGGGAAGCACAGGTGGTCCGCAGTCCTTGGGTGACGATGATATCTTTAAGGGCCAGGGGAATGCCGGTTAAGGGGGTGGCCTTCCCGCGATGCAGTCGCGCCGCAGCCTGGCGGGCTTGCGCCATTGCCCCTTCGGGGTCTACCGTCAGGTAGCTGTTGAGCTGGCCGTCCAGTTCGGCGATGCGCTCTAATAAGGCCTGGGTAATTTCCTCCGAGGAGACTTCTTGGCGCTGCAGCAGGGCTGACATCTGGCCGATGGTAAAAGAATATAATGGTTCCGAAATCAATTATCCGCTCCGTTTCCGCTGATCTTGGCCTGAACTAAATAACCCGGGGCACCAGGAAACCGCCGCGTTCCTGGGCCGGGGCGTTTTGCAGGGACTGCTCCCGGGGCAGACTGTCCCGGACGATATCGGCCCGAAAGGCATTGCTAATTTCCAGGACATGGGCCATGGGCGGCACCCCACTGGTATCCAATCCGTTCAATTTTTCCACGTGGTCAAGAATATCGTTTAATTGTCGGGTAAAAAGCTCCACCTCGGCTGCTGTCAGGGTCAGGCGGGCCAGATGGGCGACATGGTAAACCTGTTTCGAGGTCAGGGCCATACGGCGCTCCTTGTATGAGAATATTTTGAGGCGTCTTCAAATTATTACACCACCCTGGTTAAAAGGCAATGGCTTTTAGATTTATATTCGGTTAACCGGAGACTTTTTGAACGAGTTGTTTGGAACCGGAGGGCTCATGCCGTCATCGAAATTTTATCCCATGTAATCCCTTGCAGAAAATTTTCGATTATGCTACCTAAATAAAATAAAGAATATTTTTCCTTAAATGACATACCAAGATTGATGTTAAAACTAACTTCAGTTTTTGAACCACAAGGTCTAACCGGCCCCCGGCAATGGCCGATTCCCAGGATCTATGGAAAAAATAAGAGATATTAGCAGGTTGGAGGAGATTGCCCGGCTAGTTCGGATCGACGTAGTGACCATGTTGAATGCAGCCGGCTCCGGTCATACCGGGGGGTCCTTATCAGCCACGGACCTAATGGTGGCGCTGTTCTTTGGCAAAATTAACTGCGATCCCTTTAACCCCTTGTGGGTTTTGCGGGACCGTTTTGTCCTGTCCAAGGGCCACGCGGCTCCGGCTTATTATGCAATCCTGGCCCGGCTGGGGTATTTTGACCGGGAAGAGTTGATTAATTTGCGAAAATTCGGCAGTTGCCTCCAGGGACATCCGGATTGCAACGCCACTCCCGGGGTTGAAATCTGTAGCGGCTCTCTGGGGCAAGGCTTGTCAGTGGCTAATGGCATGGCCCTGGCCGCCCGGCTTGATAACCTGCCGGTCCGGGTCTATGTCCTTTTGGGTGACGGCGAGGCTCAAGAAGGCCAGGTCTGGGAAGCTGCCATGTCCACCCCCCATTTTAAGCTGCATAATGTCACTGCCCTGCTGGATAACAACCGGCTGCAAATCGATGGCAAAGTGGAAGATATTATGAGCATCGAACCGCTGGCCAAGAAATGGGAAGCCTTTGGCTGGCACACCCAACAAATCGACGGCCATAATATGGCCCACATCCTGGAGGCTTTGGATGCCGCGGCAGCAGTCACCGACCGCCCCAGTATCATCATCGCCTCTACGGTCAAGGGTAAAGGTGTCTCCATCTTTGAGAACAAAGTTGAATATCACGGGGTTGCCCCTACTGATGCAGAACTGGCTATTGCCCTCAAAGAACTTGGGGCCGTTTGACCTATTCCCTTGGCCACCCCGAGGAGAAGCGTTTTGGAAAAACTAAGCACCAGGGTTGAATACGGCAAGGCCTTGGCGGAATTAGGCGAAAAACACCCAGAGATCGTTGCCCTGGACGCTGATCTGTCCGGATCTACCAATACCCAGCGGTTTGCCAAGGTGTTTAAGGACCGCTTTTTCAATATCGGCATTGCGGAACAGGACATGATGGGGACTGCAGCCGGGTTGGCGGTGAGCGGGAAAATCCCTTTTGCCAGCACTTTTGCCATCTTCGCCACCGGCCGGGGTTGGGAGCAGATTAGGCAGACCATTGCTTATGGCAACCTTAATGTCAAAATCGTCGCCAGCCACGGCGGCATCACCGTAGGTGAAGACGGCGGCTCGCACCAGGCCATTGAAGACCTGGCCCTGATGCGGATTATCCCCAATATGGTGGTCCTGGTGCCGGCGGACGGCATCGAGGTCCGCCGGATGGTCGAGTGGGCCATAACTTATCAGGGGCCAGTGTATATTCGCACTTCCAGGATTCCCTTCCCGGTAATCTATGATGCAAGGTATAGTTTTACCCTGGGGAAAGGATCGGTTCTGCGCGAGGGCGAAGATCTGTGCCTGGCCGGTATTGGATTAATGGTGCACCATTGTCTGGAGGCCGCAGAATTGCTGGCCGCGGAGGGAATCTCGGCCCGGGTCCTCAACTTATCCAGCCTTAAACCTTTGGATTGGGAACTGGTGGTGGCATCGGCCCAAAAAACCGGGGCTCTGGTGACCGCCGAAGAACATCTGGTAACCGGAGGCTTGGGCAGTGCGGTGAGTGAAGTCCTGGCTGAACATTATCCGGTGCCGCTGCAGCGGGTGGGTATTAAGGACGTGTTCGGCATTTCCGGCAAGCCCGGAGAACTGCTGGAACATTTTGGATTGATGCCCATAGATATCAGAAATGCCGCTCGTCAAGTCCTGAAGCATAAAACCAGACGAGGCCATCCGGGATTATACCAGGTAATGAGATGAAACACAGATCTCGTGGTTATCTTGTTCTCCAAGCCTTTGCCATCTTTGTGGGTTTGCTTTTCCTGGCGGCGGGCCTTTACCTTTTAACCTCCCTATCCCCGGCTCAGGCTGCTTCTGCGCAAACCTATGCCCAGCTCCGTCTTTTGATCGAGGCGCTTTATGAAGTTGATAACAAGTATGTAGGGCAGGACCAGGATGCTGATCTGATCCACGGTGCCATCCGCGGCATGGTCATGTCCTTAGACTCCTGTTCTTCCTTCTTAACTCCCGCCGCATATCAACAGATGCAGGCTGGCCGCAGCGATTCGACCGGTGAAGTGGGAGTGGAACTGACCTTCAAGGAAAAGGTGTTAACCGTGGTTGCTCCGCTGGAAGGCGGTCCGGCCTGGCGGGCGGGCATCGAAGCCGGGGATCACATCCTCAAAATCAATGATCAAGTGGTCCGCAATCTTACTCCCCTGGAGGCCGCTATGCGTCTTAAGGGGAAGCCGGGTTCGACCATCAAGCTGCAGCTCCTTCGCAATGGCATGATCAAACCCCAGGATGTAACCCTGAAATTGGAAAAGTTAAGTCCAGTCAGCCTCAATCATTATATTTTGGGCAATGCTTATGCTTATCTGCGCCTGAAATATTTTAATGACCACACTGCTGATGAATTGGAACAGACCTTAACTGACCTGGCCAAACGCCAGCCCCCGATTCACGGCCTGATCCTTGACTTGCGCAACACTGCCAGGGGCAGTTTGGAGCAGGCCATTGCCAGTGCCTCCCCCTTTATCGGCGACTCCATGGTGTTTTACACCAAAGGACGGCATCAGGAAGACCCCCAGCCTTATTATGGTCAGGGAAAGTCGCGTCTGCCGCGAAATATACCTTTGGTAGTCCTGGTAGATGAAGGCACGGACCGGACTGCGGAACTCCTGGCCGGGGCTCTTCATGACCAGTACCCAGCAGTGCTGCTGGGATTCAAAACCTTCGGTAATGGGGCGGTGCATAAAGAATTCCCCTTGAGAGATGGCTCTGCCCTGATTATTACCGTGGCCCAGTGCTACACCCCTAACGGCCATATTATTCATGATAAAGGCCTGGAGCCCGATATTATCGGGGTTGCCAGCAAGAGCTCTGATACCGAGGAGATTGTTGAGAGCCTGGAATTAAAGCAACATAAAGAGATTTCCGATCCCCAGGAATTGCTTCAGGATCCCCTGATCGTCCAGGCTATCAAATTTTTAGGAGGCAAGCCGGAAGAGAGCCAGGACCAACTGGCCCCGGCTGCCAAGGATATATGAGGCTTAACGGACATCTAAATATTTACGGTTAAATCTATTCTTGTTTTATAAAAGGTTTAAATAAATTATGTGCCTGACCATCTGGGGGAGAAAATCTGCAAGAGCCTGGTTGGGGACGGGCTGGCGACATGCCGGCCGGTTCCTGGCCATGGGATTGATCTTACTGCTCCTGGGCGGAGTCGCCCGAGCCCAAACTGAAGATGCTTTCGATAAATTGCCGGTTTTCTCGGAGGCCCTGAGCATTGTCCAGGACCACTATATGGAACCCCGGGATATTAAAAAGTTAATCTATGGTTCCATTCGAGGCATTGTTGGGGCTCTGGATTCCCACTCCTCTTTCATGACCCCGGAGGAATTCCGGGAATTACAGATCGAAACCAAAGGCCAGTTCAGCGGCATCGGCATTGAGATAACCCTGAAGGACGGTCTGTTAATCGTGGTCTCACCGATCGAGGGCACCCCAGCCTATCGGGCCGGAATAGAGTCCGGCGATCGCATCGTTAAGATCAACGGCACTACTACCAAGAACATGTCGCTGATGGAAGCGGTGAAGAAGATCCGGGGCCCCAAAGGTTCTCGGATCATCCTGACCATCATGCGGGAAGGGTTGAAAGCGCCCAAAAAATACACCCTAACCCGGGATATTATTCCCATCCGCAGCGTAAGAACACGTTACACTGAAGGCGGCTTCGGTTACATCCGGATTACCAACTTCCAGGATCAGACTGAAAAAGACCTGAGAAAGGCCATCAAAACTTTGCAGTCCCGGCTAAAGCCATTCCGAGGCCTGATCCTGGATCTGCGCAATGACCCGGGCGGCCTCTTAGACCAGGCCGTCCGGGTGGCTGATGAATTCCTCTCCCGGGGTCTGATCGTTTATACTGAAGGCCGTGATAAAAATCAAATGATGCGGTTTTATGCGGAGTCGGGTAGCGGGGGTGAATCATTTCCGCTGGTGGTGCTAATCAATGAAGGCAGCGCCTCGGCCTCGGAAATTGTCGCCGGAGCCATCCAGGATCATAAGCGGGGTCTGATCATTGGGACCAAAAGTTTTGGTAAAGGCTCGGTCCAGACCATCGTCCCGTTAGAGGATGGCTCGGCCCTGAAACTAACCACGGCCCACTATTTTACGCCGTTGGGGCATTCTATCCAAGAGAAGGGGATCATACCCGACCTGGTGGTCGAATCCACGCCAATTCCCGAGGGGAAAACCCTGAAGGCGCTTCGGCAAGAAGCCCTGGAACGGCGGATGCAGAAAAAGGGCCTGACTGACAAACCCTGGACCTCCCCTATCACCCAGGAGGAGTTAAAAGAAGATCCGCAACTGCAACAAGCGGTGGAAGTCCTCAAACACTGGCCGCCGCCAAAGCTGGTAGCCAAAGTTAAAGAGCAGAATCCCACCAGCCTGCCCAAATAATAATTCGGGTCTAAACTTAGAATCGCCTTGACCAGAGGCGGGACAATCCCGCCTCCAGGTAAACTGGTCCCCGAGTTAAACCAGCATATAACATGGTCTCAGGCCCAGAGCCTGTTGATCCTCTAAACTCGTTATAAGTAATTTTTTGATTTATGAAAATTACCCTGGCCCAATTAAATCCGGTAGTCGGCGAGGTGGCGGGAAATTTACACAAGATCCTGGACCTCTGGCATCGATTCAGCTCCCTGTCCGACCTGATTGTCTTTCCGGAGTTATTTCTGGTGGGCTATCCGCCCCGGGACCTGTTGGAAAAGCCCGGCCTGATTGCTGCGGTTCAGTCAGCCGTGCAAGAGCTGATAGGGGTTTCGACCCGCATTCCTGGTGCGGCGATCCTGGTCGGAGCCCCCTGGCCCTCCGGCCGGGACCTGGGAAAGCCCCTTTACAATACCGCTTTGGTCATTTACCAGGGGAAAATTATCTTTAAACAACACAAATCCTTGCTCCCTACCTACGATGTTTTTGATGAGACCAGATATTTTGAAGCGGCTCCCGAGGTGCAGGTCTGCCCCTTCAAGGATCAGAAGCTGGGGATTTCCATCTGTGAGGACACCTGGTATGATCCGGGACTATGGTCCCGGCAGCTTTATCCCTCTGATCCGATAAAGTTTCTGGCCCAGAAGGGGGCCACACTACTGATCAACATTGCCGCCTCGCCGTTTCAAGTGGGCAAAGAGGCCACCCGCTATCAACTGCTCCGCCACCATGCCGAACAATACCAACTGCCCCTTATTTTTGTGAACCAGGTGGGCGGGAACGACGAACTGATCTTTGATGGCCGCAGCCTGGTTCTCAACCGGGCCGGGGAAGTTCTGAGCGTGCTGGCTGCCTTTCAGGAGGAAGTGGTCACCATCGATACCGCGGCAAAAGGAAGCCCGCGGCCTTTTGTTCCTCAGGAAGCGATCGTCAGCGTTTATCAGGCCTTGGTTTTGGGGACCCAGGATTACTTGAGAAAATGCGGCTTTAGCCGGGCGGTGGTGGGTCTGTCCGGCGGCATCGACTCGGCGATCACCTGTTGTCTGGCCGAGCAGGCCCTCGGTGAAGAGAAGGTGCTGGGAGTGGCGATGCCGTCTCCCTATTCTTCTCCGGCCAGCCTGGCCGATGCTCGAAAGCTGGCTGAAAATTTGGGGATCGAGTTTAAGGTGATCCCTATTTCGGCCATATATCAATCATATCTTGACACCCTGAGCCCCCATTTGCCGGTTGCGGAAATCAATGTAGCGCTGGAAAATATTCAGGCCCGCATCCGCGGCAATATCTTGATGGCCCTGTCCAACCAATACGGCTATCTGGTGCTTTCAACCGGCAACAAAAGTGAACTGGCAGTGGGCTACTGCACCCTGTATGGGGATATGAGCGGCGGCCTGGCAGTCCTTGCCGACGTCCCCAAGACTATGGTCTATGAACTGGGGCGCTACATCAACCGCGGGCAGGAAATTATCCCGGCGGCGATCCTGACCAAAGCGCCCTCGGCGGAATTAAAACCGGACCAGAAAGATCAGGATACCTTGCCGCCCTATGACTTGCTGGATCAGATCCTGCACTATTACCTGACTGAGAGATACTCGGCCCAGGACATCATTAATCTTAATTTTGACCCGGAAGTGGTGCACTGGGTGATCGACGCGGTAGATCGTAATGAATACAAGAGGCGCCAGGCGGCTCCTGGGTTAAAGGTGACCAGCAAGGCCTTTGGCATGGGCCGCCGCATGCCCATCGCGGCTGAATATAACCCAAAAATAAAGGGGGCGTGATCACGCCCCCTTACAAACGATCCCAAGTAACCGCTGGTTTACTGGTTGCCTGACCGACTTTCCGTTGCTTCTTTGGATCAACCTGCCTGTCTCTCTTGGTTAACCCTCAGAGGCGCTGAGAGAGCCAAGAAACATTGCCTCTTGCCCCTCAGACTTGCCTCTGCTCAGAGAGGTTTCGTAAGTCGGCCGTTGTCTCCGATCCACTCCGGCTTATGGTCTTGACCCCAGCTTACCCGGCTCCTTGGGATCAGTTATATTTTAATAATGTTAAAATATCTTGTCAATAGACAAAAAGGTCAACGGTCAAGATTTTTCGTCAGAATTTACCATAACCAAAAACAGAGACTTAAGCTTTGTTGATGGAAAACGGAGTAAAGCCACCCACTTACCAATCTGCATCAAAAAGATAGGAAAAGTAAGAGAGTATTCCTCCTTCCGGCTTTTTATCCGGGGTGGCCAGGATCTTCTCACACGCGGCGATATATTTTTTGACCTGCGCCATCTTGGGGTAATTGGGATATTCCTGCTCAACGGTCAGAAAACGTTCCAGGGCGGACTCATAATGCTCGGTTTTAAAATAGAATTCACCGACGTAAAACTCATGTTCGGCCAGATCCTGGAGACATTTTTGGATGTGTTCGTCGGCCTTGGGCATAAATTCGCATTGGGGGAACTTCTGTTTCAGACGCCGGAATTCCTGTAGGGCTTTGGCTGTGAAGGTCTGGTCCCGATCGATGGTGGAACGCTGCCGGTAATAGCACATGCCTTGCTGGAAGATGACGTAAGGAATGGCATTGTTGGTGGGGTGCAGTTTCTCAAAACTTTTATAAGCTTCCAGGGCCTCATCATAATTGCGCTTATAGTATTTGGCATCCGCCACCTTGATCTCGGCCAGCAGCGCCTGATCACTATAGGGATAACGATCTCGCAATTTTTCAAAGGCATCGATGGCATCATCGTAATTTTTCTTTTTTAATCTTTTTATGCCCTCATGAGCCAGCACTTCCGGAGTCTTTTCCTCTTTCTTGGCGCCGAATAGATTGCCGACCCAACTACAACCCCCGATCAGACCACTCAAAGTGAGGATTGCAATTAACCTGAATAAGATGTTCTTTTGCATGGCAGATCACCTCGTCTCGCGGTTTTCTAAGTATTGCTCTACCGCAAACGCAGCGACGGCTCCATCTCCCACTGCGGTGGATATCTGCCGCAGCATTTTGGACCGGACATCTCCGGCCGCGTAAACGCCCGGCAGATTAGTTGCCATTTCTTCATTGGTAATAATAAAGTCGCGTTCGTCGCGGGCGACGGTGTCCTGAAGCCAGGCGGTGTTGGGAGTAATGCCGACCCACACGAAGACGCCGCTGACCGGCAAGGTGTTTTCCTGGCCGGTTTTGACGTTTTTTAACCGGACCGCCTGAACTGACTTATCGCCCTCAATTTCCTGGACAACGGTATCCCAATGGACCTCGATTTTATCATTGCCAAGCACCTTCTCCTGAAGGATTTTGACGCCCCGAAAAGCATCGCGGCGGTGGATCAGGTGGACCTTCCGGACAAACCGGGTCAGAAAGACCGCATCCTGGAGAGCAGTATCGCCGCCGCCCACCCCGGCGATCACTTCATCCCGATATAAGGCCCCGTCGCAGGTGGCACAATAGCTTACCCCTTTGCCGGTAAGGGCTTTTTCTCCTGGAACCCCCAACTGGTTGGGTCTAACCCCGCTGGCAATGATCACCGCCTGGCAGGTTAATTGTTGTTCAGCCAACACCAGGGTATGGCAGGAGTCTCCCGGTTTCAGCTCCAATACTTCCCCTTCGATGATTTCCAATCCGAAGCGTTCGGACTGATCCCGCATCCGCTGGCTCAATTCAAAACCGCTGACTCCTTCCGGAAAGCCAGGATAATTTTCTATCATCTCGGTGGTCATTACCTGACCGCCGGTGACTAATTTTTCGATCAGGACGGTCTTAATGCGGGCCCGGCCTGCATAAATTCCAGCCGTAAGTCCGGCTGGACCGCCCCCCACAATAATCAGATCATAGTCACAGGATTTCATGGCAACTCAAGCGGGATAAGGTAGAGTTAAGCTTTAAAGCAACTTTTTTACGGCATTCTCGATCTGGGACTTCGACACTGCCCCGGTGATCTGGTCGGCGACATTGCCGTTTTTGAACAGAATCAGGGTGGGAATGGCCCGGATGCCGTATTTCGCCGGGGTTTGGGAATTTTCATCGACGTTCATCTTGCCGACTTTTAATCTGCCGGCATAATCTTTGGCCAGCTCTTCAACTACCGGGGCAATCGCCCGACACGGGCCGCACCAGGCAGCCCAAAAATCCACCAGAGCCGGAAGCTCGGATTTAAGTATTTCATTCTCAAAGTTTGCATCGGTTACCTGCAGCAACTCTGCCATTGCCTGCCTCCTTGGAAACGGGATTGGTCTCGGAATAAGATACCTTTCGCTGCGGGCCAGGAAAGGTTGTATTATCTAACCCTGAAATAGTTGGTTTGTCAATGGTTTTTTCCTGAACAGCTCCGGCCCTTATGGAAAAAATCGCAGGTATCCTGAGTGCTTGATGGTTGGCTTGAGATGCCCCAAAGTGAATATTCCCCTAGATCCCCTCTCCCCATAGGGGAGAGGGTTAGGGTGAGGGGGGCCCATAAATGTCACTATCGGCCAGGAAATGCCTGTTCAACCCATTGTTGGGCGGTGTGCTGCTGCCGGCATTCAGGGCACAAACGCCATAAAGATTCGATTCCCGGAATTTTCTCCCGGAGAAAGTCCATCTTTTGAGGGGCAAAGAAGCGGCCGCAGCCGGGGCAGGGGTACAGTTCCACCTGGGTATGCCAGGTGTGTAAAATCCGTGCATGACCCCTATCCTCTATTTGGATGGCACCGGTGGGACAGATTGCCGCACAGGCCAGGCAGGCGTCGCTGTGCAGTTGAAAAGGGGTGGAGACCCGGCGGTTTCCACCCCGCCCGACAAAGCCAATGACACAAGCGCCGATGGCCTCTTGGCAGACCCGCAAACAGAGGCCGCACAGCACGCACAATTCCATCTCCCCCTCAGATCGGGGAACCGGAAAACGGGATTCCCCTACCCCCAGGCTGGCGGCCAGATCTTTGATCACCGCAGATTGGGGGCAGCGGCCAAGCAAATATTCTGCTGACAGTCGCCGGGCTGCCGTTGCCTCTTGGGTTTCGGTGTCCACCACCATGCCCTCTTGGGCAGGGTGGACACAGGCGGCCACCAGGGTAGGGGAGGGGGGCTGATGAGGCTGACCATGCACAGACGACAGGCCCCGAACGGCTTCAGCCCCTCATGGTGGCACAGGGTAGGCAGTTCCACTCCGGCCGTGCGCACTGCCTGCAACAACCGGCCTCCAGCCGGAACAGTCACCGACTTGCCATTTACGGTCAGATGGATCATCGGACTTTGGTCTTGGTTTACCCCATCTTAAATTCCCAGGGCCGCCCGCTTGTCGTCAATATGGGCAATCATCAGGTGGGCGGCCTCGAAGGGGTCCGGTTCCACTGCGAAGGCGGCGCCGACCACTTCTTTAGCGCCTTTGGTCAGCAGTTCGGTAACCGTGGCGCTGCCCAGGACCGGGGGCACGGTTCCCAAAACCGTATAGATTCCGGAAGACACCACATAAGAGCCGATACTGACTGCCTTTTCACTCATCTACTCCGGGGCCGCCCCAGCTACCGGCAAATCGCTGATATCCACTCCCAGGGCGTTGGCTACTGCGGCGCAGACCGTCAGGATGCGGCTGATGTCCACACAGGAGCCCATATGTAAGACCGGGGGAATTTTCAAGCTCTGGCAAACCGCTTTCAGTCCATCGCCAGCCTGCTCCGCGGCTTCCGGCAGCATCAGGCCAACCTTGGCGCAGGCAATGGCATTGCAGCCGGTCAGGTTTCCCAACGCCGGCATGATACATTGGACATCAACGATGATG
>JBKHJN010000081.1:0-5023 GCA_046538075.1 Desulfobacteraceae bacterium | reverse complement strand
TGGACCGGCCGGACCCAATCCCACGAGGAAAAATTTCCCCGGCACCGGCGGCGGCTCGGCCAGGGCTGGGAAGGAATAACCCAGCCCCACCAAGATTACCAGCAGAACAATTTTGAAAAACAGCCGTTGATTTTGCATGTTTGTCCTTTATATCCCTCTCACTGGACCGGAATCATCCGGTGGTGATGGGGTTGCTTGGCGCTTTAAGATTTTGTGGGCCTGCCACCAGAGCAGGCCGCTGGCCACGAACAGGATAAGGGAGATGCCGAACCAGGCTTTTACCGCGGTGCCAAAAGCTGAAGAGACCGGCTGGGCAGTCCCGGCGGTTAGGTGCTGGGCATCCACTGATACCTCATAGTTCAAACGGTGGCCCATGTCATCGGCAATCACCAGCCGCCAGTTGCCAGGCCGATCAGGGGCAAAGGCAAAACGGCCGTTGCGGTCGGTATTGCCGCGTTGGAAGGTTTGGTCGGAGTCCGGAGCCTGCACAGTAACCCGGGCATGGCACATCACCTCTCCCCCCTGATAGTAGGCGCCGATCACCACACCCCCGGACTCCAGCCTTCCTTCCACACCGTGCCCCTGGACCTCTACGGGCATAAGGGCGAGGAGCCCCAGCAGGGCTACAGATATTAGCCAGGCGGTTATTGGGGACATTACCTTTCTCCTGGAAAAACTAATGGTTTTTTAACGCTTATGGCCCTCGCCGAGGTTACCCTGAAATTATGGCAGGGTAAAGCTCAGGAAGGTGGTAAATATTTGATAGTCAATCTCCGCGGTGTCGGCCGGGGTCACCCGGTGGCTGGCGTGAACCATGGTCAAGCCCCTCTCGGAAAACCTGAGATGAACCATGCCCTGCTTATCGGTCTCCAGCAGGTCCGTCACTTTTGTGGCTCTCACCCGGCAGCCCGGCAACGGGGACCCCTGCCACCGAACCTGGAGTGGCAGGTCCTCCCCGGGTTTGAGGGCCAGGGGGTTTTTCTGCGGCACGATTTCAAAATCCAGCCCGGTAGGCTTCGCCCCGGCCTCGCTCCAGGTGAAGATGGTCTTGCTAAAGTGTGACGAACTAAAGGCCTCCTGAACCTGCAGTCCCTGTTTCTGGGCGGCTTGTTTGGTGAGAAACTTTTTCCCTTCCGGGGTGATGACCCGGTGGCCCCACTCGCAGAACACCGTCACTAGGGCTGGCGGAGATGCCACGCGGACCCTCACCTGGTCCTGCTCCTCCACTCGCTGCACGGAAAGAGAATTCCCGTTTACATCCAAGGCCTTGATTTCCTTTACTGCCGGGGGAGGGTAGGAATCGAACTGCGCCGGGGGCAGCCCCCGGGCAATACGGATGACGCCGTTTTCCTGGACCGCCCAAAGATAATGGGCCTGGGCCGTCGAGCTCAGCAGCAGGATACAGATAAAGCCGATCAAGAGTTTGCGCATGATATTTCCCCTAATTCAATTGCCAGCCCATTGCCGTAGTTTCAAAAGTTCACGATGACTTTCCCCATGACCAGAAACCCGGGGACAATGGTGGTGCTATCAGCCCGCATGAAGATAGGATATTTTCGGTTAAAAATGTTTTCGAGGTCCACTCTTAGGGTCAGGTGATCAAAAAAGCTGCGGTAGATTGACGCGTCCATAGTAAAGTATCCCTTGCATTTAAAAGTATTCTCAAAATCATAAAAAATGTCCTCATAGTAATTGGCCAACAAAAAGATATTGGCCAGGCTGGGATTTTTGTACAAAATCCCTAAATGAAATTTATGGATCGGGTCGTTCGGGAGATAATTCCCCTCCAGCAAGGGATCTTCTTCGTCTTCATCGATCTTGGAGCTGTTCCAGGTATAATTGGCAAAAACCGATAAATCCCTTCTTGGATACCATTCCAATTCGACTTCCACGCCTTTGATGTCCACTCGACTGATATTTTCCGATCTGTATTCCGAGTAAGTTTTCCCCCCCGGTCCAATATAAGACCGGAGCAAGCGATCGCCGATGTAATCTTTGGCAAAACCTTGATAGAAAGTGGCCTTCGCCAGGAGTTGATTAAAGAAATCTCGCTCCACGCTAACCTCATAAGAAGTGATTTTTTCCGGATTGAGGTCTGGGTTGGGTATCCGCAGGAAGGTGCCGCCGCCCCGAATGTGGGTCTTATAAAGCTCAAAGAGGCTGGGGGTCCGGAAACCGGTCCCGGCCGAGGCCTTGAGGGCGGTTTGGGCATCGGGGTGGAAAACAATGCCCCCCTTAGGCGAAAAATTTCGCCAGACGTTGGCGGCAAAGGAGTCGTCAAAGGGGGGAAGGCCGCCAGCCGGCTTGGTGTCATAACTCCTGCCGTCTCGGGATTCGATCCAATCAAAGCGGCCCCCGACATTGGCCAGCAGTTTGCCGTCCCAGAACCGCAGGTCAGCGTTCACAAAGGGGGAGACGAAATGCTGCCGGCCGCGGGCGCCGGAATCACGGATTTGGGTGAAGTATTCGACATTATATTCCCAGAAGGCGTATTTATAGGTAATGCCGCTGGTGACCGTCAGCCACTGCGCCGGAAAAACCGTGCCCTGCAGGTCAACCCCCCAAACCATCGGGTCCGGAAAGTGCTCTTTCCAAAAAGGCGAGGCGTAATTATCTTTGGCAGTATCCTGATTGGCGATTTTATGCGCCCGGTTAAGAAACAATAATCCCTTAAAATTAACCAGATCCCAATCGTGGGTATACGTGAGCCAATATTGGTCCAGCCCCAGGGTGCTGTTGAAATACTCCCGCCCCTGGCTCTGATCATGGTGGTAGTAGAGACCGGTAAAGGTGAGGTTGGATTGGGGGGTAAAATCGTAACCCACCTTTCCCAGGACTTTGCCGACCTCAGAATACCTTTTAATGGTATAGTCCTCCTTGGGCTCATCCATGAAAAAGCCGTGCGATTTCTCAATGCCGCCGGCCAACAGCAGGCCCAGATTCTGGAATTTTTGGCCATAAAACACATCGCTGCCATAGGTGCTGCCGTTGCCGAGCTTGCCCGCCACGCTGGTTTCCCGGGGATCCGACGGTTTTTTGGTGATGATGTTGACCACGCCTCCCAGCCCTTCGGAGCCATAGAGGGCTGACATGGGCCCCCGCACAATCTCGATGCGCTCAATGGCATCCTTGGGGATGTAACCCCAAGCCACCCAGGCAATGGCGTTATTGAAATTGTCATTCTGCGGCACCCCATCCACCAGGAACAGGGTCCGGTTATTGCCCACCCCGCGCATCCGGATGGGAGAGACAATGCCGTTGGTGTGGAGACCGTAATGCCGAAAATTGTAGACCCCCGGGACCTGGCGGATAATATCTTCCACCCGCTCAAAAGGGGAGGCTTTGATCTGCTCCTCGGTAATCACCGTGACGCTCTGGGGGATGTCAGAGGTGGCCAGGGGGGTGCGGGTGGCGGTCACCGCGATTTCCTCGATCACCTCCACTTTTTCTTCGGTCGCCGCTGTTTCAGTTGCCTTTTCTTCGGTCGCCGTCGCCATCCCCGGCCCTATAAGGCCCCACCACAGCATGGTCAGACCCAGCCCCAGGCCGATAAGTTTCATGGTTCGCCAAATCTTCCCCATATCATTCTCCTTTCATTCCCTCAAGGTTATGCCTAAGCTTTTGACATCGGCTGCCACCTCTGGTAAGAAAAGAGACGGGGCCGACGTCGAACCCGACCCGGTCCTGGAACAGGCGGCGTTTCCTGGGAGGAGGCCGCCTTTTCCTTATCACTTTGAATTTGTTAGAAACTTCCTGATATCATCCCCTCGCCAAAAAAAAACCACAAAGTCTCCACCTCCAGGTGGCAAGGCCTTCGTGGCGCATTTGTTCAAATTGACGACTACTAGCTACCGTGAAAGGGATTCGATCCCCTTAATTCAAACTTTTTCATAGAAACTTATACAAAATAATCAAACTTTTTGTCAAGGATTTTTGCCCACGAGATTCCAAGGTCAAACTATTTAAGGGTTTAAATTGAGTGCTGAGTAATCATCCTTAATTATCAAGGGGTGAGTCTTATCTCTAAATTGTTCTATCTCGGTTAAGTTAAACAATAATCTACCATGGCTTAAATAACGGTGGCTTACATCCGGTTATGGTTTTCCGCTTCCCCCGCTTTTCTTGGCGAAGGTCCTTGAGGTCGAATATTAGAGCCGATGCACAGACCAGTAAACGATGATCTCGAAGGCATTCCTGCGGCCCGATCTGGCCGAACCAACGACTTGTTAAAACCATTGGAGAAAGGTAATGGCCATGGTTAGGCCTGCAAAAAAGATTCTGCCATGGACAAAAGATACCTGATCGGGGTTATACGGAGAAAATTTTTGAGGGTTTAGGAAATTCCAAGTCTAAACTACCCCACATTATTCCACAAGACCTTTGAACCCCTTGCGATTTTCATACCTCATGTTCCTATGTGTTTTTTTATAATGCGAGCAAGGTCTTTTCGTGAATTTCAAAGTCCCTGGCCCTATAAAGCACAAATCGAATTTTTTTGAAGGACTTTAGGTTTGGGATCATTTCCACAATAGTTCCAAAAGCTACGTAGGCTGCATCTTCTACAGGATAACCAAACGCACCGGTGGGGATGGCTGGAAATGCAATCGATTCTATCTTGTATTCTTCGGCAAGCTGCAGTGCATTGCGATAGCATTTTGCCAAAATCTTATCTTCTGGTTTATCAAAACCATAAACAGGTCCCAAACAGTGAATGACATATTGGTTTGGAAGATTATGTCCTGAAGTAATAACCGCGTCTCCTGGGTTGATCGGCCCTAATGGACGGCACTCCTTCCCAAGTCCAGGACCTGCAGCACGGTGAATCGCACCTGCTACCCCTCCCCCCCATCCTAAGCTGGAAATTTGCCGCATTCACAACAGCAGTAATCCCTGTTTGGGAGGCTATATCTCCTGTAACACATTCGATTTTGACGCCTGATATTTTTTTCTCCATCATTAAAATACCTACTCCTTGCAATTTACCTCCTCTTGGCAATTGTCGAATAAGATTCAATGCATCCTT
>JBKHJN010000041.1:0-22391 GCA_046538075.1 Desulfobacteraceae bacterium | reverse complement strand
AATCCGCAGACGAAATAATTTCCTTTTCTAATTCAGGCGTCGAGGCTGGCAGCTGCGACAATTTTTGGTCGGCCATTTCTGATTGGCCAGGTTTTGAGGCCATGATTTCAGTCGGGCTGATAGGGGTGGCAGCGACGGCTGCCTTCGGAGCAGTACCATGTCTTACTGGCTCTTGACCTGCCGGGTTAAGTAATTGCCTAGCTGCGATTTTCTCCGATTTTGAAATGGATAATCCCGGCTCCAGTTTGCTTGGAGCTGAGGTATGCGACGATGATTTTTGGGCATAAATATCAGGCGCTGGCATTCCCAGGAGGGCTAGAACCTCCTTCATCTTTTCCTGGGCCGCCATTTGCCCATCTTTTTCTTCCCATAGTTGAAGGGCTTCGTCCTGACGATTTTGCCGACACAATAAGAGTCCTAAATTATTTTGGGCTGATTGATTATTGGGGTTTTGACCCAAGACCTCTCGGAAACAGTTTTCAGCTTCTTGGAATTTGCCTGATAGGTAATAAGAAAAACCGAGATTGTTGATCATTGCTGGATTATTGCTTTGCTGAGCCAGACCTTCCTGATAGAGTTCTTGGGCCCGGTCGAACTCTCCCAATTCGTCGTAGGTTCGGGCCAGGGTGTTTATCAATTTGAGATCGCCGGGATACCGATAATGGGCTCCTTCCAACTCTTTTATGGCCAATTCCGGCTTTCCAATCATTTTAAAATATTGGGCATTATGTTGTAACCTCTCGATATCCCCGGAATAAGGACGGACGTGGGCCGAAAATTCCATTAGCCATGACCGATTGGCGCAGCCGCTGCTTAAATAACCAACGATAAGCAAGATTATTGTTAATTTTAGATAATCCTTAATCTTAACAGTCAGTTTAGTATTGCAGGTTCTTTTCCCGGTCATGATCGCCTCTTAATTCTAAATATTAAATCTAGAAGGAAGAAAAAGTTCTCACAATGTTTATGATAGCTGGGCCAAGCATTACAATAAACATGGCTGGGAAGATAAAGATTAGCAAAGGGAACAAAAGCTTCACCGCTAATTTGGCAGCCCTCTCTTCCGCTCTCAAGACCCTTTGGACTCTTATAAAATCTGCATGAGTGCGGAGCGCTTGGGCTATACTGGCGCCCAGCCGGTCTGATTGAACCATTAGAGCTACCAGCGATTTGATACTTTCCACCCCGGTGCGTTGACCCAGATTGTCCAAAGCTTCATGCCAGGGGATACCGGTACGAATTTCAATAGTGGTAATTTGCATCTCATTATAGAATTCTTTGTAAACACCACGAATTTCCTCTGCCACTCGATTAAGGGTACCGTTCAAGGACAATCCCGCCTCCATACAGATAACGATCAGGTCAAGGACATCCGGTAGGGCTTTATCTAAGCGATCCTTACGCTTACGAATTTTTACTTGTAAAAGATAGGTGGGCAGGAAGAAACCCATGCCCGCAAACCAAAAGGCAATAATTAAATTTATCATCGTAACCTTGCCCTGTATGACACAATAGGCCAGAAAAGGTATCGGGAGTAGTAGAGCAGTCAGGACTCGCAGTCCGAAGTAAATGGCCGGGGCACTAGGTTGACGATAACCAGCATTGATCAGATTGGCGCGTAGCCTAGAAACCTCCTGTTCGTCTTTTAAGGCCCATTGGCCAGAAAAGGAGAGCAAATCCAAAAATCTTTTTTTGGCAGAGCCTTCCTCCTGACTTCTAACCGGTAAGGAGGTTGAGGGAGATGTCCCTGGGTTTTTTATACGTTCTTTTAATTTTCTGCGACTGTCCCAATAAGTCAGAAGTCCATAAGTAAACAAAGAGAAGGCAATGATTAAGGCACCCAAAATAGCAAATTGCATCCTGTTAGTTCCTTCTGCCTAAACTTCAACAGATTTTACTATCTTATTTATAAAATAATAACCTATTAGCATACTAATAGTTCCTATTATCAATAACTTCTGGCCTATTGTCTCTCTCACTAGCATCAATTCGTATTCCGGACTTATGGTCAACACCACGAAGAACATGACTATCGGAAGCGTCATCAATACCTTGGCAGAAAACCGGCCTTCAGCAGTTAATGCCCTAACCTTCCCTTTAAAATTAAGACGCTCCCGTATTATCTGTCCGATCTTGTCCATCACCTCAGTAAGATTGCCCCCGGTCTCTGACTGAATCAGGACTGCAGTGACCCAATATTTTAAATCCCGGCTATCCACCCGGTCCGCCATCTGGACTAACGCTTCATTCATGCTTAAGCCATACCGTTGCTGGTCAAAGGTAATCCGCATCTCGGTGGCCAACGGGGGTGCACTCTCTTGGCTGAGCAGCTCCATTGCTGAAGGTAAAGTATGGCCGGCCCGCAGGGATCGGGCCAGCAATTGCATGGCGTCTGGCATCTGCATCTCGAATTGACTTGACTTGCGGGCTCTTTTCCATTTTAAGTATAAAAGTAACCCCAATCCTGTGGCCAGTGCCAAACCGAACCCTAGCAAAAGATTTTGAACCCAAAGAAGAGCTAGTAAAAAACTCATGGTGCATAGCAATAAAGCCACAGCTAAAAACTTGCCAGGGGTCCAGAAGATATCGGCTTGAAGTAAGGAACGTTGTAATTTAGTCCCTAATGGTTTTCCTATTGCCTTCTCGAGTAAAGTGAATAGGGGACTTTTTTCCGGCTTTAGATCATCTTTCAATATCTGAGCCGTAAACAAGTGGCTTTTTCTAATGGCTAACAAACGCTGGGACTTAAGGCGCCGCTGGCTTATAGGTTCAACAATGAGATGATAAACTGCCGCAGTAAACATCAATATGCCTACGAAAATACCTGAAAGGCTCAGGATATAAACAAAATCCCTAAAGGTGATATCAGATATGATAGTATTCATCATGTCACCAGACTTTTGGTTGTCCTCGGCGTCGCCCACCTCGAGTGGCTTGGGGTACAAAAATTTCATCCGGAATCGGCACCCCATAAATCTGGCAGCGATCAGCAAACTTTGGTCTTACCCCTGTAGCATTATAATGGCCCAAAACTCTTCCGCCCTCACCTATTCCATAGCGCTCGAATACAAAGATATCCTGTAAACTAATCACCCCGCTTTCCATCCCGGTGATTTCAGAAAGTGCTACCATTCGACGGGTGCCGTCCGTATGACGGGCCAGTTGAATAATCACATTTATTGAGTTACTGATCAACTGGCGCATGGCTTTCTCCATAATGTTATAACCGGAAAGGGAGATCATCGTCTCTAACCGAAGCAACCCTTCTCTAGGGCTGTTGGCGTGGACCGTGGTCATCGAACCTTCATGGCCGGTATTCATGGCCTGGAGCATATCCATAACTTCGGCACCCCGCACCTCACCCACAATGATGCGATCCGGCCGCATTCTTAAACTATTGCGTACCAAATCCCGGGCAGTTACTTCTCCTTTGCCTTCGATATTCGGCGGGCGGGTCTCCAGGCGACAGACATGTTCTTGCTGCAATTGCAATTCAGCCGAATCCTCAATGGTGATGATTCTCTCGCTACTGGGAATGAAACTGGAAAGAATATTGAGCAGAGTAGTTTTACCTGAGCCGGTACCTCCAGAAATTAAAATACTCAACCGGGCTGCCACAATGGACTTTAAAACCTCCCCGACCTCTGGAGTCAAGGAGCCCATGCTGATTAAATCTCCCAAGCTGGGGCGCTCAACCGCGAACCGACGGATAGAGAGCATGGGCCCATCTAAAGCCAAAGGAGGAATGACGGCATTAATCCGTGAACCATCGGGCAACCGGGCATCCACCATAGGGGAGGATTCATCGATCCGACGTCCCACATTGCTGACGATTTTATAGATAATCCTCATCAGATGAGAATTGTCACGAAAACGCACATTAGTCCGCTCCAGGCGCCCTTTTCGCTCAATATAAATCAAGTCGTGACGGTTAACCAAGATATCAGAAATACCCGGATCCCGCATCAGGGTCTCCAAAGGACCCAAGCCCAAGATTTCAAATTCCAGTTCCTGGACCAGACGGGCCCGCTCTTCTAAATTTAAGGGAACCGGCTCGTCGTCCAAAAGAACAAGTACCGCCCGGCGAATCTCCTCTGCTACCTTGGCTTCTTCCATGGTCTCCAGTTGAGGGATATTCAGGCGTTCTACTAGACGACGATGCACCCGGTTTTTTACTTCATAAAGGCGGGTTTCCCGGTCAGCAGCTGACCGTAAAGTTGATGAGGTCAAATCTGGACGTGGGGTCTCAGCAACCTCGTTCTTTTCTGCGTCTTTTTGATTATTCATTAACCAAGCCATTTACTCTGTTACCCCTTTGGGAAATAGGAATCGGCGCAGCCAACTCGGTTTGCTCGAAGTTTCTTTCATATCTATTGATCGGCTTTCGCTGTCCAATTCTTTAGCCAAAATTTTCAAACTACGCCATAATTTTGACCGCGGCGCCACCGCAGGCAGGGAGGTCCCTTGATCTATAGCTGCAATCAAGGCCGGATAATCGCTGGGCAAGGTAAAAGATACAGGCTTTTCCAGCAGACGCTCAATATCTTTAAATTCCAACGGGCTATTTTTATAATAGCGGTTGACCAATATCTTCACCTTCTGTAATGATAAATTGTGTTGATATAAAACTTCGGTTAGTCTTTTTAGATTCTTAAGATCAGGGATGGAAAGCTCGGTTAGCAACAACACCTGATCGGCTTCCCGGACCGCACTAAAAAATATATAATCGATCCAATTGCTGAGGTCTATTACGATCCAGTCATAAAGATTGCGTAATTCTGAGAATAACTTTTCCAGCCGTTCTGGTTCAAGGTTCTGTTGCCCATTTAAATCCGGATTACCAGAAACAATGAACAGGTTCCCTTCATGCCGCTGCATGACTTTCCGTAAAAATACGGGATCAAGTTGATGCACAGCCTGAAGCAAATCTGTAATACTATAAGAGCCCTTCAAATTCAGAAAATGGCTGACATCCGGAAAAGGGCGTCCTAAATCCATCAACACCACCCTCTCCGGGCATAACTCGGCCAGGGCCACGGCCAGGTTGATGGCGATGGCAGTAGCTCCCACCCCGCCTTTATGACTGGTCACCACCACCATCTGGCCGTGTTTACTCTCTGTGGGTTTTTCCTGCTTTAATACCGCTCGAACCCGGTCAATAGCGGCCTTTAAATCCGATTCGTTTAAAGGAGCAGGTAAAAACTCCCTTATCCCCAGTTGCATTATACGAATCAGAAAATCCGGGTGCCGGCTCGCAGAGCTGACTATTATTGCATTGGGGGGGTACAAATTTACCAGTTTTTCCAGCCAGTCCGGAATGACTGCCTCTTCCTTCAGGACCGTCAGGATCAGATCAGGCTTCACCTTCCCGGGCTTAGATAAAAATGCCTCAGGGTCAGTCCTATGCTCCAATACCCGCAGCTTAGGGATACCTTCAAAAAGCTCGGGAGAGACTTGATCCTGGGACCCGGTCTCATAAAGAATCGATAGCAACAGGACTTCAGGCATGATTACCTTTCAAACCTCTAATAGCGTCAACCATAAACCATAAAAGGAAAGATTTATTATCTTTCCAGGTTAACCAAACTACTCCGTCTCCTCTAAAATCCCAAAGAAAGGTTCGCGTTCCTCCAGCATTTCCTCATAGCTTTGGAGATATTTTTCATTGACCTTGACCCCGGCCGTGGGAGACAGCCCCACCGAAGCAGTAGTCTCATAGAGCCCGGCCCCCGGATTGACGAACTGCTGGAGCTGGTTGCTTGCTACTGAGCGGCCATAATCGCTCTCCACATAACTCGGATAGGCACACCCGGAAAGGCACCAGGAAACCAACCCAACCGCCAACCCGATTTTAGCTAAAGAAACATACTGTTGCTTTTGACAGCTTAATTGCATGGTTCCCCCTTATTGTATCGACTGATAACCGAACCCCTCAGGCAGATTCTGGGATGAGGGATTAGGGCTGGGTGGTTTCTTGCGGCCTTCCATCGCTCCCAAGAGATAAAATTCCAGGTCGTCAGGTTCAATATAACTATCAGTGGGCAGCCGGACTTCTTTAGTGGGCATCGGTTTGACCAGATGCGGAGTTACCAGTACCACCAACTCCGATTCATTCTTTTGGAATGTACTGGAGCGGAACAAGGTCCCCAGAATGGGAATATCTCCCAGAATGGGGAATTTGTTATGTTGAGTCCGGGTATTTTCCGAGAGCAGCCCGGCAATGGCAAAGGTCTGGCCGTCCTTGAGCTCAATATGGGTGTCGGTGCGCCGCACTCGCAGACCAGGAACCAGTAGTCCGGCAATTACCTGAGGGGTTATAGTTTCATCAATCTCTGAAACCTCAGGGGTTACCCGTAGGGCAATCCGGTCATTATCTAACACGGTGGGAGTAAAAGCCAAAGACACCCCGAATTTCTTGTATTCTATGGTAATGGTTTGGAATTGCTGGGGAACCGGGACGGGAAACTCTCCCCCGGCCAGGAAAGAGGCGGTCTGACCACTGGTGGCGACCAGATTGGGTTCAGCCAGAATCCGACCCAACCCCTTTTCCTTTAATACCGCAAAGAATGCCGTCCACAGAATGCCCCCGGCGGTCCACCCGCCAATGGCAGTTACATCGGGCGAAATAAGCTGATTGAAAGCAGTACTTCCAAAACTCCGGGTTAGACCACTGATGCCGGCAATATCGTCCAGCAAGCTGACGCCGAAATTACCGCTTTGCGAGATGCCCGAAAAGTTAATGCCGATGCGTCTCCCCACATTGCGGTTGATCTCGGCGATCCGCACCGCCACCATCACCTGCTGCACTCCGCCGATATGCATCAGATTAATTATATTTTCTTTTTTGCCCTTCTCAGCGGCAAAACCTGAGGCCACATTCAGGGCCGTTTCTTGGACCTGAGGGCTGGAAACCTCACCCGATAACACAATAGAGTTTCCCGCCGCCTGGACCGAGATCTTTTCCTCCGGCAAGACCCGGTGCAGCATCTCCTTCAGGGCAGTAACATCCGCCTCTACTGACACCGTGACCGTGGTAAATTGGGAACGCCCCCGGCCCCAGAGATTGAGATTGGTCACTCCCGGCGCCAGGCCGATAATGTAGATCTCCCGTTCCGAGGTCAGGACAATGTCGGCATAAGCCGGATCCGCTACTGAGATGCGGGTAATGGCAAACGGACAGCGCAATACTTTGGAGCGCCCCACCCGCAGCTGCAAGGTCTGGGTGATCTCCTGATCTCTCAAGCGCTCCAGGAGACCGGCTCCGGCTGCCATCTCTACCATTCCCAGAATGAACAGCACCACCCCTATAACCCGGATAGCCCCTATTCTAGTCACCTTTATCCCCCCCATAACCAACTCCTGATTCTTTTATCGGCGCTGCAGTTAATTCGGTTTAACTCCCCCCTGATTCCATTAATTATCATAAACATTTAGGTATGGTAATGGCTTGAAAATTAACCGGTTGCCTTAACATTGCTTCCGGTTCAATGCTGCCACTCATCCGGCTTGATCCTCTAAGCCTGGTCAACGGGTAGGTTGAAAATGAAACATTTTAGGTTTAGAAACTTAAATATCGGGCATTATAGTCCCTAATAATTTTAGTTTCAACACATATTTTGTTTTTTTACTTTATCTTAGTTTAAGCTTCACCTCCTCTTGTTCACCTTAGAGATTAAACGACGACACCTTTAACCCTTTGATGACCATGATGGCTTGATGATCTGATTGCAACCCCTGAGTCTGATTTTTTCTGCCCCCGGCCCGGACCAGATCAGAAGTAACCACCCCCCCGGTGGGCACTTCGGCGGTATTGAGGTTATTGCGTAACGCCAAGCGGATCTTGCCTTGGGTGCTGGCCAGATTCAGGATTTCGGCCTGCTCCGGGGTCACCTCCAGGGTCGCGGTGGTCTGCACTTTGGGCGTCACTTCTTTGGCAATTTTATCCTTGGTGTCAGTACCCTGTTCAGTCGCCTGGCCCCAGACCTGGCCGGTGCTCAGCACCTTGATATTCTGCAAGATAATCCTGGAGTAACTTTCATTCTCTTGGCCTGAACCCCGCATGGTGACCAGCACATCCACCCGGCTGCCGGGATAGACGAAGCCGGCCACACCCGCCACATCATCGGTACGCACCGTTACCGCCAGCCGGTCGGGTTGCAGAATTCCCGCCAGCCCTGCGGCGCTGCCTTCCGGGGCCAGTTTGCTGATCAACAAGGGCTCGCCTCTGCTGACCGGCACCGCAATTACCCGTTCCTTGACTTCATCGAAATTGCGGATGGCTTTGGGCGGGACAATGTCGGCAGGCCAGGAAACCTGCCGCACCAGACGCGGCACCAGCAGCGTGCCGGGATCGATATCGGTCTCGGCAATCAATACCTCTGCCCGGGCCATTTCCGCCACCTCGGGCTTGGTTTTCATGGTGATCTGCCGGTGGATCAGAAAAGTGGCCACCAGACCGATGACAATGGACAATAATAAAAATCCCAATCCTTTGCTGATCTTCATAAGCGGGCCTCGCTCTTAATGTTTATGCGGCCATGAAATGGCCGGGGCGCAATTTATGGCGCTCTCTAAGCTGGCATTTTTGCCTAGCCATTTAACCGGGCTTGATAAATCAAGCCCCGACAATTATCTCCCTGAATGTAATTGGGGGTTGCCAGCATCCTTTCCTGCTCTGATATTCCCCGATACCATAAATCAGTTAATTTATCAAATGGATTTTCGGGCCAATAAACCTCAGTGGACGGGATATCGGCGGTTTGGCCTGGATTAGGGCGGGTTTATCGCCCCGGAGGAGTAATTAGCTGAGGATATTTGATTAATTCAGGCCTCTAAAGTAAATGATCGCCATCCCCAAGGCCAGGGCCAGGCCATAAGGCAAACCCGGGGTCTGCGATATCTCCGGGGCCTGCGGGTTTACTCCGGCCCGACGGCAGAGAATGAAGTTAATACAGAAAACTATGGCCTGCCGCAGCTTCTGCCATAACAGGCCGCGCCACCATAATACCCCCAGGGCCATCAGACCGCCGCCTATGGCCATATAGATGAACAGGTAGAAGGTCAGCTTGGGCCCCAGCCAGGCCCCCAGGGCGGCCAGGGCCTTGACGTCGCCGGCCCCCATACCCCCTAAAATGTAAGGCAGCATCAGCAGGGCCAGCCCCAGGAACAGCCCTAACATACCGTTGCCCACCCCAACTAGGCCGTGGGCCCAGCCCTGATAAGCCAGACCGGCCAGGGCAGTGCCCAGAGTAAGATAATTGGGAATGCGCAATGTCTTGACATCTTGCCAGGCAATCCACAGGGAGAGAATGAGCGGCAATATTAGATAGGTCTGGCCGAACCACAAATCTTTGCCGTGAATCACCAAGGCCTGCACGCCATAATACCTCATTTGGGGGCGACGGCCCCCATGCTGGGGACCGCCGCATTAGTAAATCAACCTTAAGGCTGGGGAATATCGTCAGCAAAGCCATTAAAGCTTTCTGCCAACTTCCCGTAGAAATAGGTAACGGCGGCGAGTAATGCGGTTCCTAACAGCGCCAGCAGAATGACGTACTCCACGGCGCTAACACCGGATTCATCCTTCCAAAACTTCTTAATCATCTCCATCTTTTCCTCCAAGATTTTTTTAGCCCTAGGGCTTGGGTTGAATGGTTAACCGAGATTATCCTTGACCTCAACTACAATAAATAAACTTGGCTCAGGCGGCTTCTCACCTCCTTCAATGGATAAGTATGGTCTAATTCGGCAATAGTTCAGCATAGGCGTTAAAACTGTCTGCCAGCTTGCCGTAAAAAATTAGTACTGCCGCAAGTAACCCAGAGCCTAATACTGCCAGCATAACAGTGTATTCCACGGCGCTGATGCCCGACTCATCCTGAATAAACTCCTTGATTCTACCCATTTTTGCTCCCAACAGTTTTTCGGCCCGGCACTGGGATTGTTTTGATTAACTTAATTTCACCTGCACCGATAGATTGCCTCAGACGAGATACGCACAATCCCTTAAATTTTGGGTTTCCAGATACTCGGGCCTCCTTGCCAGGCTTAAAATGCTTCTCAGCTCCCAATCTTTTTCCTTAGCCAAGTTTCTCTCGATTAACTTTTCGGCCCGTTGCCACCCATACTTTAATCTTTACCATAAAAGGATGCAAAACCCGGGCCATATTTTCTCCAAATCAACCCCGGCCTACTGGACCAGCACCGGGCGTTTGGGGTCAATGTTGCTCCACTGGCTGCCGCCGATGCCGGTATTTGAACCTGGCTCAACCTCTCCGACAAATTCCATGGTTATGGATTTTGAGCCCCCGCCTTCGCCCCCGGCCGGGTTGGCGTCATGTATTATTACCTTGACAAACCTGAGAATGGGGGCACCGGGCGGGTTGGCCACGTGTTCCTCGACCACCGGCACTATGGCCTCTATCGGCCCATTTTCGGCGAGCATGGCTTCCAGATGGTATAATTCGACATTGATAACCCCGTTGTTGGTCCTGATGCCATCGTCCTTATAGAGTGGCTCCCGGACCACCTCTCCATCCAGTAATTGTTGAATCTCAGGTCGGTTGGCCGAAATCTGCTTATCCAGCGAGGTCCACCAGCCGTAATCTAAGATTCCTGGTTCACCTTCAGGGGTCTGAACGCCTGGAGTATTGACATAAATTTCTTCTGTCTTGCCATAAAGATCGGGAGTTGCTATTTCGTCATAAAGAGCAAAAGGGAAGAGTTCTTCGGGATCATAAGCGGCGCCGGTCATCCCGGAGATGGCGGTGGCGGTGGCCGTCACCATCAGATTATCGACCCCCAAGAGCGGGCCAAACCACAGGTCCAGGTTTTTACTGGCCCAGACCTGGACGGCATTGGCATGTTGTTCAGCGGCTTCACCTTCAAGAGCGGTAAAAGTTCGATAATTCTCCAAACTAGGGTTCACTCCCCATTCCCCCACCTGGGCGGTGATATCGGCCAATTCCTGTAAGTCCCCATCCACGGTATTTTTCTGGGTATAGGTTTCGGCGGTAGTAATTGCGCCAGAACAATCCTTTACCCCCACCGAGGGGAACATGGCCATGACCCCGGCCAGGGCCCCGGCATCGGTGGCGCGCTGTAATTCCGCCTGGACCTTATGGCGATGGCCGAAATCTGCAGCAAAAGCCAATATCCCCAGAAATACCATCAGTAAGATGGCAGTAAGCAACGCTGGTGCACCTTGTTCCGAGTGCCAGAAGCCTTTGATTTTCATTGCTCCGTCCTCTCTGTTGTTGAATTATATTAGATGCTCACACAATATACTAGCTATAATCCGGTTCAAATGCCATGGTTGTCTCACCACTTAAGCTGTCTCTTTGGACCCCGATCAATGGCAGAAAATGATAGTTGAAGGGCATGGTGACGGAAACGGTGATATCTCCCCCGGGTAAGGGGGCCCCCTCGGGGTCCAAGGTGACGTCATCAGCGGTAATATCCTTGCCGCAGCTGCTTTTAACTGCCTTGACCACCTTGGCCTTGATGGCATCGGCATTCCAGGTATCCGCGGTTTGGACAATGGCCTCGCGGGCCCCGACCCGGGAGGCCCAGGTCAGGGTCTGGCCGTACCAGTAGGCGTTACCGAAATCGATAATCCCGCCCACAAACAGCAGCAACACGGGAATGACAAGGGCCATTTCCACCGCGGAAACACCCTGTTTATCTTTCAGCAGTTTTTTCATCATCCGCCACATCCTCCATGGACAAACTGTTAAATATGCTAAAGGCCCGAAACTCTTTACCGGCCTTTTAAAACTTGGTTAATATCGCCCCTGGGGGCATTGGTTTGTTTCTTTACCGATTTTTCCCCCATACTCCGATTATCTCCCCCATGCTGATAAATGCTTTAGTTTTCTTAAAGGTATTTTAAAGATTGCCAGATTGTTGTAAGTTTGTAAATAGGTACCAGTACCTATTTTTTCCACTTTTGGTAACCAATCAGAGCCGGGCTAAAATCTCTGTCTGCCATGATTACCCTAAACTGGGATGATCGGTCTGGCCTGGCCTCTAATTTTACCCGTCTTGTTAATCGGCACCAAACATCAAAAACTTAAAAATCCAGCCACTCTAAGCAATGAGATATAATAATGAGCTGTCTTAAAGTTGCTTGTGAATAGAAATCAAAATATAGGCAATTATGTTTAATTATTTTTACTTTAAATTTTTATCTAAATCGTAAATAGGGTCTATTATCATTCTTTGTTCAGATAATCAAACATAATGTTAAAAAATCTGAAAAAAGATTTTGGCTTTGACTATTCCTATTTCTGCGATGATCGCCGCTGCAGCAATGATAAAAGTAATTACTTTTTTTCATTTTTTATTTCCTCCTTATAAATAAGCAATCTTTATGCCAGTTTGCCGGAGGGGAAAAAGCTCCTGGTCGCCTGGTTAAATATGTATTGATTCGGAGCGGACTTTAGGCCCTTATTAAGGGGAAAAAATTAATTTGGATGGCCGGATTAAGCCAAAAGAAATACCATTATGTTAAATTTTCTAACCATGGCCATAAATTATTTTTAACATTTACTCGGCCCCCATGCCACAAGGGGCGGTGAAGTGCATTGTCCCTCTTCTCTTTTTCGTGACTACTCAGGTTTTTCTCCCCCCCTTTAAATTTCTGGCCAATTTTGGGGTTTTCTCTATTGTAGCCTGACAATCCGAGCAGATCCCATAGTATTCCATACGGTAATCGAGTACCTGAAAGCCAGCCTTGCCCGCCAGATGCTCGGGGGAAAAGGGCAGGGGCTCGGCAAAGTCTTGGATTTTGCCGCAGGAATTACAGATTAAATTGGCATGCGGGGCCAGGTTGGTCTCATAGCGGTTATCCGGTTCGAACTCCAGCACTTTGATCAGTCCGGTTTCCACCAAAATCCCCAGGGTGTTGTAAACCGTGGCCATGCTCAGCCCCGGAAATGTTCGGCACACCGCCTGATAGACCTGACGGGCATTGGGGTGGATGTCGGTAGCGGCCAGATACGCCAGAATTGCTACCCGCTGCGGGGTAAGGCGATATCCGGCCGCCCTCAGGGCTGCTTCCATCTGTTTTGCGGTGTTAGTAGATGCCATAGCCGTTGATTAAAAACTAATCAATGAATTTATATCAGTTACTACTTAAGAATAGCAATAATAAAATAATTGATACAGAAAAGGCCCGCTAATATTAACCAGCGGGCCTTAGTAATTCCCCGGGTAGGGGCAACTATCTTCTCTGGGAATTAACCCGGGGATCTTGCCTCATGTCTGGTTCAATTGCACCGAAATCGGTGTCTGGCTTTTAATAGTGTTGGCCACTGGTGAGTATTTTATACCCGTTTGCAGGAGTTCCTGTTTTTGCTCTTCGGAAATATCCGCGTCGATTTTAAAGTACACCCGGATCTCCTGATATCCGATGGGGACCTCTTTAGATATGCCCAGAAAGCCGCGCAGATCGATATCTCCTTCGAATCTTGATGCTACCCCTTTAAGGGGGATTTTATTGGCCGAGGCATAAGCCACCAAGGAGGTGGTTATGCACCCCGACAGGGCCACCAGCAGGTATTCCACCGGGTTGGTGCCATCATCTCCCCCTAACAGCACCGGCGGTTCATCCAGGTCAAAGGACCGGGGTTGCCGAGAGGTGTCCTCCTTGCCAGGGCCGTAAAAATCCTTGACTGTGGCACGGCTGTGGGTGCCGTCCAACCATTTATTAGTGGCCCGGAATTTAAACAGGGCGAGTTCCGGCTGCTGTCTGAGGAGGTCGATGGTGGTAAATAACTGGTCGATATTTATGCCATTAATTTTACTCGGGGATGCCATGAGATATTCCTCCCTTTTTCAAGTTTTGGTAATTGGTTCATTAAGCGCAGCATTGCGGCGTCGACGTTGACCCTTTCAATTAGATCAACTTTTTTACAGAGTTTTAACATTAAATTTGATAAATATTACCAAAGGTAATTCTTAAAGAATTAAAAGCAAGAGGAGTCTTAAATTTATTGTAAAGGAATACAGATAGGTTGATGATCGCAGGCCCTGGCTGGTGTCCATTCGTGGCCCAATAGGTTGGCTTAAGGCTGCCAGTCCAAATAATCGCCGAGCTCTGAGGATTGCATCGGCATTCCAGAAAGGGGACCTTATGACCACTTATCTTATTATCGGCAATGGGGCGGCGGGCAATGCTGCGGCAGAAGCCATCCGAAAATACGATCACAAAGGGATAATTCGCATTTTTTCCAAAGGAAAATATCCCTTCTACTATGTGCCGGCGCTGCCGGATTATCTGGCCGGAGAAAAGCAGCTGGATCAATTTACTATTCATAATCTTGACTGGTATGAGAAAAACCGTATTGATCTACACCTGGACACGGAAATAACCGCTATCGACCCAGACCCAAAAGTGGTCGAGACCAGGCAAGGTGAGCAATATCCCTATGACCAGCTGCTGCTGGCCACCGGGGGATATTCCTTTGTCCCGCCGATTAAAGGGGCAGAGTTGGAGGGGGTATTCACCCTTCGGACTTTGGACGATGCCAATACCATTAAGCAGCGAAGCGAGAAGTCGCGCCGGGTGGTGCTCATCGGCGGCGGCCTGTTGGGCTTGGAAGCCGGCAACGGATTGCGCAAAGCCGGTTTGGAGGTAAAAGTGGTGGAATTTTTCCCCCGGCTGTTGCCCCGGCAGATGGATGTGCCGGGGGCGGCGATCTTACAGAAGCAGCTGGAAGAGATGGGGTTCAGCTTTTTCCTGGGTGCCAGGACCAAAGAGATTGTGCCTGACCCGGAGGGTCTGGCAGTGATTCTAGAAAGCGGGGAGCGACTGCCTGCGGATCTGGTGCTGATTTCCGCCGGGGTACGGCCGGAATTGACTCTGGCGAAATCCCTGGGCCTGGAGATCGACAAGGGGGTCAAAGTCGACGACGCCATGCGGACTTCCCGGGAGGATATTTACGCCGCCGGAGACCTCGTGGAGCATCGGGGCAGATTTTACGGCATCTGGCCGGCTTGCCTAGAGCAGGGTCGGGTGGCCGGGGCTGCCATGGCAGGACAAGGGGCCAAATATGAAGGCACGGTGCCAGCCAATACCCTAAAAGTGGCAGGCATCGACCTTATGGCCATGGGAGAGATTGATGCGGAAGACCGGTTGGAGTCCCTTGTCAGTAAGGACCAAGAAAAGAAGACCTACCGCAAGCTGGTGATCAAAGATGATGCCCTGGTGGGTGCCATCCTGCTCGGAGATCTCCAGGGCAGCAAAGAAATCCAGGAAGCCATTAAAGCGGGGAAAAACATCTCTTTCCTGAAACCGAACCTGGCCAGAGCAGATTTTGATTTTTCGGTCTTGCTCCAGTAAAAGCCAGATTGGCCCTTCAAGGCTAGCGACTGTACCCTGACCGGCGGTATATAGTCGCTAGCCACCGCCATGGGTCAGTTGGTCTCGGCCTTCTGGCGCAGTCAGATCGCGGCCCTATTCGTCACCGCCATGTTTACCATTACACCTTCCTTATTGTGACCGAACAAGCTTGTCAATCTGCCCCAGAAATGCCAAGATTGGGAAAGACTCATTCAGAGAAGAAACTGATAGATTGAAGAATCCTGCCTTTAAAAAGTGGGCTGCATTCTTGACGGTCTCCGTGGGAACCTTCATGTCCACTGTTGATGGTTCCATTCTAAATGTCGCCCTGCCCACCATTATGGGTGATCTATCTGCTTCACTCCCGGCTATCCAATGGGTGGTGATTGCCTACCTGCTCACGGTAATCATATTTCTAATGAGTTTTGGCCGACTGGCGGACATCAGAGGTTTGATGACGATCAATACCGTGGGCTTGGCGCTTTTCACCGGGGGCTCTTTGCTCTGTGCCTTTTCTGCCAATGTGGCCAGCCTCATCATTTTTCGAGGTATTCAGGGACTGGGGGCCTCCATGATCATGGCCTGCTCTCCGGCCATCCTCACCACGGTTTTTCCACCGGCAGAGCTGGGAAGGATTATGGGCCTGTTGGGGACCGTGGTAGGGGTTGGTCTGACCTCCGGGCCTGGACTAGGAGGCCTAATACTCTCCTACTTCTCCTGGAGGGCCATTTTTTACGTCAACATTCCTATCGGTATAGTGGGTATCCTCTTTTCCTGGAAATTTGTGCCCCGGCAGCCTGGGGACACTTTGGCCCCCGACTTCGATCTGGTCGGTGCCGCCCTGATGGCGCTGGCCCTGGCCGGATTTCTGCTGACGATGAGCATGGGGGGGCGCTGGGGATGGTATAATTACAAAACCTTGGTGAGTTTAGGAGCAGCACTTCTCTTCTGTCCTCTGTTTATTCATTGGGAACGGCGCAATGCCGCCCCGGTAGTGGATTTATCCTTGTTTCGGGTGAGAACCTTTCGCCTCGGCATTGCCGCCGCCGTATGTCTTTTCATGGCCCACTTTATCTCCTTTTTCCTCATGCCCTTCTACCTGACCAAGGTGCTCACCCGCCCCATAGAACGGGTCGGTCTGCTTCTTATGGTGGCTCCCCTCACCTCTATGATGATCTCGCCCCTTGCCGGGACCCTTTCGGATAGGATCGGAGCACGGTATCTGACCACCTTGGGGATGATCGTGACGGCTGGAGGTTTACTTTTGGCCGCCCCCTTTACCGACCTAACCAGGGATTCTGAGGTTGCCCTCAGCATGGCAATCATCGGCCTGGGGGCAGCCCTGTTCCAGCCCCCCAACACCAGCTCCATTATGAAAGCAGTGCCACTACAAAGGTTGGGGATAGCTTCGGGCCTGGTAGCGGCAGCCCGAAACCTGGGTATGATTATCGGTATTTCCCTGGCGGGGGCCCTCTTCACTTTAGGATTCGGATCATCCGGGGTGAGTGAAAACTTAGTTGACTTTCAGCCGGATAAACTACCCTTATTCCTGGCCGGCTGGAAAACCGCTTTTCTATCCGGAGTCGGGATAGCTTTGGTCGGGGCATTTCTGACTTTCTTTCGAAAGAGAGTTTATCCGAAAGAGATTTCTTCTTAATTAATCCGACCATTTAAAAGGTAAATTTGAGGGGAGGGTTGGGGGACCGAAGCCCCCCGCCCTCCCCTCTTGCCCCTCTCCCAAGAGCTGTTTATTCTACCTCCTTTGAGAGGCTTACCCTTATTTTGGTTTCGCAGGGGTCAATAAACCGGGTATGGCTATTGTCTTTGTTTCAGGGTAAAATAATAAGGGTTGCGCTTATAGAAGGCCTTTGCATGAGGTGGTTGAATTTTCCCAGATGAAAGAAAAAGAACAAAATATCTGGCAAGCCCGCCTGGCTCAGGCCGGGTTCCGGGGAGCAGCAATTGCTTATCTTCGGGACCGCCTGCGCCAGGAGCATAGAACCGGGCGGCTGGAAGGCCTGATCAGCCGGCTGCGCAAATACGACTCCCACGTCGAAATCGTCAAGCTGTTGAAGGAGAATCCTGTCTGCCAGGAGCGCCTGGAGCAAAATGTCGGCGAGCTTCCCGAAGTCTCCCGCAACCCCCAGGACCACTTTGTCTTCCAGGCAGAAGGAAACATTGCGCAAACCCCAATATTGGGAGCAGACCGGCTGTTTTTCGGGAGTGGGTCCAGCTTTTATGCCCTCAACGCCGAAACCGGAGCGATTGTCTGGCAACGGCGTAGTTCAAGGAAAACCTGGTCGCCGGCCTGGCTCTCCAAAGAGTCATTATTTGTCTGCAATGACGGCAGGCTGTTGGCGCTGTCCCCCGAGGATGGCCGCGAGCAGTGGCGCTTCCAGACCCAAAAGCGCCTCACTGCCCCCTTTGCCCACCGGAGTCAGGTTCTTGCCGGGTCGGAAGAAGGCACCCTTTACGCCTTGGATGCGAAAAACGGCAGCCGTCTCTGGACCTTTAATGTGGCCCAATCCATTTCTGTTGCTGCCGGTATTTGCCAAAACCGTATTTTGGCCGCCTCCAAGGATCATTCATTATATGCGGTTGACAGGGAAGAGGGCGAATGCGCCTGGCACTTCACTACCGGCGGCCAGATACGCGCTGTTCCCGGCATATTTGGCGATATAGTCTACCTGCCTTCTGCGGATCACCAGGTCTATGCCCTGCATGCCTCCCGGGGCCGGTTGCTCTGGTCTTTTAAAACCAAGGGTGAGGTTCACACCTCTCCCCTGCGGATAGACGACCGGGTATATGTGGGTTCCCGAGACCGGTGCCTATATGCCCTCCATGCCGAAGATGGCACTGAGATCTGGAGCCGGCAGATGTTTGGATACCCCTCTTCTGCGATCGCTTCCGGAGGCATGCTCTATCTTACCGCCCAGGGTAGAGTCTATGCCTTCAGCCTGACCGATCAGCGACTGCGCTGGTGTTTTCCCCTGGGAGCCTCTTTCGCCACCGCCCCGGTGATGGGAAATAGCCGAATCTATGTGGGCACCCTACAGGCCAGGATGGTCTGTCTAAAATTCACTTCTTATCTTGAGGAACAGGCGGCCACGCAGGTGTTAGAGCGCTGGCTGGAACCATCATACAATACCTGCTGCTGACATTAAAGGCCTTCCGCTATTTTTAGTTTTTATGTCAATATCCCCTATCCATCATTTCCTTTAAGAATTTAAAAAGGGATAAAAAAAGCCTGGCAGCGCTCATCTCACCGCCAGGCTGTAAACAAACACCAAACTAGGCCTGGTGCTTGTGCCCTACTATTGGCAGGGGGGACAGGATTTGAACCTGTGACCTTCGGGTTATGAGAACGAGGGGCATTATTTACCGGCTTTTACCTCATCTAACTAAAACCTGCTGTTTTCTATAAAATTCCCTAATCACTTTTTTCCTTGACTTACTCAAAAATACCCGTATATTGCTCTTAGGTGTGGGGAATAGTGTGGGGAATGAATCCCTTCGGGTTGCACTGAAAAAACCCTCGGGTCAAAGGACACAAGGAGAACAAAGTCATGCCGGCTGCAAAACGAGAAAAGACAAACTATCCGGGCGTTTTCTTTATCAACGGCATCTCTACGGCTACCGGAAAAACAGAGAAAATTTATTACATTCGCTATCGTAAGGCTGGAAAGATGTTAGAGGAAAAAGCCGGGAGACAATTCCTGGATGATATGACTCCGGCGCGGGCGGCAATCATCCGGGCTGAACGTATGTCCGGTAAGCGGCCCACCCGCCAGGAGGCCAGGGAGCAGCAGGAGGCAGCCAGAAAAGCCGAGGCGGAACGGTGGTCCTTTGACCGGCTATGGCAGGAATACCAGCACAGAAATCCGGGACTCAAGGGCATGGTCACCGACAATAATCGCTATGTGAATCACATTAAGCCGATCTTTGGCAGTAAGGAGCCACAGGATCTCACCCACTTCGATGTGGACCGGCTGCGGTTGAAAATGCTCAAGACCCACAAGCCTGGGACAGTAAAGAATACCCTGGAACTGCTGCGCCGCATCGTCAATTTCGGCGTTAAGAAGCAACTTTGTGAAGGCCCAGGATTTACCATAGAAATGCCCAGGGCAAACAGCAGCAAGACCGAAGATCTGACCCCGGAGCAACTGGTCCGGCTGCTGGAAGTGCTGGAGGAAAACCCCGGCCTGCCGGCGGCGGCAATTATGAAGATGGCCCTGTTTACCGGCATGCGGCGGGGGGAGATGTTCCGCCTGCAATGGCAGGATATTGACTTTGACCGGGGCTTTATCCATATCCGGGACCCCAAGGGCGGAATTGACCAGAAGATACCTCTCAATGCAGCTGTTCGCCAAACGCTGCTGGACCTTCCCCGGACCTCGGAGTTTGTCTTTCCGGGGCGGGGCGGCAACCAACGAACCGATATCAAGAAACAGGTTAACCGCATTAAGGAGTGGGCGGGGTTGCCCAAAGACTTCCGGCCTCTCCACGGCCTCCGGCATACTTACGCCTCCATGCTGGCGTCCAGCGGCCAGGTGGACCTTTACACCTTGCAAAAGTTATTAACCCACAAGTCACCGGCCATGACCCAGCGATATGCGCATCTCAGAGACGAGGCCCTGCGGCGGGCGTCCGACCTGGCGGGGGACCTGCTCGACCAGGCGCTGAACGGCGGCAAACTGCCCCAGGCATCTAACCAGGGGGAAGAATAGGAGGCTGAAAAAGATGTTGATACCCTGGGCCGAGGACCGGATAAAGATGATCAAGGCGGCGCTTCAGACGAAGGCCCCCAAGACCTACCGGGAGCTGGAAAAGTCGGGGGAACTGAAAGAGTTTTTGGAGGAACAGGATAACCAGATGATGGATTGCTTTTACACCGCCGAGAACCAGGCGCTGGCCCCTATCATAGGCAGAGACTACACTGATTATCTGGCCTATATGCGGGAAATCAATATGACCAGGTGGCGCGTCTGGCATCAGGTGCTGGAGGCCTACCTGGAGTTTGCCGACCCCGAGGACGAGGATGAAGTAATATTTTAATTGACCACCAGCTTCCGGGGATAGGGAGAGCTCCCCGACAAGGCGATTTTCCTGGATCGCTTTCCCCGGCTTCACCACCAGGACCGTGACAGGAGACGGATATGATTCGCTACCATAAGCCAATTTATTACAAAAGCGAACTCACCAACGAACGATTACAAAGTACCATCCCACATCTGGAAGAAGCCTATGAGCGGCTTGTCTGGTATTCCACCATGGTTGAGTTAAAAAAAGTGGACCCCGAAATATTCGATCAACTTTGGGAAAGCCCTTTCAAGCCTTTTTTATCAGCCCCTGCCAGTCCAGATGAGGAAATTACCATGATGTTGGCAGACATGGTTGTATACTTAATATCTGGCGAAAAGATAATAAAAGACAGGATTATTCGGGAGGCCCTGCCCGAAATTGACGAAGCATATAAAGCGATTTTGGAGGATGGGGGGTGGATGGTCTCGCAGGTATAAACCTAACGATAGGAAACAAGCTGTTTTGAATTGGTTCACCGAAAATCAAGCTCGATTGACTTACCTTAAAAGGGCACAACTGGAAGACCTATCGCTTTATGAGGATGGGGGAGGCCAGGAAAAGAGAAATTTTAGGGTAAGGTTGTTGTCTAAAATCATTGAAGGTAAACTAGACAAGAAATTGAACTTTAAGGAATGGGAAAGCCAACTGGACAGTTTTAAAGAGTTACAATCAAGTGACCTATTCAAGAAGGTATTAAGTAAGTTTAAATTGTGAGTATCACAACATCGGTTGACGATAATAATATTAGGTTAACCTTTCTCTCAGCACTTCGTAAGGGGCTTTTCCACCCAAGGAGCTGTGGGGGCGTTGGAAATTATAGAAATTTTCCCATTCCAAGAGCTTCTTTGCAAGATCTACATCATCTGAATAGGTCAGCAATTGATAAAATTCCTGTTGATCGGTCCCATGAGATCGCTCTACCTTGCCATTGAGGTTTGGTCGTCGAGGTTTGATATAAACATGTCTGATACCTAAGTCTTCAACATGCCAATGAAACTTAGCTTGAAATTCATGGCCATTGTCGGTTCTGATGGTATGAATCCTAAAGGGCAATTTCTCAATAACATGATTGATAAAATCAATGGCGCTTTTTTGGGTATGGGCCTGGTAAATCTTCAGCACCCGGACCCGGGTGGCATCATCAATGGCAGTATATTGGAATCGTCTGATCTTTTTGCCGGTGGGGGAGGAAAAGAAAGTCAGGAATTTAACGTCCACCTGGATATGATGTCCGGGGACCTGCTTTTCATAGCGTTTGGTCTGGACCGCCCTCTTTTTGGCATTACGGGGCAGCCGATTGAGCCCATGGCGTTTGAGGACGCGGTAGACTCCAGATTGGGAAATTTTGATTCCAGGATAACGGGCCAGATACCAAGAGATGCGGAGTTGCCCGAGATGATACGTTCGTCGCAGATACAGGATTTTTTCCTCAATGGCCGGAGGGGTTCTTAAAGTCGGGTTCTCCGGGCAAGGTTTTTTATTGACCAGTCCGGCTTCACCATGCGCAGCTAGGGTTCTTTGCCACACATAAAACGTTTCCCGGGAGATTCCGAAGTAGCGGCAGGCTTTGGCGATGTTGCCGATATCAGCAGCATACTGCAAGACCCTGAGTTTCCGCCGGATATCACGTTGAGCCTTGGTCATTTGTCGACCTCCCGTTGATTGGGCAAGGTGAGCAGGCAAATCAAGCTCAAAGCCCCCCTCCCGTCCCCCCAAAGGGGGGAAGCGACAGTTTGGGCTACCGGGCATTTTTTAAGAAGCAAGGGCACCCTGCTAGCCACAGAGTGCCCCATGCCCGTATAGCCGCCGAGGTAGTAGTCCGACTCCCCGGTGAGCTTGATTATAACATGTTCACCCTGATTGAGCATTTTCCGAATCTCGGAATCTGTCAACCGAGGTCGCGATTTTCAAACTTAAATGTCCTGGCTTTTTAAAGGGAACCGTTTACTTTTCTTAATAGCTTGTA
>JBKHJN010000040.1:0-22513 GCA_046538075.1 Desulfobacteraceae bacterium | reverse complement strand
AAAACAATGGACATCACTGCAACAATTAAGCAGATGGCTCAGGAGGCCCGGGGCGCGGCGCGGAAGTTGGCGACCCTGCCGCATCCGGTGAAAAATCAGGCCCTGACCCTGATCGCCGATAAGCTCTGGCAGGAAAAGGACGCCATCCAGGCGGAAAATAGGGTAGATGTGGAGGCGGCCCAGGCCCTGGGGCACCCGGCGGCCTTTATCGACCGGCTCACCCTGTCTGACAAGGTCATTCAATCCATGGTCCAGGGCCTCCAGGAAGTGGTGCAACTGCCCGATCCGGTAGGCGCGGTGACCTCCATGTGGCGGCGGCCCAACGGGCTGCTGGTGGGGCGGCAGCGCATCCCCCTGGGAGTGATCGGCTTTATCTATGAGTCGCGGCCTAATGTTACGGTGGACGCCGCGGCCCTGTGCCTGAAAAGCGGCAATGCCATCATCCTCAAAGGCGGCAAAGAGGCCATCCGCTCCAATCTGATCCTGGCCCGGCTTATGGCCCAGGCCTTGGAAGCCGCCGGGGTGCCGGGGGCCGCGGTGCAGGTGGTTCCCACCACCGAGCGGGAGGCGGTGACCGAATTGTTAAAGCTGGATGAGCTGGTGGACCTGATCATCCCCCGGGGCGGCGAGGGGCTGATCCGCTTTGTGGCGGAAAATTCCCGCATCCCGGTGCTCAAGCACTACAAAGGGGTATGTCATATTTATGTCGATGCCGACGCCGACCTGGGCCTGGCCAATGAAGTTTGCTTTAACGCCAAGGTGCAGCGGCCCGGGGTCTGCAACGCCATGGAGACCATGTTGGTGCACGAGCAGATTGCGCCCCAATTTCTACCCCGGATGTTTGAGCGTTTCCGCCAGGCCAACGTGGAGCTGCGGGGCTGTCCCCGGACCCGGGAAATCGACCCGGAGGTCAAACCTGCTGCAGAGGCAGACTGGCCGGAGGAATACCTGGACCTGATTCTGGCGGTGCGGGTGGTGTCCGACCTGGACGGGGCCCTGGATCACATTGCCCGCTACAGTTCCAACCATACCGAAGCGATCGTGACCTGCGATTATGACAATGCCCAACGCTTCCTGAATGAAGTGGACTCCTCGGTAGTCCTGGTCAATGCCTCGACCCGCTTCAATGATGGGGGGGAACTGGGACTGGGGGCCGAGATCGGCATCAGCACCTCTAAACTGCATGCCTTCGGGCCGATGAGTCTGGAGGAATTGACCACCACCAAGTTTATTGTTTATGGTTCGGGCCAGATCCGACAGTAGAGGGCACTGTGCGCCTGGGACTATTCGGCGGCACCTTTAATCCTATTCATCAAGGCCATCTCCGCTCCGCGGAAGAGATCCTGGAATCCCTGACCCTGGACCGGCTGTGGTTTATTCCTGCGGCCCAGCCACCCCATAAGGATAGCGGAGCAGTCACCCCCTTTGCCACCCGCCTGACAATGACCCGGCTGGCGGTGGCCGAACATCCGACCTTTGAGGTCTCTGATATCGAAGGGCAGCGGCCGGGCAGATCTTATTCCATTGAAACCATCCGGCAGGTGCGGCAAAGCTTTGGCGCCGGGGCGGAAATATTTTTTATCCTGGGTCTGGATGCCATCCTGGAAATCAATACCTGGAAAGATTACCGCCAGTTGTTCACTCTGTGTCATTTTGTAGTTTTGGACCGGCCCGGCTCCGAACGGCGGCAACTGGCCAGCGTCCTGCAGCAAGAGGTGCATCCGCAGTTCCGCTATCAAAAAGAACAAGACGCTTTTTTGCATCCTTCCGGCTATCAGGTCTTTTTTCGCTATACCACTCTATTGGACATCTCCTCCACCCAGATTCGCCGACTGGCGGGCCAGGGAAAATCTATCCGTTACCTCTTGCCGGAGGCAGTCAGAAGATATATATTATTAAACAAATTGTACCAAAAAGGAGATACGGAAAACTCTGAAGGAAAGAAAATTAACCGCTGCCAATAAAGTCCAGTTCTGTGCCCAGCGCTTGATGGAAAAGAAGGCCCAAGACCTGGTAATATTGGATGTTCGGTCGATCTCCTCCTTTACTGATTTTTTCATCATTTGTTCTGGAGACTCTCGTCGCCAGGTAGTAGCCTTGGCTCAACACCTGGAAGAGGTCCTGGGCCGACAGGGAGAAAAACCGTTGGGCATCGAGGGCCGGGATGAGGGGCAATGGGTGCTGTTAGATTATAACGATGTCGTGGTCCACATTTTTTCTCAGCCCATGCGCGAATTTTATGATTTAGAAAATCTGTGGGCCGATGCTCCCCGGCAACCCCTGGAACCCGATTCCCCTTTGACTTCAGAAGCTCAATCAGTCAAGGAAGTTCGGGCCTAAAAGGGCGGCGAAGATTCCAGAGGAGAAAATTATGCCCAGATCAACCTGGGGACAAAGGCTCTGGATTGTTTTTACGCTAGTCTGTTTTATTACCTCTGTCTCAACCACTCCTGCCCGCGGTTTTTTTGGCGAACTAACCATTGAAAAAGAAAAACAATTGGGGGAAGAGTTCCATCTGCACTTGCAGCAGTATTTTAATATTATTCGTGATCCGTTTTTGAATTCTTATCTTAACGCGGTGGGACAGAGATTAGTTAACCAGGTGGGATCACAGCCATTTGACTATCATTTTTCCATCATTGAAGATCCGGCTTTAAATGCCTTTGCCGTTCCCGGCGGCTATGTTTTTCTTAACACCGGTCTGATTCAGCTGATGGACAGCGAAGATGAACTGGCCGGGGTCATAGCTCATGAGATCACCCATATTCACGCCCGGCATATAGCCAAGCGTTTAAAAAAGGCCCGTTTCACCAGCATCGCCTCGCTGGTTGGAGGTTTGGCCGCAGTGCTGATGGGCGGCGCCGCAGCCGGTCCCTTGTTGATGGGGACCCAGGCCGCCACTGAATCAATGATGCTGAAATATAGTAGAGAGGACGAGCGGGAAGCGGATACCCTGGGATTCAAATGGATGACCCGGGCCGGGTATAATCCCCGCGATATGTTGGCCATTTTCAGTAAGATGACCCGCCAGCGCTGGTTCGAGGGTGCTGAAATTCCGGTCTATTTACAGACTCACCCGGAAATGGAAACCCGGATAGTCAACATCTCGCATCTGATCTCGACTCATGATATGACCGGGCTCTCTTCCAAGGAAAGTCCGGCCTTTACCTATTTTAAGTTGCGTTTAAGGGCCTTATGCAATAATCCCAACACGATGCTGCGGGACCTCAAACGGCGATTGGCCGAAAATCCTGACAATGTCCCCCTGCTTTATTGCCTGGGGCTGGTCCATCAGAGGTTAGGCCAACGCGCCGAAGCAATCGCTGCCTACCAGGCTGCCTTGAATCAGGAGCCCCGCAATCGGATGATTAAAAAAGACCTGGCCATCTTATTTTATGAAAGCAACCAGCAGGCGGCAGCCCAGTCCCAACTCCAGGAGCTTCTGCAACGGGACCCCCAGGATGAGGTAGCCCTCTATTATTTGGGCCGCATCAGGCAGGATCAACAACGCTGGGACGAGGCCCTGGCGCTGTTTGAGAAGGTCCACGGACTCAACCCGGCTTTCACCGAAGTCTATTACAACCTGGGGACCATCTACGGTGAAAAAAAACAACTGGGACCGGCCCATTATTATTTAGGATTGCACAGCCGCATGGCCAAAGACCTCGCCACCGCCCTGTTCCATTTCCGGAAGGCTCTAAATTACCTTCCTAACAGCGCCCAATATTATCAAAAAGCCCAGCAGGAGGTTGCTCGTCTCGAAAAGATGCGGGTTAAGGTTCGTTAAATCATGAAAAGGCTGGAAGAGGGCCTCAATTATGCCGATCTACGAATATCAGTGTCAAAAATGCAAGAAGATTTCCGATTTTTTGGTCCTCAATCGAGAAGAATCCCTAACCCCCATCTGCCCCCATTGCGGCTGTGGACAGATGCTTCGGGTCATGTCCCGGTTCAGGGCCCGCCTCTCCGAGGAGACCCGGATGGAACGCCTGGCCGACCCGGCCCGATTGGGGAACCTGGACGAGAATGACCCCCGCAGTATGGCCAAATTCCTCAAACAGATGGGACACGAAATGGGGGAAGAGATCTCCAGCGACGAAGTCGACCAGATGGTGGAAGAGGCCATGGAGGCAGAGGGGCAGGACTCAGCCGCGGGCCTGGAGGACTGAGCAATTTAGCCTGGCTTGCCGGTTTCAGCCTACCCCAAATATCCGAGCCCCTCGCCCGCTTTACTAAAGGCAACAGTTCCGGAGGGCCCGGCAGCTTAGCGGCCCCTATCTGCTCCCGGAGTGACAATGGCGGCCTTGGTAGTTCGAGACGCCCCTGGGGAGCGCTTCGTGGTTGTGTCAGGCTTTTTAACCGTCTTAATGGCTTTTCGGGCCTCTGGCTTCGACCTGGTAACTAGCCGCGGTTTGACTGTTTTGGACTTCGCCTGCTTGGAAGGCGAAAAATCAATGCTGTTCTGGAAAGAGAACTTTTTGGCCGTTAATTTTATAGCGGGTTTTTCTTTCGCTGCAGGGGCAGTCGGCCGTGCTTGTGCCTTCTCGGATACGGAAGTGGGCAGTGGCGCTGGTTTAGAAGCCGAAAGGGCGGTGGCTGGTTCTGGCTGGCCGCCGGGCACCATAGCCCCATTGATGACCGGTGGCGGAAACTGATTGGGATTGGTCAGTTCTGCCCGATGAAACCCCAAATTATGCAACCAGCGGTAAAGGTCGCCGCGCCCGACCAAAACGCCCAGGATAAATACCCAGACCAGAACGATTACGAATCCCAGTCCGGTAACCAGTGCCTGCTTGAGTCCCAGAGTTATTGTTCTGCCCTCCTTGGCTTTGGGCGGCTGCGGCTTTTTACTCCTTGTAGCTGCCATGCTCTCCTCCCTTACATACTCTCCGGAGCCTCTACTCCCAATAATTTCAGGCCCTGGGCCAACACGGTTTTGATGCCCTGAACCAAAAACAGCCGCGCCTGGGTCAATTCCTTAGACTCAGAGATAAACCGATGTTTATAATAATAGCTGTGCAACTGGGCGGCGAGCTCGGTGAGGAAATAGGTAATGCGATGGGGTTCCAGAAATTGGGCGGCAGCCTCCACCACATCCGGATAACTGGCCAACAGTTTAATCAGGGAGATCTCTTCCGGCAGGCTTAACAGGTTGAGATCGGCACTTCCGAGATTATGCAGGTCAATGCCCTGCCCGGTGGCTAGGCGAAATACACTGGCCAACCGGGCATGAGCATACTGCACATAATAAACCGGGTTTTCAGCACTCTGCTGTTTGGCCAGGTCCAAATCAAAGTCCAGATGGGCGTCGGACCGCCGACTGAGAAAGATAAAGCGGGCCGCGTCCTTGCCGACTTCGTCCATAACCTCCCGCAGGGTAACGAAAGTCCCGCCCCGGGTGGTCATGGCCAGGGGTACACCCTGGCGCAGCAGGCTGACCAGTTGTACCAGGATTACTTTTAAAAATTGTTGGTCAGTCCCCAGGGCCCGCACCGCCGCCTGCAGACGCGGGACATAGCCATGATGATCAGCCCCCCAAATATCCACCACCAGGTCAAAGCCTCGCTGGATTTTATTCCAATGATAGGCGATATCCGAAGCAAAATAAGTGGTGGCGCCGTTGCGCCGGCGCACCACCCGGTCCTTTTCGTCGCCAAAGGCGGTGGCCTTGAACCACCGCGCCCCGTCCGCTTCATAGAGATAACCCTGCTCTTGCAGAAAAGCCAGAGCCCGCTCCAGGCTGCGGTCCTGGAAGAGCCGGGACTCACTGAACCACTGATCGAAGCGAACCCCGAAATCATCCAGGTCCCGCTGGATCTGCCGTAAAATGGCCTTCCCGGCATATTCCCCCAGGGTCTGCAACTCCGCCTCGGAGGGATCTCCGGGGGGCAACCGGCCATGGGTGGCCTGATACTGGCGGGCCAAATCTATGACGTAGTCCCCCTGATAACAGGTATCGGGGAATTCAACCTCTTTCCCTTCCAACTGCCGCAGCCGCAGATAGAGCGACAGCCCCAGAGTGCGCATCTGGGTCCCGACATCATTGATATAATATTCCCGCTCCACCTGATAGCCGCTGGCGGCCAGGATGTTGGCCAAAGCATCCCCTAGGGCCGCGCCCCGACCATGGCCAATATGCAAGGGGCCGGTGGGGTTGGCGCTGACAAATTCTACCTGCACCCATTGCCCCTGCCAGCGGTCGCTGGTGCCGTAAGCTGTTCCTTCCACGGAAATATCGTTTAGCACCTGATGCCAGTACGGTTCGTGGATAAAAAAATTGATAAACCCCGGGGCAGCGATCTCCACCCGGTCCAACATGCCTTCCGGGGGGTCCAGGTGTTGAATAATGATTGCTGCCACTTCCCGGGGCGGCCGACGGACCGCAGCCGCCAAGATCATGGCCACATTGGTGGCAAAATCCCCATGTGCGGTAATCTTGGGGACCTCAATCTGCACTGCTGGAATCTCCGCCAGATTTAAGGCGCCGGCGGACCGGGCCTGGGTTAGGGCCTGAGCCACAGCCCGGGCCAGTCGTTGTTTCATGCTCATTTTAATTCAGGACTTATTCCTTATCCGATGCTGCTTTTTTTCAGATGATTCAGCGGCTTTCGGTTCGCCGACCGGTTCTTTAACGGAAACATCCCGAGTATAATCCGGGCAATAGGTGCCGGTAAATGAAAATTTTTTCTGACAGGTTTCCCGCCAGGCACAGGTTAAACAGATCAACGGTCCCTTAATCTCTTGCTTATTATCCTTCATAAACTCACTCACCTACATAACGTCGGGGATTGCTGTTCCCCAACAGGCAATAGATTTCATAACTGATGGTTCCAATCCAGGCGGCCAGTTCATCCCCCGTAATCTGGTCGCCCTGGTCCGCCCCCAACAGGGTTACCAGATCGCCTTCCCGCAGTCCCGGGATATGGGTTACTTCGACCATGGTCAGGTTCATGCACACCCGGCCGCGAATCGGCGCCCGCTGGCCCTGGATCAGCACTTCTCCCCGGTTGGACAGGTGCCGGCTGTAGCCGTTGCAATAGCCGACCGGTAAAACCGCCACCAGACTTTCGGCCGGGGTGGTAAAAGTGCAGCCGTAACTGATGCAGGAGCCCGGCGGCAGGCGCTTGAGCTGCAGGATTTCCGTGGTCAGGCTCATTACCGGCCGCAGCCCTACCGGGGGCTGGCGCTCCGGAGCCGGCGGGGAACCATAAAGCATGATCCCGGGGCGCACCATGCCCAGATGGGCGGCCTCCACTTCCATGCAACCGGCGCTGTTGGCTATATGGCTCAGCGGCAGAGACCAGCCGCTCTTTCGAGCCTGCTGGAGTAAATCATTAAACTGAGCCAATTGTTTTATAGTATACGATTTATCGGCCTGGTCAGCTACTGCAAAATGGGAAATCAGGCCCTTCACCTGCAATTCCGGAAAGCCCCGCAGCCAGTCTAAAAATGTCAGGGTATCCTCCGGGGCCAGCCCCAAGCGGCCCATGCCCGTGTCGATCTTGGGGTGGACCCCGATCTGTTTCCCCTGTTGGCGGGCCTGCGCCGCCAGGGCTTCAGCCACATCCCGCCGGAAGAGCACCACCTCCAGGTTGTGGGCGGCCGCAACCGCCGCCTCGCTGGGCCGGATGCCCATCAGCATCAGGATCGGAGTAGCGATCCCGGCCTGACGCAGCGCTATTCCTTCCCTAAGGTAAGCCACCCCTAAATAGTCCACTGACTCCGCCACTAGGGCGGCGGAGACCGGCACCAGGCCATGCCCATAGGCATCGGCTTTGACCACCGCCAGCATTTTGACGCCGTGGCGGCAGTGAGCCCGCAGCTGGCGGTAATTGTGGCGAAGCGCCGCCAGATCAATGGCCAGATCAATCATGACAATTATTTCTAAGGAAATCCTAAGGCTTATTTGAGGGCAAGGCCGGGTGCCGCAAGTCCTCCACCCCTCCCCCTTTAAGGAAATGGAGCAACGGCTATCGCCAGGCCGCGGCCGGTCCCTGCTCTCCGAAAATGGTTAATGTCTTATATTGATAAGAGAAACCGAAGTATCAATCAGCCCGGCCGGCCGGACCAAGGGAAGCCAGATCGGCCTGAAGCTGCTGGTTTTGCGCTTCTATCTGGCTGATCAAGTCCTGTTTATGTTTTATCAACAGCTGCTGCAAGCGCTCGTCCCCCAGAGCCAGAATCTGAGTGGCCAAAATGGCGGCATTGCGGGCCCCGGCGGTGCCCACCGCCATGGTAGCCACCGGCACTCCAGCCGGCATCTGCGCCGTGGCCAGCAAGGCATCCCAACCCTGCAAGGGTGAACTGGGCAGCGGCACCCCAATAACCGGCAAAATGGTCTCCGAGGCCATTACTCCCGCCAGGTGGGCGGCCGAACCTGCGGCGGCAATCAATACCTTGAGGCCGCGGGAACCAGCCTGCCGGGCGTAGTTCTGGACCCGGGCCGGGGAGCGGTGTGCCGAAGCCACCGTCACTTCGCAGACCACCCCCCATTTTTGCAATAACCGGACCGCAGGCTCCACCTGCGGCCAGTCCGACCCGCTTCCCAAGACAATTCCTACCTGCGGCCCTGCTGCAGTCATAATTAGATGGATAACCTGTTTCTCGGTCTCGGTTATTAGTACCAGCGGGCCAGCGTCAGCACCGCCTCCACATAGGCATCGGAGGGGTTGTAGGCATGAATGGCCCGACTCCAGGTGCTCTGCCGATGGTTCTTAAAACCTCCCCGCTTTAAATAATTGGCAATGCAGAAAATCGCGTCAGCGTCGCAGAATATATCGATCTGACCATCGCCGTCTCCATCCTGGCCGCAACGCAACAGGCTGGAAGGCAGAAACTGGCAGTAGCCAAAAGCCCCGGCCCAGGAGCCTTTGAGGCTGAACGGATCCTGGCGATTCTCCCGGCAACAGATTAAGAAGGCCTTGAGTTCCCGCCGGGCCCAGGCCGCTTTACTCTGCAGGCGGCTGCTCAGTCGGCGGTCCAGAGCTAAATCCTGAATAACCTCGGGAGTGTCCATCACCGCCAGGGAGGCAAAGACATTGAAGACCGGGTAACGGCCGGTGACCTGCCCCAGGTTGGTTTCTACCGTCAGGATGGCAACGATAACCTCTTTGCTCACCCCAAAGGTATTCTCGGCTCGCTGCAATGCTTCGCCGTGCTGTATTAGATATCTCCGGCCCCGGTCCACCACTTCGGGCTGCATGAAGTGCCGATAATCCGCCCGGCGCTCTTTTTTCAAATAGGCGATTTTATTAACCACCTTAGGGAGAAACTCAACTCGCTCATCCTGGAAAATGGTGGTGATATAATCCCGGTCAAAACCATCTCTAATCAGGTCATATTTTAGATCCACCATAGCTATGGGCAGATCCTGTTTCTGGGCCAGGGCCGGGGTCGCCAGCAGCAATACCAGGCCGCAGATTACCGCCCAAACTGTTCTTTCCATTAGCCTCTCCATGGTCCTGAAATGTCCCTACGCTACCCTGTTTGCCGGGCTTTGTCAAGCATTGGCTGCACTGGGAATGGACATTAATAGACTCTCGCCCTCAGCAATCGGGGAAAGGGAAGATTTACCTAAAATTTGCACGGAGCAGGGTTGCCGGGCCCATCGGATTATCTTGAGCCCCCCTGACCAGGGCGGAGCTTATTTATTTATGGAGGGGGTAGTGGATTTACCATTGGCCCCGGGCAGGATAGGAATCAGGCAAAGCAGCCGCATTACCGTAGCCCCGGCATTCTTAAACTGGTGAGGCTCCTCGGGGGGCACATAAACTGTATCCCCGACCTGGAGACGGGTCTCTTTGCCGTTGGCATCGACATATATCGGTTCGCCTGCCAGCACAAAAATTTCGTGCTCCTCCAGATGGGCATGCAAGGAGGTATAGCCCTGCGGTTCAAACTCCATCAGCCGCATGGCGAAGCGGGGACAGCCATCGGCTTTGGTCCACAAGTAGCGGGCAGCCAGGCCCTTAAACCCGCTGCGATCAATAGCCTCAGGCTCCACCTCAGTAAAATGTTTTTTGCGCATGAGATCTCCTGGTTTTAAGGGTTGGGTAAATTGAGGAATCTTTGGTGCAGCAGCCCAGAAAATGGCTCTTTGCCGATGGTCTGCACGGCAGGCTGCTCCCTCCCGAAGTTGTATAATTTCCGCTCCTGGAGGTAGGCGAAAGGTCAAACCGCCTGCAAGATATCTTTGACCACATAAAGCAGATTGGCTTTCTGGTGCAGTTCCTTCTCTAGGGCTTTTAAATTCTCGGCAGGCAGATCCATGATGCGGATATAGACCAGCCGGTAGCCTTCGGCAGCGATATCGTTGGAGCTCAGAATGCTTACGGTGCGCCCCCCGTGCGCCCGGATGATATCTGCCACCTCTTTAATGGAGCCGGGACGGTCCTCCAGTTGGAAAGCAAATTGAATATTCCCTCGATAGATGCCAGTGATATTGACAAAAGCCCGGAAAACATCCGATTGGGTGATGATGCCGACCAGCTCCTGATCCTTATTGACCACCGGCAGCCCGGAGACCTTATTTTCCAACATTATCACCGCGGCCTGCTCTACGGTTTCATCCGGACCGATGGTCAGGGGATTTTTGGTCATGATCTCCCTGACCTTGATCTCGGCCAGGAGATAGTAAAGTTCGTGGATATCAAGGGAGGTAGCCTTGGAGGGGGAGGCTTCTTTCAGATCCCGGTCGGAAATAATGCCGGTCAGTTTTCCCCGATGCAGCACTGGCAAACGGCGGATGCGATCCTCTTTCATGATGTGCAAGGCCTTCATCATCGAGGTGTTCTCATCCACGGTCACTAAATCCGAAGCCATCCATTCCCGTACCAACATCTTAGCCTTCCTCCTTTCGGATACCGCGGCTTAACCAAATTGTTCCTCTGACTGGCTATAGATTATAACAGATATCTAATATGTCATGAAAATTATTTCATACTGAAAGAGGTTATTTTTCAGAAGGGAATGAATCACCGGAGCAGCGGTTCCGCCAATTAGCGGTCGTCAGGGATGGCGGTCTCCTCCTGGACGGCTTTTAAAGAGATAATTTATTAGAAAAGACCTTATGCAAGTTCGATATTGCCGACTTCCAGGGGATAAGTTAAAAATTTGACCTACTGGCTTTTTGGGAAACGTCAAGGTGCGGTTCCTCACCTTTAGCCAAACGGACAATGTTGTCTTGATGGCGGAGCAGAATCAGCACCGAAATGATGCCAGATACCAGTAAATTGGGGGTGGAATCGGAAAACAGGCCTACCGCCAGCGGCATGAGCCAAGCCGCGGCCAGTGATGCCAAAGAAATCCATCGGTAATAGCTCGCCACCGCGACCCACACCGCCACCAAAAGCAAGGCGCTTAGCGGACAGAGGGTGGCAATCACCCCCAAACCGGTGGCTACCCCTTTGCCGCCCTTGAACCGCAGATAAAGAGGATAGATATGGCCCAGGACCGCCACCAGACCCACGGTGGCAATCGCCCAGCCGTGCCAGCCTCCTAAGGCTACCGGGCCGAACCGGGCCACAAAGACCGGCAGCACCCCTTTCAAGGCGTCGCCGAACAGGGTGAATACCCCGGCATTGCGTCCCAGCAGTCGATAGACATTGGCGGCGCCGATATTACCGCTCCCCGCCTCCCGGAGGTCGGGGCCGCCCATCAGCCAGGCAATGATCATCCCGACCGGAATGGAACCCAACAAATATGCCGCCAGCAGCAGTCCTAAAAAATCACCCATCTTATCCGTCTCCGCAGATCAACCAACATTTCCGGATAGCCCCGGAAAGAGAACAGAGCCGCTCCCCTGCCCAACCCCCCCCAGATTCCAGTCTTACAGTCTGACCGGCAGGCCTTTCTGGTGTAGGTACTCTTTGGCGGCCCGGATCGAAATCTCCCGAAAGTGGAAAATCGAAGCAGCCAACACCGCATCCGCTTTGCCCTTTACCACCGCCTCATAGAGATGCTCCACCTTTCCGGCCCCGCCGGAGGCGATCACTGGCAATTGGGAGGCTTCTTTGATTTTGCGGGTCAGTTCCAGGTCATAGCCGGTTTTGACCCCATCGGTCTCCATGCTGGTTGGGAGGACTTCACCTGCTCCCAGATCCCGGCATTTGCGGGCCCAGGCAATGGCATCCTGGCCGGTCGGTGTCCGGCCGCCATGGGTCACCAGTTCATAACCCGAAGGCGTCTCGCTATTGCGTCGGGCGTCAATGGCCACCACCAGGCGGTCCGACGTCACTAACCGGGCCGCGGTTTCAATCAAGGCCGGGCGCTGGATGGCCGCGGTGTTGATTCCTACCTTGGCCACCCCAACGTCCAGCAAACGTTGGATATCGGCCAGGGAGTGGACCCCGCCGCCCACGGTCAGAGGGATGGAGATCGCCGCCGCCACCTGCTTGACCAGATCCAGGGTCGTATGGCGACCCTCGACGGTAGCGGTGATATCCAAAAAGGCCAGTTCGTCCGCCCCTTCCTGTTCATAGAGCCGGGCATTCTCCACCGGGTCGCCGGCATCGCGCAGATTGACAAAGTGAATCCCTTTGACTACCCGGCCGTCCTTGATGTCTAAGCAGGGTATGATACGGATATAATTCATGCAAATCTCCCCCAGCCTTTATTGCAACCACGATGGCCGGGTTCTCAGGATTGATTTAAACATTTTTGCATATAGATGACATCAAATTCCTGGCCAAATTTTCGGCCGACCCGGTTTAAGATGCAGTATTGTTGAAAACCATGTTTTTTATGAAAATTAAAACTTATAAAGTTAAGCGATGACAGGGTGGCCAATACTGTATCAATGCCAAGTTTCCGGGCCTGGCCGATCAACATCTCCAACAGCTTGGTGCCCAACCCCTGCCGCAGGTGGTCCGGCAAAATAAAATAGGTTAACTCCGCGGTTCGCCGGAATATCTTAAACCGCTGATAGGGCCGGATTAACCCGAAACCAACCACTTCCTTATCAGTTTCAACCACATAAAAAGGATAGCCTTGGTTCAGTTTTTTTAATTTTTGAAAAAATTCCGGCCCGACTTGTTCTTGCGGGAAGGCCGCAAAGCTATGGCTGACATAAAAATTAAAAATGTTGACCACGGCTTCACCGTCCGGGTCGGCAACTGGTCGGATGAGATAGTCCATATCGAAACTGAGGCTGAAATTTTATCCGGCTCAGGAAGAGCAGATTCAAAATTCTGAACCCCAAGGGGCCTACGGCTCCACCACCAAAGCCTTATTGATGATCACCGGCTCTTGCGGCACGTTCTGGTGCAGTCCCTGGCTGGCGGTAGGCACCGCTTTGATATTGTCCACCACCTCTTGGCCCTGGACTACCTTGCCAAATACCGCGTAGCCCCAACCCTGGGGGGTCTTGGCGGTGTGGTCTAGCTGGTGGTTGTCTGCCACATTGATGAAGAACTGGGAAGTGGCCGAGTGGGGGTCCGCGGTGCGGGCCATGGCGATGGTGTAAGCCTCGTTGCTCAGGCCGTTATCGGCTTCATTTTTGATCGGTTCCCGGGTGGGCTTGGGTTGCAGATTGACATCAAAACCACCCCCCTGGATCATGAAGCCATCGATGACCCGATGGAAAATGGTGCCATCGTAGAACCCCTCTTTCACGTACTCAAGGAAATTTGCCACGGTCACCGGAGCTTTGTCCTGATTTAGCTCCAGAGTAATGTCACCCTTAGAAGTTTCCAGTTTGACCAAAATCGGCTTCCTTTCTGCCCGGCTGCTGAGTCCGGCACCCAGAGTAAAAAGCACCATCAGGCTGGCCGCCAAAGCCAGCCTGGCACCCCCAACCCTGCAATATCTGATCATCTCTTGCCCTCCATTCAAGTCGGCCTGCCAGCCGGTGATTGTAACTATAAATTTAGTATGACCGTCTCCGGCATCAGCGCCAGTTTACCAAATCCCCGCTTCCGGAGCAAATTGAAAAACTCCGAATTTAGCCAAATTCTTAAACCAAAGCCAGGGGAGTCCTGTCTTAAGATAAACAAGTTGTTTCCGGATCGCTCTCCTGATATTTTAATCTAACCTGAATTAATTTATCGTCCAAAGAATTTATAAAGATGGGCAGGAGCGGGGAGCCTAGCCCCTGCCCCGAATTCAGTTATTTGCGACGGTGGCTTGGCCATGCTGGAAATCAGCGACCTGGAAGTCTACTACGGCAGTATCCCGGCCTTGAAGCAGGTCTCTCTGCAGGTGCCAGAAGGGCGCATTGTTACCCTGATCGGGGCCAACGGCGCGGGCAAATCCACCACTATCCGGGCCATCACCGGGTTAGTCACCCCGCGGCGGGGGCGGATCATTTTTACCGGTCGAGAAATCCAGGGCCGCCCCACCCATGCCATCGTACGCCTGGGTCTGGCGGTCTGCCCGGAAGGCCGCCGGGTATTTGCCAACCTGAGCGTCAAAGAGAATCTGATCCTGGGGGGTTATCATCGACGGGATGGCCAGGCCTGGCGCCAGGACCAGGATTGGCTTTTTGAACTGTTTCCCCGGCTCCGAGAACGCCTGGAGCAGCCGGCCGGAACCTTGAGCGGGGGCGAGCAGCAGATGTTGGCCCTGGCCCGGGCCTTGATGTCTCGCCCCCGCCTGTTGCTGTTGGACGAGCCTTCTCTGGGTCTGGCCCCTCTGCTGGTCCGGGAGGTATTTAACACCCTGGAGTATATCCACCGCCGCGGCACCACCCTGTTGCTGGTCGAGCAAAACGCCTTCGCCGCCCTGCAAATTGCCCACTATGGTTATGTCCTGGAGACCGGACGAGTCATCCTGGAAGGGCCCGCGGCGGAGTTGCTCCATCACCCGCAGGTAAAAGCAGCTTACCTGGGGGAGGATGATATTGTAAGTCCAGGGCAGCCGAGAGAGACCTAACCGCCGATTATAGTCAGCAGGGTTGATTATTTATTTTAAAAGCAGGGGGCCTCACCGGCCAAATTAAATGGGCGGGCATTTGACTTTTCCGCAGATCTGGAATATTCCTTAGGGGAAGATCTTCTCCAAGCTGATCGAGCCACATATGAAATCCATGATATTGCTTGAACGCCTAAGCGCCGGGCAGCGGTTGCTTGAGACCTGTGATTGTGATGCCTTCCTGGTCTCTTGTCCGGAAAATCGCCGTTATTTAAGCGGCTTTAGCGCCCAGGAAGCTCAACTTAACGAATCGTGCGGCTATCTGTTGTTCAGCGCCGACACTGCCTGGCTGTTGACTGATTTTCGCTATCGGGAGTGGGCCGCCCAGGAGGCGCCATATTTTGAGGTTATTGTCTATCCTGAGGGCCTGGCCAAAGTCTTGCCGGACCTGCTGCAACGACTGGCCTGCCGGCGGCTGGGCTTCGAGGCTCCCTACCTGTCTTTCTATCAATATCAGAAGCTTGCTGAAGCAGTGGCCGAGGCCGGGCTGGAGGTGGAATGGCAACCCCTGGACGGGGTCCTGGAGGAACTCCGGGAGGTTAAGGACGCCGAGGAACTGGACAGCCTGAAGCAGGCCCTGAACCTGACCGAAGCCGGGCTGGCCGCCATTCAGGCTCAACTCCACGAGGGCCAGACCGAACAAGAGATCGCCTGGATGATTGAATGCCGGCTGCGGCAATCAGGGGCCGAAGCCCTGTCCTTTCCGACCATTGTCGCTTCCGGCCCCAATAGCTCCCGGCCCCATCACCATCCCGGCGATCGGCCCATTCAAGCCGGAGAGCCGATTATTATTGACCTGGGAGCCCGGTGGCGCGGTTACTGCGCCGATATGACCAGGACTTTTGTCCTGGGGGAGCCGGATGAGAAGTTTAAAGAAATTTATAGCCTGGTGCGGGCCGCCCAAAAAACTGCGGAAGAGGGCATCCGGGCCGGGATGATGTCGGATGAGGCCGACGCCCTGGCCCGCCAGGTGATCAGCGCCCCCGGCTACGGCGACTATTTTGGCCATTCCCTGGGCCACGGCGTGGGGCTGGCAGTCCATGAACGCCCCAGTCTGAGTCCGGTAAAGGAGCGAGCCACCATCCTCAAGACCGGGATGGTGACCACGGTGGAGCCAGGCATCTACCTTCCCGGCTGGGGCGGAGTCCGGCTGGAGGATATGATCCGGATTGAGGAGGACGGGGCCGCAGTGCTCAATGCCGACCGCAATTTTTATCGCTTTGCCTGAATCACCCCAACCCTACCCATTTCTTATTTAAGAAGATTCACAGCAAAGGGACCATTTATTACTCAGGTCATAAAATAAATGAATTGGGGTTAGAAAATAACAAGCTCTTGGGAGTGGGGGCTAGGGTCATAGAACCCAACCCCTTAGGCGGGCGGGCCAAACGATTAAGGGTTCAAATCTTCAGCCTCTTGACAATAGTGGTTGGAATGGCCAAAATAATAGATAATTAAATATAATAATTATTACTGATCTATCAATGTAATAATTTTATGGTTCTAAAACCGTACTATTTAAAGGAGATAATTAGATGAAGATTGCGGTAAGCGGCAAAGGAGGGGTAGGTAAAACCACTCTGGCCGCTTTATTGATCAAATATTTTCGGGACCAGGGCAAGAAAGTCCTGGCCGTCGATGCTGATCCGGATGCCAATCTGGCCGTGGCCCTGGGCATTCCGGATCCGAGCTCCATCACCCCGATTTCTCAGATGAAAGAGTTGGTATCGGAGCGCACCGAATCCACCCCGGGCCGGATGGGGGGCATGTTCAAGCTCAATCCCAAGGTGGATGATATCCCGGAGCGTTTTTCTGCCTCTTTGGATGGCGTCAAATTGATGGTAATGGGGGGCGTCAAACGCGGCGGCAGCGGCTGTGTCTGTCCCGAGAGCGTGCTGTTGCGGACTCTGATCACCCACTTGGTGCTGTTCCGCGATGAGGTCCTGGTGATGGATATGGAGGCGGGAATCGAGCATCTCGGCCGGGCCACCGCCAGGGCAGTGGACAGATTGATTGTCGTGGTCGAACCGGGCCGCCGCAGCATTGAGACCGCCCAGCATGTTCAGCAACTGGCCAAAGATATTGGCATCAGTATGGAACAGGTAGCTCTGGTGGGGAATAAAATCCGCAGTGAAGCCGACAAACAATACCTGCTCGAGAACCTGGCGGATTATACCTTTTTAGGATTTCTCCCCTTTGATGACAAAGTGATCGAATCCGACCTGAAAGGGCTACCCCCGTATGACTTGAGCCCCGAGAGTCTGACGGCAGCCCAGGAGATCGGCGACAACCTAACCCGGGGTTGATTCCGATATTTGGAAAAAATCCTTTCGACCAAAGGCCTGGGGATGGCTGGCCCAGGCCTTTTTATTTTTGGCGGGGATGATGTGGGGGGTGAGTGCTCCCCAGAGGCTTGGTTAACCTCTTTTTTTCTCCGCCTCCGCCACGATTTGCTTGATTTTGAAGACGCTGTCCGGATTGAGGGAAATGGAATCAATCCCCTCGGCCACCAGAAATTCAGCAAACTCCGGGTAATCACTGGGGGCCTGGCCGCAAATCCCGACCTTGGCGCCGCTCCGGTGGGCTTTGGCGATCAGGTCGGCGATCATTCCTTTGACGGCCTCGTCCCGTTCGTCAAAAAGCTCCGCCAGCAGGTCAGAGTCCCGGTCCACCCCCAAGGTCAGCTGGGTCAGGTCATTGCTGCCGATGGAAAAGCCGTCGAAGCGTTCGGCAAATTTTTCCGCCAGCACGATATTGGCGGGGATTTCCGCCATAACGTAGATCTCCAGGCCGTTTTCGCCCCGTTTCAGACCGTTTTGGGCCATGGTCTCCAGAACCCGGTCGGCCTCCTTCAGGGTGCGGCAAAAAGGCACCATGACAATAACATTGTCCATGCCGATCACTTCCCGGACTCGCTTGAGGGCCCGGCACTCCAGGGCGAAGCCTTCCCGGTATCTGTCGCTGTAGTAGCGGGAAGCCCCCCGGAAGCCCAGCATGGGGTTGTCTTCCTGGGGTTCGAACTCCTGCCCCCCAATGAGGTTGGCATACTCGTTGGTCTTGAAGTCGCTTAGGCGGACCACGACCGGCTCCGGATACTGCGAGGCGGCGATTTTGGCGATGCCCCGGGCCAGGTGGTCGATGAAATATTCAGTTTTGTCGGTGTAGCCGCGGGTAAGTTCCTCAATCTGCCGGCGGGCCTTCTGGTCATTTAGCTGGTCGAACCGGACCAGGGCCATGGGGTGAACCTTGATGATGTTGTTGATGATGAATTCCATGCGGGCCAGGCCGATGCCTTCACAGGGCAAGCGCCACCACCGGAAGGCCGCAGCCGGGCTGCCGATATTCATCATGATGCGGGTCTTAGTTTGGGATATGTCTTCCAGATTGATCTCAGTTTCTTCATATGGCAAAAGGCCTTCATAGACATAGCCTTGATCACCTTCGGCGCAGGACAGGGTCACCTCTTGGCCGTCTTGCAGTGCTTCCGTGCCTTTGCCGGTGCCGACGATAGCCGGAATTCCCAGTTCCCGGCTGACAATAGCGGCGTGACAGGTCCGTCCCCCGTGATCAGTGACGATGCCGGCGGCTCGCTTCATGATGGGCACCCAGTCAGGATCAGTCATTTCCGTGACCAGAATGGTATCGTCCCGAAACTCGGAAAGATCTTGCACACTGCGGATGAGGCAGACCTCGCCGGCGGCGATGGCATCGCCGATGCTGAGGCCAGTAAGCAGCCGTTTCCCCGATTGTTTGAGGCTGTAGCTTTTCATCACGGTGGCCTCTTTTCGGGACTGCACGGTCTCGGGCCGTGCCTGTACGATAAAAAGTTTCCCGGATTCGCCGTCCTTGGCCCACTCGATGTCCATGGGCTGGCCGTAATGGTCCTCAATGGTCACAGTCCACCTGGCCAACTGGAGGATCTCGTCATCGCTGAGGACAAAGGCGCTGCGCTCTTTTTTGGGAGTATCAATGTTTTTCGTGGCCTTGGTGCCCCCCATGCTGTAGATCATCTTTTTCTCTTTGGCTCCCAGCACCTTTTCGATGATGGGTGCCAAACGATCCTGCTTCAGCAGCGGTTTGAACACCATATACTCATCCGGATTGACCGTGCCCTGGACCACATTCTCCCCCAAACCAAAGGCGGCGGTGATGACCACCACATCCGGGAACCCGGTTTCGGTATCAATGGAGAAGATCACCCCGGCCCCGGCTTTGTCGGAGCGCACCATCTTTTGCACCCCCACCGACAGGGCCACCTTCAGGTCATCAAAGCCATGCTCCTTCCGGTAAATGATGGCCCGGTCAGTGAACAGCGAGGCGTAGCACCGGCGGCAAGCCTCCATCAGTGCGGCTTCCCCGGTGATGTTGAGAAAGGTCTCCTGCTGGCCTGCAAAACTGGCCTCAGGAAGGTCTTCGGCGGTGGCGCTGCTGCGCACCGCCACGTCTGCTTCCTCGGCGCCATACCGCCGGCACAGCTCCTGGTAGGCCTCCCGGATATCCTGGGCAATGTCTTCCGGAAATTCGGCATGGAGAAAAAGGCTGCGAATTGCCTTGCCGACTTTGTCCAAAGGTTTTTTCTGGCTTTTCAGATCCTTGAGCAGCGACTCCAGCCTACCTTTCAGGTCGTTGGCCTCAAGAAATTTCCAATAAGCGGCCGCGGTGGTGGCAAAACCATCCGGGACCTGAATGCCTTCCTCTTTCAAGGTGCTGATCATTTCCCCTAAAGAAGCATTTTTGCCTCCCACTACTGCTACATCTTTGGAACTCAGATTTTCAAACCAGCGGACGTATGGCATATTTCCTCCGTGCAGCGATTACTCTTTTTTAAGCCGCCTCTGGCCCAGCAATTACTTGAACTTGGCTGAAGCTGATTTAACAGCTTGATCCAGATTTTCCCAAGCACGTTGAACGCCGCCCTTGAGGTTTTCCCAGGCGCTCTCTCCGGCCTGGTGCAGCTGCTGCATTTTGTCCTCGACTTCCCGGCGCTGCACCTCCAAGTCGCCGACCTGCTTTTCAATCTCTATTCTGGTGTCCGCCTTGGCCTGCTCGGCCTTGGCCTTTAGCTTGTTGATCTCGGCATTCCATTCATCGACTTTGGCCCGCAATTTCTCCAGATAAGCTTTTTTAGTGTCAACCATCCGTGTTTCCTCCTTTTATTTTTTCAAATTTTAGGCAGTGCCGGATGCCACTTCCTGGTGGTAAGTCAGGGCTAGGCCCCAAATTTTTCCAGGCGCTGGGCATTGGCCAGGGCCAGAGGCATCAAATCAACGGCCGGGAACCGGGGCCCGAGCCCGCCATTGAGGCAGGCCCGCTCCCCGAAGCGATCTACTCCGTCGGCCCGGCAATGCCGGGACCACAACAGCACCGGTACCGGGTGCCAGCTGTGATTTGACAATTTGGCCGGCGTCGAATGATCGCCGGTTATGACCACTACACCCGGGTTAAGCCGCAACAGCTGCGGCACCAGCGAGTCTACTTCCTCGATGATTCTGACCTTGCGGTCAAAATCGCAGTCTTCTCCGGCACTGTCCGTAGGTTTGATATGGACAAAGAAAAAGTCGAAATCAGCCCAAACTTTCTCCAGCTTCATAAATGGCTCTTGCAAGTTTTCGCCGGCCTTCAAGACTTCCATGCCCACCAGTGTGGCCAGGCCCCGGTACATGGGATAAGCCGCGATGCCGGCCGGCCTCAGTCCAAAAACTTCAGGGAACTGCGGCCACTGGGGCCGCTGGGAAAAACCGCGCAAAAGCACCATGTTAGCCGGATGCTGGTCGGCTAATATTTCCCGGGCCTGCTCCAAAAATTGGTAGACCAGTGCGGCAGTGTGCTCCGCTTCCGGGGACAAGGGTTCGGGAATCCGGGGTGGTTTGCCTTCTTCGTGGGGGTCGGTCTCCCCTACCGCCGCGGCCAGGCCCTCGCCTCTAAGGACCAGCAGAAAACGATATTCTTTCACCACTTCCAGAAAGAGCTCGGCCCCGGGCAAGTCAATACAGCGCAGCCGCTTCAAAAGCTCCTGATTTTTCTCGCTGCTGATGCGTCCAGCTCTTCTATCAGTTACCCTGCCCTCCTCATCCAGAGTGCAAAAGTTCCCCCGGGCTGCCACATCTGAATTTCTCAAGTCAAAATCAATGCCCAGCGCCGCCAACACTCCCCGCCCCACCTGGTACTGGACCGGGTCATAGCCGAACAGGGCCAGATGGGCCGGCCCGCTGCCGGGGGTGATGCCGTTCCCTACCGGTTGATGCAAACCACAGATAGATTCTCCGGCAATTTCGTCTAAATAAGGGGTATGGGCGGTTTCAAGTTCGGTCAGACCTCCTTTTTTTAAAGGAACCCCGCCAACTCCATCCAGCACCAAAAGAACGATTTTGGTATCTCCTGGTTTGGCCAATCTTTTGATCAGATTCAAGTCCATACAGATTTATCTTCCTGCTGATGCCTGTTTAAACCCGGTGACGTTGTTCTCATTCTGGCCATCTTGATGATCCCCTGATCCGGTCCTCCGGCTGCATGCCAAAGTTGGACCGCCAATCATTTGGGCTGAATTGATCACCTCCAGCAGAAAGCCGGGCCTAAGCCCGGCTCCGCAGGGATAGAACCGACCTTAGAACGATTTAGCCTAGCACAACTATCGGCCGGTTTATTGAAATCCATTGGCCCTAAGGATTCCCTTCGGGCGGCAACATATGTGTCCCCACCAGTGACCAGGTCCGAGCAACAACCTTCCCTCCCACCCGCCGCTTTGGTCATCTTTTATTTACACTGGGCCGAAACATTCTGGACTGCTTCATGCAGGTCTTTAATGGCCTTGTCCATCCTTTCTTTGAGTTTATCCCAGGCCTCTGACTCCACCAGCTCCATCAGCTCTTCCTCGACCACCGCTTTACTGGTATGGAGATTTTTCATTAACTCGTTGAATCTCTCTTTGGCGCTCTCTTGCATTTGGGCCGCGCCGGATTCCAGCTTCTCGATCTCCTGCTCGACTTCCTTTAACCGATTCGTTACCTGTTCCCGATAAGCAGCTTTAGGTGACATGTCTAACCTCCTTTTGCTGTGAATAATTGTATTTAACGCCTAAACTTCAGCCAGCTGTGATTTATGATTGGCCCTTTAGCCAATTGTTTATGGTTAACGCTTTTATCCCAACATATATTCAATATCCGATATGTAGGTCGGATAAGCCCAGACAGCTGCCGCCTCCTTGAGGTCATCCACAGTCAGAGCCACCCGGATGGCCAGGGAGAACATGTTAATCGTTTCTTCGGCTGCGATCGAGTCACATTCTTTGCGCATAAATTAAACGTTTGCCGCGGGCCGGCTGACCTCGGGCTTGAGGATTGCGGCCAATAATTTGGTTAATGATTTAATAATCTAAAATTTCACTTCCTTGCGGCTTCCAGGGATAAAAGCACCCCCAAAGTCTTTACAAAATGATAATCATCATTTTGCTCAATGGAAGGGGTGGGGCCATATACAGAATTGACTAATTGGAAATAGTCAGATCTGACTAGGTGGAAAGGATAAGTTAATAACCACGGGCATATAAGCCTGGCCGAGTTGGTGCGCTATGCCCTGGACGGCGACTACCTGTAACTTTCCTCACATA
>JBKHJN010000080.1:0-5109 GCA_046538075.1 Desulfobacteraceae bacterium | reverse complement strand
GCCCCCCACCCTCCCCTCAAGCTCCCCTCCCAACCCCCCTTAAGGGGTTAGGGGAGTGGGTTTGGGAGAGGGGGCAGGGGTTGCCAACCCCTGCCCCCTCTCCCAAGAGCTGTTATGACCTTTGTAAACGCCGGGAATAATTAACCCAGGTGCCGGGGCAGGAAGCCGGGCAGGTCTTTTCAATGGCTCCTAACCTTGACTACCAGGGTTCCGAGGGCGATAATGAAGACGATTAGGAGGTAGGTCACATGGCTCAAATGAGTGTTCAACCAGAATGCTATCCTTGTTTGCAGCGGCTGATCGAGCAGACGGTAGAACTTGCCACTGCTGACCCCCAGCTGCTGGCTCAGGCCCGGCACCAGGCCCAGGAGATCCTCGACCGCCAGTTTTTGCCAGGGGCGATACCAGCCCTGATTGCCAATCAGTTTCATCAGGTCATCAAAGAACTTACCGGCAATCCCGATCCGTTTGCGGATTTAAAGTCCTCCGAAACCGAGGTGATGCGGCGGTTGTCGGGCCAAATTGGCAAGCAGTGGAGCAATGATCTGGCCTCCCTGTTATCTTTGGCGGTTATCGGCAATGGCATCGATTTTTTCCGTTCCGGCAACGACGTCTTGCAAGAACTGAAAGGCCCGGTGCAGTTGCTAGACTCTGACCTGGAGTTGTTTCAAGCCCGTCTGGCCCGGCGTGGACAAATGTTGTATCTGGCCGACAATGCCGGGGAGCAGTTCTTTGACCTGCCACTGGTGCGCTGGCTCCGACAACAGGGCTGGCAGGTAACCTATGTGGTCAAAGGAGAGCCCATCCAAAATGATCTGAGCCGCAAAGATCTGCTGGCTTCCGGACTGGCCCCCGACCTAGAGCCGGTAGTAGATACCGGAGCCCCCATGGTGGGGCTGGTGCTGGACGACGCCAGCCCCGAATTTCGCCGCCACTACGACACCACTGACCTGATCCTGGCTAAAGGTATGGGGCACTTCGAGACCATGGCCCACCTGGATGATCCGCGGGTATTTTTCCTGTTGCAGGCCAAGTGCCAACCTATCGCCCAGGCCTTGGGTCTGCCCCGGCTCAGTTTTGTATTCAAGGCCTTGTCCTCTCTTGGTTAGCTACCCCGATTTCAAGGTATTTCTCTGGGCCGCCCTTTACAAAATGGTAAACTTGCCTTAACATAAAATAAGTTCCCATGATGCCTTTTGGTTTGGGCCAAAAAGGGGAAAATAATTTGCAAGGAGAGCCGGATGGGCTCCATTATAATTCGTATTGCTAAGGATTTTGAGCAGTTGGAAGAGCAGATGCGCCGAATGATGGACAATCTGTTCGGTCCGGGCAAACCCTCTCAGGGCTCATCCCTGCCCCGGTTCCGACCGGCGGTAGATGTTTACGAAACGCCGGATGAAATGGTATTGCGCATGGAACTGGCCGGGGTAGTTAAAGAAGAATTGTCTATCACCCTGAACCAGCAGCAGTTGAACATCACCGGCCGGCGCCGTTTTTTTACTAATGATCCAATCCAGCGCTTTTTGCAATTGGAAATCGACTACGGCCTGTTCGACCGAACCTTTAAGATTCCGAAATTAATTGAGGAAACCCAAGTTCAGGCCGAATACCACAACGGCATCCTGGAGGTGCGTCTGCCCTTTCGCCGCCCTTCACCGACGAAGACCATTGCTGTTCAGGAAGAATAACGGAGCAGCTTCCTTAAGAAAAGAATATTACAGTTAATTGGAAGAATATTATGAGCTTACCGAAAAACTTAAAAGCAGAGTCAGCGTTGGCACAAACCCCTGAGGCCACTGAGGCTGGGGATTCTCGCTTACTGCCGATTCTGCCCATGAACGAGTTGGTGCTTTTTCCCCGCGTGGTGGTTCCGTTAAACCTGTGGGAGGAAGCAGCTCAACATCTGGTGGATGAAACCTTACTAAAAGATAAAATCATCGGCATCCTGGCCAACCGCCAGTCCACCCTGGGGGCCCAAACCCCGGAAAATCTGTATGACGTCGGCACTGCCGCAGTGATCTTAAAGATGGGCAAAACCCAGGACAACGTGCTGCGTCTATTAGTCCAGGGTCTATATCGCTTCCGGGTGGACGAAATGGTAGCCCAGGAGCCTTATTTACAGGCCCGGGTGACGCCGATCTCGGAAGATTTCGAGCCTGACATGGAGGCTGAAGCCTTGGTCTCCAACCTCAAAGGCCTGTTTCTGAACATGTTGGAGCTGTCGCCTTATCTGCCCGCCGAACTGGGTGCCATGGTGCGGGAGATTGATGATCCAGGGATGCTGGCCGATGTTGTCGCCGGCAGTTTGAACATTGCCAAGACCGATAAACAGGACTTGCTGGAGACCATCGACGTCAAGCAACGCCTGCACAAAGTCCTGACCTTGGTTAATCGGGAGATGGAAATCCTCGAGTTGGGCAAAAAAATCCAGAACCAGGTCAAAGGGGAAATGGATAAAGCCCAGCGGGATTACTACCTGCGGGAACAGATCAAGGTCTTGCAAAAAGAACTGGGGGAGACCGACGGACGTGGCCAAGAAATAGAGGAACTCCGGACCCGGTTGGAAGACAGCCAGCTTCCGGAAGCAGCCTTCAAGGAAGCCGAGCGCGAGCTGAACCGCTTGAGCCGGATCCCGCCGACCTCCCCCGATCATCAGGTCATCCGCACCTATCTGGAGTGGATGATCGAGTTGCCCTGGAGTGTGTCCACCGAGGACAACCTGGATCTGCAGCAGGCCCGCCGCATCTTGGATGAGGATCACTATAACCTGGAAAAGGTCAAAAAACGCATCCTGGAATATCTGGCGGTGCGCAAGCTGAAGCCCGACATGAAAGGGCCGATCCTCTGTTTCGTGGGACCGCCCGGCACCGGCAAGACCTCGCTGGGCAAATCCATTGCCCGGGCCTTGGGCCGCAACTTCGTCCGCATGTCCCTGGGCGGAGTCCGGGATGAAGCCGAGATCCGCGGCCACCGCCGGACCTATGTGGGGGCCTTGCCAGGGCGCATCATCCAGAGCATCCGACGCGCCGGCAGCAACAACCCGGTGTTTATCCTGGATGAAATCGACAAAATCGGCGCTGATTTCCGCGGCGACCCGTCCTCGGCGCTGCTCGAGGTCCTGGACCCGGAGCAGAATTTTTCCTTCTCCGACCATTATCTGGAAGTGGGCTTTGACCTGTCCAAGGTGATGTTTCTCACCACCGCCAACATGCTGGATACCATCCCCCCGGCCTTACGGGACCGCATGGAAGTCCTGGAACTGCCGGGCTATACCGAAGAGGAAAAACTCCAGATTGCCTATGATTATCTCTTGCCCCGGCAGCTGGCCGCCCACGGCCTGGAACCCGAGCAACTGGAGATTGCCCCCGAGGCCATGCGCCGGGTGATCTCCGAGTATACCCGGGAGGCCGGGTTGAGAAACCTGGAGCGGGAGATTGCTGCCCTTTGCCGGGGCGTCGCCCGGGAAATCGCCGAGGGCCTCTGCACCCAGAGGCGGATTACCGAAGCTGAGATTCCCGCCTATCTGGGGCCTTTGCGCTTTTACCGGGAACCGGCCCTGGACTACCCGGAGCCGGGAGTGGCTACCGGTCTGGCCTGGACCCCGACCGGCGGCGAAATCCTGTTTATCGAGGCCTTGCGCATGCCCGGCAACAGCCGCCTCAAACTCACCGGGCAACTGGGGGAAGTCATGAAAGAATCGGCCGACGCGGCTTTGAGCTACATCCGGGCCCGGGGGCCATATTTGGGCATAGCCGAAGATTTCTTTGATAAAACCGATATCCATGTCCATGTCCCGGCCGGTGCCATCCCCAAGGACGGGCCTTCTGCCGGGGTGGCCATGCTTACTGCCCTGGCTTCCCTGTTGTCTCAGCGGCCGGTAAAAAAGGGCCTGGCCATGACCGGCGAAATTACTCTGCGGGGCCACGTCCTGCCGGTAGGCGGCATCAAAGACAAGGTGTTGGCAGCACATCGCGCCGGCCTCCAGGAGGTTATCCTTCCAGCCCGAAATGACAAAGATCTCGAAGAGATCCCTGAAAATGTAAGAAAGGATCTTAAGTTCCATCTAGTGGAGCGCATGGATCAGGTATTGGGGATTGCCTTTGGCGATCAATCCCCGAAACAGGGGTAATAGTAGGGGCGAGCCGCCGGGGCGCCCCTACAGAATATAGATAACAGATTATGATCTACGGTATCGGGGTTGATCTGGTCAACGTCCCGCGTCTGGCGGCGACTGTGGCCCGGTTCGGGGACCGCTTCCTGAATCGGGTCTTTACTCCCCAAGAAATCGCTTACTGCCGGGCTCGAGCCAAATCGGAAAACAATCTGGCGCTGCGTTTTGCCGCCAAAGAAGCCTTTTCCAAAGCCCTGGGGGTGGGCCTGCGTCAGAATGGCATCCGCTGGCGGGAGGTGGAGGTGGTGCCGGCCACTTCTGGCCGTCCAGACCTGCGGGTCAGCGGCCGGGCCGCAGAACTCTGCCAGCAGGCCGGCATCCAGGGGATGCTGGTCACTCTGACCGACGAGGGCGACTACGGGGTGGCGGTGGTAGTGCTGGAGACCTGACACCTGAGGGGAGGTTGCTATGTTGGTTTTAGTCACCGGCAGCAGCGGATTTGTCGGCAATCAGGTGGTCGCCGAATTGCTGGCCCGGGGGCACCGGGTTCGCTGTCTGCTGCGCCCCGGTTCGGAGAAAAAATTAAAAGCCGTCAACCAGGTGGAAGTTGCGCCGGGCGATGTCACCCATCCCAACACCTTGCCCGCGGCGGTCAAAGACTGTGATGCGGTCATCCATCTGGTCGGGATAATCCGGGAATTTCCCGGCCGGGGGGTGACTTTTGAGCTGCTGCACCATGAAGCCACCCAGCATGTGGTGGAGGCCGCTAAGGCCGCCGGGGTGCAGCGCTATCTGCACATGAGCGCCCTGGGGGCCCGCCCGGGTCCGGCCGACCGCTATCATACCACCAACTACCAGGCCGATGAATATGTCCAGGGTTCGGGCCTGACCTATACCATTATCCGGCCCTCGATAATCTATGGCCCTGAGGATCAGTCGATCAATCTGTTCGTCCGCCAGATCAAGACCCATCGGATCGTGCCGATCATCGGCGATGG
>JBKHJN010000039.1:0-23285 GCA_046538075.1 Desulfobacteraceae bacterium | reverse complement strand
TATCTAAAAGTCCCGGCTTTTTTCTATTTGTTGGTCCTCCCAATCAGGATGTTCTACTGCCCCCCGGGCCTGGAAAAACTGCTCCAGGCGCTGGCGCAAAACCTTGCCTTCCTCGCCCATCTGGGCCAGGATGCAATTGGTCAATGGGGAAATCTGGCGGCTCACCGTATGGCTCGAACGTTTATTCCGTTTTCTCATGACGCCCTCCGCTGGCAATAAGATCGTTGATAATTGGTTTTTCAAGGTTTATGCCAGGGGCTTAACAATCAACAATAACGCGGGTTTTCGGCTCAACCGCGGTCCAATCTATGGGCAAGTCTATACTCTATTATGGTCTTTCGGAAGCTTTGGGTAATTATTCTTTGAAGGCCGGATCAGGGGGAGGCATGTTTTTGCTTAACGGTCAAATAATCGCGGTATTTGCTTCGGGTAGAAAAAATTTTCGGCCTTTCAGTATAGGCCAGCGCAGAAGCTGGAGCCGATGCAGCCCCGGGCCTGCCGTGGTCAGGCCCGGGCATCATGGTTGGCACCAAGTCTGGGTTGCCTCAATTTGAGGCCAGTTACTTCTGCTGCTGTGATTTGCAGAAGCGGGCAATAGAGCGGTCATAGGTCTTCTCTACCTCGGCAGGGAAGAAACAGGCAGGGAGTTCGCCCATGCGGCGATGATAGTGGAGACATTCGCAACAGATGCCCTTGCGTTCGCAGGGTTCATAGGTGCAATTACAATACTCCAGATTTTTTTCACGATTGATGCATTCTTTCATGGGGACCTCCTGCTCTCGGTTTTTTTCCGGTTCAGAGTTTGGTGATACAGTTCGATATAGGCCTTGGCCGAGCTTTCCCAGGAAAAATCCTGGGCCATGGCATTAAGCATTAATTTTTTCCACAACGATTTATCTTGATAGGCTTTAAGGGCTTGCTGCAGGGCAGCCAGGAAGGCTTCCGGTTCATACTCATTAAATCGGAAGCCGGTCCCGGTGCCCTTGGTTAGATCAACCGGTTCAACAGTGTCAACCAGGCCGCCGGTGGCCCGGACCACCGGGATGGTGCCATATTTCATGGAATAGATCTGGTTGAGACCGCAGGGTTCGTAGCGGGAGGGCATGAGAAACATATCGGCGCCGGCTTCGATCAGGTGGGCCAGAGTATTGTCATAGGCGATTTTGACCCCTAATTTGCCGGGATATTTCCGGGCTTCTTCGGTCAGGAGTTGATGATATTTTTCTTCGCCGGTGCCCAGAATGACCAGCGTGGCTTCTTGGGCCATCAGTTGGGGCAGCACCTCGGCCACCAGGTCAAAGCCTTTCTGATCGGCCAGGCGGGAGATCATACCTAATAAAGGGGCCGCGGCCAGTTGGGCATCCAGTCCGAATTTGTCCATCAGGGCCTTTTTGTTCTTGGCTTTGCCGGCCAGATTGCTAGGGTCATAATTAGCCACCAGCAGGGGATCGGTAGCCGGATCCCAATCCCGGTAATCCACCCCATTAACAATGCCGGTCAGCACCTCGGCCCGGGATTGCAATACCCCTTCCAGCCCATAGCCAAACTCTGGGGTTTGAATCTCCTGGCTATACTGGCGACTGACCGTGGTGATGGTATCGGCATAGACGATGCCGCCTTTCAAAAAATTAATGCGATCATAATATTCCAGGCCGTCCATGGAAAACAGCGACCAGTCCAGGCCCAGCACCGGGAACTTAGCCCGGTCGAAAAGCCCTTGATAGGCTAGATTGTGGATCGTAAAGACCGAGGCGGTGTCGGCTACCGGTTCCAGCCAGGACCAGTCGGTTTTTAAGTAAACCGGCGCCAGAGCCGCCTGCCAGTCATGGCAATGGATGATATCCGGTTTAAGGTCCAACGCCAGGCAGATGGGCAACACACTCCGGGCCAAGAAGGTGTAACGCTCTAAATTATCAAAGTAATCTCCCCGCGGCGTACCGTACAGCTGGCTGCGCTCATAAAATTCATCCCTTTCCACGAAGTAAAAGGGCACCCCTCCCGAATCAGCGGTAAACAAACTAAATTCCAACAGTTTCTGGCCTAAAATGGCCTTGAGGTTTTCGGCCGCCAGCGACAGCTGGTGATTTCCCTGCTTGATCATGCCATAAAGCGGCATGACTACCTGCATCTTCAAACCCTGCCGTTGCAGGGCTAAAGGCAAGGTGCCGGCGACGTCGGCCAGGCCCCCGGTTTTGGCAAACGGCACTGCTTCGGAGGCGATAAACAACACAGTCAATTCTTTAGACATTAAGCTTTTCTCCTATGATCGGACGCAGGATAATTTGGAACTTTAAGAATGATACTGATAAGCTATTGAGATGTCAGAGGCAATCAGGCCTTTTTCCCCTTCTACCAGGGTAAATTCAAAAATGTGGTCACGGCTAGGTAAATCCTCCGGGTAAATACCGGCAGGTAGATCCTTTTCCATGAAGAACACGGAAGTATAAGGAGAATCCCCCTGACGGGTATCGGTGACCCAGAGTTTGCCCAGGCTGTGCATGAAGCGCAGAAAACCATAGGCCTTGTCGTGGAGATACTTGGTGCACACCCCCCGGACCCGGCTGCCTGGGTCGCCCCAGCGCGGGCCCACCTGCGGCGGTTGGGTGGGCGACAGGCCGGGAATCAGGTAGCCGGAGACGAACAGGTCGACCTCCCGGCGTAAGATAGCGGATACATTGGAAAAAGCAATTAGCTCCACCCGGCACCCTTTGTTTTGGATCATAGTAACGACATTGCAGAAATCACCGTCACCGGTGAGCAGATAAACAATATCCAAGCGGTCTGATTGGGAAATGATATCCAGGGCCATATCCATATCGGCGTTGGCCTTGCCATAAGTCCGGCCGGATTCATCCGTGAACCAGCGGATCGGTTTTTCAATGACTTTAAACCCCAGGTCGCGCAGGGTGGAAATAAAATTGAGGGTGGCCTTATAATTGGGATCTGAACTGGCCCGCTCCTCATCAATGGCCACGTAGGCATTGAGGCGGACCACTTCGTCGCCGTTGCGGCTGGCAAACCTTCTAAGTACCTCATACCGCATGCCGTAGCCGCCGTTGCGGACGATATTCATGGAATCTACATAAACTCCGACCTTATTGTTTGCCATAAAATTTTAACTCCTAAACTTTCTAAACTATTCTGGCAGGTATGTCTGATTTTCTAATCTGGTCACTGTTTATCATCTCCGACGACTGGCTGTCAAAATCTTTTTACCCCTGTTGGGAGTAAGTGCGGCTGCAGTGCCAAGCCTCAGGCAGCCGGGAGAGAACCAGCTTAAAACTCTTGACAAAATCTGGACCCATTATTATTTTTAGTAGGATTATATATTTAGGGCTAGGCGAAAGCAAGATGGAAACCCTGGGAGAACGGGATACCACAGTTCTTAATACAGTGATAGCCCAATACATTAAGACCGGGGAGCCGGTGGGCTCCCGAACGGTAGCGAAGAAATCGGGGCTGTCTCTGAGCGCGGCAACCATCCGAAACTTAATGGTTGATCTAGAAGAGCGTGGTTTATTGACCCAGCCCCATACTTCCGCGGGTCGAATCCCCACGCCTTTAGGTTTCCGCTACTATGTTGATTACATTTTGCCCAGTCAAAATCTGATATTGACGATTCGCAAACAGATAGAAAGCGGTTTTATACCACCGGCTACTGAAACCCATGATTTGCTCCGGCAGACCTCCCGGATCTTATCCGCGGTCTCCGGACACCTGGCCATAGTTCGGGCCCCCCGGTTGGCCTCCACCCGCATCCGTCATATTCAATTCATTAACCTGGGTGGGAAAAACCTCCTGGTGGTTCTGGTAACTCAAGAAGGTCTGGTGTTGAACCGGTTTATTGAAAGCGAGGATAAATTCAGCCAGGATCAACTGGATAAATTCAGCCGCTACCTTAACGGCCTGTTGCAAAATTTGACCCTAATTGAGGCCCGCACCCGGGTGGTGGCCCAGATGGAGGAGGAGAAAACTCTTTTTGATTCCATGCTTTCGCAAGCCTTGAGTTTGAGCCAGCAGGCCCTGCAAGATGAGGACGGCGACGAGTTATTTATCGAAGGCACCAGCCAGATTCTGGAATATCCGGAGTTTGCTAACATCAATAAAATGCGGGCGCTGTTCCAGGCCTTTGAGGAGAAGCATCACTTAATCAAGCTCCTGGACCGGAGTCTGGAGGCTAAGGGGGTCCAAATTTATATCAGCCCAGAAGGGAACTTCCCTGATATCGAGCTCAGCCTGGTGGCTTCTCCCTACAGGAGGGATCAATCCCCCGTAGGCTCTCTGGCGGTACTGGGCCCGATGCGGATGGATTACGCCCGGGTGGTCCCGGTGGTAGAATATACGGCTTATCTGGTAAGTGTTTTGCTGGGTAAAATAGAGGTTTGATCCGGGTTGCTTTTTCCACCCACTGCCGGTGCCCAAGTTTGGACCTGGATATTTTCGATCAGCATACTTAAATTAAATTGTAAAGCGAGAAGAAAATTTACCAATCGCTTGGAAGCAAGGAGTCTAGCCGTATGACTGAAACCAAGGATAATGGATCCCCCGTCGAACAGGTTGAGGAAACCACTGCTGAGACCGCTGAAGCGCCAGAAGAAGTTGATCGGGAGACCGTTCTCCAACAATTGGAAGCCAAGACCCAAGAGGCCCAGCAATATTATGAAAAAATGCTGCGGCTGGCGGCCGATGTGGAAAATATTAAAAAACGTCAGGAGCGGGAACGGACCGAAATGGTTCAGTTTGCCAATGAATCCCTGATTAAGGAGCTCTTGCCGGTAGTGGATAATTTGGAGCTGGCCTTGGAACATAGCCGCCAACAAGACGCCCCTCCAGCTATAGTGGAGGGATTGGAAATGGTGTTGCGCGGATTTCTCCAAGCCCTGGCCAAGTTTGGCGTTTCCCAGATTGAGGCCCTGGGAACAAAATTCGACCCTAATTATCACGATGCGGTTATGCAAAGAGAAGTTCCCGAGGCCGAGGATCAGAGCGTAATTCAAGAGCTCCAGAAGGGGTATCTACTGCAGAACCGGCTCCTGAGACCAGCAATGGTGGTAGTAGCTCGCAATGCTTCCGGAACTGCCACCCAAACCGATGTTAACACCTAAAAATAACTCTATTATTTTTGGAGGGAATATAACCTATGGCTAAAGTAATTGGAATTGATTTAGGTACTACCAACTCTTGCGTCGCAATTATGGAGGGGGGAGAGCCTAAAGTTATTGCTAATGTCGAAGGCAGCCGCACCACCCCTTCGGTGGTCGCCTTTACTGATAGTGGCGAACGTCTGGTCGGCCAGATCGCCAAGCGGCAGGCCGTGACCAATCCGCAAAATACCGTATTTTCGGTCAAACGGTTGATCGGTCGGAAATTCAGTGATCCCGAGGTCCAAAAAGACATCAAAATCTTGCCCTACAGAATTGTCCAGGCCGAAAACGGTGATGCCCATGTCGAGGTTCAAGGCAAACAGCATAGCCCGGCAGAAATCTCTTCGATGATCCTCACCAAGATGAAACAGACGGCGGAAGAGTATCTGGGAGAAAAAGTCACGGACGCGGTGGTTACGGTCCCGGCCTACTTCAACGATTCGCAGCGCCAGGCCACCAAAGACGCCGGCCGCATTGCCGGGCTCAATGTGCTTAGAATCATCAATGAGCCTACCGCGGCCTCTCTGGCTTATGGCCTGGATAAGAAAAAAGACGAAAAAATCGCTGTCTTCGACCTGGGAGGGGGAACCTTCGATATCTCGATCCTGGAGATCGGTGAGGGGGTATTTGAGGTTAAATCAACCAACGGCGATACCCACCTGGGTGGAGATGATTTTGATCAACGCATCATCGATTATTTAGCCGATGAATTTCGCAAGGACCAGGGCATTGATTTGCGCCAGGATCGGATGGCTTTACAGCGACTCAAGGAAGCGGCGGAAAAGGCCAAAATGGAACTCTCGACTTCCTTGGAGACCGAGGTTAATTTGCCCTTTATTACCGCGGACGCCTCCGGTCCCAAGCATATGGTGATCAAACTGAGCCGCTCCAGAATGGAGTCCCTAGTTGATGACCTGGTCGAAAAAGTTGTCGGACCTTGCCGCACAGCCCTCAAAGACGCCAATCTATCGGCTCAAGATGTCGATGAAGTCATTCTGGTAGGGGGCATGACCCGCATGCCCAAGGTCCAAGAAAAGGTCAAAAGTATCTTTGGCAAAGAACCCCATAAAGGCGTTAATCCGGATGAGGTGGTCGCCATCGGTGCTGCTATCCAGGCCGGGGTTTTGAAGGGCGAAGTCAAAGATGTGTTGTTGCTGGATGTTACTCCCCTTTCTTTGGGCATCGAGACCTTGGGTGGCGTATTCACCAAGTTGATCGAGAAGAACACTACCATCCCGACCAAGCGCAGCCAGATTTTCTCCACCGCGGCCGACAACCAACCCGCGGTCAGCATTCATGTGCTCCAAGGAGAGCGGGAGATGGCGGAAAACAACAAGACCCTGGGCCGCTTTGAGCTGGTCGGAATCCCCCCGGCGCCCCGCGGGGTTCCTCAGATTGAGGTGACCTTCGACATCGACGCCAACGGCATTGTCCATGTTTCGGCCAAAGATCTGGGTACCGGAAGGGAACAGTCGATCAAAATCACCGCCTCCAGCGGGCTGACCGAAGAGGAAATTGCCAAACTGACCAAGGATGCCGAACTCCATGCCGAAGAAGATAAACGCAAGCGTCAGTTGGCGGAAGCCCGGAACCAGGCTGATACCCTAATCTACAGCACTGAAAAAAGCCTGGCGGAGTTGGGCGATAAAGTGGACCCGACGACCAAGTCCAATATCACCGGCAGCATCGATCGCCTCAAACAGGCCATGGGTGGCACCGATATCGATGAGATCAAAAGGCTCAGTGATGAGCTGATGAAGACCTCCCATAAGTTGGCCGAACAGGTCTATGCGCAGACTGCTGGCCAAGCCGGAGAAGAGAAAGCCGGAGCCCAGGAAAAGCCCAAAGGCCCAGAAGAAGATGTAGTCGAAGCCGAATTCGAGGAAGTCAAGTAACCTCAGCAACCCGATGATCAGGTGGGGGACCCCGGTCCCCCACTTTTTGTTTATCGTTTAGGATACCAGCTCCATGGCCTCTCCTTATTCTCGCTACCTGATGGGGGTGCTGCTCGGGACGGTAGTTTTTATTGCTGCTTGTCTCCCACCCGAATTGCTGCCCGGGCCGTTCCGCGCTGAGAGTGCCAACCGGCTTTACCAACAAGGGGAAAGCTTGTACCGCGCCCACCGCTATCAAGAAGCAGAGGATATCTTTGAACACTACCTCCGCACCTATCCCCAGGCACCGCAACGGCAACAGGCAATGCTTCGCACTGCCGAGATCTCAGGCATAAGAGGAAATTGGTCCGAAGCCCGGAGCCGCTACGAAAAGCTATTAATGACCCAACCCGAAAGAAACTTAGCTTTACAGGCCTACTACGGCATCGGCCAGTCGTATTTTAAACAGGGTCAATACCACCAGGCCCTCCAGATATTGCAAGGATTGACCACCTCTAAACTAGACCCCCAGCTCCGGTTTAAAACCAATGCCCTGCTGGCGGAACTGGGGTTGAAAACCGGCAACCTTTCCCAAGCTTTTGCCTACCTGCAACAGGCCAAAAGAGACCTGGACCTGGGCGATGTTGAATGGTTCCAGGATATTAAAGCCCGGTTAGTGGAACAGGCCCAACCTCAGGAACTGGCCCGGCTGGCCGAACTCTATAGCCAGGAGCCGCTGAGCGCTGCCCTGCTGCTACAACTGGTCCGGTTGGAGCTGCAGAGGGGGCAAGTGGAATCGGCCCGGGAATGGCTGAATACCCTGAAGCAGCGATTCCCCGACAGCCCGGAAAGGGCCAGGGCCGCGCAATTGTTGGGCCCGGAGTCAACTACCGTCGTTGCCCCCCAGGACCCGGCCTTAGTCTGCCTACTGCCGCTGACTGGCGACTATGACTCGGTCGGCCGCCAGGTGCGGCAGGGGATGGAACTGGCCGCGGCCCAGACTGGTGTGGAGTTGATCTTTGAGGATTGCCAAAATTCCCCTTCACTAGCCTCCCAGGCGGTTAATGCCTTGGCTCAAAATCAGAGAATCCTGGCGGTGCTCGGTCCGGTTACCTCGGCGACCGCCGAAGCCGCGGCCCGCAATGCGCAGCGACAGGGTTTACCCATTGTCACCCTGACCCAGAAAGCCGGCATTACCAATCACGGCGATCTGGTGTTTCGGGATTTTCTGACCAGCCGTATGCAAGTCAAGGCCTTGCTGACCTATATGGTGGTCCATCAGGGGATCCGGCGTTATGCCATCCTCTACCCTGAATCTGGTTATGGCCGGACCTTTCTGCGACTTTTTGATGAAGAAGTTGACCGCCAGGGGGGATTGCTGATTTCCCAAGTCTCCTATCCGGCCGGGACTCGAGATTTTTCTGGAGTGATTGCTACCCTGGCTGAGGCCTACCAGCCCAATGCCGGTGATTCCCCGGCCTTTGAAGCCCTGTTTGTTCCAGATGAACCGTCCGAAGTCGCGGCCTTGGCCTCCCAACTAAAAAGCAGTCCGCTGGCCAGAATCCAATTGCTGGGGACCAATGTGATTCATTCTCCTGACACCTTGGAGACAGCTGCTGAACCCCTGGAGGGCATTCTATTCCCGGATGCCTTTTTCCCTCAAGATCCAGATCCGGCAGTTCAGACCTTTGTCCAGGCTTTTCGGGCGCGTTATCAACGAACCCCACAGTACCTGGCCGCCCAAGGCTATGGAGTGGTTAAGCTGTTAGGCGAGGTGCTGAAAAACAATCCCGGCCTGACCCGGAGAGACCTGGCCCATCGGTTGGCTGAATGGCAACAGGTTTCAGGTCTACCCTGGTTTCAGGGCTTTGATTTCGAGCGAGAAGCGGAATTGGACCTCAAGATTTTGACTATTCGCAATGGTCAGTTTCAGCTGGCCCGCTAATTCTTGCCAAAATGGATTGAGATCAAATAATGAGCGGCGGTATTACCCAGGTGCCGGGTTTTCAGGTAGGCCATATCAGTGATTTCAAAAATCTGACTGGCTGTACAGTTATCCTCTGTCCACCGGGCACCATCGGCAGTGTGGATGTGCGCGGCTCGGCCGCCGGGACCCGACAACTGGACGCCTTGACCAATTACCACATTGTCAACGACGTGCAGGCGGTGCTGCTCACCGGGGGCAGTGCCTTCGGGCTGGATGCGGCCGGGGGAGTAATGGAATACCTGGAAGAGCACAATCTGGGTTTTGACGTGACCATTACCCGGGTACCGACCGTGCCTACCGCTGTCATCTTTGACCTCGCCCTGGGGGATTGCCGGGTTCGGCCGGACCGCACCATGGGCTACAATGCCTGTTTGCAGGCTTCCTCTGACATGGTCAACGAGGGCAGTGTTGGGGCCGGCACCGGGGCTACGGTAGGCAAACTGTTCGGCATGCCCCAGGCCACCAAGGGCGGGTTGGGCACCACCTGCCTTTCCGGGCCGGAGGGCCTGCTGGTGGGAGCCCTGGTGGTAGTCAACGCCTTTGGGGACGTGCTGGATTATTATAGCGGCGAGATCATCGCTGGGGCGCGACGGAGCCCCCAGAGCCGGGAGTTCGTGGGAATGGCGCAGATGATCCGCCAAGGGGTAGTCCGGCAGGATTTTAAGGAGCCCAATACCACTTTAGGGGTGATCGCCACCAATGCTCGCATGAGCCGCGAGCAGGCCCACAAAGTAGCCCAAATGGGCCACAATGGCTTGTCCCGAGCCATTTCTCCGGTCCACACCCTGTTTGACGGCGATATCGTTTTTACCCTTTCCAACCCCCAGATAGAAGCCGACCTCCACGTAGTGGGCCTGCTGGCAGAAGAAGCTCTGCGCCTGGCCATCGACCGGGCCATCAAGTCGGCCCACGGTCTGGGAGTCTTGCCTGCCTATCAGGAGCTGATTTAACGGAAAAATTCACGCCCAGAGGCCAAGAGCCCGGCTGGTCAGCGCGGCGCCAGGCCTCCCCGTGGGGCTCCCCTTGGACATCCCGCAAGTGCAGGACATGATCCCCTTTGGTCAGTTCATAGGCCACATGCCCGGCAGGCAGGACAATAATGCCGCCGGCGCCAGATTCGGTTTCGGTCTCAACAGGCGGCCGCGCTTCCAGGTGCTGTACCGTTCCCACCGCGCAATCATCTTGCTCGTTAGGTCTCGGCCAGCCAGCCTGAAATTTCAGCTGATTTTAAGTCCTTGGGCAAAGCGGTCGATTCGGCAAAATAAGGCCCAAAGAGTTCGTTGTCCAGCCGAATCATCAGGTGTTGGCAGCGAACACAAATGGCAAAGTGGTCATCGACCCCGGCCACCCGGGTTTCTCTAAGTTGGCAGTTGGTACACTGGTAGTGGTATATAGGCATATGGTTCTCCTGAAAAATTTTTTAAAGTCAAACCCGACCGGACGTTAAACTCCGGGAAATTAAATCAGGCCGGAAGGGGCGGCACTCAATCGCTCCACCCTGTCAGCGTTGGGTTTACCCCGGGGAAATCTTATTTGTCTGCCCGGCACCAGTAACAGCAGACTCATCCCCAACGAGAGGTGACGAATTAATATTAATTGCGATGCAGTTGCATTAATATCGAAATGGTCGGCGCTTGTCAACTTTTTTTTGGGGAAAAACTAAATTTTTCCCCCTTAACTTGAGGGGAAATATGCCTTCCATGCGCTTTTAAGGTTAAATATGCCTGGCGCATTTTTTTGGCAAATTTTAAATAAAAAGCTTGACAAGGGCAGAGACCCTAATTAAAATTATTGTTACTGTATAACAATTGCTGAAATGGCCGGAGAGAAAAAAGCCAACCGGCTGCCTGAAGCAAATTTTCATTGTTTTCTCTCCATAAAAGAATATATATTTTAAGGTTGCGGCAATGAATGGAAAGTCATTGATTAAGGCTGATATGAAGGCCCTGGTGGATTTGCGGTGCTATATAACCGGCATTGTGCATCATATACCCGGACAGGTGCGGCTGCGATTTTCGCCTGGCCTACTGAAGCACGCCAACCAGATCGATTTAACGGCTTTTCAAAACCATGGCATTTTTACCGGCATAGAAGTAAATCTCTGGGCCCTGGCGGTTACCATTACCTATGACCCGGAGAAATTGCCGCCCCCTTTGTGGGAAGCCTTTCTTAATCAAGATAAGGCCGCAGAGTTGGAGGTCAGCCAGATTCTGGCTGGCCATCAACCCACAGCTGGAGCAACCTAAGCATTAAAACCTGGCAATGGGCCAGCCAACCGCCGCCATCCAAATTAAGGGCTGGTATGGTTCTGGGGTTAGCTCATGGCCAGTTAAAAAGTTAATATCCGGGAGGTCAAGGTAAGTTAATATGAGTCCCCTTTGTGCAATTGAGAATGGCAGTCTGGTGGAAGTCATGCATATCCACGGCGGCCGCGGCATGGCTGGCCGTTTGGCAGTAATGGGCATTTTCCCTGGAACCAGATTAAGAATGATCCAAAACGGTCGTCCTGGCCCGGTAATGGTGGCCCTCGATGAAAAACGGTTTGGCATCGGTTACGGGATGGCACACCGCATCTTTGTCAGGCCGGTGGATTGAGCCGCTGGCCTGATCCAGCCGGAACCCCCCAATTTCAAATAAAAATTGTTAAACCTCACCCTTGGTTCAGGGCAGGAGGTAGGAATGGCCGAAATTAACGTTTGTTTAGGTGGTAGTCCCAATGCCGGTAAAACCACCGTATTTAATAAACTGACCGGTGCTCACCAGAAGGTGGGGAACTGGCCCGGGGTAACGGTCGAAAAGAAAGAGGGGGAATACTCTTATCAGGGCAAGACCATCCGGGTGGTAGATCTGCCCGGCACTTACAGTCTTACCGCCTACACTTTGGATGAACGTATTGCCAGTGACTTTCTGGTTAAAGAACAGCCGGATGTCACTGTGGTGATCGTGGATGCCTCGATTCTGGAGAGCAATCTTTATCTTCCTATAGAATTGTTGGAGTTGGGGGCCAACCTGGTAATTGATCTGAATATGATGGATGTGGTCCGCCATAAAAAGTGGCAGTTGGATGTCGAGAAACTCTCTAACTCCCTGAAAGTGCCGGTGATCCCGACGGTGGCCAAGCGAGGCGAAGGGTTGGAAGAGTTGCGCCAGGCCATCCTGTCGGCTCGAGATCACCGGGTGCAGCCGCTAAAGATCAATTATGGCCTGGAAGTGGAACCGGCTCTGGCCGAATTGTCCGAACTGATCCAGCGGTCCAAAGACGGCTCCCTGAGTGCCCCCAACCGCTGGCTGGCCCTCAAGCTTTTAGAAAATAACACGCAGATTAAAGATTGGGTCTGGACTCTTCCCAAAGGAGAGGAAATCCTGCGTAAGGCGGAGAAATTAAGCGAAACCTTAACCGATCAGTTGGGGCGGGACCCGGAAACCTATTTTATCGAAAAGCGTTACGGCTTTATCTCCGGCCTGTTGAAAAAATGTTTTCATAAGCCTCTAGGGCCGGAGGAAAGAATCTCCCTTTCCGATAAAATAGACCAGGTAGTTCTGAACCGCTGGCTGGGCATCCTGATTTTTCTGGTTTTCATGTGGTTTACTTTTAAACTGGTCTTCGATCTGGGCAATCCCCTGGCCGATAATATCGATGCGGGGTTTGGCTGGCTGGGAGGGCAGGTCACTGCGCTGTTAGGAGAATCCTGGCTCGCTTCCCTGTTAAGTGAAGGGATTATTGCCGGCGTCGGTTCAGTTTTGGTCTTTTTGCCCAATATCCTGATCTTATTTTTGATGATCGGGATCTTGGAGGACTGCGGCTATATGGCGCGGGCCGCTTTTGTGATGGATAGACATATGCAGCGGGTGGGATTACCGGGCAAGTCTTCCATTCCCATGATCCTGGGCTTTGGTTGCAATATCCCGGCGATCATGGCCTGTCGGACCCTGGAATCTCCCAAAGATCGCATCCTGACCATATTAATCAATCCCTTTATGTCCTGTTCGGCCCGCCTGCCCATTTATATCTTATTTGCCGGGACTTTCTTTCCCCGCCAGTCGGGCGCGGTAATCTTCGTAATGTATATCCTGGGCATTGTGGTAGCTATCCTGACTGCCCTGTTATTTAAGAATCTCTTCTTTAAAGGAGAATCCTCGCCGTTGATTATGGAGCTGCCTCCGTATCGCCTGCCCACGCTCAAAAATATCATCCTGCATATGTGGCATCGGGCCAGCATGTTTATCAAAAATGCCGGCACTATTATCCTGGCCGGGGTGATCTTGATTTGGTTTCTGGGCTCCATGCCAGTAGGAGTGGAATACGCCAGTGAGCAGAGCTGGATCGGTCAGTTAGGAAAATTAGTGGCGCCGCTTTTTGCCCCCGCGGGCTTCGGCTTCTGGCAGGCGGCGGTGGCCTTGATTTTTGGCATTGTTGCCAAGGAAGTGGTAGTAGGGACCTTAGGGACCTTGCTGGCTGGCGGCGAAGCAGGATTGAGCCAGGTCTTGCCGCAATATTTCACCAGCCTCTCGGCCCTCTCCTTTATGGTCATGTCCCTGTTGTATATTCCCTGTATTGCTACGATCGCGGTAATTAAAAGCGAAACCAACTCTTGGAAGTGGACCGCCCTGGCCTTAGGCTGGAGCTTGCTGGTGGGCTGGTTGAGCGCGGTGTTAATCTATCAGTTGGGACAGTTGTTCGTTTGATTCAGGAAAAATTTTATTGCGCCACGGTCGGGATGTTGGCTGGCAGTGCTCTCCCTTCAGGCCTCTGGTTTACCCTCCGACGGTAATGCTGTTTCTTGATCTAAATGCTGTCAAATCTGCATTATTGGGCTAAAGTAAAGTTGACTAAACTAGCCAATCTGCTAAAATCTTCGGATAATGCCTAAAAATCCAGAACTGGTCGCCGAGGCGGTAATTATTGCCTCTACCGCAGCCAGGGGGAACTGCGGTGTTGCCGCGGTGGGTGATGAGCTTTGTCCGCGGGGAATAATTACATCTTTGCCATCTGGGGGAGATCAGGGGAAGCCGCGAGCATTTGCCGATGGCCCGCTTCGCCAAGGTTTCTTAGGCGGACGCCATCAGGCGGCCCGGGTTGCCTTGGCCACCCTGACGGCTACCGAAGGTGAAACAGATTAACTCGATCAAGCCAACTATACGCCTCCTGGCCATAGATGTCGGCGGCGGCACCCAGGATATCCTGTTGTGGGATTCAGACCAACCCCTGGAAAATGCCGTCAAACTGATCTTGCCCGCTGCTACTCAGATAATCGCCCGGCGCATCCAGCGGTTGACCGCGGCCGGAACTGACCTTTTCCTTACTGGCCGGCTCATGGGCGGCGGCGCCGTCAACCGGGCCCTCAGACAGCATCTGGCCAAAGGACTCAAGGTTTATGCCCGGCCCCAACCCGCCTTGACCGTCACCGATAATCTCGATCGGGTCAAGGAATTGGGCATCGAGCTGGTCGACCAACCTCCCAAGCAGGCAGCAACGGTAACCCTGGGCGACGTCGACCTGGAGGCGATAAATCGGGTGCTGGAGGAGTTTGAGGTCGCCCCGCCTAATGCTTATGCCCTGGCTGTGCAAGATCATGGTTTCAGCCCCCAGCTGAGCAATCGGCGGTTCCGTTTTCAGCATTGGGAGGCGTTTCTGCAGCAGAGCGGGCGATTGCCGGAGCTGGCCTACAGCTCTCCGCCGCCTTATCTTACCCGGATGGCGGCGGGATTGGAGATCCTGCCCGGCGCTTTAGTAATGGATACTTGTACCGCAGGAATCAGGGGGGCCTTGCTCGATCCCCAGGCCCATCGGGAGACCGGCCAGGTAGTGGTCAACATCGGCAACGCCCATACCTTTGCTGCCCTGGTCCAAAAGGACCGCTTATGGGGCCTCTATGAACATCATACCAGGTTGCTGACCCCCGCCAAGTTGGCCGATCATCTCAGCCGTTTTCAGGCGGGAACCTTGGCCAATGAAGAAATTTATCAAGATCAGGGCCATGGCTGTGCCATTAACCCGGATTATCCTCCCGGATCACCTTTTCGGTTTACCGTCGTTACCGGACCGCAGCGGCGGTTAGCCGAGGGTTTCCCGGTCCATTTCGCCGCGCCTTTCGGAGATCTGATGCTCACCGGCTGCTTCGGATTGGTGGCCGCCTATCTCGAAATAAAAGGGTTTAATCATACTTATGGAATTAGCCGATAAACCTTATGGTGAAGTCATGCCCGACGATCAGCTCAGTGCATGGGTTGAGTCTGAATTTGCCACTTTGGTGTTACCGACGGTTTTAGAGCCTGATAAAAACCGACGCCGGGTAAATCTCACCAGAGAGGGCCAATGGTTGGAAATCGATTTTTGCCAGGAATATCTCTGCCCGGAACCGCAGTGGATCTTGCGGGCCAGGATAAATATGTGGTTCGATCAGCAGGTGGCCATAGTAACCTGTCTGCATATCACCCCGGCCCTGCGGTGCCAAGGTTTAGGGCGGCAGATGCTGGCCCGGATAGAGAATCTTTCCCGACACCTGCAAATGAGCCGGGTTTTGATTGATACCCCGACCCAGGAGGGCTGGAACTTTTTTAAACGCCAAGGCTATCAAGAAATAAACTCTAAATCGGTCGTGGTCCGTTATGGTCAGCTTTATCTCATCCGGTTGGAAAAACTGCTTACTACCTAGTGGAGATGGAGAATGGAAATCCGATTCTGGGGAACCCGGGGTTCCATTGCTGCGCCTGGCCCTCTAACCATAGAATATGGCGGCAATACTACCTGCGTAGAAGTCGTTCTCAAGTCTGGCCAACGGATTGTCATTGATGCGGGCAGCGGCATCCGTTCCCTGGGGGACAATCTCTTAAAATCAGGCCAACCGGTTCATCTGTTCTTACTTATTACCCATAGCCATTGGGATCATATCCTGGGATTTCCATTCTTCGGGCCGATTTATCGTCGGGATACCAAAATATGGGTGGATGGCTGTCCCCGGGGATTTTGGGGGCTGGAAGCCGTCTTCGACAGCCATCAGGCCAATGGCTTTTTCCCGGTGGCCTTTAATGAGCTCGACGCCCAAATCCAGCCTTTGGGAGTAATTCCGCAAGGCGCTCTCAAGGTAGGGGACGCGGTCCTTGAGGGCATCGAACTGAATCACCCTCAAGGCGGCATGGGTTTTCGCTTCCGGGAGGGGGATCATTGCTTTGTTTTTTTAACCGATAATGAACTTAATCCTCAAGCGCCTCCAGGCAAGCAGTTGATAGATTACGCCCGCTTTGCGCAAGACTGCGAGCTGTTGGTCCACGATGCCCAGTTCACTCCCGAGGAAATCGCCGCTCGCCAGGGCTGGGGCCATTCCACCTATGTGGAAGCCGTCGAACTGGCCCTGGCTGCCCGCGCCCGTCGCTTGCGGCTGTTTCACCATGATCCGGGCCGAACCGACGCCCAGATCCGAGATATAGTCAGCCAGGCGCAACAATTGGTCAAATCCCGGAATGGACATCTGGAAGTCGATGCCGCCCGGGAAGGAGAAGTTATTTTATTATAAATTGCTGACTACGGCGTCCGGCCCCATTAAACCTGGTTAGAAACAAAAAACCCATCCTGCTGGGTCGCTCCGGCCTCTAAACCGTTGCCTAACAGGAATAATCCCGACATGACGACTCCTGCAGCACCAAGCTTCCCTGCCCCGCTGCTAAGCCACCGTGAATATGGCAAATAGCTCCATCGAACTTCTCAAGCACCAGGGCTGAGAATCCGTGGGCCTCAGTGCATTCCAACCGCATTTTGTGAAGCGGGCCCGGGGGCAGGGTGATGAAATATTTTTCTCCCGGGATACCTAGGTAATGTTGAAAGAATTGCTGATTCCTTTTAAATTTGATATAGTTGATGGAGTCTTGGATATTTTAGAATGCCTGGACCCAGAATCTCCCCGGTCAGCAGCTGATCAATTTGTTTTGGGAATGTCGGGCCGATGCCTTGGCCTGTGATTTTCGGCAAGAGGTTATGGCGATTATCAAAGAGATGGCCTTTGAAGACCAGGGGCATCCGGTAATCTTTCATCCAATGGGAATTTTTAGTATAACCAAGCCAGACAAATGAGCAACGGATGCGTTTGCTAGTCAGGGTTAAGCAGATTAAAGGCCACTGCCCGGTCTACCAGGAGGGAGATACCTTTGTCCTGGAGCACGGATATATTCTGCGGCCAAGCCTTGGTACTTGGTAGCCGCATCTGCAGCATTCTCTGGCTTCGCTTATGCCTTATTATGTTGCTCTGGCCCGCGGGGTGAACCCGGTGGATTTGGGCCTTAGTTCCGGGGACCCGGATGTGGCCTATGTGCAATGTCTCGATCCCGTTGATCTCACCGGGGGCGGCACCGTCCTGTTGGCTATCACCCGCCAGGATTAGTAGCCTGCATCAGCAATTAATTGCCAGCTCAGTTGGATGGGTAGTCTTGACTTTAGTGAAGAAATGCCAAATATTGTGTTAATCGGCTATCGCGCCACCGGCAAGACCACGGCGGGACAGCGGGTGGCCCAATCTCTACATCGGCCCTTTGTGGACCTGGATCATATCTTAGAACAGGAAGCCGGGGAAACCATCGCCGAGTTGGTGGCTCGGGAAGGCTGGCCGGAATTTCGGCGGCGGGAAAAAGCCCTGGTCGCCCGTTATGCGCAAAAATCGGGTCTGGTCATGGCCACCGGCGGCGGCGTAGTCACCGATGCGGAAAACATCGCCCGGCTCAAGCACAATGGCCTGATCATCTGGCTGGCGGCTGAGCCCAAGATTATCCAGCAGCGCCTGGCCCAGGATCAAGCCGAGATCGCCAGCCGACCGACGCTTATTGGGGTTAGTACCCTCTCTGAGGTCGAAGAGGTTCTGGAGACTCGCCAACCCCTTTACCAGGCTGCTGCCGATGTGGTAATTTTTACATCGGAATTATCCCTCGATCAGGTGGTGGACCAAATAATCAAGGCAGTCCGGCAGCAGGAGGCTAAATCTGGTGGGCGGTAATACCTTTGGTCAGATTTTTCGAGTCACTACCTGGGGGGAGTCGCACGGCCCGGCCTTGGGCGCGGTGATCGACGGTTGCCCCCCTGGGTTGGCTCTTGCCGCCGCAGACATTGAGGCCGAATTGTCCCGGCGGCGGCCGGGCGCTTCGGTGTTTACTTCGCCCCGTAAGGAGCCGGACCGGGTGGAAATTCTGTCCGGGGTTTTTGAGGGTCAAACCAGCGGTACCCCTATCAGTCTGATCATTTACAACCGGGATGTCAAAAGTGAGCCTTATGAACCCTTGCGCCAGGTGTTCCGGCCGGGCCATGGTGATTTTACTTATTGGCGCAAATTTGGGCTCCGGGATCACCGGGGCGGTGGCCGTTCCTCAGCCCGGGAAACTGTCGCCCGGGTGGCCGCCGGAGCAGTGGCTCAAAAGATTTTGGACCAGCAAGGCATCAAGGTATTGGCTTACACCTTGGAGCTGGGAGGGATTCGGGCCCAGAACTTCGATTGGCAGCAGATCTGGGACAATCCTTTTTTCTGCCCGGATGCCGCTGTCTTGGCCGCCATGGCGGCGCGGGTGGAGGCGGTCCGGGACCAGGGCGACTCTTTGGGCGGCCTGGTGGAAGTGCGGGTCCAGGGCTGTCCCGCCGGGTTGGGGGAGCCGGTCTTCGATAAACTGGACGCTGGCCTCGCCCAGGCGGTGATGTCGGTGGGAGCCGTGAAAGGAGTGGAAATCGGCGCTGGATTTGCTGCCGCCCGGATGCTGGGGTCCGAACACAATGATCCCCTTACCCCTGCCGGCTTTGCCAGTAATAACGCCGGGGGCATCCTGGCCGGTATTTCCAACGGCGATGAAATTATCCTCAGGGCCGCGGTCAAGCCTATTCCTTCTATTGCCCAGCAGCAACAAACTATTGATCTTCATGGTCAACCACAGACCATCAGCATTACCGGGAGGCATGATATCAGCGCCCTTCCCCGGATTGTGCCAGTCATCGCCGCCATGGTGCGGCTGACGCTGGCCGATCATCTCTTACGACAGAGGACCATCAGATGAGTATCCGAGTAGGCATTATTGGCGGTCAGGGCCAGATGGGCCAATGGTTTAAACGATTTTTTGAAGAACAGGGTCTGGATGTCCTGGTAACCGGATCTTCAACGACGCCGTTTTCCCCGGAAGTGGCCCGCCAGGTCGATGTCGCCATAATTTCAGTGCCTATCCACATTACTGAAAAGACCATTCGGGAAATTGCCCCTTATCTGCGGCCGGAGGCCTTGCTCATGGATTTGACCTCCTTGAAGAAAGACCCCGTGGCGGCCATGCTGCAATACTTTCCGGGCGAAGTGATCGGGACCCACCCCCTGTTCGGACCGGGTTTGGAGTCCATTAAAGGTTCGATCATGGTGCTGTGCCCGGGGCGGGGCGAACGCTGGTTTAACTGGCTCCATGATCTGCTGACCAGAGCCGGGGCGATCATCCAAATTACCACCCCGGAAGAGCATGATCTAATGATGTCGGTGGTCCAGGGCCTGACTCACTTCATTCTGATTGCTATGGGGACCACCCTGCGCAACCTGGATACCAAAGTCAACGAGTTGGATAATTTTGCCACGCCCACTTTCCGCAAATTATTTGGCCAGGTGCAGCATCTGTTTAATCAAAAATCGGATCTCTATGCCTGCATCCAATTGCGCAATCAGGCCAATCAGGTGATCCTGGCGGCGTTTGAGGCAGCCGTCGCCGATATCCGCCGGATTGTCGCTAATCAGGATGCGGAAGGACTGATCAGCCTGCTGCAAGAGAACCGGCGCTTTTTTAACGGCTTCAAATTGGTAGAGCCAGCCTCCATGAGCAATGGCTAATTTTGGTCAAATTCGTCCTGCGTAGGGGGCGGTGTAACCCTGCCCCAAGAGCAATCAACTACGAATAACTAGCCGAGGGGGAGTCGATGCTGGAGGTCAGATACGTCCGGGAGCATTTGGCGGAGGTCCAAGCCGCCTTGAAAAATCGGGGGCAGGAGCAATCCTTAGAGGATTTTGTGGCTCTGGATGCGGCCCGCCGCCAGCTCCTGGCGGAGGTGGAAGCCCTGCGGCATGAACGCAATACCGCCTCGGAAGAGGTCGGCCGCCTCAAAAAAGCCGGCCAGGATGCCAACTTTTTGATTGACCGGGTCCGGCAGGTCAACCAGCGGATCAAAGCGATTGAAGGCGAGTTGGCCGAAAAAGAGGCGGAAGTACGAACCGTTCTCCTTGATCTGCCCAACCTCCCGCACCACTCGGTGCCGGTAGGAGCCTCCAGCGACGACAACCCGGTGCTCAAACAATGGGGGCAGCATCCCCACTTTGACTTCCCTCCCCGATCGCACTGGGAAATCGGTGAAAACCTGGGCATCCTCGATTTTGAACGGGCGGCCCGCATGACCGGCTCCCGCTTTGCCCTGCTTAAAGGGGCCGGGGCCCGGTTGGAACGGGCCCTGATCAATTTTATGCTGGAGCTGCACACCACCAGGCACGGTTACCTGGAAGTCTTGCCCCCCTTTATGACCAACAGCGCCAGCATGCTGGGGACCGGCCAGTTGCCTAAATTCCGGGATGATCTGTTTAAATTGGAGGGCTGGGATTATTATCTGGTGCCCACTGCCGAGGTGCCGGTGACCAACATGCACCGGGAAGAGATTCTGGCCGAAGAAGACTTGCCGCTTTATTATACCGCCTATACCCCCTGTTTCCGCTCTGAAGCCGGGTCCTACGGCAAGGACGTGCGCGGCCTGATCCGCCAGCATCAGTTTAACAAGGTGGAGCTGGTCAAATTCACCACTCCGGAATCCTCTTACGACGAACTGGAAAAACTCTTGCAGGATGCCGAGGAGGTCCTCCAGGAACTGGAACTGCCCTACCAGGTGGTGACCCTGTGCACCGGCGACCTGGGGTTTGCCGCGGCCAAAACCTACGATATCGAGGTCTGGCTGCCGAGCCAGGGTCTATACCGGGAAATCTCTTCTTGCAGTAATTTTGAAGACTTCCAGGCCCGACGGGCCCAGATCCGCTTCCGCCGGGGCGAATCCAAGGGCACGGAATTGGTGCACACCTTAAACGGCTCCGGCCTGGCCGTGGGCCGCACCCTAGTGGCTATCCTGGAAAACTACCAGCAGGCCGATGGTCGGGTGGTGGTGCCGGAGAGGTTACGGCCATATATGGAAGGCCTGGAAGTTATTAGCTCTTAGAAGACGGTTTTCTGTTTAAAATAAAGTTTTCTGTTTTCTGTAAAAAAGACGGTTTTCTGTAAGATATTATAATGGTTAACATAAACCGCAAATCCAGATCTTTCCGGGATTTAGATGTCTGGAGGAAATCTATTGATTTGGTTAAAGAGATTTATCAGATTACCGGCAAATTTCCGCCATCCGAAATCTATGGTTTGACTAACCAGATCAGAAGGGCTGCTGTCTCTATACCATCTAACATTGCTGAGGGGCAAGGAAGAAATTCGGCTAAAGAATTTCGTCAATTTTTGGGTATTGCCTTGGGCTCGATAGCAGAGATCGAAACCCAATTGATAATTGCCCAAGAAATAGGTTACCTGAGCAACGAGAAATTTGATTTTTTGATAATTAGCCTTGATACCATCAGAAAAATGATCAAAAGCTTAGCTAACGCCTTAAAGTAACAGGCCCGTGTAAGCTTTTTTTACCGAAAACCGAAAACCGAAAACAGAAAACTGTCTTTTAATCGGCCTTAACCTTATCATTGGGCTTAAAGGGGCCACCGCTCACAATAGTGGCGGCCGCGGCATTATTGCCAATAATCTCCGCCACTTTTAATTCTCCCTGGGGAATATCGGCAGTAAAGCCCAGGCTAGCATGGGTGGCCGGATTGGTGATCTCTTTGCCCGGCTCTACCACCTTGAGGCGATCGCCCACCTTGAGGCCGGTGTTCAGGCCCAGATTCAGATAGACCTTGTCATCCTGGACAAATTCCACCCGCCCGAACCAATCCTGGGTCCGCAGTTCGCCGGCCATCAGGTAGGCGTCCCGCTGGGCGAAGCGGGTAACGGTATCCATATTCAATCCAGCCTCGCCCGCCGGTTCGACGATGGATTTGACCTTGTTGCCCAGAAAGGTGTCATAGAGTTCCATCACCATAAACCCGGAGGTGCCTTTTTCAGGGGGAACAATCCTGGTTATTACAATTCCCTGGACCCCCAGCGCATCTCCCAGGGCCTGGATATTTTGCCGAGTGGCTAAGTTGCCGACCGGAGTGACTTTGCCCAGGGCCTCTTTGACCCGCCGGTCTTCGACCACCAGCAGTTCTTTCTGCTTTTGCAAGGCTGTGCCCACACTTACCGCCAGGGTGCGGTTCAGCCCTTCGTAGCCGCTGGGGGTCTCGGAGAGGGCCGGGATCGCCGCCACGGCGCGGCCCTGATAAGCGCTGGCAGCGCCAGCTACCCGCGAGGCATAGACCGCGCCTCCCAGACCCTGTTCGCGTAAGACCCGCTCCACTTCCTGGCGGACCAACTCCTGCAGTTGATCGGGCGGCACTGCGGTTCCGGCTTTTTTCTTCTCTTTGGCCACTTCTTTGGCCAGGGCCTTGACCAGATAATCCTGCATGCCATAGAACTCGGTGCCTTTTTCCGCATAGATATATTCTGGCTGTTCCGGGTAGGTCAGGTAGTAGGGGTTGCGGCTCCTGACATAGGTTTTGCCGTCGATCACCACCTCTTCCTCGACCGCTTCCGGCGGGATATCTTCTTCGGGGATGCCGGCCCATTCTTTCACTTTGGCACAACCACCCAAGCATAAGGTCAGGCTCACTATAACCAGCAGGCCTTTACCCATCAGTCTGGTGCAGCCTTGGCGCATATTTAACTCCTACCAAATAGAATCAGGGCATAAAAAAAGCCCACAGACATATTATCCTGTGGGCTTAAGTAAGTCAACTGCTTTATGTTTTTAGAAGAAGAAGAACCCGGCGAACATCAAGCGGTGGTTGTCGCCGTAGTCGCTTCTCTCGCTCTGCTCCGTGGTATATTGGTAGTAGTCGGTGCGCACGTAGGTGTACTCCAACCCAAACTTGAGTGCCTGGATGGGCCGATAGTACAGACACAGGTAATAATGCTGGTTCATTTCCACCGGATCCCCGAAGGGGCTGACGGTTGCGAACTTATATCCGCCCGGAGCATTAGGATCCGTTTCATTAGAGATGTCAAAGGCCCGGTTAATGCCGTAAACCGCATTAAGGAACCATTGGTTGGTGAAGTAGTAAGTCAACTGGGCAAAGCCACCCCAGCGGCGCTGCGCCTCCCGATCATATAAGG
>JBKHJN010000079.1:0-5325 GCA_046538075.1 Desulfobacteraceae bacterium | reverse complement strand
GTGGAAATCTGCAAACTGCGCCTCTTCCTCAAGCTGGTGGCCCAGGTGGAGGAGGTGGACCGGATTGAACCGCTACCTGACATCGACTTCAATATCCGGGCCGGGAACACCTTAGTGGGGTTCGCCAACCTGGAAGAAGTCCGAGAGGCATTGGTGGATGTGCAGACTGGCCAGGGACGTTTTGCTTTTGGGGAGGAGCAGGATGCTCTCAAGCGCATTGAGGTGAAGGCCGCCGACGTGCAGCAACTTGCTGATATGTTCCGAAAAAAACAGTTGGAATACGAAGGCGCAGTTCCATCAGAGGACAAAGAGCGATTACAGCAAGAATTGAAAGGGTTGGCCAATGAACTGGACCAGTTCCTGGCAGCCCTATATGGCATAAAGGGGGAAGATAAGAATTTTGAAAATAGATTCAAGCAGTGGAAGGCCGGCCATCAGCCCTTTCACTGGTTTTCGGAATTTTATGGAATCATGAAAAGTAGTGGATTCAATGCGATAATTGGAAACCCCCCTTATGTTGAATATGAAAGAAAAGACACTAAGACAAAGAAATCCTTAAAAGACCAATACCAAATTAAAGGATACAAAACAGAATCATGTGGTAATTTGTATGCTTTCGTATTAGAACGATTGTTAAAATTGAAGTCATTAAATGGTCGTTGTTCAATGATCGTACCATTAAGTGGACATAGTACAGACCGAATGGAGCCACTCATCAAACACTTTTATGCAAACGCGTCAACTTTACATCTTGTAAATATAAGTGCTGATGCTCATCCAAGCATACTCTTCCCAGGAGTTAATTTTCGGCTTGCGATTTTCTTTTTTGTCAAAAATGAAAGACCTACGGAACTTTATTCAACCCGTTATGTAAAATGGTTTGCAGAAGAAAGACCAGTGTTGTTCGATAAATTGGAATTCATAAAAGTTTTGTCTAAATCAAACCATATTATTCCTAAAATCTCAACTCTATTACATCAATCTATAATTAATAAATTGCTTAATCAGAATGGAAATCTTGGAACAAATCACGGAGAGCATATTACATATTATCATAATGCTCCGGTGCATTGGATTAGGGCACACCCATTTATTCCATATTTTCACAGCGAAAGAGATGGTGAGAAAATTTCTACCCAACTTAAACCATTGAGGTTTAATTCTCATAATAAAGCAATGGCTGCCTCTGCTGTTTTATGTAGCACTCTATTCTATATATGGTGGATAACAACTTCTGATTGCTATCATTTAAATAATAGGGAGGTTTATACTTTTCCAATTGACCTTTCAAACAGTGAAATTGTTAAAAAACTTGCGGAGATAGCGGGCAAACTAATGGATGATTTCATTACTAAATCTAAAAGACGTGTTTATAATTATAAGACGAGTGGAAGAGTAGAATATGACGAATTTTATCCGAAGTTATCAAAGGGAATAATAGATGAAGTTGATAATGTCTTAGCAAATTATTATGGATTTACTCATGAAGAATTAGACTTCATCATCAACTACGACATCAAATACCGCATGGGGGCGGAAACGGAGGTTTGAGATTCACCCCTGGCATTCGCCTCCAGACTTCGATAATGGTAAGATGAGTGCATTACAGCGACAGTCGCCACGGAGGGTGAGCTGATATGGTGGCCGCAGAACTCTTGCAGCAGGATCGCCTCCTGGCGGAGATTGTCCGGCGTCTGGTGGCCGCGTTCCAGCCGGAACGCATCTACCTGTATGGCTCCCGGGCCCGCCGGCAGGAGACCCCGGACAGCGATTACGACATCCTGATGATTGTCCCCACTTCCTCCCGGCCCCGCTACCGCCGGGATCAGGAGGCCTTTCGGGCTTTGTGCGGCCTGGGCGCGGCTAAAGAGGTCATCGTGCTCACCCGGGAAGAATTTGAGGCCAAACGGGGGGTCGTCTGTTCTCTGCCCGCCACGGTGGAACGGGAAGGGATGCTCCTCTATGCAGCCTGAAAAACTTGCCGAGGTTCGAGCCTGGCTAAAGAAAGCCGCAGATGACCTGCGGGGGGCTGATATTGATCTGGCCGCCTCCCCGCCTTTCCTGGAAGATATGCTTTTCCATTGTCAACAGGCCGCGGAAAAAGCCTTGAAGGGCTTCCTCACCGCCCACGACCGACCCTTCCGCAAGACCCACGACCTGGACGAACTGGCCCGGGCCTGTGAAGCCATTGATGCCTCCCTGTCGGCAATCCTGGACCCGGCCCGTGATCTGACGGTATTCGCCTGGGTATTTCGCTATCCGGGGGAGTCGGAGACGCCGACGCCGACAGAGGCCAGAGAATATCGGATTATCGCCGGTCAGGTCTATGAGGCGATCCTGGCCCGTCTACCGGAAGTTGCCGATATGCCCGATTATACATAAAGGGTTCGACATGTCCACGCTACCGGTTATTTTCGCTCCCCTGGCCCAAGAGATCCGGCTCCCCCAGCGCCCGGTGCGGGCCATCGGCATCGATCTGGGGACAACCAACTCCACGGTGGCGGAATTGGTGTGGCGGCCTGAGGAAGGGATCCCGGCCCCGGCCCGCTGCCTGGAAATTCCCCAGCCGACGCAGGAGGGGACTTACACGCATGTGTTGGTGCCGTCGGTGGTGGCCCTATACCAGGGGAAGGTGATCGTCGGGGAGGGGGCCAAGCGCCTGCGGGCTTTCCCGGAACTGGGCCTCAGCCAGAATAAAACGCTCTTTTCCGAATGCAAGAACGACATCGGCGTGGCCAGGACCTATCACAAAGCGCCGCCGGGTTTTCAATCCGCCGCGGAGGTCAGCGGGGTCATCCTGAAGTTTCTCGCCCAAGCCGCCCAAGAGGATGATCCCCTGCCCCTGGATCGCACAGTGGTCACCGTGCCGGCCTCCTTTCAGGCGGCCCAGCGCCAGGATACCTTGAGAGCCGCAGAGCTGGCGGGCATTCAGGTTCAGGGAGGGAACCTCCTGGATGAACCGGTGGCCGCGTTCCTGGATTACCTGTTTCTCCAGGGGAAGGATATTCTCCCGGAATTGCAGACTCCCAGGAAAGTGGTGGTCTTTGACTTCGGCGGCGGCACCTGTGATGTGGCGGTTTTTCGCCTGGGAGTGGCGCCCCGGCAGCAGGCCTTGCAGATTGAACCCCTAGCGGTGTCCCGTTATCATCGCCTGGGTGGAGGCGACATTGACGCCGCCATCGTCCATGAAGTTTTGGTCCCCCAACTGTGCGACCAAAACGGTCTATCAGCCTTTGACCTGGGTTTTGACGACAAGAAAAACTACGTGGGGCCGGCCTACCTGGGGTTGGCCGAAACCCTGAAGATCAGCCTGTGCACCCAGATTTCCCGCCTGCTGCGCTTTAACAAATACGAGGGGACGGATAAGACCCAGATCATGGCCAAACGGCCAGGAGTGCACCCCTGTAATCTGCCCTCCAGGGCTCTGGCCCTGCAATCTCCGACTTTGAGTGCCAGCGATTTTGAAAAGCTCCTGGCCCCCTTTCTTGATCAGGACCTCCTGTATGCCCGGGAAACGGAGTATCGGCTCACCTGTTCTATTTTTGCTCCTTTGCAGGATGCCCTGGAGCGAAGTGGGGTTGAGGCCGGAGAAATTGATTTTTGCCTGGCGGTGGGAGGGAGCAGCCTTATTCCCCAGGTAACCGCCGCCCTGCAAAAATTTCTTCCCCGGGGCCGGTTGCTTACTTATGATGACCAGGACTCCTTGCAGACAGCCATTGCCCGGGGTGCGGCTTACCACGCCCTGTCTTTGGCCCTTTTCGGCAAGGGACTGGTGCAGCCCGTCAGCCACGACCACCTGGCCATCCGTTCTGCTTCAGGAGCAGTGGGAATGATCCCCAAGGGCATGCCGCTCCCCTATCCTCCCGACGGCGGCCATGCTCAGTCTTTTGACCTGGCGGTCCCGGAGACGGTTTTGTCGGGCACTATTCCCCTCCGGGTGGAGATCGTGGGCGGCCAGGAGGAGCGCTTGTTGTACAGCGAGACCTGGGATATTCCCGGGCCGGTGCAGCGTGGCGATCCACTGCTGCTGGAATACCGGTATGACGAAAATCAGATTTTATCGCTTAACATGAGACTGGCTGCCGAAAGGGATATCCCGCCCTTTAGCGCCCAGGTGGACAAACCCTTCACCAATGTCGTCAATCCCTGGTCGGAAAAAATCGTTATTGAGACCATGGAAGAGGAACTGCGGACCGGCAAGGTGCCCAAAGCCCAGATCCCGGCCCGGATGGTGGAGTTGGCGAAAAGATATGCCGACCTGGGTCAGCGTGAGAAAGCCATCGAATACCTGCAACGGGTGTTGCGCACGAAAAACCGGCCTGACGCGGATATTCTCAATAAGATCGGCATCTATTACGGAGAATTGGGCGATTTCCAACGGCAGGAGAAGTATTACCGGGAGGCGGCACGAGCCTCAACCTGGGGTGGCCCCTGGTTTAATCTGTCGCTGGCCCAGGATAAGCAGGGACATTATGCTGATGCCATGGAATCCATTGACAAGGCTTTGCGCCAACAGCGAGAAGCGCCTTATTTGGTCCAGAAGGCAATGCTGGCTGAAAAACTGAAGAACCCTGAAGCGCGGAATAGTTGCCTGCAGGAGGCCTTGGGCCTGTTCGGGCCGGTGAGCAGCCTCAGTGATTGGGAACTGGGTTGGTATCTGACGGCTGCCCAGATGCGGGATGACCAGGAGAGGATCTCTGCCGCGCAGGCTGAGCGTCAGAAGCGGGCCAAACAAGAGGGTGACACCGCTTCCGGACAACTTCCCATCATGACGCAGGCCGTCGCCAGGGTCGATCAATGAGTACCTGGTTGCTTCCCCTGGAAGACCTCACGCCGGAACAGGTCCGCGCCGTGGAGCTAAAACCTTCGGAGCACCGGCTCATCTTCGGCGGTCCCGGCTCCGGCAAGACCCAGGTGCTGCTTCACCGGGCCCGTCACCTTATGGACCTTTGGCATGTCTCGCCGGAGCGTTTTCGAATCTTTGTTTTTGCCAGGGCGCTGAAGGAGTACATCCGCGCAGCGCTTTTCCTGCTCGATATACCCGACACCTGTGTAACCACCTTTGATGCCTGGTGCCGCAGCTATTATCAGCACCACATCAGGGGTCCGATGCCTCGAAACGGCCGGGAAATAGATTTCCCGGAGATCAGGCGGCGGGTGTGTCGGCACCTGCAAGCCAGTCTGTTCCCCCAGGTGCCCTATGATTTCGTCATGGTGGACGAAGGTCAGGATTTAGACGCCACCTCCTTTGATATCCTGCGGTCTATTGCCCGGCATGTCACGGTCTGCATAGACCATAAACAGCAGATTTATGAAGGGGGCTCT
>JBKHJN010000012.1:0-71007 GCA_046538075.1 Desulfobacteraceae bacterium | reverse complement strand
AAGATGAGAATTTTGATATGCAGATCAACTGATGATAACTGCAAGAGCTGGCAAGATATATCGTAGTCAGACACCAGGGGTTCTCTCCCATGCCGGGAGGTGGTACGTGCTTTTGGCCTCGTCTTTCCCTCTAGCGCACAGTTACCGGGCGGTGCTGGCCTGGGTCCTTAGGCTTACCAGCAGTATGCCAGCTGGTCATTGAGGGATTGGTATGCCAGGAATCCGGCAAAAATTGACTCTAAGCCCCGAGTTGTGCTATTTTGGCCAATGCGGGAATGATTGGCTTCGAGAAACGGACCGTTTGAGAGTTTTTACTCGGTCAAAGAGGCTTAAAAAACCATTTTGGAACCGCTACACCAAAATGCCGCATAATCTCGGTTTAAAGTAGTGAACTTTGTCTTATAAAACGGTTCTCTTGACCACCGAGGGTGACGTGGCTTTCCTCACCTTCAATCGCCCGGAAAAATTAAATGTCCTAAGCCCAGAGATGTTGGCAGAGATGGCGGACGTCCTGGATAAGGTTACTAAGAATGACGATATCAGGGTATTGATTTTGACCGGTGAAGGTAAAGCCTTTATTGCCGGGGCCGACATCAAAGTTTTCCCTGGGCTCGATCCCCTCACGGCTAGAGCTTTTTCTCAGGCGGCTCAAGAAGTCCTTTTTAAATTAGAGCAGCTCGACGTTCCGGTGATCGCCGCCGTAAACGGCTATGCCTTAGGAGGGGGATGTGAAGTGGCCATGGCTGCCGATTTTATTTACGCTTCGGATCAGGCCAAATTCGGCCAGCCGGAGATCAATCTGGGGATAATTCCAGGTATCGGCGGCACTCAACGATTGGCCCGGTTGGCCGGGATAGTCCGGGCCTTGGCCCATTCCCGCAAGGCGTCCATGCGCCCCTTCTGGGACCGGGAAAGCGGGATCACGAATTTAGCCGCGGCGGCCAGGTCGCCGCCGTTATAAGCCGCTTCAATAGCTACTTGTCTGATCTCCGCGCCGGAGTAGCCCTCTAAAGCTGACCATGCCTTTATTCCATCCATTCTCTGATTCAATTCGCCCAGCGTTTTCCCCATGAACTGCTTGAGGTAAATATCCAGGATGTTCAGTTGCTCCCCGGGACCGGGATTGTCAACGAACCAAATCGAATCCCAACGCCCCATGCGGGTATATTCCGGGGGCAGGTTCTCGTAATTGTTGCAGGTGGCAATTACGAACACCTGGCTGGCATGATCGTTTAGCCAGTTCAGGAAAGTGCCGCCCACCCGCTGGGTGGTGCCGCCGTCGGTGCTCTGGCCGCTACCCACGCCGGCCAGCCCCTTTTCGATCTCGTCGATGAATAACACGCAAGGGGCCATGGCGTCGGCCACCTTTAAGGCCTCTCTGATCTTGGCCTCGCTCTCACCTACCAAAGAACCGAAAACCTTGCCCATGTCCAGGCTCAGCACCGGCCAGCCGACCTCGTTGCCCAGGGCTTTGGCAAAATGAGATTTACCAGTGCCGGGCACCCCCAGGAGCAGGATGCCCCGGAAGGGCAACCCTTCCCGCCGGTTCTTGAACCGGTTCAGGGTCCACTCTTTTAGGTTTTCCAGGCCGCCCAGGGTGGCAAAGGTCTCGGTGAATTGTGAGAACTGTAGGGCCGCTGATTTCTCCACCATCTGGGCTTTTAGGGTGGTGATGGTTTTGGGGTCAAAGCATTTTTGCCGCACCAGGGCCAAGGCCATGGCGTTTTCGGCCTCGGACCAGGTCAGCCCTTGCGCCGCATCCAGCACCATTTCCGGATCGTCCGGCTGGATCTCGGTTGATTCAACCAGGCCGTCCAGGATAACCTTAAGTTCGTCCCGGGTGGGCAGATCGTAATCCAGCACCACAAATTCCCGTTCCAGTTCCAACGGCAAGTCGGCTTTGCTGGAGACCACCACCAGGGCAACGCCCTTGGCTTTGTAGATTTCCAGATTGTTTTGGATCGCCTGAATGACCGGCGGTTCGTTAATCCAAAAATGATAGTTGGCCAGAAACCAGACGGACTTGCCGGAGCAATTGGCCGCCATTTGGGGAACCTCGTAAGGATCGCAATCTTGCCAATCTCCGGCGGCGTCCCGGTAGCCCCGCACCAAGTCCCACATAAACGCTTGGCGCCCGTTGATCTCGCTTCGGGCGTTCAGCAGGAACCGTTCCGGCTCATGCGTCCGCACCCACAGGGCCGGGTAGCCGGCCTTGACATAGTCTTGAATCATGATTGTCACCTCCATAAAAATAAAAAAGCCGCCCGCAGGCGGCTTCTATTAATTCTTAATTTGGTTTGTTTATAATTTATCTAAAAGACGATGGTATTCCTCCGGTTTCAAACCCAGATCGCGCAGAATTTTCCTCAACAGCGGCCTGACAATGACCTGCGCTCCATGATCAGGGATCACCACGATCCTGCCGCTGTCATGGCGAAAGACGTTATGACTGCCTTCACATCTTATCCATTCAAAACCTGCCGCCTGGGCTACCTTTTTAAGCTCTCGGTAGGGAACCAGGCGGAGTCGGGTCATGCGCTGACCTCCACCTGCCAGGTTCCCACAAAAGACGGCAAGGGTTCTTCTAGGACCGCGGCCTGGAGATAGGCAGCGATGGCCTCCTTCATATTGGTTTCCAGGGCAGGGAGATCCGGGGCTTGCGAATAGCAGCCCGGCAGCTCCACCACTTCGCCTACCAGCCAGCCGCTTTCCGGGTCGCGCTCCACCACAATAGTAAAGGCCCTTTTCATAATGTCATCCTCAGGACTTAAGATTGGGTCAATTCTATCATGTTTATTCTGGTTTTCCAATTCCTTAACCTTAACCAACCTGGTGGATCAGCCTGGTTTGTGGATCATACCAGCCATGCCGCCTTACCACGCCTTCGGAACCTATGCAGGTGAAGTCGTAATACCGGAGCTGCTCAAACGGCACCTCGTCCTGGGCAAAGTAGGGACGGACATACTCGTATGACTCCCCCAGGTAGAGATATTTGCTAAAGATGGCCTCGCACTTGCCGCACCTAAAAACCAAAGAACCGGGATTGACTTCCCGGTTGCCTTTTTCGTTATTGCAGGCTGGGCATCTCATTTTTAGACCTCCCTGATTACTCCGTCTAAACTGTTTATGTTCAAGACCGCCAGCTCGTTGACCAACCCGAAATAGAGCGCGGCCAACCTCTTGACCAGGGCCAGCCGTTCGGCCGGCCGCATGTCGCTGTAGAACGGGGTCTCTAAGAGATCCCGGATAATCTCCCGGTATTCCATTTTAAAACCCCCTCAATCCCCAGAAGTCCAGCTCCAGGGCGTCGAAAAAGTTCCAGGTGTAGGGGTTGTTAAACCCGGTATCCACCAAAATCTTGAAAAACCAAAAGGTCGTCATTTTGCTCCCTCCTTTTAAAAGATTTTGGGGGCCCGCAGGCCCCCGGTAGTTCAGGCCACGTAGGCCGTGATCTCATATTTCCCGCTCGGCATCGTGTACCATTGCAGCAAGAGGTTTGATTTATCCAGCTTGCCGGTGTCTTGGTTCAAGATGTCAAAGCAGACCGTCCCCTCAGCGCCGCAGAGGAACCCGGTCCAGGGATTGAGTTCCTCGTCCACCACCAGGTAGCCGAAGCCCTCGATGGTGTCGAAGAGGTCTTGCAAGGGAATTGCCTCGAAGTAGATCGGTTTGACCACTTTGCCGATTGCCCGGTTGACTTTTTGGCGCTCCGCAGTTTTCATGCCGCACCCCCTGAAGGTTGAAATTCTACGACCTCATTCCGACCAGGCACCCACCACCCCGAAGATTCCATTTTGTCGATGTATCTCTGGGCGCCAGAAAAGGTCTTGTAAACCCTAATTTTGTCGTCACGATAAGGCCATTGTCCAACTCGGTTGATAGGCACGAGATTATCTTTGGCCACAAGAAATTTCTCACGGTAGCCTGTATATTGGATTGCGTATGTCATTCTCGGTTCCTCCCAATTTTTTTAAATTTGAGCAAGGCGCTCATTTGAGGGCAGGTCCGATGTTCCCGCCCCCTAGATCAGAGCCTTGAATTGTTTTCGGTTGCTCCCATCCCCTTATCAGTTGTCGTTATGTCCGCCGCCCGCCGTCCGCCTTCCGTCCGGTGCTCCCGTCACCTCACCCCGCACCGGGTGGCTTTCCTAATGGCCCTATGGTTCCATGACCAGCGCCCATTAGATTGCCTCGGTAAACCTTGGCCAGCCTTCAAAACAACCTCATTCCTGATAAAGCCCCAGGCCGTGATTTAAGGGGTCACGTGCCCCAGAGTTCTTTCCGGTAAACTCAAAAACCCGTGGGCTTTTAGAGCGCCCAGTTCTCAGCGGTTTTTCGGTTCCGCCAACCTACCCGGTAAGCCAGATTTGATCTCGCTGTTACCGGGAGCCCCGTTCCCCCTCCGGCGGAGGCTTTGGGCATTTACCGCTCAGTTTTTCAGGTGCGGTTATCTCCTTTCCCCTTCTCTCTTTTGGGTCCGGGCCAGGTCTGCTTCATCTCGGCGTTGACCTTGGGTTTTTTCGACTCCCTCCTGGAGTCTGTGGGCGCCGCATCCCCTCTGGCCGCCCACCTGGCCCCTATTCACTTTTCCCGTTTCGTTCCCGCTATCACCCTCTTTCTTGCTAACTTCAATAATAATAGATGCACTAAGTATGCCTAATCACTCGTATTTTTAATTATTACGCCTTTTGTCTACTTAGATAGCGTATGACTTAGCGGGTTCGGCTATAATAGCGTTTGTGCGTTTGTAGTAATTCGGGGCCAAAATATAAAATATTATACTTGGCTGTTACCATTACGAGAACATGCTACCGCTGTATAGGTAGCGTATAACTTAGCGTCATCGAAAGGTTGTAAAAATAATTTTACAAACCCACTTTTCTTTATCATAGCGATAACACGCAGTTATATATAATGAAGTATTTATCCATTATGTGTTACTTGGGCAAAAGGGCAAACCTCACCGTCGTTACAGTAATACTGTTTTTTGAGCAGCGTTATTTAGCTCTGATGGACTATATTACGTGGAGAGCAACGTCAAACTCACGATAGATCAACCCCTCCTGGTTGGGCAGTTGGCATAACATTTCCGATTGCCAGGTTTCCTCAGAGACCTGGCGCTTAAGGGAAATGGCGTCCTCTATGGGGAAATAACCGTCAGCCTTTTTAGCCTTGCCGCCGCAGTCCTCCCAGAGCTCGCAGGTCTGGCAGTCCCGGCCGACGCATTTCTCCATCACGTCAAAGACGCACCATTTATAAATCCGGTAGCCCCGCTCGGCCGCCTCGGTGATTACCCGGCGCATGAGGCCGTAAGGTTTGTGCATGGTCGAATAAATATGAGTTGACGCCTTGATATTGCCGGCGGTCTTGGGGGTGAGCAGAGCCGCCTCGAAGATTTTGTTGTCAAACTCGTCCACTTCATCGAGCTTGAGCTTCTGGGGGTGGGGGCCCCGGACCGACCGGGACGAGGCCGTCAGAATTTGGATGGTGGATTTGTTGGTCAGCCGGCCGCGGGTCTTGAGCAGTTCCCCCTCGATCAGGTGGTTAAACTCGTCGGTGGCCAGGTTGAGGATATGCTCATACATGCGCTGGGATTGTTCCCCGGAACCGCCCAGGATTTTGGTCTCGCACCCCGGTTTAAACACCGCATCCAGCCAGGTCAGCAGGGCCCCGTCAAAGGTCTTGCCGCCGCTCCGGTTGGCCCAGACCACGCAGTTGGGGTATCGGTTAAAAAAGGCGTCCACGATGAATTGGGCCGGCGGGGTATGGTCCGGGCACACCGGGTTGCGCGGGATCCGCAGCCCGGGGATCACCGGCTCCCAGCAGAGCTCGATAAAGGCCAGCAGCTCGTCCTCGTCTTTGAAACCGTGGCCTCGATAATAGTCGATATATTTGACTACTTCCTGATTGATAAATTCCGGCGTAAGTAAATTTGGAACAGGTGATAACTGGTCCTGATTGCCCGGCCTTGCTTGATTGATTCTTGTCCCGGGGAGAGGCGTTAGCATGACAGGGCGGATAACTCAAAACAGACTGGCCCCAGGTTGCCCAGAGTCGCAGTTAGCAGCAGGTCTTGAATACTACCTGGCCCCTGGGGGGAACGGGCCGCCAGGGCTAACTGAGGGCGGTCGTAGGTATTTCTCTGGTGCAGGCAAGTCTTTAAAAATAACAGTTCCCAAAGATTAGCTTTTCCCTGGGAGCACCGGGGCGACGGGGCGATCCAGGCGACGATAGCACCTGGTCCCTGATACCACCTGTCCCCAGGGCTAGACAAGTCGTGGGGGCTAACTATTACTTGGGCCGGAGGCTTACTTGAGGGGAACAACAGCACATAGCAATACCCGTGCCTGATGGCCTTTGCCAGCGTTATGCCTAACCGCTTGAAAAAGCCCAAGTATTTGTGCACAAGGTGGTGAATAGTAGGGTAAAGGGGGGGGGTCCCAAGCGTCTCTTAGCGGGGCAAATACGCATCCGGGTTTACATAATAAATTTATATGGTTACTCATTTCGGTGGCCATACAACCTCACATTGGTTCATAATCGCCCGATCCGGGGGGGCCCGGGGTCGGTTAAGGGTCAAAGGCCTCTATTCGCCGCTATACGAAAGCATTTTTTTTCTGGGGGGCCGCCAAAAAAAAATCTTTTTTTCTCCAAAAAAATGGTTCAAGACGGCTGATTTCGTTTGGGGTTTCTTAGGGTTTCCCCTATCCAGGTCAGCAATATATTCCATCTTTGGCCTCTTCCTGGGCTTTGAGGTGGCCTTCGGTAATTTCGATCATGCGGGCCAGGATGGCGTTGATCGACTTGATCTTTTCGGTTTTGCCCAGCTTGATCACGGCCTCTTTGAATTTTTCGTAGGTCTCCAGGGTGGCCACTCCGATCTCATCGGCGTTATCCGGCACCAGGGCGGCCAGTTCGTCAAACCGGGCCAGCTCCGGGGGCAGGAACGTAAAGCTAAGCATCCGGTAGTCAAACTCTAAGAGCACGTCGCCCAGGACTGCGGCCGGAGTCAGCGGCAGGTTTTCAAACTGCTTGGGGTCCACGTAAGACTCGATCAGGTCATCGACTCTGTCAATGTCCTCTAAAAGCCGTTTGATAATCTGGGCGTCGTCCTGGCCGTCAATGACATTGTGGGCCAGTTGTTTGGCTACCACCTGGGAGCGGTCCAGGTCCCGGGTGTCGGCCAGCACGATAAGCTCGGTGATGCCGGCCGACCGGGCCGCTCGGGTGCGGTGGTGCCCGGAGATCAGCTCAAACACCTTGTCCCGTTTGACGGTCAAGGGCAGGCTTTCCAGCCGCCCTTCTTTCTTGATATTTTCGGTCAGCCGTTCAAACATATCCGGCGGCATGGTCCGGGCGTTGATGTCTTGTTCCCGGATTTCGTTAATGTCCACTTTCCAAAGTTCCAGGTTGTCTCCGGCCGGTCCAATAAACTCCGCCATTACAGATAACCCTCCCGTTTGCCCCATTTCATCAGGCAATCTTTATAGGTCCAGGGGTGAAATTCACTCTGGTATAAAAGCTTAAAGCGGTTGCCCTCGGGGATCCGCTCCACCATTTTCATAATGCCCCGGACGATCTTGTGCTCCGGATTTTTGGTCAGGCAGGCCGTCCGCATAAACTTTAATTCTCTGAGGTTCAGCATGGGGTGGTCTTTTAAAATCTGTTGCTTGAATTCCTCCGAGTTAATGCAATACATCATCAGTTTGACCAGCCGCTTATACCGCTTGTTGGGCACGGCAAAGCCGAAGGTCTCGTAAACCGCCGGTTCATCCAGTTGCATGATGCTCCGCATATTGAGGCCCAGGGCCGCAAAGATGTAGCCGTCCAGCACCCCGAAATAATACTGTTCCGCCCGCACCGCCCCCAGCTTGTGGGCAAACAGGTCCCGGTAGTAGAGGACCTCGGTTTTCTTGGCCTTGACAAATTTGATCTGGCTGTCCGGGGTGATGGTATGGCCCTCGAAGAGCAGGGGGAACCGGCTGGGGCCTATGGCGGTCTTGGCAAACAGGGCAACCTTGCGGCATTTCTCCGGCTGGTTGCTGATCAGGAAATGGTTTTTCTTGTGAGTCACCACCGCGGCGATCTTCTGGATTTCCAGCTTCTCTAAGAGGTCGGCGTTGGCGTGGTGGTAAATCACTGCAAAGGCCGGTTTTTCCAACAGGGCGAAGTAGAGCTTTTTGAAATCTTCCCGGGGGTTGAACTCCACGGCCGGGGGTTCGTTCCATTCCAGGGCGCCTTTGGTGTCAAACATTTTAGTGTAGCCGCCGGCGTAGCCCGGGGGGTTGATCACGATCATGGCCGCGGGGTCCTGGTTAAATTTCTCGATGTCCACCCACAGGTCCTGGGCCTGATAATTTATCCCCTTGAGGGCCAGGGCATATTGGTTGATCTTGTTCTGGAGTTGGTCGATATATTTTTCCCGGCCCTGCTCCATTTCGGTCTTGAGCCGCTCCATGTAATATTTGCCGCTGTTCAGTTGGGCCCATTTCAGGGCGTAGAGAATCGCTCCCCCTTCCTTGGGGGTTCCCTGGTATTCTTTCAGAAAATCCAGGGCCTCTTCTTGGATTTCTATCCCCAGGTCGGAGATCGGCCGGCCGCTGGCGGTGTAGCCGATCACTGAGCTGAACAGGGAAATATCGCTGGCGTGAATGTTGGCCGCCTTAAAACCGGCGTCGATGCCGATCTTGGGGATGGTGAACAGTCCGCAACAGGGGACGATCAGGGTCTCAGCCGTTTTCCGGGCCATTTCCAAGAGGGCCCGGAGATAGTCCCGGAAGGGCTTGGGGGTGATGCCCAGGAATATTTGCGCTAATTGCATCTTGCCTCGCCGGTGGACCGGGGGGAGGGTCTTGCACCCCCATTACCGAACTGAGAGGTCCGGCGTCCTGGCCTTAGACGACCCCCGGTCATGGTCATTTTATGTTCTCCGGTTTTTCGGGTTTGGGCTTGAGCATCGCCTTTACCCGGCCCCGGATATAGCCGCCGGCAAAACGATTGAGGCTGCCGTCCGGGAACACCATCCGATTGTCTTTGAGGATATTCATCCCCTTGGTTACCTGGATAAAATCCAGGCCGGTCATGCGTTCCAGTTGCCGATAGTCGATTTTGACTTTCTGCCACAAGGCCGGCAGGCTCAGGTCATCGCCGGGCGGCTCTAGCTGCTTGTCTGCGTTTTGCCAGGCCACGGCGAGATTGATCAGCCAGGGCATATCAATCATAAAATTAACAATCTCTGGCGTCATGGCTGACCGGTAAGCGGCCAGGGCCTCGTCCCAGGTCATATTGCCGCGCCCCATTCTTTTAGAATTTTCCGGTGGGTCTTGAGATTGAGGTCCAGCTCCGGGATCTCCAGCCCCAGGGTTAGCTTTAGCCAGATCGCGATATAGCGCCGGTGGCAGGGTTCGCCGGGCGGTTCCCAGCAGAGCATAATAAAATTGTCGCCCCCCAGGGCGTCCAGGACGGCTTCCGGGGTTAATTTGTCAAGCACCTGCTGTTTGTAAAGCACCGCCCACGTTTTTACATCTACCTCCCGGTTGATCCCCATTTTAAGCAGTTCCCGGCTGGGGGCCAGGGGTGGCAACCTTGGTCCCGGCCAGCCCCGCGGCACCGACCGGCAAACCGCGATGGTGTTGGGTAGATGCCCGGCGATCTTAAAATTGCTGGTGAAAATCAATTTTGGCCTCCGCTTAAAATAGCCTGGTCGATTCCGCCAATGGCCTCGATCAGACAGTTTTTGCAGGCATTAATGGTGTTGTCAGACGCGGCCAGTTCTACCGTGGTGGCCAGGCGGCCGCAGAGGTCGCAGCAGTTGTTGTTTTCAAATCCGTCTCCCAACCAGGTATTCAGGATTACTCTCATTGGCCCTCCAATCAAATCCAGGTCAAATTAGGGTTGACGTCGTAAGTCAGGCCCAGCACCATGAACCTTAAGGCGTTCAGCGCATAGTTGGCGAAGTCCATGGGCTTGTCGCGGTAAGGTTTATGCGCCTTTTTTTCCGGGGCCGAGTATTGCCCGAATTCCCGGATCAGGTTGACGCATTGCCGGGCAACGGTCAGTTGGCCGGCCTGGAGCCGTTTCTTGACCAGGCCGATGCCCACCTCCAGTTCGTCGGCCACCGCCTGGGCCAGCAGATCGGCTTGGATAAATTTCTCGATAAAGCGGGGCTGGCTGGGGTTGCAATAAAACTTCCGGATGGCATGTTGTTCTTTGAGCCCCTTGGCAACCTCGATCAAGCCGTCGATGATCACGCCCTCTTCGTAGTATTCGTAAACCAGGGTGAGTCGGTCGTCCTCGGGCCGGTGTTCTCCGAGCAAAATTACCGTGGGGGTCATCAGGCCCCAATTTACTCCCGCATAAACTTTTAGGCCGTCTCGGGCCGGTTTGTCGTCCTTGCTGTCAATCATTGTCATTCCACAGCAACCGATAATAATCCACCGAACATAATACCCACCTGCCGGACGGATCTTTCCGGGCCGGGATTTTCTTATCCTTTATCAGCCGCTTGGCGGTCACGGGGTGACAATCCAAGAACCTGGCAATTTGTTTTATGCCCCGGTAGAAGACTAGATTGATCCCGTTGTTCGATTCTAGGGGCTTAACCATTCTCGAATTTCTTAACCGTGATTTCGAATCTAGGGGGGGCACCATAATATTTGCCGGTGCCGTCCACATAACCCACCACCTGCCGGTCATCCCCCCAGAAAATGCCGTTGCAGACATCTTTGATCTGTTTCACCAGGTTGTCTAAATCCGGCCGGGTCGTCGGTCTGATCTCGCCGGCCAGAGCCGCGGCCTGCCATTTCTTGGATTTTGATTGGGGGACCGGCAAGTAAGCCCGGAGCCCCAGCAGTAGGGGGCCTTCCAGCGGTTCCGGCGGCCGGTGTTCCAGTAAGAGGGCCACCAGCCGGTTTTCTTCGATCCGCTGTTCCGGGTCTTTATAAGATCGACCGACGAAGCGATTGCCGAGCTTAAAGGCCCGGGTCCGGTCCCGTTTCTGGGCCTTGGGCGGGATAACGATGGTAAATTTTAATTCAGTCGGTCTCGCCGTCATCGTCATTATCCTGCCGCCAGCTCTTGTCCCAGATTTCCAGGGGATCGTATTCCTGATAACCCAGGGTCTCGCATTGCCAGACATCCGGCCGGTTGCAGATGGTATCGCCGCCCCAGAAGCGGCACCGGACCTCGGCGTTGGGGTTCAATAATTCCTTCTGGCCCGGTTTCCACTTCGGACAAAACTTCTTGGCCATTTTTAATCCTCCAGGTGATATTCTTCTGGCGGAAAGTTAACGGTTATTTCTGGCGCCGGCGGCGGCTCGTAGGCCGGGGGCAATGCCGGGCTGTCGGGGTCGTGACCTTCAACCCGGTAATCGTATTGGCGGATGGAATGTTTCCCCAGGCTGGCGGCATAGTCCTTGGCGTCCTGCTCCCCGTCAAAAGCCGCCACCCTAAACCGCCCCCGGGGTATCCAGTGATAAGCCTCCGCCTTGGTCTCCCTAATGACATAATAAGCCATTACCTTTGCCTTCCTTTCTCTTTTGCGAGATCAATCCGGGGCAGGGCCGGCCGTAATATTGACATTCGACGCAATCTTGCTCCCCATGACCCATATAAGCGGACGTTAACTGTTGACAGGGCCAGCATTCGTATTCCAGGATCAGGTCGCCGTTGGACCTCTGCTGATTGATCAGCCGGTAAAGATAATTTTTGCGGCCGTCTTGATTGTTCTCCGCCAAGATTTTTGACGCCTCGTCAATTAGCATTGGCAGGGTTTTACTTGCGGTTTCCAGGGTGACGGTCATGGTTTCCATAATCCCCCCTCCTTTCCCGCTCAAAACGGAATGTCCTCTCCATAGGAATGATCTTGAGCCGGTGGTTTCCCTTGGCCCTGACCCTGCCCCTTAGTGTCGAGCATCAGCATCCGGTTGACCCGCACCTCGGCGCTATAGCGGTCGTTGCCGTCGTTGTCTTGCCACTTCCGGTAGGTCATTTTGCCTTCGACATAGACCAGGCTGCCCTTCCCCAGGTATTGTCCGCAGATCTCGGCCAGCCGGTTCCAGGCCACGCACCTATGCCATTGGGTCTCTTCCCGTTTCTCGCCGGTGTTTTGGTCCGTGAATTTTTCGGAGGTGGCCAGAGAAAAATTGGCGACCGCCGTGCCGCTGGGAGTATAGCGGACTTCCGGATCTCCCCCTAAACGTCCGATTAGTTCAATTTTGTTCAGCATGTTCTATATGATCCTCGAATCTTAGATAATCTTCTTGGTAGGCCAGCTTAACCATGCCAGTGCGGCCGTTGCGGTTTTTGGCTATATTTAGTTCTGCAACCCCCTTTTCGTTGGCGTTCTCGCCCCGGTAATATTCATCCCGGTATAGGAAAAGCACCGCATCGGCGTCCTGTTCAATGGCGCCGGATTCGCGCAGGTCCGAGAGCTTGGGACGCTTGTTGGGCCGTTCTTCACACTTCCGGTTAAGTTGGGCAATTACCAGGATGGGTATTTTAAGTTCGCCGGCCAGGGCTTTCAGGCCTCGGGAGGTTTCCGCCACCTCTTCTTCCCGGGACCGCCCCCGGCGGTAAGATTTGATCAGTTGCAGGTAGTCAATGATCAGCAGGTCTAAGCCGTGCTTGATTTTGGTCCAGCGGGCCTGTGACCGTATTTCCATGATGGATTGCGTGGGCCGAAAATCCAGGGTCATTTTCAGGTTGTGCAATTCAGTTTTGGCGTGTTTAATGGCCGCCCAATGTTCTTGGCCCAGCCATACCTTGAAAATACGGCAAGCATCCACCCGGCTTTCAATGGCTAAAATCCGGCGTGCTATGGGGCTGTTCGCCATTTCTAAGGACGTGAAATTGATTGCCGCCCCGGTTTTAGCTGACCGGAGAGCAAAGTTTAGGGCTAGGTTGGTCTTGCCCATAGAGGGCCGCGCCGCCAGGATTGTCAGTTCTCCGGGCTTCCAGGTCATTAAGTCGTCTAGATCGAAATAGCCGGTGGATAACCCGACCTGGGCTTTTTGTTGTTGAATCTGCTGGAGCACGCCAACTTCGCAGTCAAGCCGTTCCGGTATGGTTTCAAAATAGGTTGTGTTTTCAAACTCTTGACCGATCTCGAATAAACGGGCTTCAATCCAGTCTCTAAATTCCCCCGGATCATCTATCTGGTCTTGAAGAGAGGCACTAATGTCGTCAGAAAAGCTTTTCAGTTCTCTGAGGCTGGCTTTGGTTTTGACCCGCTTGGCGTAGAACATGATATTGGCGGCGGTCGCTACATTATCGCTGAGGCCGGCCAGATATACCGGGCCACCGGTTTCATCGAGCTCCCCCTTGTCTTTGAAATAGCCGGTCAGGCTAACCAGGTCGATGGGGGTTTGGTTTTTATCCAGTTCGATCAACCCCTTAAAGATTTTTCGGTGACGTTCCGAGCCGAAGTCTTTAGGAGATAAAACCGTCAGCACATCGCAGAGGGCCTCTGGTTTGAACAGGATAGCCCCCAGGACGGCTTGCTCAGCTTCCGGGTCGAAATGTTGGTAATGAGAGAGTTGCTTTACGGTCATTTGGTTTCAGTTCCTCTGTTTTTTTTAAACAAGTGCATGGTTTGCAGGAACCGTCCGGCTGATCGACTGCACCGGAGCCGCCGCAGATCGGGCAATTAGGGTCCGGGAAAACTACATCGTCCGGCATCCTCATTTTTTTGGGGTTATAAGGGACCGGGGCGGGAAGCAGGTTGATTTCGTCCGTCCACCGCTTTTTCTTGAACCAGCGCGCCGCATCGGGAAACTCCGGACAGAATTTCCCTTGCTCGTCGCACCAGTTTTTATGCTCTATTTGGGCAATAAGGGCGGCAAGGACTGCATCCTCTCCGGGCCAGTCCTTTTGCTTGCGGACATCAAGATAAGCTTTCCGGGCCTCAGCCCTGCCCGGTTTCCGACCGTTGCGGGATGGATAGGTGGGCCAGAATTTTTTATCAAACCAATCAGAATTTGAAGCGAGAGAGGGTGCGCTGGTTTTTTCAGCGCACCTTCTAGTATTATTATGTTCTGTACTCTGTTCTGTTCTGTTCTGTTCTGGGGGCGTTACATCACCGTTACCGTCACTGTTTTGTAACGTTACATCACCGTTACCGTCACTGTCTTTTTTCTTTTCTTGTTTGATTTTCTCCCGATACCGCTTGACTCTTTCTTTGGAATCGTCTGATTGAAATTGACGGTCCTCATAAGAAAGGAATCGAATAAACCCGTTTTCATAGGAAACCAATTTAAGAGTTTCCATAATTTTTAGAGCTTTTTCCAACAATTCAGGTTCGCAATAAACATCAGCGGCAAGCTCTTCTAAACTGAAGGGCAGGTCGTGGTCTATATAAATTAATCCGCCATCGTCAGATTCAAAGGCCAGCTCCAAAAGTGGGTAAATAACCCACCAGGCCTCCGGGCATCTTTGTCGGAGGATTTTTACTTTCCGGTGATTTCTTGTCCCAGCATAAAGGCGCCCCCAGGCTTTTCCCATTTTCACCTCAGCATAAAAACAAAAATCCCGCTAGCGCTGCTGAGGCTCGAAAGGAGACCCCCCGGCCCTTGCGGTAACCGGGACACTAGCGGGAAACAGGTTGTCAAATTGTAATATAAAAAATGACCGCTTTGGCCGGGGTCAACGGCCCCTTCGAGTTTCAGCACCTTCATATTCCTAAACCTATTTGAGTTTGTCAAGTCTTTTCTATGGCCTAAGGCCTAACCGAAAAAGTTATCGCCGTCGGAGCTAAGACAATAATTAAAGCCTCAAAGGCTTTATTCATTTTTTTCCCATTTAGTTCAATCTGTTAAACATTATGTGGGAGCAATTAAACAATTTAATTCGATTTCCCTTTAAAATCGGCTTTATAACTGTGGCACTAATCTTGCGGGAAATAACCATATATGTTTGGTTACAAACTTAAGCATATTACTAAATTTTTGTCAATAAAAATTTTAGGTAATTTACTTTGAGTTTTTTTTGTTGGCTTTTCTCATATCATGTGCTAATAAGGACATTGGGGCTGTAATATGAGTGATCAGCATGACTTAGAAATTTGCAAATCTGAAGATACCGAAACGAAAGAAGCCCCATATTTCTTAGACCAGACAATCAGCAGTAATGTGCGTCGGATAATGCTGGAAAGAGGTCTCAGTCAGAGGGACTTGGCTAAAAAAATGGGATGCACGGACGTCTATGTAAACCAAATCCTCAATCCCACCAGGAAAAGGGGAATTGGCAAGCAGACGCTTGAAAAGTTAGCTGAAGTTTTCGCAATTGAACCTCGGGAGCTTCTAATGCCATTAGAAATAATCGGGACGCCTGAGTTCCGCAAGCTGCTGAATTATGTCTGTGAGGTGGAATCAGAAGATCAGCGCACCCTCTTGTTACGGATGCTTGAAGTTTATGCCCTGGTGCACAACGGCATTATTAACCCCGATATCAAGAAGGGGTTGATTGCTATGCTGGAAATGATCCTAAAGGCCAAATAAACCCTAAACTCTGTTAATTTTTTTTATTAAGCCGGGCCTTGCCTGGCTTATTTTTTTTTACTGGTCTTAAGTGAATTGAATAAAAAATTTCTTTACAAAAATTACGTATTATGCTTTAATTTTTTCCATGGAGCCGTTATTGACCGTGGAACAAGTAGCCGACCTCTTGCGAATTTCCGTCAAAACGGTATATAAGAAAAGGCACCTGTTAGGGGGGTTTTATCCTGCCGGGATCAAAGTTCTGAGATTTAGGCCGGAGACGGTTTATGCCGCTATGGAAGGGAAAAAAGGGCTGGCGGTATCAGTTCCAGTGGCGGGGGCAGCGCTACAGCCGGGCCTGGTTTGTTACCAAGGCCGAGGCCCGAACCGCAATGGAGAACCATCGGGCCCAGATCCGGGATCAAAAACAAACATCAGAGCTGAGTCTATCCGCCTTGGACTTAGAGACCTTGATGGTCAGTTACTTAACTTTAGCCGAAAGACGAAAGGCTGCAAAAACCGTTGAATACCGCAAGATCGTTTTCCGACGTTTTTTAGCTTTTACCGGCAATCCCCCGGTTGCCAGTATAACCCCAACCCTGGTTGAAAATTACCTCTTGACCAGGCCCACCAACAACAACTTCAATAAAGACCGCACCGAACTTAATACCCTATTTAATTGGGCTTTACGCCGGGGACATATCCTTTCCAATCCGGTGTTTTTGGTCGATAAGGTGCCGGTGGAAAGGCCTCAAAAAGTTATCCCCACCCCAGAGGAAATGGGCCGCATTCTGATGGCCGCCGGGGAGTATCGTCCTTTTCTTTTGGTGGTGGTCTTAACTCTGGCCCGGGTTGGCGAAATCACTCAGTTGGCCTGGCAAGATGTTAATTTTGAGCACAAGGTGGTCAAGCTCAGGTCCCGGAAAAATAAAACCGGCAGTTTGATCGACCGGGATATTCCAATGAGTGACGGATTATATGAGGTCCTTTGGCAGGTCTGGGAAAAACGGCGGTCAGACGATTGGGTTTTCCCTAGCCCGGTTACTGGGAACCCCTATCTTTACCGCCGCAAGGTAATGCGAACGGTCTGCAAACGGGCCGGGGTCAGACATTTTGGTTTCCACGCCATCCGCCATTGGGTGGCGTCTTATCTGTTTGACCGGAAAAAGGTGGGGTTGGCCATGATCTCTAAATTATTGGGCCACACCAACTTTCAAACCACGGAAAGATACTTGCAGTTGATTGACCCTCAAATGAGGACGGCGATAGCCCATCTTGACGATGATTTTTTTAAAACCTACTCACAAACCTACTCATGATTTTGGCGGAAGTGCATGGGAATCGAACCCACCCGCCGCTTTCCTCAAACGGCACACCGGATTTGAAGTCCGGGGGCCCCACCAGTGAGCCTTGCACTTCCATACTTTGAGATATATATGTAATTTTAAGTTATGATTTTGACGCTTGTCAAGTTTTGAGCCATTAATATTAGAGATTAGGACGGCAATGAGGCCGTACCAGAGGGCAGCCTCAGGTATATGGGTAAAAGGTGGTGGGTTTTAGTAATACAAAAGTCATTGATAATTATAAATAAGGGCAGAGCTATGCAGAGCTCTGCCCCCTAGGATAGCATTCGCCTCAACCCTCAGCTTGAGCCCCGTGGGCGGGTTCCTCTTTGGCCGGGGAAGGGCGGGCGGCGCGACGCACCGGCAGAGGAATCACCTCTCTCTGGCTGTAATCCAACTGCTTCTTGCCATTCAGCAAGGCTAAAAGAAGCCCCTCTTCCCGGCAGCGGCCGTGGTGGGGACAGTTTTCCCGGGTTTTGGCAAAATAATCAAGCGGCGCCCGACACTTAAAATCACTGGCCCGGACCGCCCCCTCGGCTGCGCTATTGGAAGAATAAACCAGCTTCTTTTTGCCCTGGAGAATTGCTACCCCTAGCTGCAAATCCGGGCAATCCTCGCCGAAGCGGGGGCAGGAGGAGCAATGGTCGTAAAGTTTTAGAGGAGCCTGGCAGCCGAATTCCAGGACATGAATCCACTTCGATCTATATTCTTTCATCAAAACCTCGCTTTAACTAATCTCGGACCGGTCTCGGCCGTATATTTTTCAGAACCGGCAACCAGATAATGGGCCGCAACTGGCTTGCCAATTATTTTGACTTAACTTTACCCAAGTTATAATTAGTCTGACTAATTGTCAAGGGAAAATTTTCTCGCTAAGGAAGGAAATTCCTCTGGCTATTTCACTCTGATCCACAGCAGCCTGGCGATCGCCGTCCCTGGATTCCGCCATTGAGCGGGCATTTCAGAGGTTAGGTAGATCAGATCTCCAGCCCTTAAGGTGTAAACCGCCTTATCCACTTTGACCTGCAATCGACCGGAAAGCAGATAGCCGATTTCATCACCTTTGTGGAAAAAGAAATGCGCCGGCAAGGTAATTTGGGGATGGATCTCGATAAGGTATGGTTCGGCTTTGGCCTCAAAGTCTACCGGGGACAAGAGCTTGGTCTGGACTGCCCCCTCCGGCAGATCCGGAAGTTTGACCTCCACCGCCTCCGCCGGCGTAAAGATCAGCCGTTTTTGCTCCTCTTTCTGATCCTGGAAGAAAGAGGTGACATTTACCGACAGGACTTCAGCCATTTTCAACAGGGCCGGTAAGGAAGGGTAAATTAGGTTGCTTTCCACCTGAGAGATGGTGCTGGCAGTAACCCCTACCAGTTTGGCCAGTTCGGCCTGGGACAGTCCTCTTTTGGCGCGAAATTCCTTCAGCCGCAGCCCCAGGTCCAACCGCCTCGAGGTCCGCTTCTCGTCGGCAAAGACCACGGTTAAGTCTTTGACCCAGTAATTATGAGGTTTATGGAAATTGCCCTGGTCACGATTTTCCGCTTTCAGAATGGTCAAGGAGGTGGTGCCTCTTTTGATGGCCAGTTCTATAGTCACCTGGGCAATCTGGTTGATCTGGGCCCGGAAGCGGGCCGAGTGAGCATCTTTCTCCAGGATCCAATAGGCAATGGTGTTCAATTCGTAGAGGCGGGGACAGGAGTGGGTATAAAAGTTGAGAATGCGCTCTTCACCGCCCCACAGTTCCTGCATGCCGGTAATGCTTTCGAAGATAAAGCGAACGTCCCCCTCCAATTTACCATGTACCCCGTAGAGCTGCTCCATGAATTGTTCGGGATCGCCGGGCTTTTCCACCTTAATAATCCGGCAGAGCAGTTCCGGTTCTTTATCCTGGTAAAATTTGAGGAATATATCAGACCCCGAGCCCTTGCCATTGGTAAAACAGTCCAGGATGGTCAGTAAGGAGTACTCCCCCAGCGGCCCCAACTTGTCCAGCAGGTTTTTGGGGGAGCGGTCAAAGCTGACATAGATGATCGGTTTATTCTCGACCTGGGAGGCCTGGATGAAATTAAGACAAAAGACCTGGGCCAGACTACCGGCTTCATCGTGCCAGATGACATTGTCGCCGATGAACAGTCCGCCTAAAAGAAAGTCGAGGCGACTTACGCCGGAGGCCACCCGCGGCCTTTCTGAGTTAATGCTAACCACCGATTGTCCTTTTTAGGTTGAAATTAATTTTTGCCTGCCCTCCGCCATGCTAACCTACCCCCCGGAAATGGGTCAGGGGAAGGTGGCGGTCTATCAGTTGCGGGAAGGCAGATAGCGGCGGGCGCCGATAAAAGACCGGCGCCAGGTGTCATGCTTTAAATTACTGATGCAAACCCCGCGGCTGGAAGAGGCATGGACGAAGCGCCCGTCCCCAATATAGATGCCGCTATGACAGGGGCGGGACTTTTTCCGGGAAAAGAGATCGGTAACAATGCTGGCCGAAAAATAAGAAGGCTGTTGCTGGCAATATTTATTGAAAAAGACCACGTCGCCGTATTTTAAATCATCGGTATCGACCTCTTTCCCTCCTTTGTACTGGTCCTCGGCAGTGCGGGGCACCCGGATGCCGGCCTGCTGATAGACCCCCATGACCAGCCCGGAACAATCGACGCCAGAGGGGCTGGAGCCGCCATAACGATACGGGGCCCCCAGATAAGACCGGATGGCCTGGTTAATCGCCGCCTCAGGAGCTGGGCGCTTGAACTCCGGGGCCTTGACCTGCTTGCCGCCGCAGCCGGCCAGCCCCAGGGTCAGAGCCAGGAGAATCAACCCCTGCCTCCAGTTCTTAAGACACCGGGCTTCCGGAAAGAACCTGCATGTCGGTAGTAAGAAGACAGAGTCCATCGGCGCTCTCCGCGGCCAGCACCATACCCTGGGATTCAACTCCCATGAGCCGGGTAGGCTTGAGATTGGCCACCAGGATAACGGTCCGGCCGATCAATTCCTCAGGCCGATAAGACCGTCCGATGCCGGCCACGACCTGACGCAGTTCGCCAATATCTATTTGTAATTTCAAAAGCTTGTCTGATTTAGGGATTCTTTCCGCGGCAACGACCCGGCCTGCCCGCAAATCCAGGAGCTGAAAGGTTGGCAGCTCGATCTCGCTTTTAAAGGGCGGGACCAGGGGCCGAGCCGGCGGAGCCTCCACCGCTGCGGCCTGAGGGGGGACGGCTTCCAGACGGGGAAACAGCGCCGGCCCCTTTTGCAAAACGGTCCCGGCCAGTAGCTGCCCCCAGTCTATCAATTCCGGTAACGGCCGACTCCACCGGGCCGCACCCAACCCCAGTTGCTCGCTCATCTTCTCGGCGCTGCCGGGCATGACCGGTTTGAGCAACACGGTCACGAAGCGCAGCACTTCCAGCAGATGGTAGAGCACGGTATCCAGCCGCGGTTGCTGGTCGGGCTGTTTGAACAGCTGCCAGGGTTCGGTGGCGACGATATAGCGGTTGGTCAGGTTGATCAGTTCCCACAGCCGCATCAGAGCCTTGTGAAAGTCCAGTCGGGGGATCAGTTCCAGGAAATCCCTGGCTGCCTGGACGGCGTGATATTGCAGTTCCAGCTCCGAAGGCTGAGCCGCGCCGGGTTGAGGGACTATCCCCTGGCGGTATTTAAAGGCCATGGCCAGGGTGCGGGCAAACAGGTTGCCCAGATCATTGGCCAGGTCGGCATTGATCCGCCCCACCAGGGCCTCTTCGCTGAAGTGGGCGTCCAGGCCGAAGACCATCTCCCGCAGAAAGAAATAGCGCACCTGGTCCAGACCATAGCGGTTCACCAGGTCCAGTGGTTCCACCACGTTGCCCAGGCTCTTGGACATCTTGCCCTGGTCCATCTGCCAGTAGCCGTGCACATTGAGATGCTGGAAGGGTTCAATGCCGGCGGCCTTGAGCATGGTCGGCCAGTAGATGCCATGGGGCTTCAAAATGTCCTTGGCGATCAGGTGCTGACACCCGGGCCAGAACTTGTGGTATAAGGGATCGTCCGGATAGCCCAGGCCGCTGACGTAGTTGATCAGGGCGTCGAACCAGACATAGGTCACATAGCGCTCATCAAAGGGCAGCGGAATCCCCCATTTCAACCGCGCCTGAGGTCGGGAAATACACAGGTCTTCCAAGGGTTCTTTCAAAAAGGCCAGCACTTCATTGCGATAGCGTTCTGGCCGGATCCAGTCCGGGTGCTGTTCGATATAATTGATCAGCCAGTCCTGATACTTGCTCATGCGAAAGAAGTAATTGGCCTCCTTGATGAAAGTGGGAGCAACTTTATGATCCGGGCATTTGCCGTCCACCAGTTCCCGTTCCAGGATAAAGCGCTCGCAGCCATAACAATAGAGGCCGCCGTATTCACTGAAATAGATGTCCCCGGCGTCGTTGACCCGCTGCAGAATTTCTTGGACCACCCGGATATGCTCGGGGTCGGAAGTGCGGATAAAGTGATCATAGCTGAACTGCAGCTGATCCCAGGTCTGGCGGAACAGGCCGCTGACCCGATCTACAAAGTCCCGGACCGACAGCCCCGCGGCCTTGGCGGCCTCCACTACCTTTTCGCCGTGTTCATCGGTGCCGGTCTGGAAGCGGGTGTCATGCCCCAGCAGCCGGTGAAACCGGGCCAGGGTATCAGCGACCACGGTGGTATAAGCATGGCCGATATGCGGCTCGGCATTGACATAATAGATGGGGGTGGTGATATAGAAAGACTTCGTCATTGCTCATTCCCACCCAATATCCTGGTTCCCTAAGGCTGTCCCCCCGGACAGCCGGGTTCGGGGTTGGATGGTGGCGATCAATATGGTCAGATCGTCTTCGCGGACTTCATAGATAATGCGCCAGTCGCCCACCCAGGAGTAGCGCTGCTCGCGGTCATGGGCCAGCGGTTTGGAAATCAGCGCCGAATAAGGGTTAAAGGCCAGTGCTTCGAGCCGCTCCTGCATCAGCCGCAAGGGGACCGGGTCTAACCATTCTAATTGGGAGCCGGTTTTGACCGACAGCCGGATGGTGTATTTCATAGCTGGTGGTCCCGCTTAAAATCTTCCCAGTCCAGGTAATCTCCCTGTCTGATCTGATCAAAGCCCTCCTGAAAGTCGAGCAGGTCTTCCGGGGTGAAATACTCTTCCCGCTGGCCGCCCCGCTGGTAGAAGGCCTCCAGAATCTGGATAAACAAGGGGCCATCCGGACCGGCCAACACCGCCCGGAATTTCTCCATCAAAAGCTCATCATCAGGGCTGAACGACAAAACTATCCTCCTCAGGTTAACGGTTTAGAAGATTTCTTCGCAGACTGCTCCCCCGAGTCCTTACCCCCGGGAGTCAAGGACTCCGGGCTGGCCAGGTTTTCCTGCCACCATTTGACGAACTCGGCATGACTGCAATCGGGGGCGATCCCCGGACAGGCCCCCTTGGCCAGTTCCAGTTCCTCGGGGTCGGCCAGGATGGCCGGCAGGAAGGGCCAATCCTGACAGATCTGGGGTTTCACCGGATGCACCCGGCAGCGCCCCTCCAGGTTAAAGATGCAGATTCCGGCCTTATTGGTGGCCAGATGGGGACCCAAGGGAGAAGGCTCCACATACCGGCGTTGAAAATTTGCCTCCGAAAGACCCATAAATTCCGCTATCTTGCTAATTTCCGTCTGGCTTACCAAAATCCCCCCCCTTCCACGGCAGCATTCGCCGCATTGCTGGCATTGGAATACCGGCCGCTGGCGGTCATTCATCGCGGCTCCACGCCACTGCCAGAAACGGGATTCTTCATCGGCGGCTGGCCGGTAGATTCCAGCACACTGCGCCACAGCGGTTCATCCAGACGCACCTGGCGGCTTTTGCCGACCGCGGCCTTGATGGGGATATGGACGTAGCGGTCATGCCAGAGACTGATCAGCATCCCGGTTTTGCCCGCCATCCCGGCATGGACGGCATTCTGCGCCAGGTAGCCGCAATAGATACGGTCGTTGTAGTTGGCCGGCATACTGCGAATAATATAGCTGGGATCAATGAACTTCAGGTTGACTTCGATCTGGCGCTGCTTAAAGTAGTCGTTGATCCGTTCCACCAGGAAACCGGCAATATCTCCGGGCTTGATGTTGCCTGAGGCATCCCGCGGCAGCTCCTCCTCCTTAAAGAATTTCTGGCCGGCGCCTTCGGCCACGATAATCACTGCATGGTGCCGGTCAGCCAACCGCTTCTCCAGGGCTACTAAAAACCCCTGCTCCCCTTCGAGATCAAAATCCGATTCAGGGATCAGCACAAAATTGACTTCGCGCAGCGCCAGGGTGGCATTGGCGGCGATAAACCCGGAATAGCGGCCCATCAGTTTGACCAGCCCGATACCATTGGGAGCCCCTAAAGCCTCGGTATGGGCGCTGCGAATGGCATCGGTGGCCATTTCCACCGCGGTGTCAAAGCCAAAAGAGCGGGAGACCAGGGCAATATCATTATCGATGGTCTTGGGAATGGCAATCACACAGGTGCGCAACTGCCGCCGGGTAATCTCGTCGCAGATATGGTCCACGGCTTTTAGAGTCCCGTCCCCGCCGATGGCAAACAGGATGCTGACATTAAGCCGTTCCAGAGCATCGACAATTTCCCCGATGTCCTGCGGCCCCCGGGAAGAGGAGAGCACGGTGCCGCCAAAGTTATGGATATTGGCCACCAACTCCGGAGTCATTTTGACCACATCGTGGCCATATTTGGGGATAAAGCCCTGCAGGCCGTAACGGATACCGTAAATATGGCGGACTTTATATAGATAATGGAGCTCCAGAACCAAAGCCCGGATGACATCGTTGGTTCCCGGGCATAAGCCCCCGCAGGTCACAATGGCGCAATGTAGTTTGGTGGGGTCAAAATAAATTTTATCCCGCGGTCCGGCCAGCTCAAATGATAAAGGTTGTTGATCGCCGCAATAATTTTCCAGATATTCAATAGTATCGTAGACTAAAACCCGGTCCTGCTGGTTGATAAACCTGGGGGTGACGATGTCTCCGCTCTGAGAAACCACGGTCATATCACAGATAGGCGAATTAACTTTGGGAATACCGATACTGGGAATCTCGGTATCAAAATGTTCATAATTCATATGCCGCTTCCTTTGGGAGGTTTCGAGTTTCATGGTTTTAGTTTCGAGGTTTCACCTTTAACAGGAATTGAGCGAAAAATGTTTTGCCAGGCCAGGAATTCGCCCTTCCGAGTGCTCAGGCATCAATCTTTATTCAAGAAATCTTATAAGACTCACTTTTTCAGGTGGTTGCCCAAACCCAAACTGGGAACTAAATATCGAATCTTACCAGGTTTGAGACATAGCATCAAATTCATCTTTCAATTCCCGGGCCATCAGTCTCTGAATGGCCTCCTGGGGCGAATGATCTTCGTAAAGAATGTAATAAACCTGCTCAACGATAGGCATGTCGATGGCCAGCTTCTGAGCCAGGTGATAGGCTGCCCAGGCGGTTTTAACGCCTTCGGCCACCATCTGCATATCAGTTAAAATTTCAGCTAACTTTTTCCCTTTGCCCAGTTGCAGGCCAACTTGATAATTGCGGCTCTGGCAGCTGGTGCAGGTTAAGACCAGGTCTCCCAACCCGGCCAACCCGGTCAGAGTCATGGGATTGGCCCCCAGCCGGACTCCCAATCGGGAAATTTCCGCCAGCCCTCGAGTGATCAGCGCCGCCCGCGGGTTAGCTCCCAGGCCCAGGCCTTCCAGGATGCCTGCCCCCAAGGCCATGACGTTTTTCAACGCCCCCCCCAGTTCCACCCCGGTAACATCATAGCTGGAATAGACCCGCAGGTTAGGAGAAGAGAGCAACCGCTGGATGCGGGTGGCGACCGACCGCTGCCGGCTGGCCACAGTGACCGCGGTCGGCTGCCGCCGGGCCACCTCCGCGGCAAAACTGGGGCCGGAGAGTACGGCGTAAGCGGTCTCCGGGCCCATTACCTCTCGAACCAGGCCCTCCATGGTTAAAAGAGTGTCGCCTTCGATGCCCTTGGTGGCGCTGACCAGAACCGTTTCAGGGAGCAGATGCGGAGTCAGTTGGACCAACACGCTCCGATATACATGGGACGGCACTGCCATGATCACTAGAGGTTGATCCTGGGCTGCTGCCGCCAGGTCGCCAGTAACAGTAATGTGCCGGGACAGCTTCACTCCGGGGAGGAAAACCGGGTTTTCGCGCCGCTCTTCCAGGCTGGCCAAGACCTCAGGCTCAAACACCCACAAACGGGTGAGGACTCCCTTGCTGCCCAGGTGATGGGCCAAGGCCGTCCCCCAACTGCCGGCGCCGATCACCGAGACCGTTTTATCCTTCCAGGTCATCGGCGTTTTCTTCCCCTTTATCCCCTTTTTCCGCCAAACGGGCCAAACTTACCACCCGCTCCTCGGGTTCGGTGTCAATCAACCGCACTCCCTGGGTGATGCGGCCGATCACCGGGATATACTTGGCCGCTATCCGGATGATCTTGCCCCGGTCGGTGATCAGCATGATATCATCTTCTTCGGTAACCTGGAGAATTCTGAGCACCGGGCCATTGCGCTCGGTAATCCTAAGGGCCAACAGGCCGACGCCGCCGCGTTTCTGCCGGCGGTACTCATCAGTGTGAGTCCGTTTGCCATAGCCTTTCTCAGTTACGGTCAGGATAGTCCCTTCCTCGCCCAGAATTTCCATCCCCACCACCTGATCGTTTTCGGCCACCGTCATGCCCTTGACCCCACGGGCGGTGCGCCCCATATCCCGGACCTCGCCCTCCCCAAACCGGATTATCTTCCCTTGCCGGGTACCCAGAATGATCTCCCGGCTGCCGTCAGTATAACCCACACTCACCAACTCATCATCCGGATCGACCGAGAGGGCGATCAGTCCGCCAGGGCGCGGCCGGCTGAAGCTCATCAGGTCGGTCTTTTTAATCAGGCCCTTTTTGGTGGCCATTACCAGAAAATGCTCGGGGATAAATTCCCGGATAGGCATAATGGTGGTCAGCTTTTCCTCCGGCCCGAAATTGAGCAGGTTGACAATCGCCTTGCCCCGGGAACTGGGACTGCCCACCGGGATTTCGTGGACTTTAAGCCAATAGATCCGCCCCCAATTGCTGAATACCAGAAAATAGCTGTGCATGGAAGCCACATAGAGATGAGAGACGAAATCGTCATCCCGGGGCGACATCCCCATCCGGCCCTTGCCGCCCCGTCGCTGGCTCCGATAAATGGTCAAGGGGGTGCGCTTGATATAACCCAGATGGGAAATGGTCACTACCATATCTTCGTCGGCAATCAGATCCTCCAGGGTCAAGTCGGCGGCTTCCGGAATGATTTCGGTGCGGCGGTTGTCTCCATAGCGCTCCTTGATTTCGGTCAGTTCCTCTTCAATCAATTGATAAACCAGACGTTCCTCGGCCAGGATCTGCTTATAACGGGCGATGTCGGCCAGGACTTTTTCATATTCCTCGACGATTTTTTGGCGCTCCAATCCGGTTAACCGTTGCAAGCGCATATCCAGAATCGCCTGGGCCTGGGTCTCGGTCAGTTCCAAGGTGGCCACCAACCGGTCCCGCGCGGCCCCAGGATTGGCTGCGGCCCGAATCAGGGCGATGACCTGATCGAGGTGGTCCAGGGCAATCTTGAGGCCGGCCAGGATATGAGCCCGTTCTTCGGCTTTCCGCAGTTCAAACCGCGTCCGCCGCAGGATCACTTCGCGGCGGTGTTTGAGGAATTCTCCCAGCAGATCTTTGAGTGTCAAAATCTCCGGACGATTGTTGACGATGGCCACCAGGTTGATGCCGTAGGTCACCTGCATCTGGGTATGCAGGAAGAGCTGGTTCAAAACCGTCTGGGGAATCTCATCTTTTTTGAGCTGAACCACGATCCGCATACCTTCCCGGTCGGATTCATCCCGGATATCAACGATGCCCTCGATCTTCTTGTCCTTGACTAGTTCGGCAATCCGCTCAATCAGACGGGCTTTATTGACTTGGTAGGGCAATTCGTCGATGATCAAACTTTCCCGTCCGTCCCGACGCTCGATAAAGGTGTGGGCCCGCAGCCGGATAATCCCTTTGCCGGTGCGGTAGGCTTCGGCAATGCCGCTGGCCCCATAAATAAAACCCCCGGTAGGAAAATCGGGGCCGGGCAGGATGTCCATCAACTCTTCCAGGCTGATGCCCGGCTGGCGGATCATCGCCAACAGCGCTTCACAGACCTCTTCCAGATTGTGGGGCGGGATGTTAGTCGCCATCCCCACGGCAATTCCGGAGGAGCCGTTAATCAACAGGTCGGGGACCCGGGCCGGCAAAACCAGCGGTTCCTCCAGCGAGCCATCGTAATTGGGGACGAAGTCTACAGTTTCCTTGTCCAGATCCTGGAGCAACTCCTGGGCCAACCGGGTCATCCGCACTTCGGTGTAGCGCATCGCCGCCGGGGCATCGCCGTCGATGGAGCCGAAGTTGCCCTGGCCATCGACCAGCGGATAACGCATGGAAAAATCCTGGGCCAAGCGCACGATAGCGTCGTAGACCGCGGCGTCGCCGTGGGGGTGATATTTACCAATGACATCGCCGACCACCCGGGCTGACTTCTTGTAGGGCTTGTTGTAGTCATTGCCCATTTCCGACATGGAAAACAAAATGCGGCGGTGCACCGGCTTCATGCCATCCCGGACGTCCGGCAAAGCCCGGCCGATGATGACGCTCAGGGCGTATTCCAGGTAGGACTTGCGGATTTCGTCCTCAATATTGACTTGTACCAGTCTTTTGTCCATGGATTAAGGTTGCAAGTTATTCATCAAGGTCATAAAAAATTTACTCGGCTAATCTGGGAAGAGGAACCAGGGTCCCAAGACCAGTCCTCTCTTTCCAACCATCTCTCCCTCCGAAGGGTGCTATTTCCCTGCGGATGGCAGGCCTTTCAAGGGCTGATAGTAGTGACGTAAACAAATTTGCCCCCTTTTACCTGGTTAATTACTACCGGCTTGATGGGATTATTATCCATTCCCATGGTGATGGTTCCAGAGACGCCAGGAAATTCCTTCAAGTTGGCCAGTGCCTGCCGGATTTGGGGGCCTTGGGTGGATCCGGCAACCGCAATGGCCTGGCGCAGGAGAAAATAGCAATCGGCGCCCAGGGCGGCGAAGGCGTCCAGCTCCTTTTTTTGAGCCGACTCAAAGGCTTGGGTGAACTCCTGGGCCAAAGGGGTAGCCGCCGCCTCCCGGTGAAAATGCGCGGTAAAATACATGCCTTCCACTGCCGGACCGCCAATGGTCAGCAGCTCCGGCACCTGGGCCCCATCCCCGGTGAGGATGGGAACCCTAAGCCCCAGGTCCTGAACCTGTTTGGCCAGGAGGGCGTCTTCGGCATAATAATTGGGGGCATAGATGAGGTCGGGCTGACTGCCTTTCAAGGCCGAAATTTGGGCGGTGAAGTCCTGGTCGCCGGTCTGGATGTAGCTAACCGAGACGATCTGCCCACCCAGCTTCTTGAACTGGCGCATGAAATAGCTGGCCAGGCCAACGCAATAATCCTGAGCCTGGTCAATGATTACCGCCACCCGGCGGGCCTGGAGATTTTCCCAGGCGAAACGGGCCGCCACCCGTCCCTGGAAATTATCCACAAAACAGGCCCGGAAGGTATAGCGCCGGTTCTGGGTGACCAGAGGATTGGTGGCAGTAGGGGTGATATTGGGAATCTCCCTCCGCTCGGCAATCGGCGCCCCCGCCAAGGTATCGCCGCTGATCACCTCGCCGATGATGGCTACCACCTTTTCCTTTTCCAGCAGGCGGCTGACCGCGTTGGCGGCTTCGATTTTGTCGCTTTTGGTATCTACCAGGGCCAGAGTGATAGGGCGTTTCAAAACCAAGGGCTGCATCTGATGGGCCACCCGCACCCCTTCCCAGACCATTTCCCCCATGGCCGCGGCGGCACCGGTCATAGGCAAGTACAAACCCAGTTTAACCGGTTCCGCCTGCCCGGCCCCGGGACTGAATCCCAGCCCGGCCAGCAGAATCAGCAGGACCTTAAAAAACCATGATTTCAATTGACTCACCCCTTGTTTGTCGCCTGAATTACTTTTAGATCCATTTTTTCCGACGGAAGTAAATGATCAGCGACGCGCTCACCAACAGCATTATTCCCAGGGCAAAAAAATACCCATACCGCCACTTAAGCTCCGGCATATTCCAGGAAGAAGCATCATAGCTGAAATTCATCCCATAAAGTCCAGTGATAAAAGTGAGAGGAATAAAAATGGTGGCGATCACCGTGAGCACCTTCATGATCTCATTGAGCCGGATGCTCAGGCTGGAAAGATATAACTCGATAACCCCGGCGGTCACTTCCCGATAATTCTCTAGCAGGTCCACCACCTGGAAGGCATGGTCATAACAATCCCGCAGATAGAGTCGGGTATGGTCGGTGATCAGCCGGTTTTCTCCCCGGATCAAGTTATTAACCGCCTCCCGCAAAGGCCAGATCAGCCGCCTAAGGCGCAGCAATTGCCGCCGCAGTTCCTGGAGCGCCTCCATAGTTGGGGCGTCCGGCTGCTGAATGACCCGATCTTCCAGCTCTTCCAGCCGCTCTCCAAAGCTCTCCAGCACCGGAAACCAGGAATCGACGATAAAATCCAGCAAGGTATAGGCCAGATAATCCGCCCCATGCTGTCGGAGTAGACTTTGCTTATGGGACAGCCGCTCCCGGATAACGGCAAAGTGGTCGGTGCCGCTCTCCTGGATACTGAGCAGAAAGCGCGGCCCCAGAAACAGACTGATCTGTTCACCGGACCAAGCAGCATCGCTCGGCATCAGGCGGGTCAGGATGAACAGGAATACGTCATAATCCTCCGCCTTGGTGGGAGCCCGGCCTTCGGCCACATCTTCTAACGCCAATGGGTGTAATTGCAAAAGCTGCCCTAATTGCTGTAAAAGCTCGATGTTGCCAAGTCCCTCGAGATGCATCCATATTACACCTTGGCGCGCCGCCAGGCTCTGGCAGTCAGCTACCGTGGCCTCGGAAAGCTCTTCCAGGTCGGTCGGGTCATACCAGATAACCCGTAGCCGCGACGGGACGACGGCCTCCCCGGGCCCCCTCACTAGGGTGCCGGGCGGGGTGCCGGGCGGCGGATAGGTTTTATAAGGCATTGGCGATTTTAATCTTTAAAATCGGGCTGTGAACTACCGGCTTGAATCACCATGGAATCTCGCCGCGAGTTTGCCTTCGCCGATTATCGCTTGTCAGCAGCGATTTGGCAATATTATAATACCACTTATATTTTAGGGTGTCAAAAACCAGACTTTTGTAGAATTGACCCTGAAGGCTGAACTCAACCTTGGCTCAAAAGGGGGGAAAATGGAACTCAAAGTCGAACGTCTGCTGATCCCGGAGGGCGCCAACCTGATTCTGGGTCAGTCCCATTTTATCAAGACCGTTGAAGATCTCTACGAGATTATGGTCGCTGCGGTCCCCGGCATCAAGTTCGGTCTGGCCTTTTGCGAATCCTCCGGCGATTGTCTGATCCGGGTAGAGGGCAACGACCAGACGCTGATGGAGGCTGCCACTGAAAATGCCCGACGCCTGGCGGCCGGACACACCTTTAATGTGCTCCTCCAGAATGCCTTTCCGGTTAATGTGCTCAATGCCATCAAACAGTGCCAGGAAGTCTGCAACATTTACTGTGCTACGGCCAACCCGGTGGAGGTTATCCTGGCCCAGACCGAGCAGGGCCGGGGCATTCTGGGCGTCGTTGACGGGCTTCCGCCGCAGGGGGTAGAAGGCCCGGAAGGTAAGAATTGGCGCCACCAAATCTTGCGAAAGCTGGCCTATAAAAAATGAAAGCAGTGCTGCTGGCCGCGGGGCTGGGGACCCGTCTGCGGCCCCTCAGCGACCAGGTTCCCAAGGTTCTGTTTCCCATCCTCAACCGGCCGCTGTTAGGGCTGCTACTGGCGCAACTCCAGGAAGCCGGGTTTGACCAGATCGGCATCAATATCCATCACCGGGCGGCCGCGGTGCAAGACTTTGTGGAACATTACCCTGGGGTGGGGATGAAATTGCATCTCAGCTATGAGCCCCAGATATTGGGAACCGGGGGCGCCCTCAAAAAGCTGGCCGATTTCCTGGGAGATCAGCCATTTCTGGTAGTCAACGGCGACATTGTTACGGATCTGGATCTGAATACCGTCTACCAGGCGCATAGACAGGAGGCGCTGGCCACCATGGTGCTGCACGACTGCCCCCGCTTTAACCAGGTCTGGCGGACTGCCGCCGGCAATGTCGCCGGTTTTGGCCAACCTATTCCCCCGGATGCAGTCGGACCGCCCCTGGCCTTCACCGGCCTCCAGGTGGTGTCGCCTCGACTGCTGGAGCGGATGCCCTCCGGCCGGGTCACCAATATCATCGACCAATACCGGCAGGTCATCGCCGCCGGAGAAAAAATCGCTGCCCACGTAGTGCAGGGCCATTTCTGGCAGGACATTGGCACCCCGGAGGCTTACCGCCAAGTCCACCAGCAACTGTTAGCCGGAGAGGTCCCCCTGGTGGCCCGGTTTTTTCCGCCCCTGACCGATCCCTGGCTGGCAGAGGGGGTAATTTTAGCAGACGGGGTCAGCTGGGGCGGAGGGGTCAGTATTGGCCCGGAGGTTTGGATCGGGGCCGGAGCCAGTCTGAAAAATACCGTGGTCTGGGCGGGAGCCGGAATCGACCCGGAGGTTGATTTGACCGACTGCGTTGTCGGCCAGGGAACCCGGGTCCGACACTCGGCCCGGGGACAATGTTTAATTTAGCCTGTCCTGGCGCTAACGGCCAGGTTGGCAGAGTTGGTGGATAAAGAACGCCGGCCATGGACAAAATTCCCATCACCTCCCAGCTGCAAAGGGCGGTGGCCGCCCAGGGGGGGCAACTCCAGGGGCTGACGCCCCTTTGCGGAGATGGCTCCGACCGCAGTTTTTTCAGGCTTTTGGGGGCTGAGCCGCCTCTGGTCTTGCTGTATCACCGTCAACCGCCCGGAGCCGCGGTTACTGAAAATGATTCCTATTTTCTTATCGGGCGCCACCTGTGGCAGCAAGGCCTCCCAGTGCCGCAAATCTACCACTATTGTCGGGAAGAAGGCTGGTTTTTACTCGAAGACCTGGGGGACTGGAACCTGCAGGACGAAGTTAAGGCCCGGCCTCAACCCGAATCAATCCTGGCCTGGTACCGCCAGGCCGTGGAACTGCTCGTTGACACCCAAATCAAGGGGCACCTCGGCTTCGACCCGAGTTGGTGTTTCGATACCCCAGTTTACGACCACCAACTGGCTCTGGAGCGGGAATGCCGCTATTTTGTCCAGGCTTTTTTACAAGGTTTCGTAAAAATGGCGGTGGCGCTGGGAGACTTGGAGGATGATTTTTCCCGGCTGTTGGACCGGGCTCTGGTTCCGGGTGAACAATACTTTTTGCATCGCGACTTCCAGTCCCGCAATCTGATGATTAAAGCGGGCCGCCTGCGCCTGATCGATTTCCAGGGCAGCCGCCTGGGTCCATTAGCCTATGATCTGGCCGCCCTGCTCCTCGACCCTTATGTGGCCCTGCCCCTGGATTGGCAAAACCAGCTCCGGCAAAACTACCTGGAAATCATCAAAGGCTATGTGCCGATTAAAGGCGAGGCCTTTGAGGACCGGTTCTATTACCTAGCGCTGTGCCGTAATCTGCAGATTTTGGGGGCCTTTGGTTTTCTCACCCAGGTTAAAGGCAAACCCTGGTTTGCCCAGTACATTCCCCCAGCCCTGGCCGGTCTCCGGGAGCGGCTGGCCCAGCCTCCGGGCCAGGCCTTCCCCCGGCTCCGGAAAGTGGTAGAGCAGGTCCAGGAGATTCTAACTTCCTAATTTTCAAAGCTATTTTTAATCGCCTGGCAACATAAGAATTTAAAGGGTGCTGAATCTGACCTTTGGTCACCCCACCAAAAATTCGAAACGGGAATCTCGAAACTACCTTATAATTGGTTTAGAAATCAATATTGAGAAAAATATCCCCTCCGGGGTTGCGGCGGCCGAACTGACTTTCCAGGCTGAGAAATCTGTTGAGTTTGTAATCGATGCGGAATTGATTGACATCCTCAGCAGTTAAGGGGTCGAGGTTGCGCTCGTAGTAAACCGTGATATCCTTGGTGAGTTGTTTGCCCACGCCTACTGAGTCCCCCTCGCCGGTAACGCTCAGGCTACCCACTAAAGGTATCGCCTCTCCGAATATCTCCTTCATTTTGTCAGCGGTAATGCCACCCAGAATGCCCATTGCCGCCTGGTCCCGGGTAATGTCGCTGGCCTGACGATCGAACAACAGATAAGACAGGATATCAGGCTGAGGCAACGGCGGCACGCTCTCCAATTGGGTACGAGGATTGGTAATCGGCCCGGTCGCTATAATGATAAGGGTTACATCCTTCATTTCATGTTGGGCCCTGGCATTCAACATTATCAACCCCTGAGGGGAACCGGGGAAGGTGACCAAGGCGTGTTCGATGCTGAAAACCTTGCGGTTGAGAATAATGCTGCCTTCTTCGGCCCGAATTTTACCAGCCAGGTAGAGCGGCCGGGGCGGGATCTTGATTACCCTGAAGTCGCCGGTCAGTTGGGCTTTTATGTCTTTCTCCCGCACCCATACTGCGCCCGGAAGCTTTATATCCAATTTAATTAGGAGATTCTTCCATAAAGCCGAATCTTCTGATTCTTTCTGGGGAGGGGGCAGGGATGGTTTTCGGTCCCTGATCACCCTGATCTCGGAGTGATCTTCGGGCTGGAAAAGTCGGAAGGCTAGCTGGGCCTCCGGTATGGTTACCTGACCGCGGGCCTCAAGTTTCGGCCAGGTGCCGGTTAAAGTAATCCGGCTGTTGGCCACGGCCCGCGAACCGGCCCGATCCAGGGCCAGGAAGTTAGCGGTTTCTAAGCGGGCGTCCACGGTCTGGGGCTGAAATCCGGCCAAAGCGATGTTGCCGGCAAGAGAGGCGGTGCCCGCGCCGCTGCTCAGAGCCAGACGGGGCAAGGTGATCTTTTCCTTTTCCAGCTGCAATTCCCCCGGAGCCAGATCATAAGGCACTCCGGCCTGACGCAATTTAACAAAACCTGATCCCCACTTGATTTTTCCGGTGCATTGAGGGTTTTTAAGGCTACCGGTGCATTGGGCCTGAATATCGAGGCTGCCCTGGGCCGCCTCCAACTCCGGGGTTAAATCCGCCAAGCGTGCCAGGTTGAGCTTTTTCCCCCTGAGCCGGATCGACAGCCCGTTTTCTTGAGCCTTAATTACCAGGGGGCGAAAAGCCAGTGAGACGGGAATCTGCCCGTTTAGCAATAATCCAGGGCCATCGGCCTTTTCCCGCAGTTGGCCGTCAAGCTGCAGCTGGTTACCGGCATAAGTCCAGTCAAGCTGAAAGGTTTGAAAGCGGAAATCAGCTATCCGGCCCGGGCTCAGGCTCAGTTTGCCATTGATTATGGGCGATCGCAGGCTTCCGGTGGCTTCGGTCTGAAGATCAAGATCGCCCTTAAGCGGCGGCACCGACGGCCATAGATTGTTAAGCACGGCTACCGGAAACCGCTCCACTCCCACCCGGAAACCCAAGGACTGTCCATCTGCGGTGCCGCCCAAATTGATGGTGCAATCCTGATAATGGAACGCGGCCGGAGAAAGCTCAAACCCGCCGGGGGTGAATCGCAGCTGAATGGGAGTTTGACTCACCACCTGATGCTTATCAGTCCCCAAACGGCAGGTATCAATGATTAATAAATAGTGTTTGCCCTGAAGATTCATAGTGCCCGCCACCTGCCCCACTGACTGTTGCGGCTGATTGAGGGCCAACTCAAAGCTCAGCCGCCGCTGCTCGGCCTGACCGGTTAATTGGGCCTGAGCAAGATTGAGCCAGGGAGTGTTGATTTTTTGGGCGGTTAATTCCAGCCGGGCAACATCCGGGGGCCAACCTCGGGAATTTGCCGATAATTGCAGGACCTGCACCGAGAGTCGATTCCATGCAACTTGTCGCCCCGACGCGATCAAACGCAGAGTCGGGGCATCCCAGGAACCGGTGAAACTCCCCTGCGCCTTGACCTCGCCCCGCAGTCCGGCAGGAACCAGGGGCCAGGAAACCCGTGGCGACAGTTCCAGGTCGAATTTCAGGTCGGCTCCGGTCCTTTGCAGGGCTCCCCGCAGCTCAACTCGCAGGCCGGCCAGGCGCAGCCGGGCCTGAGGCAGTTTAAGGACATCCTGCTGCCACTGGCTTTCCACCCGGATCTCCTGGAAGGTATATTCCTGCAGTTTACCCTTGGCGGTCAGGACCCCTTTGGCCTCCAGCCGGGAAAGATGGCCCGGTTGGGGCCACTTAAATTGTCCGGCAAATTTTCCCTCCAGCAGGCCAGGCGGGGCCTGCCTGCCGACCAGGAGGGACGGATTTAACCGCTTCGCCTCGATTTCCAGGTTTCCTGCCAGACCTGGTTCAGGCCCTAACCCGGGAACCAGGCGCCCGGAGCCATGAGTTGCCAAACGGCCAAAGTTTCCCTGAATATGGGCCTTGAGTTGTTGACGGCCTTCATGATCGATGTCAAAACTCGCCTCCGCTTCCGCTACTTCAGCCTGATTATACTGAAAAGGTTTGATCTTCAGACTGCTCTGCATCCGCGCCTCGCCCCAGGGGAGGCCAGTTCCGGCCAAGCGCAGTTGGCCGCCCAGAGGCGACAGCTTCGCCCCAGGCGGGACCCGGTCCCCGGCTAAGGCCCGGAGGATGGTGGCCCCCAGATCGTCAAACCGGGCGTTCAACCGCCAGTCCGGTTTTTGGGAATTCAGCTCCCCCTCCAGATCAATGCAGCCATCCCCCAGATGGATTTTTCCGGTCAGATGGCTATGAGCAATATCGCCAGCAAGTTGAAGACCGGCCGACAGTTCTTGCTCCCAAGGCCATTTCGGCCAAATACCGCGGACCTGTTGACCGCTCAACGGCAGCAGCCGAATATCCAGATCAAGCTGGGGGAGTTTATCCAGTTGGGTCAAACTTCCCGCCATCGCAGCGGCCGGTTGATCATTCAGGGAAATTGCCAATTTCTCAAGTTGGAGCTCTTCGGTGCTGATCAAAAGCTTTGATTGAATGGTTACCCGAGGAAGATCGGGAGGCGTAAAAGCCAAACAGCCGCTTTGGACCTGAATAAACTGATCTGCCCGGCCGGGCTTCTTTATGACCAGGCCTTCGAGTCTGAGGTCGAGCTGGCGGATCAACCATTCTTGACCGGGGCGGGATAGGCTGATTTCCCCCTGATTTATTTGAATGGCTGGAAGCCGGATTTCCCCAAAAGGCGGGGGTGGAGTTTTCTTTTTAAGCCCGGTGAAATTCCAGCGGCCTTGTTGATCCTGAGCCAGGTTTATCCGGGGGGCGTTGATTTCCAGTTCATTGATCTCTGGCTTCAGTTTAAGAAAAGAGAGAAGGGAAAAACGGATTTTCAACTGCTGGGCTCGCAGCACCTCACCCTGACGGCCGGTAACTAATATGTTCTCGAAGACCAGGGCGGTCAGCGGATTGCCATAAATCTTTTCCACCGTCATCTTGCCGTTGAGCCGGTTATTGACGCCTACTACAATCTTGGGGCCGCCCCACTCCCAGAAGAGATCGGTGGTCACCAGCAGGCTGAACAGGGCCAGGAGCAGCACTACAACCACCAGGATGCCGCCTAGCCACTTCAAAAGCCGCCAGCTTTTTTTCGGTTTTTGGTTTTCGGTTTCCGGTTTTCGGTTCGTCACCTAATACACCCAATTAAACATTTCTTACTGATTTGGGGGTGGAATTTTTGTCCTCATGAAGTAGTTTAAAATGTTAAAAGATCTTTATATTTTAAACACCAATTTAGCCAAAATCAAAAAGCTTTCCTTGCTGCCCCTGTACTCAAAACCCGAAACTAAAAGCTCGAAACTAATTAAAAGGCATGGCCAATTGTAAAATAGATTTGATAATTATCTCGCCTCGGGTCAATCGGATTCAAGGGGAAGCCGACGTCCAGTCCCAGCGGCCCGACCGGGGTCTGGTAGCGTAATCCAAAACCGGCGCCGTATTTAAGCTGCCCGAGATCGGTATCCTCCATTTCCAGGAACACATTGCCACAATCCATAAACGCGACCCCTCTAAGCTCATTGTAGATCGGGAAGCGGAATTCCAGACTGCCTTCCAATATGGATTGGCCCCCCAACGGGTTGCCCGCCCGGTTGCGGGGACCGAGATAATCCAGGCGGTATCCTCGCACACTGCCCATGCCGCCGCTGAAGAACCGGCGGACAATGGGGATTTCATCAGTCTGCTGAATAGGGTTGATAAGGCCGAATTTAACCCGACTGGCCAGGACAAAGTATTTCCGGCCCAGGTTTTGATAGTAACGGCCCTCCATTGAGCTGCGGACAAACTGCAGGCGGGAACCGAAAAAATCCGGGGCATATTCTCCGGCCAGAAAAACCGTGCTGCCCTGCTGCGGATCTGCCGGGTTATCGGTCGAATCCCGGCTGAGTCCCCACAGCAGCATGGAGGACTGGTAAGTTTTCCCGGTCTCAGTTTCAGGCAGCAGTTGCAGAGTTTCCAGAGGTATATTATACGGCCGGGCAAACTCCAGCCCATGTCCTAAATAACCTTTAAACTGCCAGGGAAGGTCTCTTTCCAGCACCTCCCGGGTGTAGATCGATCTATCGGTGAAGCCGGGAAGATAGCGGCGGAGAAATCCCGAATCAACCCTCAGATTGGCAAAAGTATTAAAAATTTGGGGATTGTCAAACGACCCTTCAAAACGGGTTTCCAGGCGGGAATACTTGGTATTCAGATCAAGTAGGCGGCCGCCGCCGGCCAGATTGCGGAACCGCAAGATGGCGCGGCCCCGGAATTCATCCTCACTGCCATACCCCGCCCCCAGTTTGAAGGAGCGTTTCTTTCTCTCCGTCAGGGTCACGGTAATCGGAATCTGGGTCTGCCGGGGGGGGACTTTTTCAGGCGTCACCACCACACTTTGAAACAGGTCCAGGGCATAGAGTTTACTCTGGCTGTCGTAAATCTTAGCCAGGGAAAAAATTTCCCCGGGACGAAAGGTCAAACTACGGCGGATCAAAGTTTCCGGAGTTCGCAAGTCTTTACCAGTGATCCTGATGGGGGCGAACCGGCAAAGCGGTCCCGGCCAGGCTTGCACATTGACCTTCGCCAGATTTCGATCAGGATATAACAATACCTCGCCCTCAATCCGGGCTTTGGGATAACCGTAGTCTAACAGATAATCCATGATCTGCTTTTTAAAATCTTCGTATCTCGATTCCGTAAAACGCTGACCAGGCTTAATAGCCGGTTCTTCCCAAACCGGGGTTAGATCGATCTCTTCGGCCGCGGCGGCCACGCTCAGGTTGACCCGGTCCACTCTGACATAGATGCCCTCGGTGATGTTCAGGCGAATCTCCACCTGATTTCCCGGCAGCTGCTTGACTTCGGGGACGATGCGGGCATGGTAGAACCCCTCCCGGCGATAGAGGCTCTGAACCCGCTTGACATCCAGCTTCAATTCCTCCGGATCGAAAACTGGCGGCTTTTTCCAGGGCCAAATTGAAGGCCGGGGGGTCATTATTTCTTCCCATATATCTTTGGGGGAGACGGTCCGGGCCCCGAAAATCTTAAAGGAACGGATTGTCAGACGATCTGATTCCTTGGGGTTGGCCTCCACCGGAACGGCCAGGCCCCATAAGACCAGGGTCAGTATCACAAAAAACCCAATCCTCACTATAGCCATGTTCAACGCCAGTCGATGATTATTAAACTCTATCAGAAAGACCGGGGTTTATTTTCGGAAGTGGCGCTGGTTTCGTCCACTTTTCGCCATTCCGTGGGAGGATTGCACCAGTAAATCAAAAAGTTCCTTCTGTCGGGGTTTTCGATCCCGGTCCGAGCAAATTTGGGGGCGCTGCAGAAGATCGGGACTGATGGCGGCTACCAGAGGAGAAAGCCGGGGCGAGCGTTTCTCCCCCCATAGAGTGCGAGTCCGGGCCCGACTCAGGAAAACCTGATGAGTGGCCCGAGTCAGGCCGACATAGAAAAGACGGCGTTCTTCTTCCGGATCTGAAGGGGCTTCCCCTGGGGGTTCATAGGGCAGCAATCCGGTTTCACAGCCGGCAATAAACACATATGGAAATTCCAATCCTTTGGCGGCGTGCAAAGATAGCAGCGACACCTTTTCGGCTTGAAAATCAAGGCCGGTGAATTCCGGGCCGATGTCTTCCTTGGCCTGTTGACAGGGGACGCCAGCAGCTTGCAGCTGCTGTTCCAGGACCAGCCCCAAGGCGTGGACCCGGTAGAGGATGGCAATGTCCCGGAAACTGACCGGGGTCTGAAAGGCTGATTGCCGGATTTTCTCATCTTCCAGGGCCAGATGACTGGTGCCGCCGACTAAAGATTCGATTTGCCGGATGATCTGCTGGGCCTCCGAAATTTCCGAGGCAGCTTCGAGCAGCACTAAAGGCAGATTTCCGGGCCGCCGGGAGACCAACCGGGATTCCGCTCCAGGGCCGGCAACTACCTGCTGGGCGGCTCGCAAAATCGGCTCTGGCAGCCGATAACTATCAGTAAACGTTATTACTTTAGCCCCGACCCAGTCCTGGCTAAAGCGGTGGAAATAGTGCGGCTGGGCCCCCCGAAATCCATAAATAGCCTGATCAGGGTCGCCAATGACAAACAATTGCGGGGCCGGGCCGGCGGCCAGCAGACGCAGCAGGGTATATTGGGCCTGATTGACATCCTGGTACTCATCTACCAACAGGTAGGGGTAGCGGGCCTGGTAGCGGCATGGCAATTCCGGATGGCGTTGCAGCAGCCGCACCGGTCGGGCCACCAGGTCGTCAAAATCCCAGCGGCCGGTCTGTTCCAGAGCCGCTTCATAGGTCTGGTAGGGGGCCAAATAATCCGGAGGCGGCTCCATTGCCGCTATATCTTGGGGATAAAGGAGGTTCTGCTTGTAGTGAACCAGGGCCTGATCGATCTCTTTCAAAGAACTTTGGTGTTGTTTGGCGATCTGGCGCAGCAGGCTGCGACGCTCTTCTTCGGTAAGCACCTGGCGCGGCGAAGGATCGCATTCTTGTAGAATTTGCCCTCCCAGGGCATGGAAGGTCTTGATCGAGATGCTGTCCAGCCTTGGAAAATTTGGCAACAAAGTCTGCAGCCGGGTGCGCATTTCCGCCGCCGCCTGGCGGGTAAAGGTAAGCCCCAGGATCTCCTCCGGACGGGCCTGTCCGCTGTGCAACAGATAGGCAATGCGATGGGTCAGGGCCCGGGTCTTGCCGGTACCTGGTCCGGCCTGCACCAACAGCGGGGAACCGTCATGGATAACCGCCGCCAGTTGTTGTTGATTAAGGCCAGCCAGGATGGGGTGCTCCGGGTGGGCAGCCGGAGCAGCAGTCTCCCCCGGTGCCAGCGGCTCCGTCTCCGTTGGGGTCGCCAAAGGCGCCGCCATTGATTGTACCTCGGGGGAAGCCGGTAATGGCGCCGTCGGCCGGGAATCGGCCAGAACCATATAAAAAGCCGCCTGGCGGTTAAGTTGTTGTCGCTCTGCAGGCTCAAATAATCGAATCGTCCCATATTCGCCGTCATACCCGGCCTCGATATGGACCTGGCGCTGCCGTATCTTGGCAATGGCAGCGGCCAGAAGCGGCCCTCCCTGACGCTGCAGTTCCTCCACCGGGACCCGGCGCAGGATGGCCAATTCCGGCCCCAGACGATCTAAGAGGCGGAAATAGTTTTCTTCAACCTTTTTGCTGCCTGAATTGACCTGGAAAATCTCGGCCAAGATTTCCGGCAGGGGGATCAGTGATTCGTAACCCGCTACTCCTTCTGGCGGCTCGGGGGTTTGGCGATCGGCCAGTTCCTGCACCCGATGCAACACCCCCAGGGTCACCGGCTTCTGGCAGACCGGGCAAAGTCCCTGCCATTTTTTGGTCTCAGCCGGCTGCAGCCGCTGTCGGCATTTTCGGTGGCCGTCCAGATGGTACTTGCCCTCCTCGGGAAAAAACTCGATGGTCCCCCTGAAACCGGTACCGGTTTTCAGGGCGTGAGTCAGGGCCGGATAAGTCGCCGGCACGGTGAGGATATTGGCTTCCCGGCCAATTTTTCGGGGCGAATGGGCATCAGAATTAGATACCAACAGAAAACGGTCCAGGGCGCTCCAGCGCCAGTTCATCGGGGGGTCGGAGGACAAGCCGGTCTCTAAAGCAAAAATCTGGTCAGTCAACTCCTCGTAACACTCTTCCAGGCTGTCGAAGCCGCTTTTGGAGCCGAATACCGAAAACCAAGGGGTCCAGACATGGGCCGGGATGACCAGGGCCTGGGGCTCCACCTCCAGAATCACTTCCAGCAAATGTTTGGCATCCAACCCCAGAATCGGGCGGCCATCAGAGGTCACATTTCCCAGGCGGCCCAGCCGCGCCGATAGATTCTGAGCCGCTTCCAGGGACGGGAGCAGCACCAGGGTATGGACCTTGCGGGTCCGCCCCTGTTTTTTATAAATACTGCTGATCTCTCCAGTGATCACAAAACGGGTGGGGGATACAGCGGCCCACCGCGGCCCGCCTACCTGCCGGGCCAGAGCCAGTTCAGGGCGTAATTGATAAACCCCGTCATCGACCGGCTGCAGCCGGGCGGCCATCTCCTCCAACCAGCCGGGGTGGGTGCAATCGCCGGTGCCCAGCAGGTCCACCCCTTTGTAGGCGGCCCACAGGTCCAAATGTTCTAAATCAGCCAGCTTTCCGGTAGCCCGGGAAAAGTGAGAATGAATGTGCAGATCAGCAATGATTTCCATGATGCTCTACCATACCACAAATCACCTCAAAGGGGAAAACAACCCGGGGAGCCGCGTAAATTACCCCCAAGTATTTTTACTCGGTGACAGCGGGGCCGAACCTAAATTATGAATTATCGGCCCTCGGTCCTGGCAAATCCGAGCCAAGGTCGCGGCTGGCGGTTTGGTATTGACAGTCAGTTTTTAGAGTCTCGATCAGCTGCTAGTCCAAGGCTTGGGCCTGCGTTTTCATGCGATTCAACAGAAAAGAGAAGGATTGATTCTGAATGACCCGGGCAAATTGGTCTTTATAGGTTTGTAAAATGCTGACTCCGTCCACTTTGACATCATATAACACCCATCCCTGGGAGCGAGAACGCATGAGATATTCTACCGGGATGGTTTCATTGATGCGGACGATGGTGGTTTTTACCTGAGCCCGGTCCCCTTGCACTGACTCCTGGTGGTATTGGATGGTTTCCCGCTTGAGGAAGTTTACCACCAGGCGAGTATAGGAGTCTTGAAATAACCGGGCGAAGATTTGTTCAAACTCCCGGGCCTGGCTGGCTGAGAGACGGTTGTAAGTAGGTCCTAAAGAATCGCGGGCCATCATGGAAAAATCAAAATTCGCTTTAATGATCTGGCGGATGGCCTGGGAGCGGGCCGCTTGGTGGGCCGGGCCCGCCAAAGCTGGATCATTCTGAATGGCCAACACTTTCTGCAAGATCCCCTTAACATATGCGGTCGGGGTTTCAGCCCGGGCGCCCACCGGGAGACATAAAAGCGCGGTTAAGACCCATGCCACTAGGCGATATTTTTTCATTGGCTCTCCTCTTTTTCATATCTAAATGCCGTTATACTTCCATTTTCGGTTAACAATTTGACATCGGCAACCGAGTAGGCCTCTCGCTGCCCCCACAGCCGGAGAACGGCAGGAAGAACGCTTAAGGCGGCAATCAGAACGCTTGTGCTTCCCATTGTCGCCAACAGCCCCAAACTGAACACCCCCTGATGGCCGGAAACCATCAAACTACCAAAACCCACTGCAGTGGTCAAAGCCGACAAGGTGACTCCTTTGGCTATACTGGCGGGCAGGGTAATAGTGCGGGCCACCTGGTCGATTTTCCAGCGGGTCAGTATGACAATACCGTATTCCATGCCTTCCCCTAAGATCAGGGGCAGGAACAAGACATTGGCTTGATTGAAGGACATATCTAGCAGCCACATCAGGTTCAGGGTCCAGCCGGTGCCCACCAGCAGCGGTAGCAGGGCTAGCAGCGCCAACTTCAGGTTGCGGAAAAAGACCACTAATACGCAAGTAACCGCCATTACCGCCATTCCCGCCGCCCACAGGCAGGCATTGCGAAAGGCCGAAGTAAAGACATAAAGCAATACCGGATCGCCGACCACATCTGGATCCACGCTGCGGAGATCCTGGACAAATCTCTTTAGGGGTTCCCGGTCCCAAACATCTTGGGCCGGGAAGATGCGAATCAGATAATTGCCCCGGGAGCTGATAAACCGCTCCCGCACCTGCTGCGGCAGGTCCGCAATCCGGGGGGGAGGCGCATTTAGATTGCTCTTCAGCAGGTCCCACTTATCTTTAAGATCGGCTAAGAAATGCTGTTCAAAATTTCTCAGGCGGGAGACCAACTCCGCATCCGGATTCTGACGCAATAAAGTCACAAGGCGGGAGAGTAACTTATTGGCTTCATCCAGTTGGGCTAAAGTCTCTGGGCTTTCGGGCTGCCAACCACTCTCCTCAGCCCGTGACAACTTGAAGTGAATGCGCCCCAGCACCGTAGCCAGCTCTGCCGGCGAGGAAGACTTGGCGGGCTGCGCCGGAAAGTCGATCGGGCCGATCACTGGCTCCAGTTCTTTTAGCAAATCCTGTTTATATTTCGGATCAGAGGGCAGGAACGACAGAATGGATTCCGCATGCGATACTGTGGGCAAATTCTTCAGGGCCTGGCTCTGGGCCTGGATGTCTTCCGGGGAGCATACCGTCATCACCCCATAAACACTGGAATATTGAGCGTCCTCCAATAGTTTGTGTTCCCATACCACCGACTCGGTGTCGGGGTTTTGCAGGTTCAAGGGGTTTAAATCAAAGGGGACATGGAAGACACTGAACCCGCCCAGGGCGAAAAGCACCAGTCCTACCGCCAGGATCAGTTTGGGCCGCTTCCATTTGACCGACATAAACGGATGGGGACGTGGTTCGGGGGCTTTGGTGGTTCCATCTGCCAAACATTTTTCCACCTTTAAGACCAGAGCCGGCTGTAACAAAAGAGTGACCAACAGCATGACCGGGATGCCCATGAACAGGATCAGGCCCAGTTCCGCCAATCCTCGAAAGCCGGTAAAGATGAGCGGCACGAATGAAGCGGTGGTCGCCAGAGCCGCATAAATAATCCCTGGAGTGCCGTATCTTTGGGTTCCCAGCAACCCTCTTAGGGTACAGCGTTTGGTCCCGTTTTCTTCCTCTTCTAAATGGCAGAACCAATGGATGCCGTAATCAATGGTGATCCCCAACATCAGGGGGGCAAACACCATGGAAAGGATGTTGAGATGACCCACCACCAGGGTGGCCAGCCCCAAGGTCCAGCAAAGTCCGACGACGAGCACCACTCCTTCCACCAGAGGGCGTTTGAGGCTGCGGAAAAACAGGATCAGCAGCAGCAATTGACCGGTAAGCGACAGCCAGGTGGCCAGCGTAATGTCCTGAAGAGCTTCAGACATTTCATCGTCTTCCAGGGCTTCAGGACCAGTGACCCCTACCTCGATATCTGGGTGGCGCAGCTTAACCTGATCGACGATCTGCCGCAGCCGGGTCACGGCTTGGGTCGATTCGGTATAATCCTTGGCTCCGGTGGTGACCAGCAAGAGTAAATATTTATTGCTTTCCGTAAAGAAATAGCCCTGGTCTTCCCAATTGCCTAAATCCTCAGGGAAAAAAGCTTGCAGTGGAGATTCATAGGCCTTGCCGGTTTCCAAAGAATGATAGAATTCCTGCAAGGTGGCATTCAACAGACCGAGGTCCGGGAGCCGGTCCTTTTCTTCCTGCAAGAAGCCCGTGAACAGCCCACCGAGCAGATCCCGGGTGATCTCTTCATTGATGGCTTGAAAGAAGCGCGGCAGCGAGGGCTCAGCCGCCAATTCCGCCATTACCGGCCGGGCTTCTCGGAGCTTTTCCTGGAGCTGTTGCAGCTGCTCCGGCTTCAGGTAAAGAAGGGCCCAGGACTTAAACTGCTCCGGATTTACCCGGTAGAACAGCTCGGGAAAATCTTCTGGGTATTGACGTAATTCTTGGGCCAGCTCTTGGGCGAAGGCAATAGCGCGTTGCCGGTCATGGTTGGTAATCACCACTACCAACCCATCCCTTTTCCCGAACTCCTCCTCCAGTTGTTCTTTCAAATCGATCAGTCGCTGGTCGCCCCCGATCAATCCGCTTCGGCTGGTCTGAAAGGTAATATTACTGACCGTATAGTAAACTGACAGACCGGCTAGAACTAACGCCATGGCTATAATCGGCCAGGCCAGTCGATTCAGTAGGCGGACCCAGATCTGGATCAGGCGATCAATTTTTTTCTCAGCAGACAATGGCTTTGCCTCTTTTTAGCCTGAGACCTTGAGCAGTAAAATCATGATACAGAACATAGGTTCATTATTAATAATAATTAAATTATAATCATTCACTGATATTTGCACAAGGACTGGTCCCCGGGCAACTTTGGCGGAAAGTAACCCTAAGAAAAAACCAGGGCCGTGGGCCCTGGTAAAAATTAAGGTTAGTTAGCTAAACCACGGAGAAAATCTTATTTGCCCTGGCCTTTTGCTGCGGCCGGAAGCCGGACCTGGTACAGGCCGGTGGCTTTGTCCATCTCCACCGTAGCCAGATGATAATTATAGAGCGCCAGGAGATAATCTCCCCGGTAGGTCCCGAAACTTTCAAAGGCATCAAAGATATTATCCATTTGGCCAATTCCCATGTCAAAATTGCTGATCTCGGTAACCAGCCAGCGGCGGGCATTGACATAAGCTTTATCCAGGCCCACGGTTTTCTTATAATTTTCGCTGACCTTGCCATAAGCCTGGGCCACTTGGACCGGAATCCCCATCAGCGCGGTATCTTGCAGATTCTCTAATTGATGCAGTTCGGCTTGGGCCTGGCCGATTTTGGCCTTGGTAATACCAAAATCTAAATGCATGTGCATCCCCAGATAGGGGAAGACATAGCTGGTATTGAAATAATCTTCATTATAGGGGTTGTGCCAGGTTTGCCGCCCCGGCGCCCCGGCATAAGCACCTTTTAACCCTAGGAAAAGAGATGGCCACCGGTCAGCCTTGGCGGCTTCGACCAGCAACTTGCGGGCCTCTAACCCTTCTTTCAGTTGGGTAAACTCAGGCCTTAAATCCAGGGCTTTTTGAATATAATGTTCCAGCGGCTGAGGTGCAGCAGAGGGTTGGGGCAACTCCAGAGGCACCCGGAAGTTTTGGTCGGGACCATAGCCGATCAGGGCCTTGAGAGCCTTGTAAGCGACTTTGGCACCCTCCTCGGCTTCGGCGGCGAACTTATCTACCGCCCCTTCGAACATATCCAGCCGGTAGCGATCGCTTTCCTGCACCGCGGGCGAACCGACTTGGAGCAAGCGGTTAATCCGCTGTCGGATATCATCCAGATAGACTCGGGCATCCTTTACTTCTGCAACCCCCTGTTGAGCCAGAATCAGACCATAATAGGCCTGGGCCAGATCCCAAATGACATCCCCTTTTTTCTCTTCCACCTGAGACTTTTTCACCTGGACATTGTGAGACGCGGCTCGCTTGCGGTAAGCAATTTTGCCAAAGGTGTAAAGCGGTTGGAAAACATGGGCATCTATGCGGCCAAACCAACTCACCCCATGGATGCGGTTACTGGGGTCAGGGAAATAGATCTGGTTACCCCGTACTTCCGGCCGCCGGGTATTGGGAGCCACGCCGGTGATCGCCACTGCCTCCACCTGGGGATAATAATGACTTTTAGCCTGTTCATGTTGTTGCTTGGCAGCTTCCACTTCGCTTTGGCTGGCCTTGACCTGAGGGCTGTATTCCAGCGCCAGCTTCACCAACTCGGGCAAGTCCAGCACCGGCGGCTCAGCAGCCATTAGCCCCAGTGGAGCCGCAACAATGGCCAAACAAATAAAAACCCCCCCCAATCGGACCCTGATGTTCATTTTCTCCTCCCTAATGCGGACTATTCTTAATACTTGTTTGTTCCCCCATGTCTTGCTCCGCCAAAATGGCGAATAAGAAGCAGACATGAAAATCCCCAAAAGCCATCTTGCCGCAAAACTCTGAAAAAGTAAAGATAAAAGCTAAAGGAATTTTTTTTCCAGATTTTCTTAGGTAACCGAATTTGTGGAGGGAAAGGCAACAACCTCGCCAAACAGCTGTTAAGCGTTTGTTTTTAGAGAAAATTTGGTAATCAAGGGGCTTTTGCTGGTGGGCGGTGTAGGATTTGAACCTACGACTTCCACCGTGTGAAGATGGCACTCTACCCCTGAGTTAACCGCCCTGGGTCATTTTTAACATGGACATTTTTTTTTGGCAAGGATTTTCCCGAGAGGCAGTCCGCCTCTCGGGAAATGGGGGTTTATTGCTTGCCTTGTTGCTTGCCTTGCCAGGGACCGCAACGCCAGCCGCGCCACAGTGGGTAGCCCTGTTCATCCCTAAGCTTCAGGATCTTATCCTTGGCTTTTACCTCGGAAGCCAACAGGATGGTCTGCTGCCCCCGGGTAACCTTGGAGCCAGTCACTTCAATGGCATCCCCCACCTTGGGCTCAATGCCTTGCTCGCTGGCATAACCGGCCGGACCCAAATGGACAGTTAGACTTTCCTTATCGGTCTTGAGGACCAGTTGCTGCCACTCCATGCCTTTGCGGCCCCGCCGTCCCATGGTCGGAACAGTTTCCAGGCTTTCTACCGTGCCCTGCACCGTGGTTACGGTCTTGGCATCATATAAGCGCGGCCCCATAGGTCCCGGACCAGCACCCGGGCCGCCCTGGCGCGGTTGCGCCAGCACCGGGCAGGCCAGGGCCAGGGTCAGAGCCAGAATCATTAATCCAGTTAACTTTTTCGATTGCATTACTTCCTCCTGTTTGGGTATTTTTCAGCTGCCAAAACTTCTTATGAACCGATCTGATTGAGTTTATAAGTTAACAACCAACCACCATGGCAAAGCCATGTTAGGGCTGTTTCGGGGAGCGCTTGATGGCGCTCCCCGGGTTCAGGGTTTATGGTTGGGCCTGCGGGGTGGCTGGAGTAACCGGGGTCGAGGCGGTGCCAAGCCCCTGATTACAACTGCCATCCCGGCGGCGTTGCTGGATACCTTTTCCAGACCCGTAGCCTGGGCTTTGTTGGGTTTGCTTACGATATCCAGGGCTTTTACCTTGGCTCTGGCCGGACTGCCAATAAGGGCAGCCGCCCTGGCCGCCCCGCTGTCCCCGGCCCTGAGCCAGGGCCATATCGCTGAAGCAAAGGCTGCCAGCTATCAGAAGGGCAGAAATACCTGCCAACCATGTTAGCTTTCTCATTTAATGCAGACCTCCTTGGGTTGAAGTTACGGCATCATGTGCTCGTATTGATCATTAAACCAGTTAATCTTATTATCCCGGCCCTCCGGACTCGAGGGGGGTGTCAATCGGAGGGCCCTGGCCAGGGGGCGGTCCAGGGGACATTTTCCGGTTGGGCCCCTTTCGGTGGCTCTGACCTCGATCCATAGAAGGGCAGGGCCTGCCGTCTGGACACCTGAGGCCCATCCGCCCCAGTCGAGGGAGCAGGCGCTGGCCGATCAGCGCCAGCAGCTGTTCTCGCTGTTCCGGCCGCAAAGTTTTCTTCACTTCCAGCAGAAAGCGGGCCTGCTCATTCTCCAGGTTTCCCTGAATCGCATTGATTTCCTTAATCTTGGCCGCAATGGCTTCGGCTGACGGCTCCGCCGGCTTCAGGAGCTCAAATAACTCCAGCCGTTTTTGGGCAATTTCTTGCCTGAGTTTCGCCACCGCTTGCCGATGCTCGGGGAACAGGCGCCGCAGGGTTTGCTTCTGGTCTTGATCCAGATTCAATTCCCGGAACAGTCCCCTCAGACCCGGCGGCGGCGGCTTTAACGGCAGGTCCGCCGCTGCCTTGTTCTGGTAGTGCAGATAAGCCACCACTCCAATAGTGCCCAGGTTAAGGGCCAGAGAAAAAATTACCAGGTAGACCAGCCAATTGCGGTTCATACTTCGTTTTCTCCATTGAGGCGGTAGGTGGCTACCAGGGTCCCTAAAGAGGCCGGCGGAAAGTCTTCAAACACCTCCAAGGCCATCACTTGGGGCCTGTCTTCTGAGGGGCTTAGCACCTGGTGCAGATTAACCCCCAGGCTGCCGCCCAGCATAATGCCTACCAACAAAGAAGCGGCCAGGGCCAGAGAACGCCACCAGGGGGCCTCCGGCTTCGGGAGGCGGGCCACAACCTGGTCGACTAAATCCGGGGGTGGAGCTGAATCCGGCAAAGCAGCCAAGGCCTCCCACACCTGTTTCAGCCGGGTTAACTCCTCCTGACAGGCAGGACAAACAGCCAGGTGGGCCCGGACCCATTCCTTTTGGGCTAAGGGCAGTTCATCATCCACATAAGTGGATAGAAGTTCTTGAACATCTTGACAATTTAACATAATTTTTCCCGAATCAATCTGGACCACCCATGGAATTTTCCGTGGCCTTTACTTCTATAAACACCGGCCAGGAAGAAATCCGGCGGCCTCTGGATAAATTTTTTATTTTTGAGAAAGAGACTGAAGGAACCAGCGCCCCATGTCCTTTTAAAAATAATCCTGGAGGGCTTTTTTGAGATTATTGCGGGCCCGTTTGATCAGGCCATCCACTGCCCCGGTACTAAGACCCAGCACCTCGGCAATTTCCTGATAGGAAAGCTCGCCGAAGCGCTTGAGGATCACCGCCTGACGTTGGTTTTCGGGCAAGGCGTCAAGAGCCGCTTGGATCCGCTCGGCCAACTCTTGTTCTTCTAAATTTTGCAAAGGGTTAGGGTCGGTAGAAGGAAAAGTTTCCCGATAATCGGCATCGGAAGACCGGGGGACCGGGGTGTCCCATGATACTTGTCTCTGAGCATCAAGGGAGCGCAACCGATTCAGGCAATGATTGGCAGTAATCCGATTGACCCAGGCCGCCACTGTGCCAGTGGGTCGGAAATCAACCGCATGGGTATAGACCTTGAGGAAGACCTCCTGAGCCGCGTCTTCGGCTTCCAGAGGGTCCCGCAAAAGCCTCTGCGCCAGCCGATAAACCCGGTTCTGGTGCCGCCGCATCAACTCCGCAAAGGCCCGCTGATCGCCGCGGGCAGTCTGGCGGAGTAAGCTATAGTCAAGATCAACGACGCCCAATATTTTCCAAAAGCTGATTTAAAACAGGGTAAGAACGATACCCTGCGGTCGCGGTTGGGCGCGCAGCAGTTCCATATGGCGCAGAGTGGCAAATTCCCGGCGCAATTCATTTTCTTCCAGACCCAAGCGGTGGGCGGCCTCACTCAGGCTGATCTCCTGAGTCTCCTGCACCAGGTCATAGAGTTGTTGTTGCCGGGGAGTCAGTTGCTGCCCTTGGGTTGCCAGAGTGCTTTTGGCGGTATGCACGGCCCAGGGATCGCAGGCCCGGGTCGGGCTCAAGGCATCCATATAACAATCCTCACAAAGCTGCTGCCCGGCAAACTCCCGCAAATCCTCACTTTCCACCTCAGCCTGACAGCGGTCACAACGCTTCAACATTTCTCCTTCCTCTTTTTATAAATTTTATTAAAAATGTAAGCCAGGTATTGGGGTTTGTCAATCTTGGACCAGAGCCATTCCACCTCTTGCCAACTGACCGAATCTTAAAGCCCTGAGCCGTCCGCCACAAGCATCAAACCCGCTGGGGGCGATCGATATAGATGATGAACCCCCATGTTGCGGCAGCGTGGTTAGTCCTGGGCCGCGCTGATTTGCAGGATGGTGGTGGTTTGCGGGGTTACCTTGACCGGCTCCGCCAGACGCTGGCCGACCACCCAGATGATCTGGTCCTGGCTCAGCAACAGGGGAATTGACGGGCGCTGGCGGCGGGGGATTTTGGCGTCCACTAGAAAATCCTGGAGCTTTTTGGTGCCGGTCATCCCCAATGGTTGAAAACGGTCGCCGGGCCGCACCGGCCGTAAGACCAGCGGAAATTGCACCTTATTCCGATCCATCAACACCGTCTGCGAAGCCAGGGTCTGATCGGCCTCCGGCTGGGCCGGATAGGTGGTCCAGGTCAAGGTCCAGCCCAGTCCGGAAAAACTGCCCTGATCCTGGCAGGGCAGGGCAAATTCGCCGGAGGGGGGCGGCAACAATGGGCGGCGCTGAAGGACCAGAAGGTCTTTTTCCCGGGCCAGGCGCCAGCCCCGGGGCAGGGAAATCTCCCCCCCGGAAGCCCGGCTCCGGCACAGGGCCAGGGCGGCGTGCAGATGGCGCCAGCTAAGCTCCGTCAGGTCGGGGTTGGCCCGCCCCAAAGCCAACCGCAGCACCCTTTTTTGCAAGTAAGGATGCAGGGTCAGAAAAGGCTTGATATTCAGTTGCAGCGCCTGGCCAGAATTTCCCCGACTGACCGCCGCCAGTTGCCGGGCGGTTTCCTGAGCCAGGTAGTCTTCCTGTTCCTGGAGCAGCGCCTGGGTCCGCCACACCGCGTCTTGGATGCGGGGGTTGTAATGCTGCCGCAGCTTGGGCAGCAGATCCAGCCGGAGCTGGTTGCGGCGGTACTTGTGACTTAAGTTGCTGGAATCCTGGCAATAAGGCAAAATTTCCTGGTCCAGCCAGGCCAGAATCTCGGCCTTAGCAATTCCCAACAGGGGGCGCACCACGCCGCGGGGACTGCAGGGCCACATGCCTTTTAAACCTTCCGGCCCCGCCCCCCGCAGCAGGCGCAGAAAGAATAGTTCCACCTGATCATCGGCAGTATGGCCGAGGGCCAGTTTGGGATAATCCAGGTCCTGGCGCAGCCGTTCAAAAAAGGCCAGACGAAGCTGCCGGGCCGCGACTTGCAGGGAAAGCTTGCGGCTCCGGGCATATTGGCGGACCTCTCCCCGCTCCTGGTAGCAAGGCAGCCCCAACCTGGCGGCCTGCTCCGCCACCCAGGCTGCCTCCCGCTGCGATTCCCGGCCTCTTAAACCATGGTCAAAATGGGCTACGCCCAGCGATAAGCACCAGCTCTGATTGAAGCGATTCAAAAGATGCAGCAGGGCCATAGAATCAGGCCCTCCCGATACCCCCAGGAGGACCCGGTCGCCGGGCTGAAGCATTTGATGTTCCTGGATAAAAGCCAGTACCTGAGAAGGTAATGCTGATCCTGGTTGCTTCGGACCCATATGCAGATTGTTCTAATCCTAAGTTGCCGTCAAATGTTTATTTTTGTAGGGGCTTGACATAAGATAATGATATTATAAGTATATTAACAAATAAACCAAAATTCTAAACAGTTTCAATCCGGCTCAAGGGGGCATAGCTCGGAAATCACCCGCAACAGGGTGTGTTTGGAAAATGGTTTGGGGAGAAACCGGCTCACCACCGCCGGGACGGCTTGGGCCGCCTTCAAGGGGCGGGTTTCCGAAGAGATCAAGATAACCTGACAGCTGGGCAGAATTTCTTTGAGGGAATTGGCCAGTTCCAAGCCGTTGCGGGCCGGCAGATGGTAGTCGATTACGGCTGCGGTATATTGCTCGGTGCGCAAATTTTCCTCCAGCCGGTCTCCAGAGGCCAGAGGTGTGACCTCATACCCTGCTCGCAGCAGGATCGCCGTTAATGCTTCCCGGGTCCGTTGGTCATCATCTACTACTAAAATCTTGGTGCTCACAGATATCCCCCGGCATTAACAATACCAGAAATAGTCATGATGATCAATATGTTATAGATTAAAGAAATTTTCTTAACTAAACCCCCGGAAATGCCAAAGGGCCAATGGCCAGGGGTTTCGGTCCGGCCAAGTCTTTCTCAAGCTTAAGAAAATTAATCCTTAACTCCCGGCCCCGGCATTGCCCTCCCCGGTGGGCAGGCAGACATGGATGCGAGTGCCCTGTCCGGGGGCGCTCTCCGCCCAGATTTTCCCCTGATGCGCCTCTACAATGGTTTTACAGATGTATAGACCCAATCCAGAGCCAGCCGCCCGGTAGCGAGCGTCATGATTTGCCCGGTCCGGGTATTTTTGAAACAGGGTTTCCAGGGTCTCCGGGACCATTCCGGCTCCGGTATCACCCACAATGATTTCTACTGCGGGCAGGGCGCCATCCAGGGTCTGGGACTGGGCCAGCACCCGGATCTGGCCGCCGGCGGGTGTCGCCTCCAGGGCGTTGGCGATCAGATTAAACAAGACCCGCTCCAGGTAATGTTCATCGGCCCAGATCGGGGGCAGTCCGGAGGGCAATTCCGCCTGCAGATTAACCCCCTGGTGTTGGGCTATTCCGGCGTAATGCTGCACTATCCGGTTGATGATCATCCCCGGCACCAAACTCTCCGGCTGCAGATCTAAATGGCCCGACTCAAAACGAGAAACATCCAAGACGTTGTGCACATGCAGGAGCAAACCCTCGCTGCTCTTCAGAATGCCCTGCAATTTGCGCTTCACTTCCGGGGGTAGAGTTTCATCCTGCAAGGCCTCGATGGTCAGACGGACCCCGGTCAGCGGGGCCTTGATGTCATGCACAATCATGGAGAGAAAATCGGCATTGGCAGCAATGCGGTCACGCTCCTCTTGGAGAAGCTGGGTTTTCTCCCGCAAGGACCGGGTCATGTTGTTAAAAGACTTGGCCAGGTCTCCCAGCTCATCGCGGCTGGTAACCGGAATATCGCCGGCCAATTCCTCGCGGGCCGCCTTGCGGGTGCCTTCGGCCAGATGAGCAATCTGGCGCCGCATGCCCAGGGATAGCAGGAAGCTCAAAAAAATGCCCAAAAGGGCGCTGCCACCCCCCACCCCGAAAATTACCAGGTTAAGTGCATCCCGGGCATTTGCCACTTCTTTATGGCTGATCCCCACCACGATCAAATCTTCCCAGGGTTTCTCTTCCTGTTCCAGGGGTAAATAGGTGATAGTATAGGTCCGGTCCCCCAGAACAATGCTTTGCACCCGGGCCGAAGCTTGTGCGGCCGTAGCGGCTCGATCTTTTCCCAATTTAAGTTCTTGGAGAGCAGCCTCGGGAACGTCCTTAAAGGAATTGACTATCACCCGGTTTGCGTAAAAAATTGCCGCTTCCGCTCCCGGACCGCGAGAAATGGATTCGACAAAGCCGCGGTCGATCAACAGGCCGGTGAGCACTACCCCCATCACTTCCTTGCCATAAAAGATGGGGGCCGCGGCGCTAAGCGCAATGCTGTCTTGCCACTGGGTGATGCGGCTGGCCCGTTTACCTTTTAAGGCAGACCGCACCAGGGGATTGCCGGAAATATCCACCCCGATGGCCCCGGGAGCATGGGCTCGAACCACAATTACGCCTCGGCGGTCAGTAATGGTCAGGATATGCAAACCGGCCTCTTTCATCTGGGGGGTGGCCAAATACCTGAGGGACTCAAAATCATCGAGGAACAACAGATCCGCATAACTTGGGGTATTGGCCAATAAATCTGCGGCCTGGACCACCTTTTGATTCTTCTCCTGGTATTCGGCTAATACCAGCCGGGCGACTAGGCCCACCCGCTGCTGGTGCCACTCCAGTATCTGTCGGGTGGCTAAAAAACGCATGATCAACAAAAGCCCTATCAGGGCGAGCAGCAGGGATAATAAATTGACGCCGATCAGTTTAAAGCCAACCTTATTTTTTAAGGCCATTTAGATACCGCTGCCCCTGGGGCGCTAATGTAACACTCAAATCTTGCTCATAGCCGGACTAAACCGGGCTATGCTATAATTATCCAGGTTTAATAAAAGATAGCATAATCAGAGACCAATATGGAAGAAAAAGTCATGATCCCGGGGCCGGAGGCCACCTTAGAGGGACGTTGGAGCCCCGGGAAGGAGGGCGGCGTCGTCATTGCCCATCCTCATCCGTTATTTGGGGGCAGCATGGACAATAATGTGGTCTGGACCGCTCGGCAGGCTTTCCAGGCCCGGGGTTGGGCCACCTTGCGGTTCAATTTCCGGGGGGTGGGCCGCAGTTCCGGCACCTATGGCGGCGGCTCAGGAGAAATCGCCGATCTGGCTGCCGCCCTGGGGTGGCTGATTGCCCGGAACCTAAGGCCCGGTTACTTGGTGGGATATTCTTTTGGGGCTTATGTGGCAGCTCAGGCCCTGGCTCAAGGGCTGGAGGCGGACGGCGCCTTGCTGATTTCGCCACCCCTTGCCTTCATGGATCTGGCCATCCTGCCCCAGGTGCCGCGCCTGGCGCTGATTGTGGCAGGTGATCGGGACGAGCTCTGCCCCGTGGCAGATTTGCAGACGCTCCTGTCCGGCCACCCCAACCCCCCGGAGGTGAAGGTGGTTCCTGGCACTGACCATTTCTTCGGCGGCTGCGAAGATCAGTTGTTTCAGATTCTGCGGGATTACCCTTTGCCCTCAAGGGGGGTTGGGAGCGGGGCGTGAGGAGAAGGCGGGGGGCTGGCGGTTCCCCGGCCCTCCTTTCAAATTAACCTCTTGAATGCGGGGAGCTCAGGCAAATTTTGGCATGGGCCCCATCTCTGCCCTCTGGCTTGACAAAAGCCGGATCAGACCTTACTATAACTGACATTTATGACCAAGGGGGATACCTAACCCATGGCTACGGAAAGGTCGCATCTGCTGCATTTTTATGGCCGGGAATGCGTCCATTGCCGGCAGATGGAGCCTTTGCTGGCCCGCCTGGAGGATGAGCTGGGGGTTAATCTTGACCACCTGGAGATCTGGCATAATCAGGCCAACGCCACCCTTTACCGGCAGTATGATCAGGGGCGCTGCGGCGGCGTCCCCTTTTTCTATAATACCCGCACCAATGAGTGGCTTTGCGGCAATGTGTCCTATGCGGCGTTGAAAAAATGGGCCCAGGGTTAGGCCCACCCGAAAGGAGTAAAAATGCTCTTTGAGGACTTTGATTTCCTCGCCGGTCGCCGGTTGGCTATCCTGTCGCCGGAAGGGGAGATCAATATGGAATTGCGGCCGCCGGAATTGGATGATGAAGCTTTACTCAACCTTTACGATCGGCTGGTGGCCCTGCGTCAGGCTGATCAACAGGCCCTGACCTTACAGCGGGCCGGCCGCATGGGCACCTATGCCCCCACCTTGGGGCAGGAAGCCGCCAATATCGGCAGCGCCGCGGTCCTTGAACCCCAGGATTGGCTGGTGCCTTCTTTCCGGGAAACCGGAGCCATGCTGCTCAAAGGGGTGCCGCTGCAACTGATCTATCTCTACTGGATGGGCGGTGAATGGGGCAGTCACTTCCCTCCGGAGGTGCGGGTGCTGCCTATCTGTGCTCCAGTCAGCACTCAGACCCTGCACGGCGTCGGGCTCAGTTGGGCCAGCCAGCTTAAAGGCGAAAATTCAGTGACTCTGATTTATCTGGGAGATGGCGCCACTTCCAAGGGCGATTTCCATGAAGCCATGAATTTTGCCGGGACCTTTCAAACCCCGGCGATTTTTTTTATTCAGAATAATCAATATGCTATTTCTGTGCCCCGGACCCGGCAGACCGCGGCCCCGACCCTGGCCCAGAAGGCCGTGGCCTATGGCTTTCCCGGCATCCAGATCGATGGCAATGACCTGCTGGCGGTTTACCTGGCCACCAGCGTCGCCGTCACGCGAGCCCGTTCCGGCCAGGGGCCCAGTCTGATTGAAGCGGTAACCTATCGCCTGGGGCCCCATACCACCGCCGATGATCCCAGCCGCTACCGCTCGGCCGAGGAACTCGAAGAGCAGCAGCGGTTTGATCCCCTGCAGCGGGTCCGGATTTATCTGGAAAGCCGGGGATTGGTGACCGCCGAAGCCGAGGCGGCGCGGCAGGTTCAACATCAGCAATGGGCCCAGGAGCAGGCCCGGGAAGCCGAGGCGGCAATTTCTTATAATCCCGACGAGATCTTTGATTACCATTTTGCCCATCTACCTCCGTACCTGGCCGAGCAAAAAGCCTACTGCCAGCGCATCGTGGCCGCCAAGCGGGAGTCAGCCCATGCCCAAGCTTAATATGGTGGAGGCGCTGAACCTGGCCCTGGCCGAGGAAATGGCCCGGGATAACCAGATCATTCTGCTGGGGGAGGACATCGGGCAGCTGGGCGGCGTCTTCCGGGTTACCGACGGCCTGCAGGCCCGTTTTGGCCCCGACCGGGTAATCGATACGCCCCTGGCGGAATCGGGCATTGTCGGCACCTCCCTGGGGTTGGCGGTAGGGGGCTTCAAACCGGTGGTCGAGCTCCAGTTCATGGGCTTTCTCTACCCGGCCCTGGACCAGATCATCTCGCATATCTCCCGCTACCGCAACCGCACTCGGGGGCGCTATTGTTTGCCCCTAGTGATTCGCATGCCCTACGGGGGCGGTATCCACGCCCCCGAGCACCATTCAGAAAGTACCGAGGCGATTTTAGCCCATATTCCGGGAATCAAGGTAGTGATCCCGGCCACTCCTTGTGATGCCAAAGGCCTGTTGATATCGGCCCTGCGCGATCCTGATCCGGTGGTCTTTCTGGAACCGAAGCGCATCTATCGGGCCATCCGGGAAGAAGTGCCGGAGGGGGAATTTATCGTGCCCCTGGGGCAGGCCAAAATTGTCCGGCCCGGCGACCAGGTTACCGCCATCGCCTGGGGCGCCATGGTGCGGGAAACGGTGCGGGCCGCGGAGGAAGTGGAGGAAGAAGGCATCAGCGTGGAAGTCATTGATCTCAGGACCATTTCCCCTATGGACAATGCCACCCTGGCGGAATCCATCCAAAAAACCGGCCGCGGCGTGGTAGTCCATGAAGCCTGCCGCACCGGCGGGCTAGGGGCCGAGATCATAGCCCGCCTGATGGAAAAGGCCTTCCTGTCGCTGGCGGCCCCGATCGAGCGGGTCACCGGCTTTGACACCGTGTTTCCGCTCTTAAAGCTGGAAGAACATTATCTCCCCGACGCCTGGCGGATCAGCCGGGCTATTCGCAAGGTGGTCAATTTTTAAGCGTTGTGGTTTGGTGGATGGTTTTATTTTGAAACTAACCCTTCAACAGGAGGAGCTATGAGTTTGTCAGGCAAAAAAATCGCTATCTTGGCAGAAAACCTCTATCAGGAACTAGAAGTCTGGTATCCCTTGCTGCGCTTTAAGGAAGAAGGGGCCGCGGTAGTGGTGGTCGGTTCCGGCAGCGCCAAAGAGCATACCAGCAAACTCGGCTATCCAGTAACGGTGGATAAAAGCGCCGATGCAGTCAAAGCCGCTGATTTCGATGCCATCATCATTCCGGGCGGTTATGCCCCGGATATAATGCGCCGTTATCCGGCCATGGTGCGGCTGGTCAAGGACATGGCGGTGCAGGGCAAAGTGGTGGCGGCTATCTGCCATGGGGGATGGATGCTGGCCAGCGCTGAGGTCGTCCAGGGGAAAACGGTAACCGCCTTTTTTGCCATCAAGGATGACCTGGTGCATGCCGGAGCCAATTTCATCGACGCCGAAGTGGCCGTGGACGGCAACCTCATCACCTCCCGGAAACCCGAGGATCTGCCTGCCTTCTGCCGGGCGGTTATCAAGGCCCTGGGAGGCTAAAGGTTTTGCCAGGCTGGGGCTGATCTGGGGGAAGACTGCTGATCCTAAGCCCGGGGCAATTTCTCCAGGACCGCGTCAAGTTCAGTGGCCGTATGCACCGGTTCCAGGCAAGTGAACCCATGGCAAACAAAAGCCGTGGGTTGGTTATCCAGGGCTTCATATTCCCGCGCCCCGGCTACCAGTCCGTCCAGGGCCTCGCAATTGTCCGGACTTTTGACCACCAGGCGGCGATAGGGGAGATAACGGCGGTAGATACCGGCCAGCATTTGGCTCAGCTCCGGATCAGCCGGATCGCCCACCAGAGTCAGAGCCAGATTCGCAGCCAGATAGGCCTCCTGGGCCGACAGCAGATGAGCCAAGGCCCGGGGATTTTCGGCGATCAGACCCTGAAAGCGGGTTAGGATTGCTAACGCCCGCTCCTGGTAGAGCCGGTTTTCAGTCAGCCAGAACAGGCGAATAAGATTATGCACGGCTACCGAGTTTCCGGAAGGCAGGGCCTGATCATAAAAGTTTTTGGGACGGGCAATCAATTGTTCGTGATCGTGGGCGGTATACAGGTAATATTTCTGCTGAGTATCGTAAAAACGGTCTTCCGTCAGGCTGGTTAGTAAGATCGCCGGCAACAGCCAGTCCGGGTCGAAGTCGGTCTCAAATAGATCCAGCAGTCCGGCCACCAGACAGGAGTAGTCGTCCAAAAAACCGGCATTGCTGGCCTGGCCTTCAGTCCAGATGCGCTTCAACTGGCCTTCCTGGAGAAGATTATCCAAAATAAAACTGGCACATTTATTTGCTGCCAGGCGATAGCGCGCCTCTCCCAGGACCTGGCTGCCATACGCCATGGCCGAGACCATTAGTCCGTTCCAGGCTGTGATGATTTTTTCATCCCGGTGCGGTCGGACCCGGCTTTCCCGGACCGCCAACAGTTGTTTGCGGCATCGAGACAAAATTTCCCTGATTTCTGGCTCTGACCATGAAAAGCGCTGGGCTAACTCAGCAGTGGTTAAGGGACGGTGCAAGACGCTGGCGCCGTGGTCAAAATTTCCGGCCGGGGTTACCCCGTAGGCTGCACTCACCAGCTCGGCGTAGTCAGGGCCGACCGCTTCCTTGATCTGCTCCGGGGTCCAGACAAAAAACTTGCCCTCCACCCCTTCACTATCGGCATCTCGGGCAGCATAAAACCCCCCCTCGGGAGCAGTCATCTCAGCCAGGACATAATCCAAGGTCTCCCGGGCGATCTGGGCAAACCAGGGGTCGCCGGTGATCTGGAAGGCCTCCAGGTAACGGCGGGCCAACAGGGCATTGTCATACAACATTTTTTCAAAATGGGGGATCAGCCACACTCCATCGACGGTGTAGCGATGAAATCCGCCTCGCAGCTGATCATAAATCCCCCCTTGGGCCATGTGGGTCAGGGTGAGGACTATCTGGTCCCGGCTGCCCTCATCACCGGTACGATAATAATAGCGCCCCATAAAGTCCAGGTCCAGAGAAGGGGGGAATTTGGGGGCCTGTCCGAAGCCGCCATGTTGAAAATCAAAGTCTCGAATCATTTCCCGATAAGCGGCATCCAGCGCGGCATGGTTGGGTTCCTGGGCGGTATCCGCAATCTCTCCCAGGATATTGATCTTTTGACTCAAACTCTGAGCGGCAATATTAATATCTGTCTTTTTGCGGTGATAGGCTTCGCTCAGGGCCTGGAGCAGCCAGGGAAAACCCGGCAATCCGGCCCGGTCTTCGGGAGGGAAATAGGTGCCGCCGTAAAAAGGTTTGAGCTCTGGCGTCAAAAACACCGTCAAGGGCCAACCGCCGCGACCGGTCAACAGCCGCACGGCGTTCATATAAACTTCATCCAGATCCGGACGTTCTTCCCGATCGACCTTGATGTTGACGAAATGCTCGTTCATTATCTGGGCAATTCGGGGGTTCTCGAAACACTCGTGGGCCATCACATGGCACCAGTGGCAGGTAGAATAGCCGATACTGAGGAGGATGGGCCGGTCCTCTTGACGGGCCCGTTCCAACGCCTCGGGGCCCCAGGGGTACCAATCTACCGAGTTATAGGCATGCTGCTTCAGATAGGGACTGGTTTCGTGGATCAGCCGGTTGGGTGCCCTGTCTTGGTCCATGCGCGGTTTTTCCCCCTGATCAAGTAATCTTTAATCTCAGGTTCGTTTCACATATACAAATTGAATATCCCATTGGAATTAAAAAGGCACGCAAAAATTGGCAGCAGATGAACTTACTCTTAAGCCATGTCCGATCTTGGCCTTTTGGACAAAACCTTTCAGGGAATGGTAATTTAATATTATGATTTGATGGTCAGAGAACCAGACAAATTTAAATCTATTTTTGATTATAAAATAAGATTTACTCAAGAAATGTCAATAAGTAGGAAACCAGGAGGCGGAAAGAAAAGGTAACAACTCCAGGTGGACCCCTGGCGGATCGACTCCACCAGGGGTAAGGCAAACCTTCAGCCGGCTATAGGCCGGCGATCGCCACCCTCGACGCCGGGCAGGTTGATTACCCGAGGCCTGGGTGCCAGGGAGGCAAACTCAGGCACAAGAAGGCCTCGGGCTCTATATCTCAATTTACTTCCTGTTAGTACTGGCTCTGGTACTGGTCAGTGTGGTAGGGCTGAGCAGTTTGCCCGCTCTGCCGTTGCATTGACTCTTCCGCGGCCCGCCGGCTGATCTCGGTCACCGCTCCACCCAGAGCTGCCCCCCCTAAACCGCCGATCATGGCCCCGCGCCAACGATTGTTGTCGTCAATCAAGGCTCCGGTACCAGCGCCCAGAGCGCCGCCCACTGTCGCCCCCTGATAAGTATAGGGGTTTTGTCCGGCACATCCGGCGAGGAAAACACCTATTAAGACAACTAAGGCTACTCTTTTTATCCAGGTCATGGTTGGCTTACCTCCGATTAATAAAGCTGTCTGACCCACCCTCAAATTTTCGGTTGCCTTTTACTTCTATAAACACCGCCTGAGAGAAAATCCGGCGGCTTACTGAAAAATTTTTTTATTTGGCTTAAAATTATCAAGCAACCTAAATGCCAGAGTCGCCAAAGTTAAAATTTGCTGACATCTCAATTAGTTATATTTTAACCCGTCTGCAGGGCCGGTAAAATCTTCTCAGATTGATAAACAAACCTGATAGCCCCAACTTAAGAGGAAGTTTTTGAGAAACCAAAGACTAAGGAAATTTTTAAATAAGAGGAAGATATTTGAAATGGCTTTAACCATGGGAGTGAGCCGTGCCTGGGGTACAGTCAAAAAATCTAGCGGGCTAAGTGTGCAGGAGGGCCGGAAGCGGTGATCTCTAAGGTCCAGCCTGGACTTGGCCGCCTGGGTTGTTCCAGGCGGCCATCATAGTTTAGGTTAATCTTCTTTGGCAATTACCAGCAAAATGGCATCCTTACCCACGGAGGCCCCGGGTTCGTAATTGATGGCTTTGACGGTGCCGCTGGCCGGGGAAGGCAGATTATTCTGCATTTTCATGGCTTCCAGAATGCAGATGGGTTCACCCACCTTGACCTGGTCGCCGACGTTGACACTATAACTGATCACCATGCCGGGCATCGGGGACCGCAGGGGCACTTCCCCGGGAGCCACTCCAACGGCCGGGGCTGGCTTGGCCGCCGCAGCCGGCTTAGCTGCAGCCGGGGCTGGCTTGGGGGCCACAACCTCCGGCCGGGGGGCAGCCGCGGCGGGGGTGGCCGCGGTAATCACTGGTGCTCCGGAAGTGCATTCCACCTCCACCTCAAAATATTCCCCGTCGATAAAAACATTGAAGGTGCGCAAAGCCTCGCCCTTTTCCGGGGCCGGGCGTTCCAGGCACTCGAGGTAGTCTTTAACTTCCTGGAAGAGGTTTTTCTGCTTGATTTTATTGATGACTGCATCTTCCAGTTTAATCTGTTCCATAGTAACGGGCTTGACTTCCTCGGGGATTTCCTCCAGACCGTATTTCCACTTCAAGAATCTTAACCCGGTAGTGGGGTAGAGGGCGTAAATCAGGACGTCGCCGATATTTTTGGCCAGACCTTTGGTGGCTTCTTCCGCCCTTTCCAGTTCCGGTTCCAGGACATCCGCGGCCCGGCAGGTAATCGGCTCTTCGCCCCGCTCGTAGCCCTTGAGGATCTGCTTTTGCACCTCGGGATCCATGGGGGCCGGGGTCTTCCCATAGAGACCATAAGCCATATCCTTGACCTGGCCGGAGATCATGTTGTAGCGCCCAAAGAGCACGTTTTGCACCGCCTGAATGCCAACGATCTGGCTGGTCGGGGTGACCAGGGGTGGATAGCCCAGTTCCTTCCGGGTCTGGGGCAGCTCATGCATCACATCCAGAATGCGGTCCAGGGCATCGGCCTGTTTGAGCTGCGACACCAGGTTGGAATACATGCCGCCGGGGATCTGATGCAGGAGCACCCCGGTGTCAATCACCGCCATCTTGCTGGTGTCCAAGAAATCCCGGTACTTGGGAGCGATCTTTTCCAAATCCTGGACCAACTCGATCAAAGTGGCCAAATCCAGCGACGTTTCCCGGTCGGTTTTTTCCACCGACACCAGGATCGGCTCAATGGCCGGCTGCGAGGTCCGCAGGCCATAGGGGGAAAGACAGGTATCGACGATGTCTACTCCGGCTTCGATGGCTTTGAGATAAGCCATGGAGGCCTGGCCGCTGGTATAATGGGTATGCAGTTCAATGGGGATGTCGATGGTTTCTTTCAGGGTCTTGATCAATTCATAGGCATCGTAGGGGGAGATCATCCCGGCCATATCTTTGACACAGAAGGAGTCGGCTCCCATATCGACGGCGCGTTTGGCAAAATCCACATAATATTCCTTGGTGTAGACTTCTCCGCCCATGCGGCGCTGCGTCAGCGAGTAGCAGACCGCGGCCTGGATATGGACATCCATTCCGGCTTTTTTACAGTCCTTGATGGCCTTGAAGGAAGCCTCAAAATTGCGCATGTCATTCAAGGCGTCGAAGACCCGGAAGATATTAATGCCACACTCAGCGGCGTATTTCACAAAGGGCTCCACTATGTCGTCCGGGTAATGCCGGTAGCCGACCAGGTTCTGGCCCCGCAGGAGCATCATGAAGGGGGTCTTCTTGATGTATTTCTTCAGAGTGCGGATGCGTTCCCACGGATCTTCGGCTAAGAACCGGTGGGTGACGTCAAAAGTGGCACCGCCCCAGACCTCCATGGACCAGAAGCCCGAATTATCCATGCGTTCGGCCATGTCGAGCATGTCTTCAGTCCGCATGCGGGTGGCCAGGGAGGATTGATGTCCGTCCCGAAAGGTGGTATCGGTAAATTTGATGGGATTTTTACCTGCCATGTCTATTCTCCTAAAATTTATGTCAAAATTTTTCGGATCCGGCTTGGATCCAGGCCTATTTCAGACTGCGACGCTGCATCAGGACGCGTAATTGCATGGCCATTTGACGGCCGGCCAGGCCCCAGAGATTATGGACCGGGGGCGGGGCTTCTACCGCCGGCGTCACCGGCGCCGCAGCCTGGGCCATCAAGATAGCTTCTTCCTCCATCATATAGGCCTGAATGGCAGCGGTCATTGCCGCCAGCAATTTGTCTTGGCGAGCCATATTCACCTCTTTCGCTACATGGGAATATTGCCGTGTTTTTTAGGCGGCAGATTCTCTTTTTTGGTGCATAAAATTTCCAGGGCCTCGATCAGGCGGGGCCGGGTTTCCCGCGGCAGGATTATCTGGTCGATATAGCCACGCGAGGCGGCGATATAGGGATTGTAGAGCAATTCCCGATATTGCTCAATCTTTTCCTGGCGTTTGGCTTCCGGATTCTCGGCCCCCTGAATTTCCCGGCGGAAAATGATATTGGCAGCACCCTCGGCCCCCATGACGGCGATTTCAGCGGTGGGCCAGGCAATGGCCATATCAGCGCCCAGGTCGCGGGAACACATGGCCAGATAAGAACCGCCATAGTCCTTGCGGGTAATCAGGGTAATCTTGGGGACGGTGGCTTCCGAATAACACCAGAGCAGCTTGGCCCCGTGCCGGATGATGCCGCTCCATTCCTGGTCGCTGCCGGGGAGATAGCCGGGGACGTCAGCGATGGTCAGCAACGGGATATTGAAGGCATCACAGAAGCGGATGAAGCGGGTGGCCTTGTCGGAGGCATTGACGTCCAAACAACCGGCCAGCACCAACGGTTGATTGGCCACGATGCCGATGGGGCGGCCGTTGAGCCGGGCAAATCCCACCACCATATTTTGAGCAAACAAGGCATGGGGCTCAAAGAATTCGCCATCATCAACTATGGATTGAATAACATCTTTCATGTCATAGCTGGCCCGGGGATTGTCGGGGATAATGGAGTCCAGGGCCGGGTCCAGGCGGTTTATCGGGTCGCTGCAGGGTTGGAGAGGAGGATCCTCCATGTTGTTGTTGGGCAAATAGCTGAGCAGGCCCTTGATCTGGTTGATGGCTTCCTCATCCGACTCGGCAGCAAAATGGGCCACCCCACTCTTAACGTTATGGGACATCGCCCCACCCAGCTCCTCAAAGGTGATTTCCTCTCCGGTCACACTTTTGATGACGTCCGGCCCGGTGATGAACATGTAGCTGCTATTTTTTACCATGAAGACAAAATCAGTCATGGCCGGAGAATAGACCGCACCTCCGGCGCAAGGGCCCATAATCCCGGAAATCTGCGGGATAACCCCGGAAGCAATCGCATTGCGATAGAAAATCTGCCCGTAGGCGGCCAGGGAGTCCACCCCCTCCTGGATGCGGGCCCCCCCGGAGTCATTGAATCCGACAAAGGGAACCCCGGCTTTCAGGGCCAGGTCCATAACCTTGCAAATTTTGCGGGAATGCATCTCTCCCAGAGTCCCGGCCCGGGAAGTAAAGTCCTGAGCAAAGGCAAAGACCGGACGGCCATTGACCTGCCCATAACCGGTGATCACTCCGTCGGCCGGGATTTGCATTTTTTCCATGCCAAATTGGGTACAGCGGTGGGTCACCATCATATCCAGCTCGCGAAAAGTCCCGGGATCAAAGAATAGATCGAGGCGTTCTCGGGCGGTAAGCTTACCGGTCTGATGCTGCTTCTCTACCGCCTTGGGGCCTCCCATAGCCTTGATCTCGGCCTCTTTGCCTTGGAGTTCGGCGATCCGCTCAGCCACGGCTTTCATAATTAAAACTCCTTTCCGGTCAGGCAGTCAGAAGCAGACAGGGCTTGCCCCCGTCGGCCCCGCGCCTTTCAGTTATCTAAAATCAGCTCCAACCCCAAAGTGGGTCAGAGTTATTAAGCTGGGCAATGTCTAAAAAAAATTTAATTAACCCAAATTTTATACTAGATTGTCAAATTAATTGAAACTCAGAAAATCATCTTCGGAAAGAAATATTTTAGCCGAACCAAGTCTAGATTGAAAAGCAGTCCTCAGAAATGATAAAATACCGGAGAGAATGCTGGCGGCAGAGTAGGTTTGCGCACACTTTCCAAGATTGGGGCGTCAGATGGAACAGCAGAATTTTGTCCATCGCACCAAGGTGCGAGTCCGGTTCGGCGATACCGATCCTTACGGCATCGTTTATTTTGTCAGCTACTTCCGCTACTGCCACCGGGCCATCGAAGAATACCTGAGAGCGTTGGGACTCAAACCGGAAGAGACCTTCCGCAATGTTCCGGAAGGTTTTGGCCTGCCCATTGTCGAGGCCCGATGCCGATTCTTGCGCCCGGCCCGCTATGGTGATCTGCTCATCGTTGCCACTCGTATCGAGGAACTCCGACCCCGGGCGATTATCTTTGGTTTCGAGTTTTTTCCGGACTCCGGGGAGGAACTGCTGGCCCGGGGATCGGCCAACCTGGTGGCCATCAACCGGGAGTGGCAGGCAATTGACCTGCCGGATCGGATCAGGCAAATCTTCACCCAGGCCTCCCCGGAATTAGGCCATAATTAATTTATCTGCCCTCGATGCTTGAGTTCTTGATTTTATAATGTTGACCCCGAAGTCTTTTCCTGTTAAATTTATCTGAAACTTTAAAGAAGCCGGAGTCTGTGATGGCAAGGATCGCTAATTATTTTAGTCAAAGCGACCGCAAAAAGCTATTTTTTGATTACCTTAAGTTGTTAGGGATCTTGGAGATCGTGATCTTTATCGTGGTCGCCTTATGGGCCACTGACGACAAGTATCACCGGGTTTACACCCCCTTTCCCTGGCGGGAGTATCTCTTCGTAGCCTTTGCCTTCCCGGTGATCATCACCTTCCTGATGGGGGTCATCGTCACCGGATTTAATTATTTCATGGGCGCCCCAGAAGAATCTACCACGGCAGTGGCGGAGGAGGTCGGACCGGGTGAACATCTGTCCAGCATTGTCGGCCAGATGCGCCGCCTCCCCTATCTGGGGCTGCTGTTTCTGCTTCTGGTGACCATCCTGGCCCTGTACAACATGAATCACATCATGGTCTGGATTGCCTCGCTGGGAGAGAAGACCTTTATATTTTTAATCTATGTCCTGGCGGCCCTGGGGGCCTTAGTGGCGATCTACATGATCTTCTTTATGATCTTCAAGTATAAGCTCAACAAAAAGCATATGGAATATCAGTATTATTCCGAGATTTCCGATAAATTCGGGTTGATCATCCTGGATGACCGCACCGTCATCCACAAAGATGGGAATCTGTTGATTCAGGGGCGCAAATGGCGGCGAGCCCGCCAGGTCGGCAAGCTATCACCAGAAATGGAGCTGATCCAGCGCCAAAGAAGGTCGGATGAGCAACTCCCAATTTCCAAGTCCTGAATTGTCTGGTCCAATATCTGAAACCCCCGGCAACGGGGGTTTTTTTATGCAATTATGTTTCCTGCCGGCCCTACTCCCACTGCTTTTGGCCTGATTGCCGCCCTGAGGCGTGAAGTCTATCCTTTTTTGCGGCAGCTATCCAGCGTTCGCCGGCTATCCGAACTTCCAATGGCTTGGCGCTTTCAGTTGGCAAATCGGCCCGGAATAGTGGCGGTTTCAGGGATGGGGGCCGACAAAGCCCGAGACACTGCCCATCGCCTGATTGAGATTTATGCCCCGCGGCTGATCATCTCCCTGGGCTACGGAGGGGCAGTAAACCCCGACCTGGCCCCAGGCACTGTATTACTGGGACAGGAATATCGGCATTTTGATCCTGGCGGGCCCACCTTGAACCCGGTGTGTTCGCTTTGGGGGGGTCCCCCCGTCCCAGAACTGGTCAACCATCTGCAGGCGGCCGGCATCCCGGCCGGGGCCGGAGTCCTGGTTTCCACTCCCCGGATCATTGCCAAGCACAGAGAAGCAGCGCCGCTTTTGGTGCTCTCCAACCCGGTCCTGGACCTGGAGACCGCCGCGGTGGCAGCCGTGGCCCACCACTATCAACTGCCGTTCCTGGGACTGCGGGCCATTACCGATACCGGGTTGGAGGAGATCCCCGACTTCGTAATTGCAATGTCCCAGACCGCAGGAAAATCAGGCTGGCGGCAGGCGGGCCGACTATTCTGGACCCAACCCGGCCGCTGGCCCTATCTGGCTATTCTTTGGCGGCGCTCCCGGCGGGCCAGCCGTCAACTGTCCCGGACTTTGACTACGCTGCTGCCGCATTTGGGGTCAGCTATTTAAAGATTTTTGATGATCATCAACTAACCGGCAATTTCGGCGGTTCAGTAGACTTACGGCTAATAAGGTTACAAACGGGATATAAATAAAGCAGCCCACCAGCCCCAACAAGGTTTCACCGATATAAAAGGTAACTACCAGAATAAACATCAATATACCAAAGTATAAGCCTGGTCCGAGCCATTCCTGACCGGGAAAGTTGATTCTGCCCCAGTTCGCCAGAGGCACCCAGTCCGGCAGGCGGGCGACCCGCTGCAGCACGGCGATCAGTACGAATCCCATGACCAGCCACCCCAGAAAATTGCTCAAAGGAATGCCAAAATAGAGACCGGGTTCGGGATAGGCGTAGATTTGCCCCAAAAACCAGCGGTAGCCCCGCAGGGCCACCGGATCAATTACTACGTCCAGGCTCACGAACAACACACCGGCCAAAATCAGCGTCCCCCAGGAATGGTGCAGGATTTCATTTTTCTCCAGCTTTAAGCCTCCAGGGCCAGGGCGCGTCGGGGTCCGGGCCAGTAGCGCCAGGCTATAGCTGGCATAAGACAGAAACACATAGGAGAGGGAGTCCATGAACGGTACCCCCCCCACCCAGAGTTCCTGCCCCCGGGTCGCTTCAATATAGAAATAACGGCCGTAGGGGAAGCCGGTGTGAATTGAAGAAAATTCCGACCCCCACGCCAGCAGATAGCCTGCCACCAGATAGATCAAGGCCCGTCCCCATCCCAGATGCCAGGTGGCTAGCAGGAGATAGGCGGCCAGGAAAATAAACACATAGGGCCGTAAAACCAGAGTCCCCCCCAGAAGTCCCCCAAAACCCTCCATCTAATGATGACCTCCTAAAAACATGGCTGTCCCTAGTTGACACCCCGGATAAAAATTGTCAAGCTTAATAGAATCTTATCCTTTGACAACTCGGAGGCCAGGCTTGAAAGTCATTCTGGCGGAGACCGCGGGCTTTTGCATGGGGGTCAAGCGGGCCATGGAGATGGTCCTTAGTGCCATTGATTGCAAGCCCGGCAAAATTTACACCTATGGGCCGCTGATCCATAATCCCCAGGTCTTGGAGCTGCTGGAGGAGCGGGGGATCTCCATCCTCAAGCCCCATCAGACCGTCTCTCAGGGGGTGGTGGTGATTCGGGCCCATGGCATCCCCCCGCAAGAGCGTGAAGAGCTAGAAAAAGCCGGCTGCCAGATCATTGATGCCACCTGTCCCCGGGTGGCCCGGGTGCAGGCGATTATCCGGCGTTGGGCTCAGCAGGGCTATGCCACCATTATTATCGGAGATCAAGATCATCCCGAGGTTCTGGGACTGAAAGGGCACACTCAAAGCCGGGGCTATATCGTCTCTACGGCCGCAGACGTGGCCCAACTGCCGCAACTGGACCAAGTCATCGTGGTGGCCCAGACCACCCAGAGCCAGGCGCTTTTTGATCAGCGGGTAGAGGAAATCACGGACCGCTTCCCTCAGGCGCGGATTTACAAAACCATCTGTGATGCTACCGCCAACCGCCAGGCCGAGGCCCAACAGCTGGCTCAGGACGTCGAGGCCATCGTGGTGGTGGGCGGCCGGGCCAGCGGCAATACCCAACGATTGGTGGAAGTTTCCCGGGCTACCGGGGTTCCCACCTATCACATCGAAACCGAAAGCGAACTGGACCTGAAAGCGATGAGCCGCTACCAGACCGTGGGGGTTACGGCCGGGGCTTCCACCCCTCACTGGCTGATCGGCAATGTGGTCACCACCCTGAAGCATGCCTGGGCCTTTCGCCAGGGTTCGGTGGGCCAACTGCTGTTCCGGGGTTGGCGGTTTCTGCTCAAATCCAACCTCTATGTCGCCCTGGGGGCCGGATCGCTCAGTTACACCTCTTCCCTGCTCCAGAATGTCGAACCCTTGTTTAAATATTTTTTTGTGGCCTTTTTCTATATTTATGCCATGCATATCCTGAACCACTTCACCGATGAGGCCAGCAAACTCAATGATCCGGTGCAGACCATGTTTTACGGCCGCCACCGCCAGTTTCTGTTAATCACCGGCGCGGCCTCGGCGGTCATTGCCCTGATCATCGGCCTCCTCTTGGGAGTGGTCGCCTTTTTGTTCATTTCTTTGATGACCATCCTGGGGATAATTTATAATCTGAAGATTTTCCCGGTGGGCCGCGCCGCCGTCTTCCGCATGGCCCGGCTCAAGGAAATCCCCGGCTCCAAGACCATCTTCACCGCCGTCGCCTGGGGGGTGCTGGCCGCCCTGATTCCGGTGGTCAGCTCGGGGCGGGGCTTTTCTCTGGCCACTGTTTTTGCCTTTCTACTGGTGGCCGGGTTGATCTTTATCCGCTCCGGGCTGTTTGAAATCCTGGCGCTGGAAGGCGATCGAGTGGTGGGCAAAGAGACTTTAGCCATCGCCCTGGGCAAGGAGAAGACCCTGGCGCTGCTCTATATCCTGGCTATAGCCCTGTTGGTGACCCTATATGGGGCCACCGCTGCCGACTTACTGCCCTCTTTGGGTTATGCCCTGCTCATCTGTGTGTTTTACGCCCTAGCCTATCTTACGCTGTATCGCCAGGGCTACGGGGAAAATACCCTGCTTCTGGAAAGCCTGGTGGAAGGTAATATGGTCCTGGCCGGATTGATTGCCTTTCTGTGGGACCCATATTACGGGCCGTTTTAAAATAGCGGTGGCAACTAGATGACCTGGTCATACAAATTAAGAAAATTTAATTTTAGGTTATCCCAGGGTTAACTAATAGTGCGTTACCCCGCAAGCCATTAATGTTTTTTAGGAAAGAGGCCGATAGGTAAATTTAAATATCGGCTGCCCCGCAAAACAAAAACCGGAAACTTTTTGCAAATTTTTGTTGACAAAAATTGGGGTTTGCCCTATAGTGCCCTAAAGATTGTAAATTGCTAAGCTAAATTAGAGACATAGGGGGAAAGGAGGTGTGTAAAAAGGATAATATTTAGAAGAAGTTGCCGACTTTTGTCTCTAAGGACATCCTTAAAGGGGAAAAGGGTAAACTTTTCATTTAACTTAAGGGGGGAATGATGAAGAAAAAATTGAT